>JAGAJR010000001.1 GCA_017626035.1 Alphaproteobacteria bacterium | reverse complement strand
TGCAAACAACGAAGTCGGAAACGGAAAATCCTGTACGCTTAACGGTGTTACCAAATATGAAAGCTGTAAATGTAACGACAGCTGGGTAACTTGCGGCACCAATCAGGAAGGTGTGGGCGGAGCCTGCACCATCGGCGGCACGGCAAAATACGCTTCTTGTAAATGCCCTGCTTCCTGGTCTACCTGTTCCGACACGGCACCTGACGCAGGAGCTAAATCCTGCTCCATTAACGGAACAACCTATTACTCAAGTTGTAAACCGAAAGATGTTAACTGTGAGGCACCTTATTATAAAACAAATGAAAACACCTGTGCTCTTTGGGATGGTGTCGCTGCCGTGGTTAAAACCTGTTCGGAACTGGTAACTACTACCAAAAACGCCAACATTACCGGTAATATTCTGGTTTGGGGAACACTGAACTGTGCTGAAAACCAAATCACTTTGCCAAAAGGACAAAACTTGGTTGGTAAAGGCTTCTTTAACGGCAAATATTCCGACGCAACCGATTCTGCTACCGATAAATTCTCCAAAATTAAATGGGACTTTACTTCTGCTATCGGAGATGCCATTACTTTGGAACATAATTCCATGTTAGCGGATTTAACCTTGGAAATTAAATCTGACGTAGCAGGAAAGTGGGTTGTTCCGGCATCTGATACGCCTACTTTACTTGAAGTCGGTGCAAAAGAAAACCTTATTTTCAAAAATATGGATTTATACGGAGATATGTCCGCTGCCGATGGAAAAGGCTTAACCATAATTAACGCCACCACCGGTAAAATCACATTACAAGGCAAAAACTCCTTTAGATTCAAAAATGTCATGAAATCAACTGACGGTTCAAATTACTATGCGGCAAACTCATCTACCTACTTAATGTTAAAAGGAAATATGTCAATCGGAAAAGACGCTTCTCTGGACATCACCTATACAGACGGGGGAAGTTACTATAGCTTTGATAGTGCAACAGTAGACATGACGGATAATGCCATACTGACATTTAATTCCCCGACAGGCTCTTATTCTAAGTTGTTCCAAACTACCGGATATTCAGGACACTCATTTGGTAAACTCACAATGAGAGGAACATCAAAGATGACTGTTAAGGGAAACAAAAAGCTTTCATTGGCATATGAACTACCAATTGCTATGTATGATGACAGTGTTATCAACTTTAAAGGACAAACGATTGCCGTAAGCTTGGGCAGTTCAATGACCGGTGATGCTTTGTCAATGAACGGAAACAGTATCCTCAATGCCCAAGGAGGGATTCTTAGCGGCCAAGTAACCTTGAATAACAATGCAACACTGAGGATACAATCTTCCGAAATCGGGGTATATGGATCCGGAGCATTAACCTTAAACGATAGCTCCAAGTTTATTATTAAACAAAAGAACACTCTTGTAACAGATGCTTATGCCAACAGCAACTATGGCGTCTTTTCTTCCACAAGAGGGCCGACGATGAACGGAAGTTCTAAGTTGTATATTGAAGCAGACAGACATATTTTTGAAGATGCCAGATTTAACTTAGCTTCAACAACTGCTAAAATATATGCAAAACAAACAAATACTTCCTACAAAATTTTCGGTGCGGGAGGAAGCAATCCGGAAGTATGGTTATACAAAACCGTAGCTAATGCCCCGTTCTACATTGAAACTCCGGGACAAACCGGCTATAACGGTGCAGAAGACGACGGATTGTACTTAATGCCTTCCTTAGCTGTTTCATCCTCCGACGGTGCTTCTATCTGCTCACACATGACCGGTGGACACTCTTCATCCAAGATTAACCGAGATTTAGCCTGCTGGACACATGGCACTGTCAATAGTTCCGTCAATGACCCGGCTCATCCTAACAACAATGACTATCTGAAAGGAAAACAATGCGATCGTTGTTCAACCGGATACAAACTGACAGGTGTAACTCATGTTAGCAAAACAGATTCCAGATTTACATCAACAAAATCTGACTTTGACAAAGAAATAACAGCTCTAACCAATGCTATGAATTTCTAAAGGAGGAAAAAAACACTAAAAAAGGCTTACCTTTCCGGTAAGCCTTTTTATTTATCCGTTGAAAACAACATTAAGCGTTAAAATTCAATCCCCAATCGGAATAACGAGCCGGGTCGTCAATCCAGTTTTCCCGAACTTTCACAAACAAAAACAGATGAACCCTTTCTTCCAAAAGTTCCTCAATCTCTTTGCGGGCAGATTGGCCGATACGCTTAATCCTGGAACCGCCCCTGCCCAAAACGATAATCTTCTGGCTGTCCCGCTCCACATAGATTGTCATCTCCGCCCGAACCGAGCCGTCTTCCCGCCTTTCCCACAATTCCGGTTCAACCGTCAGGGCATAAGGCAATTCCTGCCGTAAAAACAAAAACAGTTTTTCCCTCACAATTTCAGCCACCAGAAGTTTCAACGGCATGTCAGAAATCTGCTCTTCCGGATAAAACCACGGACTGACCGGGAGATTATCCGCCAAATATTTGTAAAAATCTTCAATATGCTGACCGGTTAAAGCCGAAACCATAAAAGTTTCCTTAAACTTTCTCGCGGCATTGATTTTGGCACTCAATTCCAAAAGCTTTTCCTTCTGCACCAAATCAACCTTATTTAAAACCAGAACCGCTTCAATTTTATTTTTATTCAGCTTGGCAACAATAGATTGGGTCTCGTCATCAAATCCGCGTTTGGCATCCACCACCAAAACGGTAATATCCGCATCGCCCACGCCGCTCCATGCCGAAGCGACCATCGCCCTGTCCAAACGGCGTTTGGGTTTAAAAATTCCCGGCGTATCCAGAAAAACAATTTGTGTATTTTCAAAAATGCCTATTCCCTTAACCAAGGTGCGTGTTGTCTGAACTTTCGGAGAAACAATGGAAACCTTGGAACCGACAAAATTATTTGTAATCGTGGATTTTCCGGCATTCGGAGCCCCGATTAACGCCACAAAGCCGCATCTGGTCTGTTCCTCAGCCATGATGCTCCCCTAAAAAATCCAGCATTTTAGCCGCCGCTCCCTGTTCTGCCAATTTTTTGTTGCGTCCTTCGCCTTCCTGTTCGGCAACTCCGTTCAAACTGACTGTCATAAAAAACACCGGCTCATGCTCGCTGCCTTCCCGGCGGATAAGTTTATAAACCGGATTACCCAAACCGCGGCTGTGGGCAACTTCCTGCAAAAGCGTCTTAGCGTCTTTCGGCGGGGCAACATTCTTGTCAATCAGTTCTTTCCAATGATTGTTCACAAAATTAACAGCCACATCACAACCTGCATCAATAAAGATGGCTCCAATAACCGCCTCGCAAACATCACACAAGACATTCTCATTTTCTCTGATTTCCTCATTTGCTACAATCATATACTTGTCAAGACTAAGCGTCAAAGCAACTTCCGCAACGGTTTCCTTACAAACCAAACCGGTATGCCGCTGCGACAAACTTCCTTCCGGCTCCGTCGGAAACATCTTATACAACAAGCTGGCGATTGCCACGCCCAAAACCCTGTCTCCCAAAAACTCCAAACGTTCATAATTTTCCGTCAGCTTGGAAGTATGGCTGCTGTGCGTTACGGCCTGTTGCAGCAAATGCTTATTTTTAAATGAATATCCTAAGATTTCTTCCAGATTTTCTATTTTCATCATCGGAATACCTTAACGAATTTTATTAAACAACCGCTCCCAACGAACCTTTTTAGGCCAGCTCCAAGGCTTATACCAAGCTCCGTCGTTATTGTGGGAAAAGAATAAAACGCGAGCTTTTCCGACCAGATTTTCAAAAGGAACAAAACCGACATTTACCCGGCTGTCATCTGACTTATCCCGGTTATCTCCCATCACAAAATAACTTCCTTGCGGCACCGTCAGTTCCGGAACATTATCTTCCTTTTCATGATCGGAAACTTCCAAAATCTTATGTTCAACTCCTTCCGGAAGAACCTCCACATATTGGCGGAAACGTTCCGCATTTCCGGCCTGATCACGAAGGACAAAATCTTCCATAGCCTTGCGTTCAACAAGCTGCCCGTTTATATATAAACGCCCTTTTTCCAATTTCACGGTATCTCCCGGCAAGCCGATAATTCTTTTAATATAATCGGTTTTGTTATCCTGAGGGAATTTAAATACAATCACATCGCCCCGTTTTGGCTCGTCTGCCCAAACACGACCGTCAAACAACGGCAGGCTGAACGGCATGGAATGTTTGGAATAACCGTAAGTATATTTGGAAACAAAAAGATAATCCCCCACATAAAGGGTCGGATACATTGAACCTGAAGGAATTTTAAAAGGTTCAAACAAAAATGTCCTGATTAAAATAGCAATGATAATTGCATAAACCAATGTTTTGACAGTATCAACCAAACTCTCTTCTTTTTCCATCTGCATTTCTTCTTTCTAAATAAACAATCAACAAACATTACATTGGAAAAAAACATTTATCCGTGTTTTTTTCTAAAATAATTCAAACACATACTAAACATTATTTTTTTTATATCAACCATAAAATCCGATAATTGAATTAAAAAATAAATTTCACGGCAAAACTTCAAAAATCACAAAAGCCTGAGCCCACGGATAATCATCCGTCATCGTTACATGAAGGCGGACTTTTTTTCCTCCGCTCAACATTTCCAATCGCCTGAGAGCACCGTTATAAAGTGTCAACACCGGCTGTCCACTTGCCTGATGCGTGATTTCAATATCCCGCATAAACACCCCGTTTCGAAACCCTGTTCCCAAAGCCTTGGAACAAGCTTCCTTGGCGGCAAAACGTTTGGCGGCACTGCACGCATATTCCCGAAACGAAATATTTTTTCGAAAAGCCATCTCCTTTTTTTCCGCTTCCGAAAACGTCCGTTCAACAAAACGTTCTCCGAACTTCTGCAGAGATTTCTCTATTCGTTGAATATTAGATAAATCATTTCCGATACCTAAAATCATTTTGCCTCACCCTTTTTCCCGGAAAGGGGCTTCCTTCCGGCAGATACCTTATCCAATGCCTTTTTAACCAGATAATACGAAATAAACCAAGACGCAAAATAAAACGGAATGCAGCCGACCATCATCGGCCAAAGAATTGGCCAAACGTCCGACACAAAAACCCGGAAATCAAACGTCATTAATGCGTGCATGGATTCCTGAAAAATTTCGATAAAATGCACTTTTCCGCCATCTTCATAAGACCCGCCCAAAACAAACCGCCCGGTATACAAGACGGAAACCCAGATAAACGGAAACGTCCACGGGTTTCCCGCCGCCGTTCCCAAAGCACTGGCCAAAATATTGCCGCGGACGAACCACGCCGTAA
The DNA here is from genome assembly GCA_017626035.1 of Alphaproteobacteria bacterium. GTDB lineage: Bacteria > Pseudomonadota > Alphaproteobacteria > RF32 > CAG-239 > JAGAJR01. Next base: position 21,554 of record JAGAJR010000001.1, on the reverse strand, counting down.
TTGCCGCCAAAACAAAATGAAAACCGACAAAAGGCGTAAAAGAAATCGCCACGCCGCAGGCAACTCCTGCGGCAATTTCCCGAGGAGTTCCCTTTAATCTGTTTAATCTCAAAAGAATATATTTGGACGCCCGCTTCCAACCGTTCTTAGGCCAGATTAAATTCAAAAGCCGGCGAAACAACGGCTGTTTTTTTCTTCTTTTAAACAATATCGTCTCCAAATATCAAAACATATAAAATAAATTATTGCGTCGCCCGAGAAACATAAGAGACAACCTTACTGGCTTTAAGAGCCGCGATAATATCCGTAAGATGTTTCAAATCCTTCACTTCAATATCAACCAACAATTCAAAATAACTAACCGTTCTGTATACAATATTCAAGTTGGAAATATTACCGTTGTTGCGGGCAACCAGATTAGACAACTCACCTAAAGATCCCGGTTCATTGCTCAACATAATTTTCAAACGTCCGGTGTGCATATCGCTTTCGGCATCTTCTCCCCAGGCAATATCCAGCCAGCGTTCCGGTTCATCAGCATATTTTTCCAAAGATTTGCAGTCAATCGTATGAACAGCCACACCTTTTCCGGTAGTAACAATACCGACAATACGGTCTCCCGGAAGCGGATGGCAGCAGCCGGCAAAATGAACGGCCATTCCCGGTATCAGGCCTTTAATTTTCAGCGGTTCGCCTTTTCGCTCTTTCTTAATGACTTTTTTGAAACTCGGAACTTTAATGGATTTAACCACTTTCTCCAGCTTGGATTGTTTATATCCCGGATAAACCGCTTTCAGAACATCCCAGCCGGTAACCAGTCCCTCACCGACTTTGGCATAAATATCATCAATGGATTCCGCTTCAAAATTTTGTAAAACATTAACCAAACCTTTTTCCGAAAACTCCAGATTTTCGCCCTTAAACAAACGCTCCAGAATTTCCTGTCCCAACGTAATAAACTGCTCACGTTTATAAGCCCGAACATAACGGCGGATAGCGGCTTTGGCTTTTCCGGTAACCACAAAACGTTCCCATTCCGTCGACGGGTGTTGGGCTTTGGAAGTTAAAATCTCCACCTGATCCCCGTTCTGCAAAACAGTCCGCAGCGGACGGATTTCTCCGTTAATTTTGGCTCCGACACAGCTGTCGCCGACAGAAGAATGCACCGCATAAGCAAAATCGACCGGTGTTGAATTAACCGGAAGCCCGATTAAATCTCCCTTCGGCGTAAAACAAAACACCTGGTCGTTATACATTTCCAGCTTGGTGTTTTCCAAAAACTCTTCCGGATTTGAGGCCTGTTCCAAAATCTCCAGCAGTTCTCTTATCCAGCGGAAGTTTTTACCCTCAGCTTTCTGACCCTGTTTGTAAGCCCAGTGTGCAGCCACGCCTTTTTCGGCAATTTCATGCATTTCATAAGTCCGGATTTGAATTTCGATACGCGTATTTTCCGGACCGATAACACCGGTATGAATAGACTTGTAACCGTTCGGTTTCGGCGTAGAGATGTAATCTTTGAACCGCCGCGGCACCATGTGATACTTGCTGTGAACGATACCCAACGCCTGATAACAGGTGGCAATATCGTCAACGGTAATACGAAAAGCCATAATATCGGACAATTGTTCGAAAGAAGCATTCTTTTGCTGCATCTTCCGCCAAATTGAATAAGGTGTTTTTTCCCGGCCGCTCACGGAAGCCTTAATTCCGTTGTCTTCCATATCTTTTTGCAGTTGAGAAATAATTTTCGGAACAATATTGCTGCCCTGCTCCCGCAAAAAGTTCAAACGGGCAACAATGGAATCATGGGCATCTTTGTGCAATTCCGCAAAGGCGATTTCTTCCAACTCGCTTTTAACTTCCTGCATACCGATACGTTCGGCCAACGGAGCATAAATATCCAAAGTTTCTCGGGCAATGCGAGCCCGTTTCTCCGGCTTGCAGAAATGCAGCGTCCGCATATTGTGCAGCCGGTCAGCCAGTTTAATAAGCAAAACGCGGATATCTTCGGACATTGCCAGCAATAACTTGCGGAAGTTTTCCGCCTGCTTGTTATTGGCGGATTTCTGCTCAATCATCGCCAGCTTTGTCAAACCGTCAACAATCTGTGCCACTTGCTCGCCGAACAGGCTTTTAACCTCTTCAACCGTCGTATCCGTATCTTCCACCGTATCGTGTAAAAGCCCGGCAATAATAGAAGATGAATCCAGTTTAAATTTGGTAAGAATACCGGCCACTTCCACCGGATGAGAGTAATAAGGGTCTCCGGAAGCCCTCAGTTGGGCACCATGTTTTTTCATGGCGAACACATACGCCCTGTTTAATGCGTCTTCATCGGCATCCGGATCATAAGACTTAACTAAATCAACCAACTCATATTGTCTTAACATCTTTTATACCACAACTCTCTTTTCCAAAATTCACATATTGCCAGAATATTATATTAGTTATGAAAATACAAGAACAGTTGTTTCAATTTAGTTAAAAACACAAAAAAACCCGGATTAAATCCGGGTTTTTCCAAACAACATATAACGGAGATTATTCTTCAAAATCATCCATGTCATCACCCATATCGAAGCCGTCGTCGAACTGGATATCTTCTTCATCGTCAAAAGAAGCGTCAGAATCAGCGTCAACGCCTTCAACATCAAGTTCCAAATTGTCATCATCGTCATGAACCTGCATTGTGTCGCTCATTTCGCTGTCAAGCAACAAACCTGAGAACTGCTCGTCCAAATCAGCCAATTCTTTTTCGGCGGCCATAATTTCGAGTTCTTCCTCTTCAGGCTCTTCAACTTCAACATATTTCTGCAATCCCATAACCAGAGATTTCTGCAATTCTTCAATGCTGACGGTTTCATCGGCAATTTCGCGAAGAGCGATAACCGGATTTTTGTCATTGTCTTTAGATACGGTAATAGGAGCTCCGGAAGCAATGTCTTTAGCTCTCTGAGCAGCTACCATAAGCAGTTCATAACGGTTAGGAATTTTATCAACACAATCTTCTACTGTAACGCGTGCCATTTGTTTTATACCTTATTTAAAATTAAACCCCATTTGGTTGAGAAGTGTTATATCCACTCTCAAAAAGAAATGCAACAAAAAAATTAAAAAATCGTGTAAAAACATATAGCTAGGAGCCAACGGGGACAGCAATAATCCGATTCTTCATGGAATTCAGTTTTTGCCGCAGTTCTTCCCGATTCTTACGAACTTCCAAAACATCCTCCAACGGAGCCCTGTTCATCTCGACCAGACTTTGCATTGCTTGATATTGCATCTCTGCTTTTTTATCGCCCATTTGGTCAAAATAACTGTCGTAAAGTCCTTTTTCATAAGCTTTGATAGTGGCAACCGTCGCTCTGGAAATATTGGAAACCCGAAAAGCTTTTATTGTTTTGTCGCAGGTATACGCCCAGCCTTTCACATCAAACCCCTGCTCAGCAATACTCAGCCGAAATTCTCTTTCCAGTCCGGCAATCCGTATTTTCTGAACCAAACGCTGACAAGGATTAACCACATCTTTAAGCATATTGAAAGCCAGCTTGCTGCCGTGTTCCTGCTCCCACACATCCAACAGAAAACCGGCATCATAAATCTTCGAAACATTATAATTATGTTTTCCGAACGCATAAACCTTATCCAGTGTTGCCATAAAGGCTTTAACATCAGCCGATGTCAGCGGACTGTCCTTCGTCGGCTCAATTGTTCGCAAATCGCTCATTCCCGTTTTCGGCTTTTGGGCATCAGGCAGAAACTCATCTACCGGAACCAGCTCTTTAATTCGGGAATAAAACTTTTCATCATGCTCAACCTTCGGCTTTTTCTTAATCGGCACAGCCGGACGTTCTGTCGTTTCATGATACTCCGGCCAAGCTTCCGGCATCAACACAAAATACAAATAAGGGGACAAAAACTCCAAATCTTCAATATCTGCCAACTGCGGTGCGATTCGTGTCGGAAATTGGTTTTTGGTTTCCTTAATCCCCGGCATATTCAAAACTTTTTCCGAAATATTCGGAACCGTATGCAGATAAGGGCCGATATATTGATAATATTCGGGAGGAATACCCTTCAGCATCTCAATCAACGCTTCTTCGTTTTCATTTTTCAGACGCTTTTCGTTCATCCCGTAAGTGCTTATCGTCGCCCGAAACACATTGTCGAACACATTGCCGATATTCCAGTAAAATTCATACTTCCGGTCATAATTTTGGTTAATGACATATTTTTTCTGCAGTTCGGCCAATGTCGGCAGTTTCATATCCAAATCAATCTGAAAATAATCAGAATAATCCCTTTCCGCCGCACACAGCGGAAGTGCGGCAAAACCGCAGAAAAACATAAAGAATATCTTGGCAAAAGTCCGTTTCATTTATTTTTTCATCAATCTGACTTTATACGTCAACACCGTTTTCCCTTTAGCCGGAATATTAACCTTCCATTCCATGGCATGGGCGGATTTCTTAACCCCTTTGATACTCTCGGAAACAATTTCCCAGCCGCCGCCGAAGTTCTGTTCAAACACAACGGTTACGGCCTCGCTTTTGGCATTGTTAAAAGTAATCTCGGCTTCAGCCTCGGTCAAATCTTTGGCAATAGACTTAACATTGGCTACTTTTCCCTTGGCAAAAATATCAAAAGACCGCCCCGTTGTCAGTTTCATCTGTTCTCCGACCGCCGTCTGCTGAACATTGCTTTCTCCGGCAAACAACAGGCTTCCCTTACTGTCGTTTTCATAAAATCTCATAATTCCCTGAGGCATCGGAATTCCCAAATTGGAAGCCGCCTTATTTTCAATTTTGAAAACGACGTCCGGATTTTGCTTTTCAAAGTCGCTTTCGCCCACGCCCAATCCCAAATACAACGGAGAAACCAACTTATATTCCCGTTCAAACTTAACATTCTCTTTGGTAATTAAACTGACTTGTTTGGACTGGTTGTTGTTAATGGACGTTCTAACCGGCAGATTATAAAGATAATAATCCGCAAAACTCTCCTGTGTAACCGATGCTGTTTCTACGGCGTCATAATTAACATTCATTGCCATCCGCCCCATGGCTTTCATCATTCTCGGCATTGCCGAAACGGTGCTGACCTGATTAATATTGCCGGCAATAACCTGAACTCTGGCATCTTTGTAATCCACGCCGGACTCGTTTTTCAACGTAATCCAGCCGTTAATGCTGAGCGTATCGTCCGCCGTAATATCGGCAATATAATCGGCTTTCCAACTCATGCCGTTAGTCAGATAAGCCAGTTCCAGCTTTTTTGAAGCCTGTTTGTCATTTTCCAAATCGACCACAAGAGTTGGTTTGGCTCTCAAGTTCTGCGGCAGGCTTTCATAAATGATTCTTCCCGGGAAATTAGTCTCAATTCCGTAACTGAACTGCAAAATCGGAGCTCCGTAATTGCTCTCGATAATTTTTGCCGTATCAAACACGGTTTCTCCGGTTTTCTCATTATATAAAGCCGTTTTAACCGTTTTGCCGACAGATTCCGCTAAAATATTCTGCGGTGTCAACAGGTTATAATCATAATTCTGCTCAATAACTTTAATTCCGTTTCCAAACAGCATTGCCGTTTCCGGTCTTATCTGGCTCGCCACCCCGACAAACGCCGTCCGGTTATAACCTTTATCCAGCTTGACTTCTCTCGTATCCTTCACAAAGGCGAGATTATTGTTGTAAATACTAATTGCCATATCCACTGTTTTGTCATTATCGACTACAATACTCTTATCGTCGGCCTGAACCGGAAAAGACAGCAAAATAACACTTAAAGCGGTTAACGTTTTTAACTGGATACGACGCATAACAACCTCCCAAAAAATAAACTAACCACAATATAATATATAAAAAAGTAAAAAAAAAGTGATAAAATGCTAATAAAACTAGACTCGGGGAAAATATTACCATAATATCAAGCTAAGTGTTTTAATGTTCTAGCGAGGGAGATATAAATATGGCTTGGACGGACGAAATGGTCGAAGACCTCAGAAAAATGTGGCACGAAGGTTTAACTACCGGCGAAATCGGCAAACGGCTCGGTGTGTCAAAGAACTCAATCGTCGGAAAAGTTCACCGTCTGGGTTTGTCCGGCCGCCCTTCTCCGATTAAAAAGAAAGACGAACCAGTTAAAGAAAAAAGCGAGACCGTAAAAGAAGAAAAAGCCATAAAGAAAACCAAACCGGAAAAACCCGTCAAAGAAGAAAAAACTCCAAAACCGGAAATCGAAACCGAAATTCCGGAATTAAAAGAGGAAAGAATTGAAATCATCCGCAGCAGCTCTAAGGTTGAACATCCGAAAAAACATCATAAAGTTATGCTGACTGATTTAGACAACCATACTTGCCGCTGGCCGATAGGCGACCCGAAAGACGAAAATTTTCACTTCTGCGGAAAGAAAATAAAAATCGGACAAACTTATTGCGAAGAACACGCCAATATTGCTTATGTCAAAGCCGGCAAAAAATAAACATTTGCAAATTATTAACCTCTCTGTAATAGAGATATGTCATCGGATTATTAACAAAAAAAGGACTGTTAAACAATGTCAATGGGCAGCATAATAGCTTTTATCGCAGGTTTTTGCGTGGTAATCGGTTCCATCGTCAGTGCAACCGACAAACCTTTGGCTTTCTATGATATTCCAAGCATATTGGTAGTTGTCGGAGGAACTTTCGTTACCCTGTTTATTTCCTACGAAGCAAAAGTTGCCGTCAAAGCATTAAAACTTCTCGGTGCGGCATTTAAACGCCACAAAGATTCGGAAATGTCTTTAAAAGATGAAGTCGGCCGCATTGTCCGTTGGGCTTATATCATCCAGAAAAACGGCCTTCAGGGACTGGAAAACGAAATTACTGATGATGTAAGAGACGAAAACCCTTTCTTGGCTTACGGAGCAGACCTGGTCGTTACCGGATATACCGGAGCCGAAATCAAGCAAATTCTGGAACACATGCTTGAATCTCAAGCCGATCGCAATAAAAAATATATTGATGCCCTGAAAAAAATGGGCGGCGATGCCCCTGCTTTCGGTATGATGGGTACTCTGATTGGCTTGGTCATCATGTTAAGCAACATGGGCGGCGATCCGTCGGCTATCGGCCCGAGTATGGCCGTGGCTTTGATTACAACCTTTTACGGTATCATCCTTGCCCGTCTAATTCTTATTCCACTGGCAACAAAAATGTCGGCCCGCTATGATGTAACCACCTTCAAAAACAGCTTACAAATGGAAGGACTGGTTTTGTTGGCCGAACGCAAAAGCCCTCGCTATATTCAAGATAAAATCAACTCCTTTGTCGACGTCAGCGAACAATTCCTGATTGACCGGGACTTAACCTCTTCAAACAGTGAAAACTAGGAGAAAGGCTGATGAAAAAAAAGCCGGACGAGAAAATCGACGAAGACTGGATGTCCACCTATGGGGACATGGTTACCCTGCTCCTGTGCTTTTTTGTCATGATGCTGTCTGTTTCAAAAACCGACTTGGCAAAATTTGAACAAATTCAGGCAGGATTAAACGAAGGCGTCGGAAAAACAACCGCACAACGTCCGATAGAAATGATGATGGTAGAACTTTCCGATGACATTCAGTCAATGGATGTCTCCGATAAAGTATCCTTAGGCTCCGATACACAAGGAATAGTCCTTGAATTTGACGGCGATACGTTTTTTGAATACGGCTCGGCCAATATCCGTCCCAAAGCTGTTCCGGCATTAAAACGATTAGCGGCAACATTAATGTCAGACCGGTATAAAACTTTCAACTTCAGTGTTGAAGGCCATACCAGTGACGAAAAATTCTCCAGTGAACAATATCCGTCCAACTGGGAACTTTCTTCGGCACGAGCATCTGCCGTGGCCAGATTTTTGGAAGAAAGAGGAATTCCGCGTGTCAGATTGAGAGTAGCCGGTTTTTACGACGTTACGCCAAAATATCCGAACAGAGATCCTTACGGTGAACCAATCCCTCAAAATCGGGCTAAAAACCGCCGTGTTGTTATCCACATCGAACCAACATTCAAATAAAAAAATGAAATTTTTTATTGCTAAAAAACATAAAACATTTATATTAACAAACGTCGCGGGTATAACTCAGTGGTAGAGTGCGACCTTCCCAAGGTTGAAGTCGTGGGTTCAAATCCCATTGCCCGCTCCAATAACTTAAAAGCCTCCTTTATGGGGGCTTTTAAGTTATTGAAAGAGATAAAGGATTTGAACCAGAAAGGGGCTGCTAAGGAAAATCAACCAAAGTAATGGTTGATTTTATCTGCAAAGCCTTTGGAATATCTTAGCGAATAGAGCAATGACAATTGTGAATATGAGCTTAGATACCAAAGCGACAAGCAATAACTTGTTATTGCGAAATCCCATTGCCCGCTCCATAAAAAAAATCCCTATAAGGGATTTTTTTTGTTATTGAAAGTGGTAACGGATTTGAAGACACGAACAAGTGGGTTCACCACAAGCGAAAGGCGGGCGGAAGAACGCCGGTAAGCTGAAAGCAAATGAGCATAGTGGCGGCAAAGTATAACGAGCCCAATCCCATTGCTTCACAACTCGGTTTGTTTTTCACAAAAGTCCATATAAAAACAATCCCTCTTATATCACAAAGAAGGATTGTTTTTAGTTAACATTACCCTACTGGGCTGTTTTTAACGAATTAAGAATATTGGTCGCATTTGTAACCGCCTGAGTATCCAAACCGGCTGATTCCAAAGCTAACTTTTTAATACACCCGGAAGCAATATCTCTGGCTGTTTCTCTGATACCTGAAACAAATAAAGTTCCTGCATTCAAACGATTATGGGCTTCCGTCAACATACAGGAGTTAAGGCGTCCCTGCGTTGTAACCGGAGTTTTGTCACTGCTCGGCAGCAGCGTTGATAAATCACTACAGCCGGAAACGCTCAAAACTGCCAAAAACAAAATTCCATAAACAAGTTTCATTTTTAGTCCTTCGCCCAACTATTTGCTTAATGCGTTTTTCAGATTATTCAGGCTGCCTTTGGTTTCTTCCAAAGCTTTTTTCTGTTCGGCTCTTTTAGCATCACGGGCAGCTTTTTTCTCTGCTTTTGCTTTTTCCTGTTCAGCCTTTTTAGCTTCCCACTTTTTCGTTGCTTCGGATTTTGCGTCTTCTACTTTTTGAGTTTTGGCATCAATAGCATTTTGAGCCTTCTGAGCAGCAGAAACCAAATCAATATCCGCAGCCATAACATTAGCAGCACTCAAAACACCGGCAGCAACAAAGAAAGATAACAATTTTTTCATAATCGTCTCCTAAATTAAAAACATGACATTTAACATGACAAATATAGCCCAAATCTGTTTTACCACAACTTTAAACAGGCAAATTTACACAAAAAAGGTGCGGGTTCATTCAAGAACCGGCACCTTTTTCCAAGCAACCATAGTTTAATCAGACACCATTTTTCGAAGCAAAGCCCACAGCCCGAAATAAATTGTCCCCAACACAGCACAATGCCACTCGGCAGGAAGCATCGGCGGAAGAACCATCGCAAAAATCAAACCAACCAATGCCAGATGAATAACGGAAGATCCGATTTCCTCGGCAGATTTGGCACAAAGCCGATACAACACCCCTTGAACGGAAGAGGTATCAATCGTTCCGAAATATCGGACAACCTCTTTTCGAAACGCCTGTTCCTGATCTTTCGGACAACGATGAAAATTAGCAACCAGCCATTTAACAACTTCTCTTTTGTTCAAATTTTTCACGGCTACCGGAAAAATATATTTTCCCAGCGGAGCAGCATACATCTCGCAAAGCCTGATTAACTGCCCAACGTTAAAACGATATTCCCGAACAGCTAAAACAGCATATACAAAGAGTTGAAAATTCCGGGAGATTACCCAGTCTTCTTTTCCTGCAAAAAAACGCTCGGTTTCCTTCGGAGCTAAATCAGCCAAAACCAAAAAACCGCGAATGGCTCGGCTTTGTTCAAAAATATAAGTCCGAAAATTTTCACATCTCTGCTGAAGCAGATTATATTCCTGAACATTCTCAATACTCAGAAGATGCCATTCTTCAATACCGAGATCTTTTGCCAGATATTCGTGAGAATGCTGCAAAATTCGCTCCCATTCCGTAAAAAGGGACGTAAAATCGCAAGCATCAGAACGAAACGAAAAATCTGGCTTGTGAGCTAAAAAAGCTAAATTTTTAAGTCTCATAACTATCTTGTTTTTATGTTAATAATACTCACTTTTATCTCAACCGCACAATAATAACGTACGAATAAAAAGACGCTATATCTTTTCGTCAAATTTGTCAATCAACAAATTACCGGCAGCTTTCGCAAACATTACATTGATTCTGTTTTAACGGTTGATGGGAATAATTTTTCGCTGGTCTTTAAAAAAAGAACATGCTATAAAACGGCGAGAAAGATTCTATTTAAAACCGAAAGCCGGCAGATCAGGCATAAAACAGTCTAATCTGAGGGCTTTTTTTATTAACTTTAACAAGGATATGTAAATGTCAGATGTAAAGATGAAAATGATGGACGGTAACGAAGCTGCCGCTTCTGTTGCCCACCGCATGAACGAAGTCTGCGTTATCTACCCGATTACCCCGTCATCTCCGATGGGCGAATGGGCTGATGCGTGGTCTGCCGCCAAACAAAAGAACCTTTGGGGCGTTGTTCCTGAAGTTCAGGAAATGCAGTCTGAAGCCGGTGCCGCAGGTGCTTGCCACGGTTCCGTACAGGCTGGTGCTTTGACAACAACCTTCACCGCATCTCAAGGTTTGCTGTTGATGATTCCGAACATGTATAAAATTGCCGGCGAACTCTCTCCGTTTGTTATGCATGTTGCTGCCCGTTCTTTGGCTTATCATGCTTTGTCCATCTTCGGCGACCATACTGACGTTATGTCCTGCCGCCAGACCGGTTTTGCAATGCTTTGCTCAAACTCCGTTCAGGAAGCTCATGACTTTGCCGCCATTGCTCAGACATCTACTCTGAGAAGCCGCGTTCCGTTTATGCACTTCTTTGACGGTTTCCGCACATCTCACGAAATCAAAAAAATCAAATTGCTTTCTGATGATGATTTGAGAGCTATGCTTGAAGGCGTTGACTATACTTTCAACGCTAAAAACGCTCTGCGTCCTGAAGCTCCGGTTATCCGCGGTACGGCTCAGAACCCTGACGTGTTCTTCCAAGGCCGTGAAGCTTCTAACCCGTTCTACGCCAAAGTTGAAGGCATTGTTCAGGAAGAAATGAACAAATTTGCCCAAATCAGCGGCCGCCAATACAACGTTGTTGATTACGTTGGTGCTCCTGACGCCGAACAGGTTATCGTTATTATGGGTTCCGGTGCCGAAACTGTTGAAGAAACAATCAACTACCTCAACAACAACGGTTATAAAGTAGGCTTGGTAAAAGTCCGCCTGTATCGTCCGTTCCCTGAAAAATCATTCTTGAAAGCTTTGCCGAAAACCGCCAAAGTTGTTTCTGTTCTTGACAGAACCAAAGAGTCCGGTTCAACAGGTGAACCTTTGTATCTGGATGTTGTCGCTACATTGACACAGGCTTTCGCCAACGGTGAAATCGCTTCTATGCCTCGCATTTACGGCGGACGTTACGGTTTGTCTTCAAAAGAATTCACTCCGGGTATGGTTAAAGCCGTTTACGACAACGGTGCCGCAGCAAAACCGATTAACGGTTTCTCCGTCGGTATCAATGACGATGTCAACAAAACCTCTTTGCCGTTTGACGATTCTATTGATACGGAACCTAAAGACGTTGTTCGTGCCGTATTTTATGGTTTGGGTGCTGACGGTACGGTTGGTGCCAACAAGAACTCCATTAAAATCATCGCTGAAGACGCCGGTAAATATGGCCAGGGTTATTTCGTTTACGACTCTCGTAAATCAGGTTCTATGACCACATCTCACCTGCGTTTCTCCGACAACCCGATTAAAGCGGCTTACTTGGTAAACAAAGCAGACTTCGTTGCCTGCCACCAGTTCCCGTTCATGTCTAAGGTTGACATTCTGAAAATCGCTAAACCGGGTGCCACATTCCTTTTGAACGCCCCTTATAAGGCCGAGGAAGTTTGGGATCATCTCCCGATTGAAGTTCAGGAAGAAATTATTTCCAAGAAATTGAAGTTCTACACTATTAACGCTGTTGAAGTTGCCCGTGAAACAGGTATGGGTCAACGCATCAATACCGTTATGCAGACATGTTTCTTCGCAATTTCCAACATTTTGCCGAAGGAAGAAGCTATTGCACAGATTAAAAACGCAATTAAGAAAACTTACAGCAAAAAAGGCGATGCCATTGTTCAAAAGAACTTTGTTGCCGTTGATGCTTCTTTGGAACACCTGCACGAAGTTAAATACCCTTCAAGCGTAACTTCCAAATTCCATCGTTCTTTGCCGGTTCCTGCCGACGCACCTGAATTCGTTAAAAAGCTCACCGGCGAAATCATTGCCGACCGCGGTAACGAACTCCCTGTTTCTGCTTTTGCTCCGGTTGTTGACGGTACATGGCCGACAGGTACAACTCAATACGAGAAACGCTGCATCGCAACCGAAATTCCGGTTTGGGATCCTGAAACTTGTATCCAATGCGGCAAATGTTCTTTGGTTTGCCCGCACGGCGTTATCCGCATGAAGATTGCTTCTGAAGAAGAATTGAAGAATGCTCCTGCCACTCTGAAATCTGCTGATTACAAAGGCAAGGAATTCGCCGGCAAGAAATTCATTCTTCAAATTTCTCCGGAAGATTGCACAGGCTGCGGTATTTGTACATCTGCCTGCCCGGCTAAAAACAAAGCTGATCCGGCTAAAAAAGCCATCAACATGGATCACATTGAAAATCATCTTGAAGCTGAAAAAGCTAACTGGAAATTCTTTGAAACTCTTCCTTATGTTAAACGTACCGAAGTTTCAAAAACACTTCCTAAAACAACTCAGCTCATTCAGCCTCTGTTTGAATTCTCAGGTGCTTGTGCCGGTTGTGGTGAAACACCGTATGTTAAATTGCTGACACAATTGTTCGGTGACCGTATGGTTGTTGCCAACGCAACAGGATGTTCTTCAATTTACTCAGGCAACCTGCCGACCACCCCTTATGCTAAAGATGAAAAAGGCCATGGTCCGGCTTGGGCTAACTCCCTGTTTGAAGACAACGCCGAATTCGGCTTGGGCATGAGATTTTCTATCGACCAGCAAACTAACTTTGCCAAAACCCTTATGGATGGCTTGAAAGATAAAATCGGTGCTGATTTGGTAGAAAAAATCCTTTCTAACCCGCAGTCTACGGATATTGAAGTTGACGACCAACGTGCCAACGTAAAAGCTTTGCGTGACAAACTGGCTTCCATCAATACTCCTGAAGCTAAACATCTTGACAAACTGGCTGACTACCTGATTAAGAAATCCGTATGGATCCTCGGTGGCGACGGTTGGGCTTATGATATTGGCTTCGGCGGTTTGGATCACGCTATTGCTTCCGGCAAGAACATCAACATTCTTGTTATGGATACAGGTGTTTACTCCAATACCGGCGGTCAGCAGTCTAAAGCTACTCCGATGGGTGCTTCCGCCAAATTTGCTACGGCAGGTAAAGCATTGCCGAAGAAAGATTTGGGTATGATTGCAATGTCTTACGGCAACGTTTATGTTGCTCAGGTTGCTTTCGGTGCCAACGATGCCCAGGTAATCAAAGCCATGAACGAAGCAGAAGCTTATGATGGTCCTTCAATCATTATTGCTTACTCACACTGTATCGCTCAAGGATTCAACCTTGCTGATGGTTTGAGCCACCAGAAAGATGCCGTTGAATCCGGTTCTTGGCCGTTGTATCGTTACAATCCTGAAAACATTGCGGAAGGTAAAGCTCCTTTGATGCTTGATTCAAAAGCTCCTTCCAAACCGTTGGCTGACTACATGGCTAACGAAACACGTTTCCAGGTTGTTAACAAAGCAAACCCTGAACGCTATGAAACCTTGTTGAACAAGGCTCAGGAAAACGTTAAAGACAAACGTTCCCTGTTAGAACACATGGCTGAATTCAAAACTGCCGAATAATCTGTTCTAATCAAAAAGCAAACGCCCCGTTTGAAAAAGCGGGGCGTTTTTATTATCTTTCCCAACTTCCTGTTAATGACTTTTATTTTCAATCGACAGCATTGAAATACGATGACATTATGCTCACATAATTTGTTATGTAAAACACTGGAGAATTAGAAATGAACGAAAATCAAGAACAAACGGCAAAGAAAGCTCGGTTATTGCTGAACCGCTACCGCTATTACAGTTCACAAAACCGCCAAAGCGAATTTGAAACCCTACCGGGACACATTCGCGGAGCCGTAGAGAGAGAAGCTCGTTTTCAAATAAACAGCCTGATTAAATCCCAAACCTTTATTCCGTACCTGAATGAAGAAAATGTCGGAGAGTTGTTTGCCGCCCACTGTGAATATTATGCACACAAAGGCTTGGAACAGCACAAAATCAACCCATACAATCCAAACAACTATTTTAATATTCTTATGGAACGGGATTCCAGAGCAATCTACAATCAAGATGACAGAGTATACGAAGAACGTCGCGGCAACCAAAGCGTTAAAACCAGCCGGACAGATTACAAAACCTCTCGACACGCCGCTTCTATTGACAGAGAAGCTGAAAGAATCAGAAAATCTTCAGGCAGCTATAATCCGGAACAAAAAATTGCCGCAATGCTGTCTCAAAAAGAAATCAGATTGCGTTAACATTTAAATATCTCAAATTAAAGCTGTATTATTTTCATAATAGTACAGCTTTTTTGTTGATTTATAAAAAGGGCATGATAATATTTTAGACAAAATATTAAAAATATCACTACGAATATGTTACACTAAAGTTCTATAATTATGAAACCGTTAGCTCAAAAAGACTACTTGATTCCGGCAGGAAACGAGTGCACCGTCCCATCTTTAATCGAAGCGTTTATGGTATTCGCCGAAGAAAACCTGTACGGAGAAATAAAATTCGGTGTTGCCCATAATGACGAAGGCGACAGTTTATGCTGGCTGTTGATTCCCCCTGAAGGAAAATTGAAGCCGCTCAAAGCATTTAATGACAACAATATGTCTCCGATAACAAGTTTTTCCGAACTAAGCATCGACTCTTTCTTTGTTTGGAGAGGACACTATTTCCAACTTGTTTCAGATGATTGCCTGCAAATGGTTATCAAAGAAATGGTCATTTTTCCGACTGAAGAAACTGTTTACGGGTATGCCCAAACCAAAGGGTACGGAGATGTCGAGATTTATGCCGTAAAGGTATATAAAATCGGCAAAACCCAAGATTATCTGTTTCCGGCCTGGTACATCCAAATGCCTGAGGACGCAAAATTCGCCGCTTCTTTTTTTCCGATGTTTACCAGTGATATTTTTTCCTCGTCTCAAATCAATACCAATGAATTGAACTGGGAATTTATGGAACCGGGAGACACCTTTATCAAAGACGGAGAACTTTGGCGGCTGTGTGAAGATGAAGAAGGAGGACTGTTTATTACCAAACCCTTCAATCTCAAGTTAATCATTAATAAAAAAAGAGGGAGTTAACTCCCTCTTTTTTTATTTCAAATTCTCCGGATTAAGTCCCTGTAATTCTTTAACAACAAACTTTCCGTCTTTTCGAATGAGAACATCGTCAAACCAGATTTCACCTCCGCCCCACTCCGGACGCTGTATCAAAACCAAATCCCAGTGAATGGAGGAAACATTGCCGTTATTGGTCTCGTCTTCATAAGAATTTCCGATAGCCATGTGCAGCGAACCGCAAATTTTCTCATCAAACAAAATATCCATAATCGGCTTGGTTATAAAAGGGTTTACACCTAAAGCAAATTCTCCCATATACCGGCTTCCGTCATCCAGGTTAAGTATTTTCTGAAATTTTTCATTATTAGCCACAGATGTCCCTTTAACAATTTTGCCGTCTTTAAATTCCAAACGGATATTGGAAAAATACTCTCCGTCATATACCGTATCCGTATTAAACTGGATAACTCCGTTAATGGAATTTTTAACCGGAGCCGTATAAACTTCGCCGTCCGGAATATTAACCTCGCCAAAACACATAATCGACTTAATCCCGTCGATAGAAAAGCTTAAATCCGTTCCCGGAGCTTTGATACGGACGTTCTTTGTCTTATCCATCAATTTTTTCAAAGGCTGCATGGCTTTTTTCATTTTAGAATAATCCAACAGACACGCCCCGAAATAAAAATCTTCAAACGACTGCAGCGACATTCTCGACATAACGGCCATTGATTGGTTCGGATAACGCATCACACACCAGCGGGTATGCGGCACTCTGATTTTACGATGAATCTCGTCTTGAACATATTTCTGAAAAAGAGTCATCTTTTTATCAGGAACATCTGACAAAGAAAACACATCGTCAAATCCCCGCAAACCAATATAACAATCCGCCTGACGCATTAAATTGGCATGATATTCGGCATAAGCGGCCATCTGCCCGGCATCGGAATTTTCAATCAGACTTTTAACAAACAAATCGTCATTGTGAAAATAAAAAGGCACACCGCCGATTTTGGCCGCAACGGCAATAAATTCGCCTAACAAATCTTTGGTAGAATCTCCGAAAGCTTCAATATAAATTTTCTCGCCTTTTTTTAATTTGACGGAGTGCTTCAAAACATTTTCGGCAAGCTGCCGCAGTCTTACGTCTTTTCCCATTTACTTTAATCCTCTCATATAAGCATTTAACAAACATACTCCAAAACCTGTCGCCATAAAATCGGCATCCAGTTCACAATCGGCTATGTCAATATGGGCCCACTTAGTCCCTTCTTTAACAAAGCGTTTCAAAAAACAAGCGGCCTGACTCCCGTCACCTGCCCTCTTGCCGACATTCTTCATATCCGCAATCCGGGAATTAATCCAACGGTCAAATTCTTCCGTCATCGGCAAACGCCATAACTTCTCCCCGCAACTTTTTCCGGTTTCAATCAGTTCCCGGCACATTTTTTCATCATCGCAAAACAATCCGGCAAATTGCCCGGCCAAAACAGCCCCGACAGTTCCGGTTAATGTTGCCATGTCAATAATCCGTTCCGCATCAAATTTCTTTTGAACAAAACATAAACTGTCCGCCAACACCAAACGCCCTTCCCCGTCCGTATCCACGATTTCGACCGTCTGCCCCGACATGGACGCAAACACGTCATCCGGTTTATAGGCATTTCCGTTCGGCATATTTTCCACCAGACATAAAACCGCCACCGCATTCACCGGCTGCTTTTGCAAAGCAATGGCCTTCATTGCTCCCGCCACGGCAGCTGCTCCGCACATATCAAATTTCATATTTAATTGCTGAGCATCCGTCTTCAACGTAACTCCGCCGCTGTCATAAGTAATTCCTTTTCCGACCAAGGCCACGTCAAAATTATCTTTTTCCTTATTGCCAATCCACTTAAGAACAACCGTATACGGTGGGTTAACAGATCCCTTAGCCACAGCCAGTGCCAGTTTAAACTCCTCGTCTTCCATAGCCTTTTTATCTAAAACATCTACTTCCAACCCAAGATATTCCAGCCGCTTCAAATCAGCGGCAAACGCTTCCGGCGTCAGATAGTTGGAAGGTTCATTTCCCAAATCCTTAGCATACCTGACCGCATTGGCTAAAGCGGCATAATCGGCAAAATCTCCCAATTCAATGACTTTTTCCGACACAAAACTGACTTTTTCCAAAGATGAATATTCTTCTGCCTTCTTACGGGTAAAATACTTGTCAAAACTATAACATCCCAATTCCAACCCGAAAGCCAGACTATGGGCGATTTCGCTTTCCGTCAGCTTGCAGCCCTTTACCTTAGAAACATAAACCACGGCTTCCGTATTGCGAAACAGCTCTTTGGCAAGTTTTTTTCCGTTTTCCCGCAAAGATAATGCCGATACTTCTTTACCCAAACCCATCAATAAAATTTTGGAACACCGGCCCTCGACTTCTAAAAAATCTCCGTTTTTTCCGCTGAAATCATTTCTTTTCAAAACTTCTTTAATGAGGCCAAATTCATCTTCATTCAAAAAAGTTTTCACATCTTCCCGCTTCATTTTATAATTTTCTGCGAGTCCCAAAACTTTCACGGCTTCCCTGCCGACATTTTTACCATTAAAGATAATTTCCAACATTTGAAACTCCCTTAAAAATAGTCAATTTAGCTCCATAAAACGTAATTATATCTGAAAATAAATAATAAAACCCTAATTTGCTCTGGACTAAAAAAAACAAATATGTTATTTTGGACAAAATTTAAGAAAGACCTCAAAGGATTTTTGATGGCTTCAAGAAAAAACAAAAAAGCATTTCCTGAGTTGCTGGACGAAACAGATAAAGATGTCATCGCCCTAAGAAAAATTTTTGACGCCCTCATTGATGAAGATAATCCCCCTCTTCCGGAAAACAATACGGTCGCAGACGAAATCCCCGCTGATGATGACATCACCAAGGAAAATAAGATTCTTTCCATTACCGATACCCATGAATTTGTTCAGACTTTTCAACGTCTGGATTATGCATGGAAAGAGCGTATTCTCCTCAAATTGTTTGACCGCTACCATTTCGGCGATAAAACCGTTGACCTGAAACACAAATTTGACAAACGTCAAAGCGACAAAGACAAGCTGATAGACTCTCTTGAATACTGCGGCATGACCTGGGTGCACAAAATGCACTATCCGTTGCATCGTCAAGAAAAACACATCATTCGTATTGATTACTACGGAACCGTCAACAAACCGAGAACGGACCAACTTTCCCCGCAATACGCCCAGGCTTTGAAGAATCAAGAAGAATTTCCGAAAGAAAGTTATAAAATCATCAGAAAATCTCCGGTATGGAAGCTATTCCGCCATGCCAAAAGTTTCCGTTTAATTGAAGGAAAAGTCATAACCCAGCTGCAAAAGATGAAAATTCCGCCGGAAACGCTTATGCACATGAATTCTTATGACTTTTCAGATGTTTTATTTGAAGCCTTCAACAAGAAGAAAGACCATACCAGAGACAAAGGAAACGCAACGCTCTTTCTGGGAGCCCGGCAACGCTTTGTTAAAGATTTCATTCGCAAAAACAAAAAATCGTTTATTGAATATCTGCAGCGGCACAACGTTGACGAACGTTACATTTCGGCACTGGTTCAATCTATGGAAACCAAAGGAATTACTTCCAATATCAAACCGCTCAATGAAAAATACACGCCCGAAATCATAAAAGCGTTAAAAAAACACGGACTGAACACTTCAGACCTCAGAACCTCACAAAAAATCAGCGAAGAACATAAAAAATTCTTATACGAAAATCATCTGGACAATTTGCTCATCGCCACGGATAAAGACGGACATATCATTACCGGACCGCAATTTTCCGTCCACCACAAAATTGCCGTACAAGACAGCAGCGAGCAGCCGAACCTTGCTCAGGTAAATTATTTCCAAAACCTGTGTCTTGTTGTTGATGTTCCTTATCACCGAGATATTTTCCACGGATTGGATGAAACTTCCCCGTTTAACAACCGCGAAGCTTACTCCGCCCGAATTTATCTCAAACGCGAAGACACCGTTTTCTTTGGCGGATTGGATCCGCAAGACCAGATTTTTTACGACTATACCAAAGATCCCCGCACCTTAAGACGGAAAAACATTGACGAACCGCAAGACGAATGGGAACATATCGGCCTCAACGCTTCCGAACCCAAAAAGCAAAACACAACAGAAATCAAAACTCAGACTTTGCAAAATATCATGGCTTACAGAGAAGAATACTTAAGTCAAAATTTATCTGAAAAACAAATAAAACAAAACATTAAAAAGATTGCAAGACAAACCAACATTTCTCCTGCTTTAATAGAAAAATTACTAAACATCAGAGACTTATAATGAACAACCTATTTAACATAATGTCCAAACAACAACTCATCAAGCTCGGTTCTCCGGTCAAAGCGAAAGACATCATCCTTTGCCAGAAACAACTGCTTTCCAACCGTTTTCCGACCATTCCCGACAGCTTTCTCAAAATACTCCACACTTTTAACGCCGTCTCATTCAACGGTTCTCACATTTTCGGAATTTCTCCGGAAAATCAATATCTGACAGACATTTTCAAAGCCAACATTTCCCACAACCGCAATCCGAATATTCTGCTCTTAGGCTGTGATGAATTTGACTATCTGGGTTACAACCAACTTTCCAAATCTTATCAAATCATTGACAAAGAGGATGCCGAAGTGCTAGAAGAATACCCTGAACGGGAACTTGAACTGGCACTAACCTACATTTTGAAGATAATTGATGAGTAACATTTACCAACCGACACCGGAAAACATCAATAAAGCGGCTGAAACCATAAAAAACGGCGGACTTGTCGCCATGCCGACGGAAACCGTCTACGGCCTTGGAGCAAACGTCTATGACGCTCAAGCCGTCGCCTCTATTTTTGAGGCCAAACAGCGTCCGTTTTTTGATCCGCTGATTTCCCATATTGCCGAAGCCGATTTTCTGAAAACTTATGCCCAAACGGACGAAAGAGTTATGGCTCTGGCCAAAAAATTCTGGCCGGGACCTCTTACCATGATTCTCAAACGCAAAGACAATAATTCCGCCATTGACTTGGCCTGCTCCGGTCTTCCTAATATTGCCGTTCGTATGCCGGCACATCCGGTTGCTTTGGAACTCATCCGCCAAAGCGGCGTGCCGATTGTGGCACCTTCGGCAAACAAATTCAAATCCATCAGCCCGACCACTGCCGAACACGTTCGGGAAAGTCTGGGCGAAAAAGTCAACATGATTCTGGACGGCGGAGCTTGCAAAGTCGGCGTAGAATCAACAATTATCGACGTTACCGGAAAACAGGTCGTTATTTTACGAGCCGGAGGAACTTCCAAAGAAGATTTAAGCTGTTTCCTCAACGAAGAAGTTTTACTTTCCGACGGCACACCTGACAAACCGAGTGCTCCGGGACAACTGCTCAAACACTATGCTCCGGGACGACCGCTGCGAATTAATGCCGCCACCCGCCAGCCGGGAGAATTCTTCATCGGCTTCGGCAATATTAAAGACGCTGATTTAAACCTCAGCCCCAAAGGCGATTTATGTGAGGCGGCTGGCAACCTGTTTGCCTTTCTGCGTTTGGCTGACAAGCAAGAAGGCTATCAAAGCCTCGCCATTTCACCAATTCCTGAGCAAGGCTTAGGATTGGCCATTAATGACCGCATTAAACGGGCTTCTTACAAATAATCTTTTATTTTCAAAAGTTTTTTTGCCCTCATTTTGTTTTTCCGCTCAGCCCCGAATGTAACAGAAATATTAAAGTTTCGGGCACATACACTTTTTTGTTGCAAAAAAAAAAAATGGCTTAGTATAGATAGTATAGGCTTTGGTTCTATAACTGTGTGAGGTGTACTATGATTAATACTAGGTATTTATTATATATTTCAACCTGCCTGCTGATTTCAGGCAATGTGCAGGCTTCTGATATTAAATTAACTTATGATTCGTCTGATA
>JAGAJR010000027.1 GCA_017626035.1 Alphaproteobacteria bacterium | reverse complement strand
TTGTGAAGAAAGCGGATTTCTTTCGACCTGTCCGACTAACCATGATTGCGATACTGTAACTTCCGGTACTTACGGAAGAACTTGTTATAAAGACAAAGGACAGCCTACTTGCGAAGACGGAAACTATAAATCCGGCGTTCCGACAAATCAGGTTTGTACTCCGGTTTCTTATTCAGGAAGAACCTGTTACAAAGACTGCTATCAGCCGCAATGTTCTGCCGGCGGATACCTTGACGCTTGTCCGACTAATCAATCCGGCACTACCGTTACTTATTACGGAAGAAACTGTGTCAAAGATTGTAAAGTAAATGAAACTGAAATTGCCTGCGAAATCGGTTCTGTTCTTTATGAAGACAAAAAATGTTACTCTTCAACCACTAAAACTCCTATTGCCGTCGTCTTTGATACCGGAGATCATCTGGCTGTCGCTTTAGAACAAAATACGGCACCGTGGGCAGGAAAAACAGGAGACATTACCGGCTTAGCACAATGTTCTTCAGGTACTCTTTTGGCTTGTGGTATAGACGGCAAAAGCAATACAGAAACAATCATCAATTTTGGAAAAGCAAATTATCTCACTTACCCTGCTGCCGAATATTGTAACAAATATACAACCACTGGAACGAGTGCCGGTGAGTGGTTCTTACCAAGCTTTGATGAGTTGAATAAAATTTATAGCAACAAGAGCATCATCAATACGGCATTAAACCAGCTTGAGAAATCGCCACTTTCAGAAGCAAGTTATTGGTCTTCTACTTATCAAAACAGTAACTCTGCCTGGTATTTAGGAATGCAAGACGGTAAATCTTCTGCAAATTATTTAAGTGGACCAAGCCATAATGTCCGACCGGTTATTCAATATGTTGAAAGTACGGAAACCGAGATTACATGTAAATTTGGTTCAATTCTGTATCAGGATTTGAAATGCTACTCCAAAACCAAGAAAACACCTATCGGCGTGGTTATTGACAACCTCAACAAGCGGGCTTTGGCATTGACAGAAGCAACCGTAACTTCTACCATAAAAGTGATTACTGATAATGTAAAATATGCCGAAGCTTACAATGCGGCCGGTGTATATGGCTGGAATTACGCGACGGAAAACGACTTAGACATTATGAAAGAAAATGTCGATACTCTCAATATCATCCTTGCATCAATCAGCGGAGCAATAAAACTTGATACAACTTCTCCTGGATACGTGGGTGAAGAAGATGGTCTAGTTCTTATCGAATCTTCTGGATCTAACAGAGTCAACAGATGTATGAATACTTCACTATGTATTCAAAGTGTAAATACTACTGCTGATTTAAGCGACAAAAACTTTAAAATTCGTTTGGTTCTCTTCTACGGAGATTGCGGTTCTTATCAGACAAGTATACCGACCAATCAGAAATGCACTTCGGTCATTTACAACGGCAACACCTGTTACAAAGACTGCCGGGCATACACTTGTTCCGATGGCGGATATCAATCTTCTAATAAATTCCAATGTGCTACGGGAACTCTTACCTCTGTTTCATACAAAGGATTGACCTGTTACCATTGTGTCGGAACATCTACACCAAAACCTATAGAGAAATGCGAAGACTATGGATACCTTACCCCAGGATCAACGGCTGCCTGTGCTTGTACTTATGGAAATAAACCGGTAATAGCCACAACATCTTCCGGTACAACACTGAGCTGTGTGAGATGCGGTACTTATGCCGAATGCGGAAATTCCAGTGTTGGTTTCCAATGTCTTAAGTGTAATTACAAAGCAGACGCTGATCCAGTCAATCCTTTATAAAAATAACCCTTTATAACAAAGGAGGAAACTAAAAAAGAAATCCCTCTCGATTGAGAGGGATTTTTTTATTTGTTTTTCAATTGGTCTATATCATTCGGGAAGTTAACATCCAAAAGCACGTTTTCATTCGGGGCTTCCACCAGATTGGTATAGTCCGAATGTTCCATAAACACCGGACGCAAATCGGCATTTTCCGGCACCATATCGGCCACGTCAAACAAAGACTTGCTCCAGATGACCGGATTGCGTTTGTTCCCTTTCCATGCGGCCATGCAGACTTGTTTCTCTTCCGTTTTCTTAAAGCTTTTTATCATCTTATTGATAAATTCCGGCGTTATGTTCGGCATGTCCGCCGGCAGGAGCAAAACTCCGTCGCAAAATCCCGGAACCGACTTTAATCCCAAGGTTATGGAAGTTCTTACTCCGGCTCTGAAAGACGGATTGTAAATCACATTTACGTCTATATCTTCCAACAGCTCTTCCATTTCCGCCGCATTATATCCGGTAATCACAAACACCGGACTGGCTTTGGATTTTACTGCCGCTTCAACCGCTTTTAAGAACATCGGCTTTTCATCGACTTCCAACATTAGCTTATTTCGTCCGGCCCGGCTGCCTATTCCCGCCGCCAAAACAACCACGGCAATATTTGCCTCGCCTTTGCCGAGTTTCTTATTCTCTGAAGTAAAGAGCGTGCCTTGTTCCTGTTCTGATAATGCCTGCCCTGCCGGCAGCAACACATTCTGCGGACGGGAAAAATCATATCCGTGAATTCGTTCATTGACTATGGCCAATTTAATAAAATGGTCAGCCAATTTCGAATCCAATTTGTCATAATTATACGGTAAAGAGATAATCTTTTGCCCGCGTTTTTCGGCAATCATCAAATCAGACGCCCCCACCTGCGGAATACTTACGTTTACCAGTTCATCCACATAGCTGTTTAAGGCTGCCGGAACCACATCTTTCACATCCGCGGTTCGTTGCCCGGGCAGGATAAAAATCAAATCATTTCCGTCATCAACGGCTTTTTGAACGGCATTGCCCACGTCATCAATCGTATGGCGGGCGTTATATTCATTTTTAAAATCAAATTGGAGTTCCGAGAAATCTTTTACCAGTTTGGTTACCACATCCGTAAAGTGCTTTGTTTCTTCGGCATCATTATATAATTTCGTATAGACAAGAGCCGTCTTCTTTTTCTTTTGAACGGCAACCGAAATCAATTCCACATTTCCGGAAAGATTAAAGATAATTTCATCAACCATTGCCTGCTCAATAATCGGCAGAGTCAATTCCAATTCGGCAATTACCTCTCCCGCTTTGACCAAAGCATAAGGTTCTATGGTGTTTAGCACCAGGTTATGCGACAGACGGTTAAATTTTGCCACCCGGTCATCGGCACAAACCAAAACCCCGTCTTTAACCGCAACAATTTTGCAAAGGCCGTTCTTTCCGATGGTATAGGCGGTATTATTCCCGCAGATTTTGGCTGCGATAATCCCCAACGCCGTTTCATTGGAAATATCGTTCTCCCCCATCTCCGCTCCGAAGATTTTGGTTATTCCCGAAAGCTTTAACTGGATGATGTCTTCTTCCGTCAGCTCATGGCCTTTTTCCAGAACTTGTCCGTCGAAACGGATTTCTTCGGCAATTCGCACACCGCGGGCATGATTTACGTCAAATTCAAAATAAAACATTGTGAAACCTTATCAAATGTATCGTCTTTGATATATAATCTAGCAAATATAAAAAAAAGGGAAAGCAAAAACTTTCCCTTCCCTGTTAATATTCCTCAACGGATTTTTATTCCTTGAGGTCATAGCTCTCTACGCCGCTGCCGTTTAACTTAATGTAAACGCAGGCGTAGTCTGAAATAACGTCAACCGTCAATGTGTAACGCCTTCCGGTATCAAATGTTTGGTTACTCTTTTGTCCGCGGGGAATATATTTGTGATAAACCCAATTGCCGGACGCGTCTTTTTTGAAAACGCTGATGAATTTGATATGCGGTTCGACTTTAATGTTTCCCAGTGTGATTGAAACCAAATTTTTGGAATATTTTTCCCTTTCCACTTCGGTTCCGATAGGGCTTGTTTTGATAAAAGTCTTAGGCCTTTTGATTTTTGACGATGTGTTGCTCGTTTTTCCGAAAACCGCTGCTCCGATAAGAGTCAGGATTAATAATAATAACATTTTCTTCATTTTTTTATTATTTGAAATTGTAACTTTCACCGGAACGATTGCCCGGTTTGACTTCCACTCCCACGTAGTCTGACAAGACGATGACGGTAACTTTCAATTCAACCACTCCGTAACGCCTGCTTTCGCTCAGCACATTATAAGAATGATTGCCGCACCGGTCTTTATCTATAACGCTGTAATATTCCCAACCATTGCCTTTGGGACGATAAACTCGGATACAGTCGCCTCGGTCTTCCATTTTCAGGTTTCCCCAAGTCAGGCTCTTCAAGCGATTATCCCAGCCGCGATGAACAATGGTTCCTAAATCGGTGGTTTGGGTTCTCCTTAAAGATTTGGCCTGACGATACAAACTCTCGTATTGTTCCCAAGTCTGCATCAAGTGGTTCAAATCGCTTACAATTCCCTGTCCCTGCGAATAGACGCAAGCGGTTATCATGAGCAAGCTCATACTTAATAATAGTCTCTTCATATATCTGAATTTTAGAGGTTTAACATAGAGTTACTTAATGTGGATTAAGAATAACATTTTTTGTCCAAAATGTCTATAATAAAAAAATGTCCGAAAGCTTCGGACATTAAAAAAATAAATATACTCGGAGAGCTATTCTTTTTCGAACAAAAAGCCAAGAAGCACTACTGAGCAAAAATTAATTGCCGCAAGCACATAATACAATAATGCTTCAATTTCATGAATAGAGCTTTTTGCCATTTCCATAACAGTGGAACCATTAAGATAACAGTTAATAACGCAGATTGCCATAAATGCCATCAAAAAACCGATAATCTTCTTTTTGGTACTCCAAGTTGAAATTTTCGAAACTCCTTGAGTAACAATCTTTTTACCTGAAGCTTCTATCTCTTCTAAATTTAAAACTTTATTTGTTGTTTTTTTACTCATATTCCCTCTCCTTATGCAAAATCATAATTTTTTGTGAAAATGGTAAATTGGTAATTAAGGAAAGTCAAGGGTTGTGTGAACATTATGTGAAGTAAGAAAAATGGGTTGCAAGAAATTGCAACCCATTGAAAATATTTGATATTTTCGTAATACCAATTAACGTTTGGAGAACTGGTAAGAACGGCGAGCCTTGGCTTTACCGAATTTCTTACGTTCAACAACACGGGCATCACGAGTCAAGAAGCCAGCCTTTTTCAGAACTGTTCTCAATTCCGGCTCATATTCGTTCAGAGCTTTTGCGATACCGTGTTTGATGGCACCGGCCTGACCGGACAATCCACCGCCTTTTACAGTGCAAATAACGTCAAATTCGTTTTCGCGGTTTGCAACTTCAAACGGCTGGTTGATAATCATTTTCAATACCGGACGAGCAAAATACTGGTCAATTGATTTTTCGTTAATGGTAATGTTACCTTTACCCGGTTTAATCCATACGCGGGCAACAGCGTCTTTTCTTTTACCCGTAGCATAAGAACGACCCTGCTTGTCGCGGTTTGCTTTGCGAAGTTTAACTTCAGCAGAAGCGGCAGACGCTTTAATGTCTTTTAAAGATTCGATTTTTTCAGCCATTATAATGCGCTCCTTTTATTTTTAGGGTTCTTAGCTGCAATATCAAGAACTTCAGGGTTTTGAGCTGTATGCGGGTGATTTTCACCGGCATAAACTTTTAATTTTGTCATTTGCTGACGGCCCAGAGGATTACGGGAAATCATGCGTTCAACAGCTTTCTCGATAACTCTTTCAGGGAAACGTCCGGCCAAAATCTTGCCGGCTGTGGTTTCTTTGATACCGCCAATCCAACCGGTGTGTTTGAAGTATTTTTTATCTGTCAGTTTTTTACCGGTTAATTTTACTTTATCTGCATTGATAACGATTACATAGTCGCCGCAGTCCAAGTTAGGAACAAAGCTAGGTTTGTGTTTACCGCGAAGAATCTTTGCAATTTCTGCAGACAGTCTTCCCAATACAACACCGCTGGCGTCAACTACATACCATTTTCTTTCGATGTCAGATGGTTTTGTTGCATATGTGTTCATATTTTCTCTCTTTATAAAAGATGGTTATTGAATTCGTGCTTAATATACAGAATAAAAATCTCTTGTCAACAATAAAAAACGCAGAAAAAACAACAAATTATTATACGGTATTATTTTACCTCTTATTATCTCGTTGTTTTTACTTAATTTTGACTATACAGCCATTTTCTGCTCATTTAAAAGAGACTTTATTTCATAAAGTTTTTCCAAAGCTTCTTTCGGGCTCAACTCATCCGGATTAAGATTTTCAAGAGCTTCGATCAACGGAGATTTTATTTCTGCTTCTTCCTCATGCTGCTTTAATGTGGCGAAAAGCGGCAAATCGTCCGCCAATTCGGAAATATTGGTGCTCTTATTATCTTTTTCCAAAGAATCCAAGACCTGTTCCGCCCTTTTAATGACGACATTCGGCAAACCGGCCAGTTTGGCAACGTGAATACCGTAAGAACGGTCGGCCGCCCCGCTGACAACTTCATGCAAAAAGATGACTTCATCTTTGAACTCTTTGATTTTCATACAGTGCAGCGACATTTTATGAAGCTTTGAAACCAAAGAAGTCAATTCATGATAGTGAGTGGCAAACAATGAGCGGCATTTGTTAACCTCGTGCAAATGCTCAATCACCGCCCAAGCAATCGACAAGCCGTCAAAAGTCGCCGTTCCCCGTCCGATTTCATCCAGAATTACAAAAGAACGTTCATCGGCCTGATTTAGAATACTGGCAGTTTCAACCATTTCCACCATAAAGGTAGAGCGTCCGCGTGCCAAATCATCACTGGCTCCGACACGGGAGAAAATTTTATCCACCACACCGATACGAGCAAAGCTGCACGGAACATAAGCTCCCATTTGAGCCATAATCGCAATAATGGCATTTTGCCGCAGGAAAGTTGATTTACCGGCCATATTCGGACCTGTCAGCAGCCAGATTAAGCTGTTGTCTTCACTCAAGGAACAATCATTGCCGACAAAAACCCCGCCGTGTTCTTTTTCAAGCGAAGCTTCCACCACCGGATGACGTCCGTCTTTCACATCAAAGACCAAGCTGTCATCCACCACCGGACGGCAATAATTTTTTTCTACCGACAAATCCGCCAGACCGGCTCCGACATCCAATTCAGCAACGGCTTTGGCCGTGCGGGAAATATCGTCGGAAGCGGCCAAAACTTCCTGAACCATATTGTTAAACAGCTCAAGTTCCATGGCCAGAGCCTTATCCGCCGCACCGCGGATTTTATTTTCAAGTTCAGTCAGTTCCACCGTGGTAAAACGGGCGGCATTCAATACCGATTGACGATGAATGAAATCTTTGTTTTCCAGCATTTCTGTCGCAAACTTGCTTTGGACTTCAATAAAATAGCCGATGACATTGTTATATTTGATTTTCAGGTTAGGAATTCCGGTTTTTTCCATATATTGGTTTTGCAACTGCAAAATCAGCTTATGACTGTCATCCTTAAGAAGTTTAATTTCATCCAACGGAGGATAATAACCGGCACGAATAAACCCGCCGTCCCGAGCCAGTAAAGGGAGTTCTTCATCCAAAGCCCGCTCCAAAGTATCGACCAGATTATCGTGATAGCCCATTCTGTCGACGATTTTTTTTACGGCCAGCGGAAGTTCCTTGACGATTTGCCCGTTTTTCTGAGAACTGAAGCCGTTAATTAAATTTTTGAGTTTCGGCACAATGCTTAATGCCATTTTGATATTGGCCAAATCGCGGGGACCGCCTCTGCCCAGACTCAAACGGGAAACCGCCCGTTCCACATCAGGACAAGATTTCAAGACACTGCGAAAATCTTCGCGGATAACCGGATAATCAATAAAAAACTCTACCACATCCAACCGGTTGTTAATCTCATTAATATCAACCAGAGGACTGGCTATCCGAGAAGCCAAAAGCCTTCCACCGGCACCGGTTACCGTTCGATCCAAAACCGTCAACAGCGACGCTCCCCTGTCATTGACGCAGGACTCCAAAAGTTCCAGATTTTTACGGGTTGCCCCGTCAATTTCCATAACTTTGTTTTCATAAACTTTTATCGGTTTTTCAACTCGCGGCATCTGGCCTTTCTGTGTATTTTCGACATAATCCATCAACACGCCGGCGGCTGTTATCTCGGAACGTTCAAAACTTCCGAACGCGTCCAGAGTTTCCACCTTAAAAAACGTTTTCAGTCTTTTTTTGGCGTTTTCGCTGTTAAATCTGGCACTCGGCAAAACGCTCAATTTCTCGCGATATTCGTTTAATACGGAAAAGATTTCCGGGTTTTGCAGGTAGGTATCAGCCAAAACGATTTCCACCGGACTCAGCCTTGCCAGATTGGAACTCAGCACAACCGCTTCTTTTTTATCTTTCAGGCGGATTTCCTGCGTATAAAAATCACCTGTGGACAAATCCAGCCAGGCAAACCCCAAAGCTTCGTTCTGTTTAACCAAACTCAGAATAAAATTGTTCTTTTTAGAATCGAGAAGGTTGTCTTCCGTCAATGTTCCCGGCGTTACAAGGCGGATAACTTCCCGTTTTACGACAGATTTGGCTCCCCGTTTTTTTGCTTCTTTCGGGTCTTCCGTCTGTTCACAGATAGCCACCTTAAACCCCTGACGAATTAATTTGGCTAAATAGCTTTCATAAGCATGGAACGGAACACCGCACATCGGAACATCCTGATTTTCCAGCTTGCCCCTTTTCGTCAAAGCAATATCCAAAGCTTTTGAAGCCGTTACGGCATCGTCAAAAAACATTTCATAGAAATCCCCCATACGATAGAAAAGAAGGTAATCTTTATGGGCGTTCTTAATTTCCAGATACTGTGCCATCATAGGCGTCAGCGTATTTGTTGTTACTTCTGTCATTTTATTCCGATTATTTAGCAAATTTAAACTAATCGTATAATAGTATATTTTAGTATGTAGTCCACAGTTTTTTAAGCTTATCTTATTTTTTACCGATATACAGGGGGCTGGAATGTTTAAGCGTGGGAAAAAATTTATCAACATCGAAAAAGATGAAAAGTTCGCCGACAGGGTTTTGTTTTTATCCCTCCCTTCCGCCTTGGTTTTCATTATGCTGGTGGCTTTGAAGCTTTTGCCCGCCACGCTTGCCGTCATTTCTTATGCAACAATCATTATGTTTAACGTGATTTTCCTGTTTCCGCTCACGTTTGAAATGCAACAGCTGAAAAAATACATTACCAATCTGGCCAGCGGCGAAGGTATGGAAGACGACATCACTCTCTCGGAAAAAGACGCCAAAGAAATTGTTGACGCCGTTAACGCCATGCATCGTTTCTGGGCACATAAAACCGATATTCTCGAAGCCCAGACTATTTCCGATACCGCCGTTTTGGATGCCCTTCCGGATCCGATTATGATGATTGACCGTTCCGGAAACATTCTCGGTGCCAATCTTTCCTCCCGCACCTTGTTCGGCAAAGACGTTACCGACAAAAACATTGAAAATATTTTCAACTCCAATAATTTTATTGACGCGGTTTCCCGGGTACTCAAAAAAGAAAGCCAATCGGAAAATCTGATTTTTTATGTGCAAAGAAACAAAGGACGAAAGCTGAAAGATATTGAAGATTCCCAAAAGCTTTACGCCCATATCAAACAACTGCCTTGGCTTTCCAAGGGGCGTGCCGTTGCGGTCATTTCCATTTACGACCTTACAAAGTCCATGAAAATCGAAAAAATGCAATCTGATTTCGTTGCCAATGCCAGCCATGAACTCCGGACACCGCT
Organism: Alphaproteobacteria bacterium; assembly: GCA_017626035.1. Taxonomy (GTDB): domain Bacteria; phylum Pseudomonadota; class Alphaproteobacteria; order RF32; family CAG-239; genus JAGAJR01. The sequence continues at coordinate 77,678 of JAGAJR010000027.1, read as the reverse complement.
GGCAATTATTTCCGGCTTTATTGAAACTTTGCAAACCACCGCTCACGATGATGAGGAAGCCCGCGAAAAATTCTTGAAAATCATGAGAGAACAAGCCGAATATATGTCCGCTTTAATAGAAAACCTGCTTTCGCTTTCCAAAATCGAAATGACGCAGGATCAAAAGCCGGATGAAACGGTTGACATTGTAAAAATTGTCGATGAAGTCGCTTTGGCTCTTTCCCTCAAAGCCCAAGACCGCAATATCACATTGCTAACCCACATTGATAATAATGTTCCCGACATTACTGCCGATGCACATCAAGTTAAACAAGTGATTCAAAACCTGACGGATAACGCTTTGAAATACGGTGTCAGCAAGAGCGATGTCAACATTCGGGTCAGCGTTGTCGATCAAATTCCCCGCTCCAAAAGTTTTCAAGTGGCGGAAGGAAAAGCCGTATCCATTGCCATTAACAACAAAGGGCCGAAAATCACTCCCGAGAATCTTGCCCGTCTGACCGAAAGATTTTTCCGTCTTCAGGAGCATAAAGACCTTAACATCAAAGGAACAGGTTTGGGCTTGGCTATCGCCAAACATATTATTCTCAGGCATAAAGGAAACTTAACCGTTACATCCACCGCCTACAACGGGACGACATTTACCATTTATCTTCCGATTGCAAATTAAGCCGGCAGTTTCTTTAAAACAAAAAATTCCCGAAGCCTTTAAAGGCCGCGGGAATTTTTTTACAGGACTTTTTTACCGTTCATTCCAGAAATATTCCAGTCTTTTCCAGAAGCCTATCTTGTGTCTCATCAAGTAGGCTGTGCGATAGTTGTACATCTCCTTACGGAACAGTTTTCTTTCCAATTCCTCGGGCAGACGTTTTTCATCTACATAGATGGTAAAGAAATGGAAACGTTCCGGATGGAACAGGCAAAGTTCCAATTGTGCAACATTCAGCTCCTGGCTTCTGATAAGAGCCTTGAATTTGCTTTCCCGATTGTTCAATACCAGCATATTAAGCGTGCTGTTTTTTATCGGGTACTTTCCGACATACCAGGCAAATTGGTCATCGTTCATTTTATTGACTTGGCTTTCATTCAGCGACGTTTTCTCAATCAGAATTTTCAACAAGGTGAATATTTTCCATTTGATAAGATAATCCGCCACATAATTTACTGCCCAGGCATAAATGCTTTCAAACCGCCAACGTACACATTTGTCGATAAAAATTTCAAACAAAGTTTCGTTGTTGCTGTTGCACAGCTTTTCCAGGAACTCTTCGTTGAAGGCATGAAACTTGACAACCTCATACATTTTCTCTTCCGGCATATAGGCCTGAGTGGCTCTTTCCAGAAAGCACAGGCTCAATTCCTGAGCTCGAAAATTTTCTAAAAAATTTAATGCCCGAGAAAAGACATAATCATCCCCAAACAAAGCAATAATTTCACGTTCAAGTTCCGAACTATTGTATTCATCCACCAGCTCTGCTGCTGATTTATAGTCTCCGAAGAGAAGCGTTTCCAACAGCAATTCCGAACGGTTATGCTGTTCATACAATTCCTTGTTGACGAGAAAATCTCTGACGCCAAGGAAATCCAGATTAGACAATAAGGCTTTTACCTGTTTTTTGTCTTTTTTCTTAAGTCCTTTTAACTGCATACACGATAATATTTTAGTTACACAAAATTCTTAAAATACTCAGTTATTCATTAAACAAAATTAGACACAAAATGTCAAATTGTTTTTACAAATTAAATTGGCGGGCAAATTTTTTCTTATCCATTCCGTTAACCGTATGGATTTTTTCATTACTTAAAAGCGTCGGCAGTTCCATCCTGACAAAAACGCTTCGGGGATCGGCATTATTTACAAACGCCGTTATTTCCCCTTGAGCCGCACTGATAAAACGTTTGGAAGCCACGGCCCAAATATCGGCAATTTCTTCATCTTTCAAACCGCAGCCGGAACCAGCCAAGCCCAGTTCCACCAACTTTGCTCCGCAGTCGGTGTGTTCTATCATCATTTTATCGGGATTGTCTTTTACAAAAGCAAACGCCTTATCCCTGTTTTCTTTGGTCGGTTGAAAACTCACGCTGTACAGGACAACCGAATTTTCGGGAGTTGTAACATCATAAGTTCCGGCCACATGCATCGCTTTCGCATATAATTTATTCATCTCGTTTCTTCTTACTCTTCACTATGCTTAATTGTCCGTCGGCAACAATAATATCGGCGGTATCGTTGTCTCCGATTTCTCCGTCAAGTATCTTCATTGCCAGTTTGTTTTCAATCTGGGTTTTCAGCAGACGTTTCAACGGGCGGGCACCGTAAACCGGATCATACCCGTTGTTGACAATCCAGATAAAGGCCGCATCGTTGACATGCAATTTGATGTTGCGTTCTGCCAAACGTTTTTCAATATTGGCAATCTGAATTTTTGCAATGTCCTTAATATTGCTTTTATCCAGTTTATGAAACAGGCTTATCTCGTCAATTCGGTTGATAAATTCCGGACGGAACGACGCCTTCACAATATCCATTACCTTGGCCTTTACTTTTTTCGGATCATCCGCTCCGGTGGTATTGGCCAAAATATCCGAACCCAGATTAGAAGTCATGATGATAATGGTGTTTTTGAAGTCGACCGTCCGACCTTTTCCGTCCGTCAAACGTCCGTCATCCAGAACCTGAAGCAAAATGTTAAACACATCGGGATGGGCTTTTTCCACTTCATCAAACAAAATAACCTGATACGGGCGGCGGCGAACCGCTTCGGTCAAAACACCGCCTTCCTCATAGCCGACATATCCCGGAGGCGAACCGATTAAACGGGCTACCGCGTGTTTTTCCATATATTCAGACATATCAACACGCAGCATTGCCGTTTCGTCATTAAACAGAAACTCGGCCAATGCTTTGCTCAGTTCCGTTTTACCGACACCGGTCGGACCCAAGAACAGGAACGAACCTATCGGCTGATTATGGTCGCTGATACCGGCACGGGAACGTCTGACGGCATTAGCCACCGCGGCAATTGCTTCTTTCTGTCCGATAACCCGCTTACCGAGGAAGTCTTCCATGTGAACAAGTTTCTCCCTTTCTCCTTCCAGCATTTTATCAACCGGAATACCCGTCCATTTGGAAACGACATTGGCAATGTTTTCATCGGTTACGGTTTCGCGGATATTGCTTTTTTCTTTGGTATTCCGGGATTTTTCTTCAATTGTTCTGACACGTTCTTCCAATTCAGGAATAACGCTGTATTGCAGTTCTCCCGCCCGTTCATACCGGCCGTCGCGTTTAGCGATTTCAACTTCGATTTTGGCTTTATCCAACTTGTCTTTCAAACTGGTCAAATCCACAAGCCCCTGTTTTTCCTCCTGCCATTTATCGGCAAGGCTTTTGGCTTTGGCTTCCAATCCCGAAATTTCATAACCGATTAATTCCAGTCGGGATTTGGACTGTTCGTCATTTTCTTTTTTCAGAGCTTCCCGCTCAATTTTCAATTGGAGAATACGGCGATCCAGTTCATCCAGTTCTTCCGGTTTGGAATCGATTGCCATTCGCAGCGAACTTGCCGCCTCGTCCATCAGGTCAATCGCTTTATCCGGCAGAAAGCGGTCGCTGATATAGCGGTTAGACAAGGTTGCGGCAGCAATTAACGCAGAATCTGAAATTCTGACGCCATGGTGCAGTTCAAACTTGTCTTTAATTCCTCTCAGAATAGAAATGGTTTCTTCCACACTCGGTTCGGAAATAAATACCGGTTGGAAACGCCGAGCCAGAGCCGCGTCTTTTTCCACATATTTTTTATATTCGGACAGGGTCGTGGCTCCCAGACAATGCAGTTCTCCCCTTGCCAGTGCCGGTTTTAAGAGGTTGGAAGCATCCATGGAACCTTCGCTCGCTCCGGCTCCGACAATCGTGTGCATTTCATCAATAAACAAAATGATGTTTCCGTTAGAAGCTTCCACATCTTTGAGCACGGCTTTCAATCTTTCTTCAAACTCGCCGCGGAACTTGGCTCCAGCAATCAATGCCCCCATATCCAAAGCCAGAAGCTGTTTGCCTTTCAGGCTTTCAGGCACATCATTATTGACAATACGCATTGCCAACCCTTCAACAATTGCCGTTTTTCCCACGCCCGGTTCGCCAATCAACACCGGATTATTTTTGGTTCGGCGGGACAATACCTGAATTGTCCGACGGATTTCATGGTCTCTGCCGACGACGGGATCCAATTTTCCTTCCTTGGCTTTGGCGGTAATATCTATGGCAAATTTTTTCAAAGCCTCAAAATTATCTTCCGAGGTTTCAGAATCGGCAATTTTTCCTTTCCGGTAGTCGTTAACGGCCTGATTGAGTTTTTGAGGATTAACTCCGGCTTTTTTCAAAATTTCATAAGCGGGGGTTCCGTCCGTCATTGCCAAAGCTTGCAAGATGCGTTCTGCCGTTACAAATTTGTCTCCAGATTTATCCGCCAACTTTTCGGCTTCCATCATAACCCGGGTAAATTCCTGAGACATCAGGCTTTGAACGGATTGTCCCATAACTTCGGGAATTTTGGCCAAAGCATTGTCCACTTCGCGGCGGATTTCAGAAACACTGCCGCCCGATTTCAAAATCAAATCGGTAATGACGCCGGATTTGTCATCAATAAGCACTTTCAGCAAATGTTCAGGGGAAATATACTGGTGTTTGCCTTTAGCCGCCTGATTGATAACCTCTTGTATTATCTCTTTTGATTTACTGGTTAACTTTTCAAAATCCATGTTCGACCACCTCACTATATATTCGTCATTCTATCTAATATATAGTGAGAGGGATACTGTTAAATCAAGTTTATCCTGCGATATTTTTTAGTCTTCCGGCAACAGGGAAATCAAAGTAATTTCCGCAGGGGCAAACAGCCGCATCGGCGGCCCCCAAGACCCGACACCCCTGGAAACATAAAGTTTCAAACCTCGAACATCATACAAACCGGCCAGATATTTGTTGGCCTTTTTAACCAACAGGTGGAACGGGAATATCTGTCCGCCGTGTGTATGTCCGGAAAGCTGCAAATCAATAATGCGGCTGCTCAGATAGTCCACAAAATCCGGCGTATGCGACATTAAGACCTTATACTGGGTTTTCTTGCTGCCTTTTAACGCCTTATAAAAATTGACGTTTAACATCGGGCTCATACTTGCAGTATGGCTGTCCGGAATTCCGGCCAAATAAATATTGGTGTCGCCCACAGGCAGGCCTTTGTTAAATAACAAATGGAAGCCCATTTCCTCAAAACGTTTCTGCCAGGAAGCAATCCCGTTATACAACTCGTGATTACCGAAAGAAATATAGACTCCGTAAGGAGCTTTCAGTTTTGCCAGTGCATTGGTTTGAGCAGTCAGGACATCAACCTTGTCGTCAACGATGTCTCCGGTCAGAACGATAAAATCCGGTCGGAGAGAATTTACCCTGTTTACCAGTTTATCAATATCATCCACGGATGTTGTCCGGTTAATGTGCAAATCCGTTAACTGCAACATGGTAACGTTTTTATGAATCCGGTTTGAAGTAATGTAAATATCTCTGATTTCCGGCTCTTTAACCCCTTCATAAAAAGCATAAGCTGCAAGTACAATGGTCAGACCGACGGTTATCAGGTTGACCTTGCCGAGAACATTCAAATTTTTAGGATTTAACACCCAATTGGTTCGGTCAAAAATCCGAACTATGCCATAGAGCAAATACCATAAAACATCCCTGAAAAGCAAAAGAGAAAACAAAAGGAATGCCGTTCCGAACAGAAAATAACTTACGGGAGCAAAAAGATTATATATTTCGGAAGAAAGAAGGGCATACTTTTTTACACCGGCAATTATGAACGGGGCAAACCATCCGTATGCCACCATAAAACCAATAACTAATTTTCCGGGCAGTCTGATATCACTGTAGCTGACAAGCGTTCTTACCGTAATTACCGTACAAGCCAAAGCAATAACCACACCCGCAATAATAAAGTACACAACACATCCCCTTTTTATACTTTCAATATAACAGCCACATTTTATCAAAACCTCTGTCGTTTTGATAAAGAATTACTCTCCACACACACTTTCATATACCACCGCTTTTACAGCTTAATATTAAATTTTATAATAAAAATTTCTTTCAAATAGTCAAATATTATTTAGACTGCAAACAATATTTTGTCTAAAGAAAATATTTCTCGGCAAAAGAAACGAATTATACGGCAGCGACTTTCTTACGATAAGTCCTTTTCGGTTTAGGCTGCTCTTCGGAAGCTGAAGTTTCTTTGTTTTCGGCATTATCAGAAACTTCCGTAATTTCAATTACTTTAAATTCTTTTTTGGCAGGTGTCGTTTCCGTTTGAACAGCTTCTTCCGGTTTTGCCTCCGCTGTTTCTTCCGCGGCGGACTCATTTTCTCCGGCATTGTCATTGCTGACGGCATTTTCCTGAGCGAAGCCGTCTTTTCTTTGATTGTTATTTTTTTGATTTTGATTTTTCTTCTCGTTTATTTCGGTAACGATTTTACGGTAATGCTCCGCATATTGGCGAAAAACTTCGGCACTGACATAATCATTATTATTCAGGGCATCTTTGGCCAACTCATTATATCTCTTTATCAAATCAAGAGCCGTCCCGCTGCATTTTCCGGCGATACTGTTACTGTCAAATTTATAATTAAGGGAATAAACCTGATTGTTATAATTATTATTGTTATTACGAAATTTATTGTTTGTTCTTTTCATATTTTTAATACCATAATCGTTAACAAGGGGCCTCTGCAAAGAACCCCGAAAATCAAAAATTCAAATTTTATTTTTTTTGAAAAAACTCTAAACGATGCAAAACAAAAATCAGAAGCATCTTTCAGGCTGTATCATACAGATAAATATTATAATTGCAAATTATTTTTTAAGAATTATACATCTTTCGATACCGGATAAATCCCGAAGTACTTTTTCCGTTTTTAATCCTGCTTTTTCAAACACTTTGCACACATCTTCCGCCTGTCTTATTCCTATTTCAAGCAGAACATATCCCGTCTCTTTCAACAATGGAGGAATTACTTTTGCCAGCTGCCGATAATGATCCAATCCGTCTTCCCCGCCGTCCAACGCCCCGAAAGGATCATACTTGCGGACATTTTCCTCCAATCCGGGAATATCCCCGGTCGGAATATACGGCGGATTTGACACTATCAAATCAAACGGTTTGGCAAAGAGACTGCCGAAATCTTCATTAAACCAACTGGCCCGACAAAAACGCACCTGTTCTTTTACTCCAATTTTTTCCGCATTCGAAGCGGCAACTGCCAATGCTTTTTCAGAACAGTCCACCCCGACACCCCGAGCGTCTTTCCTCTCTCCCAACAGAGACAAAAGAATACATCCCGAGCCGGTTCCCAAATCCAGAAAAGACGGGCTCTGAAAAGCCGATGACAAACGCAGTGCCTCCTCAACCAAAACTTCCGTATCCGGCCGAGGCGACAAAACATCGCAGGTTACGTTAAAACTGTATTTATAAAAATCTTTTGAACCGATAATTTTATCCAATGGCATATTCTGAAGACGAAGCGACAGCATTTCCTCAAGCTTTTCCTGCTGATCTTTATCTAAGACACTGTCGGTTCCGATATTTCCGGCCTCCTGTCGCGAAGCCTCGGCAATCAATATTCTGGCTTCCAGACGAGGCGACGGAATTCCGGCCTTTGCCAAAACGGATATGGTATTTTCAAAAGTGCTGCTCATTTTTATCCTTTTCTCGGGACATCATTACAGATTTTTACAAATTTGCAAGATTCAGACATAAAAAAACGCCGCAAAGCGGACGTTGCTTTCTTTTTATACCGATTAGTTTCTTTGATTGCTTTTAGTCAAAACTTTGCGGGCAACAAAAATATTTTCTTCTTCCGGTTCATCCCCGCGAACAATTTTCAACAACCCGGCAATATGTTCACGCATCGGAGACACGTCAATAGAAGGGGAAAATTCTCCCTTAAACATAAAGCCTGCCGTTTCAGGCTGCATTTGTTCAGAATTGACCACTTTTGTTGTCTCCGTTTATTGTTCTAGTATATTAGCACATTTCAGAAGCTAAAGCAAGCTTTACTTTTTCAGAAAGTTTATCAAAAGCTTTCTTTTCTATTTGCCTTACCCGTTCGCGGCTAATTGCAAACTTTTCGCCGATTTCTTCCAAAGTAACGGGAGCATCCGAAAGCATACGATTTTTTATAATATATTGTTCCCGTTCGTTCAAAAGGCTCAAGCACTGATATAAAATTTTTTGTTTCAGGCTGTTTTCTTGTTTGCGGGACGCATTTTCTTCTATATTTTGTCTTTTGTCAACAAGAAAATCTATTTTTTCCATGGTGCCGTCATCTCCGGCAACAACATTTAACGAGCTGTCTCCGCCCAAACGCTGATCCATTTCAATAACATCTTGTTTGTCAACAACCAACTCTTTGGCAATCTGTTCAACGACTTCCGGTTCCATTGCCTTATTGTCATACAGTCCCAAACGGGATTTTATCCGGCTTAAATTGTAAAACAATTTCTTCTGAGCAGCCACGGTTCCAATCTTGACCAAAGACCAAGACCGAAGCACATAATCATTAACCGCAGCCTTTATCCACCAAATGGCATAGGTTGCCAAACGAACTTTCTTTTCCAAGTCAAACTTTTTAACGGCCTGCATCAGACCGATATTGGCCTCAGAAATAATATCCGCCAGAGGAAGCCCGTAACGACGGTAGGTTAAGGCAATTTTTGCAGCCAAACGCAAATGCGACGTAACCAGCGTCTGAGCCGCTTCAAGACTGCCGTGCCGGCGAAATTCCTCCACCAGTCTGATTTCTTCTTCTTCACTTAAAATCGGAAATTTTTTTATTTTTTCAAGATAAGAGAATAAGCTGTTCTCTTCAACAACAAGAGGTAAATTCGTTGTGTTTTTGACAATTACCGCATGTGAATTCTGACTCATTATTTTCTGATACCTTCTTTCAAACATCAACCCTGTAATTATCTGGGCATTGTTTGCAGATATTCAATATCCGCAATTGGAAATATTATGATAATTTATAAAAAGAATCAACCGTCTGTTGATAAAATTATGCTTAATATTTAAAGGTAAATGATTTTTCACCTGCCGACAGCGGAACAAGATTCATCACTTCGACGATTGTTTCGCCATATTCCCGATACAACAATATATAAACATTGGACGTTATGCCTTCGCTGGTGCTTTTGCACAAACGCAGCAAACTGTTATCCAAACCGTTATTGATTTTAATCATTACCACGCGGCTGGCGACTTCAAAATCATCTCTGGCGGTTATTTTTCCGGCATCAATCTCTTTGAATTTATCCAAATTGCGGCTGATTAAGGCCTCATTTCTTTTTTCCAGCACTGATGTCCCCGGGTTTGCCGCCATAAAAGATTTGCTGTTCATCCAGACTTTGGCCAAAAGAATCGAATCATCGCAGGTCGGAAGAGCCGGATCAATCTCGACCGTTTCTTCCGTATCCACAAATTCTATCGGCTCGTTTTTATCCGGTTGATCGGTATTGTCTATTACCATTGCCCCATTTGCGGCAGGTATTTCGGGCGTTGACGCGTCAGCAGAGTTTTCCGAAACTTCGCTTTCGGCAGCAGCCTCTTCGGAAACCGGCGTTTCAACTGCCGTTTCTTCCGCTGCGGCATTCTCGGAAACAATTTCCTCCGCCTGCAGCGAAGAAACCGAAAACAAGAAAAAAGCACTCAATAGAATCCATAATTTCTGCAATGTTTTTATCCTTATCAGAAGTTAATTGACTTTGGCGTTCTCGGAAAAGGAATAACGTCGCGGATGTTGCCGATACCGGTTACCAACATCATCATCCGTTCAAAACCCAATCCAAATCCGGCGTGAGGAACAGAACCGAACTTGCGGGAATCCAAATACCAGGCATAATCTTCCTCCTTCATGCCCATCTCTTTGATTTTTTGAACCAAAACATCGTACCGTTCTTCACGTTGAGAACCGCCGATAAGCTCGCCGATGCCCGGCACCAAAACATCCATGGCGGCAACGGTGCGGCCGTCATCGTTCAAACGCATATAGAAGGCTTTGATTTCCTTCGGATAATCGCGGACGATAACCGGGCGTTTGAAGTGTTTCTCAGCCAGAAAACGTTCGTGTTCCGTCTGCATATCAATACCGAACTCCGGTTCATATTCAAATTTATGTCCGGATTTTTTCATAATATCGATGGCTTCGGCATATGTAATGCGGGCAAAACCGTTTTCAACAATATTGTTTAATTTATCCAGCAGACCCGGTTCGACAAACTTATTAAACAATTCCAAATCATCGGCACAATGTTCCATAATATGCTTAACGCAAAAACGAACCATATCCTCAGCCAAGTCCATATCATCATAAATGTCGGCAAAAGCCATTTCCGGTTCAATCATCCAAAATTCGGCAGCATGACGGGTAGTATTGGAATTCTCAGCCCGGAAAGTCGGCCCGAAAGTATAAATATCTCCCAAACCCATGGCATACATTTCGCCGTTGAGCTGTCCGGACACGGTCAAATGAGCCTCTTTGCCGAAAAAGTCTTGGGAATAGTCAATTTTACCGTCTTTTGTTCTCGGAATATTATTCAAGTCCAATGTCGTTACCTGGAACATTTCACCGGCACCTTCACAGTCGGAACCGGTAATCAACGGCGTATGAACATAGCGGAATCCGCGTTCATTAAAAAACTTGTGAATGGCAAAAGACAATTCCGAACGGACACGAAATGCCGCACCGTACTTGTTTGTTCTCGGACGCAAGTGGGCAATGGAACGGAGATATTCGTCGGTGTGTTTTTTCTTCTGCAAAGGAAAATCGTCATCGGCAAAATCATAAATCTCGATTTCATCAGCAACGATTTCATATTTTTGGTTGCCGCCCTTGGATTCAACCAAAGCACCGGTTACGGCGACGGAAGAGCCCGTTGTCAATTTTTTTACGTCTTCGTAATTGTTCAAATTCGAATTGGCAATAACCTGAATATTTTTAAGACAAGAACCGTCATTAATTTCAACAAATGAAAAATCTTTAGAATCCCGGCGGGTTCTGACCCATCCTTTAACCAGCACTTTATCCTGCGGTTGTTCTGCCGCCAAAAGGCTTACAATCTTTGTTCTTTTTAACATTTTTTATTCCTCGATATTCTTATTTATTCAGTTACTGCCATGAAACAGCGTTAGAAATATATATCACTTCAAATTAATTGTCTAGCATTGACAATTATTAATCTACGTATAATTATATACTCAGAAAAATTAACCCCAAACGGAGAAAATTAATGAGAAAATCTCTTCTTATGCTCATTTTGCCAATTACCCTTATTTTTAACGCCTGCACATCCGATATCGGAGCCAACCAATATGCCACCTCCTCTATCGGACAGGCCAGCACGGCTCAAATCGGAACAGTCGTTTCCGTCAGACAAATTCAAGTTGCCAGCGACAGTGCCGCAGGAACATTAATCGGCGGTGCGGCCGGCGGTGTTGCCGGTTCCACTATCGGCGGCGGAGACACGGCACACATTCTCGGAGCCATCGGCGGTGCCGTTATCGGCGGTATTGCAGGAAATGCCGCTCAGAAAGGTTTAACATCTCAGGGTGGTTACGAATATGTGGTCAGACTTGACAACGGAAACCTCGTTACCGTTTCTCAGGGAACAGACATTTTGTTAAACCCTGGACAAAGATGTATGGTTTTGTTCGGCGACCGTGCCAGAGTTATTCCGTATAACTAATTCTTTAACTGCAGAAATTGAAAAGCCCCTTATTTTGGGGCTTTTTTTATGAAACAAACATTTTAGACAAAATTGTCAATTTTATCGATAAAGACTATTGATTTTTATCTTCTGTTATGCTATGTTGTTTTTCAGTTACGTATATTGGGTTTATTATTGGAAAATTCGTTCGTGTTTTGCTTGCAAAGACTGATTTCCGATATCCCGATACTTTTTTATTACCAAATTTATTCATCCATAAAAGAGTTTCCGGAAGCATCCACAGGAATGCAGTCTCTTTAAAACCGGACAATAAAAAATGAGAACAGCATTTGTTAAATTTCTCGCCGATTACACCAATCTTGCAGAAACAGCAATCTCGGCAATGGATCACAGTCATCATGTTTCTATAATACTGGACTGGATACTGCATCCGACCGGACAAGACATCCGCGGCTGGAGAATCTGCCCGACCTACATGAACATCATGACCGAATTCGGAGGATATCTTTACAAAAAGGATAATTACACCGGCTGGGTTCTTCTGGAAATCGCTCTTCAGCGTATCTCCTGCGGGGCCGTTTTACACGAACCAACTCCGGTTCAGAAAGCTCTGCCCCAGGAATACCAAAAATATTCCGCTGCCTGCGACCAATACGGCATTATGTCGGAAGACTGTTGGAAGTTTTTGACTACTCAAGGCAAACTCTGCTTTGATGTTCCGGAAACCCGAGACCACATTACCAAGATTGTGTTCGGCTTACTGGATCATCTGACACCTGACGGCCGCGAACTCAACGGATATATGTGCGGACATATTGACGGAAAGACAATGTATGACTGGGCCTGGGACATCGCCAACGCGGAAATTTCCTTCAGTGTCCGGTTTGAGCACTTCGCAACACCGGAGCGGTATGCCAAATATCAGGCCTTCTTTAAGGAAAATCAGTCCCAAATCGATTGGAACGACTTCTTCAAAAGAATCGGGCTCGACGGCGTTAAGAATTTCTTCCGCCGCCGAAAAGTGAAAAAGGAACTCCTCGGCTAAAGAGAAAAACAAAACACAAAAAAGAAAGGGTTTCGGATTATTCCGAAACCCTTTCTTTCTGCAAGCAGCCTTTTAACATTGTTATCCATAACGGATGTTCACTATACACAAACTGGTTTCCGATTTTGCTCATCGATTGTTTTTCATCGGAAACAATCAACCGTTGGTAACTTTCCTTCTCTCCGCCATAAATATTTTTCACATCGGGATTATCTCTTTTTTCCCGCTCAAATCCCTGTTGGCTTCCGAAATAATAACGTGTTACCGACACGCCGTTTTCCAACAGTTTTTGCAACAGCCTGAAATATTCTTCATCGGGACGGACATTGTCTTTTTCATCTTCCAGTTTGGAAACTACAAGAGAGCTTCGGGTATTCGACAATATCTTAAAAACGGTTTCCAACACTTTATTTTCAGGAATTTCTTTATACAATTTCATTTCAACGCTCCTTGCAACACATAAATCTGAAGGCCGACAACCTCGGTTTTCCCTGTCCGAAGAACACCGCATTGTCCTGATGAACCGGAACCTTTGACAATGTAATTTCCTGATTTGGAATTTTTATTTTCTCACAAGCTTTATATATCTGTCCGAAACTATGCAGAGAATATTTGAACACGGGAATCGGCATTCTATATCCGCTGATATTGGCATATACAATATCTTCATCCATACCGAAACGTTTCATAACATATTGCAGACGGTTATAAATGTTTTCCGCGTTTCTGGATGTAATTTCCTTCGGTTTAATCAACTGCATAAACTGTTCCATATATTTATGAGGTATCTTCATGGTTTGCAGCGTGCTTGCCCTATCCTTAAAATAACAAACCGTCGGTTCCGGATAGCAGCGGATATCTCTACGGACAATATCCTCGGCAAAGCCGGCAAAATCTTTGTGTTTCCCATCGACATTCAGCAGCAGGATTTCACTGTTTTTATTGATTTCCTCATGCTCGGAAAGTTTCTTGACTTTAACCGTTTTGCCAATACTCTCCAAAAGCTCCGACAAGGCTTTAATTTCCAGAATTTCCAAAGTATCGGAACGTTGATCAATAACTTCGTCTCTGGTTACCAAAACAATTTCATCCTTGGTTAAAAATTTTGACGCCGTTTGTTTCAGGCGGTCTTTCAACATCAGATTGGCATCGACAACTTTTTGCAGGCTGCTGTTCTGCGGGCGGTTAAGCATGGTCAGGAACATTCCGACATCCGGCATATTGATTTTCTCAATTTCAATATTTCCCTGATTGTCAACAAAACAATCCGGCTGAAAATACAGCAATCCTTCGCCGGTATAATCGCATCCGCCCCGTTCTTCATATTTTTGCTCCGCACGTTCCACTGCCCGGGCGAAATTTGTTCCGGAACGGAGGTCTTCCCTTGCATATTCCGCCAAAGAAAAGGTTTTATTGACTGCTTCATCAATTTTTGCTCTCAGCTGCGGGATTTTCTCTATCGGGAAGCCGGCCGTAACATTTGTTTCTGCCGGGCGAATAAAGAAAAAGCCGCTTTTACTTCCGACATTTTCTCCGGTATGGAGTTTTAATCCTTCCTTCTCGGCCAAAACCGTAAATTTATTTACCAATGCGGCGGTTCTTTTATAATCATTATTTTCAAAACTGTTTTGCAATTGGGAAGCAACGGTTTTAATCTGCTGACTTCCAAAATGTTCCAATTGTTCGCTTATCAGGGCTTCCGGCATGGCAAACCCTTTTTCTCCCGTAATATCAAAATGCAGTCTTTTCGGCGTTCCGACATCAAAGCGGGTAAAATTTCCGCCCGGTCCCTGATCCATCCGCAAATGGCGGTAAGCTCCCGCTCCCCGCAGGCGATATTGAATATTTTTATAATCATCCGGAAAAAAAGCCAACAGCAAATCAAACGGCGGGCGGTTGCGAAGATTGCGAAAATTATCGTGAGTTTCGATTATTTCGGCGGCAGCGGGATTTTCCACTCCGTAAATCGGAGCCGCCAGGTCATAATAGGTTTGAAAAGTTCCTCCGGCCATTTTAACACGGCCGCAGTTTTCTACGGAATATTCAAAAGACATTATTCATCTCCATTTTAAGAAATTGATGTGATAAAAAACAGATTTTTTAAATTGTAAATTCAGACACGAGGAAATATGGCACTAGCAGTGCCACCAGAAAAAAACAGAAAATTTAACCTCGTTTACAGACATTTATTATCCTTTATCCAAATTCACCATCAGATGAATAACGCATTTATACTTAACCTTATAATTTCATTTGTCAAGAGCCTGACAAGATTTATCTTTTTTTAAGCAAAATTATGAATATAATAACATCTGTTTTTTTAATTTACGCTGAGGTGCTTTATGCTTTCCGACATTCAAATTTCTCAAAACAATATTCCCGAGAAGATTACCGAAATTGGAAAAAATATCGGGTTGGACGAAGACGACTTGGAATTATACGGAAAATATAAAGCCAAAATCTCTTTTGAAAAGCTTCGCGAATTATCCTCTTTGCCTCTGAACGGAAAGCTGATTCTGGTTACTGCGGTTACCCCCACTCCCGCCGGAGAAGGAAAATCCACCATATCCATCGGTTTGACCGATGCCCTCAAACGCTTGAACAAAAAAGTTCTTGCCGCTCTTCGCGAGCCGTCTTTGGGACCGTGCTTCGGCATAAAAGGAGGGGCAACCGGCGGCGGATATGCTCAAATCGTGCCAATGGAAGAAATCAATCTGCATTTTACCGGAGATATTCACGCCATTACTTCCGCCAATAATCTGCTTTCTGCTTTGATTGACAATCACATTAAACACGGCAACGAACTGGATATCGACCCGAAGAGTATTTTTTGGAATCGCTGCTTGGATTTGAATGACCGAGCCCTTCGGGAAATTACTGTTGCCCAAGGCGGCGAAATAAACGGCGTTCCGAGAACAGACCATTTTGACATCAGTGTTGCCAGCGAAATTATGGCGATTTTTTGTCTTGCCGAAGATATTGAAGATTTAAAACAACGCCTTGCCCGCATCGTTATCGGCAAAAACACCAAAGGCAGTTATGTTACCGCCGGACAATTAAACGCTCACGGAGCCATGGCCGCCCTTTTGAAGGATGCGATTAAACCTAATCTTGTTCAAACTCTTGAAAAAACGCCGGTTCTGGTTCACGGAGGACCTTTTGCCAACATTGCCCACGGCTGTAACAGCGTCATTGCGACAAAAACCGCTTTGCGTCTGGCTGATTATGTGGTTACGGAAGCCGGTTTCGGAGCCGATTTGGGAGCAGAAAAGTTTTTGGACATTAAATGCCCGACTGCGGGGCTGAAACCTTCCGCCGCCGTTATCGTCGCCACCGTGCGTGCCTTAAAAATGCACGGCGGTTTGCCTAAAGACGCCCTCGGCATGGAAGATACAGCAGCTCTTGAACGGGGTTTTGCCAACCTGGAAATTCATTTGCAAAACTTGAAAAAATTTAATTTGCCGACGGTCGTTGCCATTAATCAATTCTCTGCCGACAGTGAAGCTGAACTTAAACTTCTTCAAGAGTTATGCCGAAGACAAGGAGCCGAAGCCGTTATTGTTTCCGCTTGGGAGAACGGCGGCAAAGGAGCTGAGGAACTGGCGAAAGCTGTCATTAGACTAACGGAATCCCCTTCCCTCTATCATCCGTTATATGAATATGATTTGCCTCCGATACAGAAAATAGAAACCATTGCCAAAGAAATCTATCGGGCCGAAAAAGTGGCATTTTCCGATATGGCCCTTTCCAAGCTGAAAGAATTTGAAGCCAACGGATACGCGGGCGTTCCGGTCTGCATTGCCAAAACGCAAAACTCCATCTCCGGCGACGCATCGCTCTTGGGTGCTCCGCAAGGGCATACCCTGACTGTCAGAGATGTCAGATTATCTGCCGGTGCCGGATTTATCGTTGCTTTGTCCGGCAATATTTTGACAATGCCGGGACTGCCGAAAAAGCCGGCCGCAGAAAGAATTGACGTCGATAAAAACGGCGTTATTTCCGGGTTGTTTTAACGCTTGCTTTTTCACAGTTTCCGCATTGCGAACAGCCATTGCATATCAATCGGCTGCCACAGGTATTGCATTGTTCCCGCCAGACTTTTTGATATGAAACAGAATTACCGAACAAATCATCCCGAGGCGGTTGTGCCAAGTTAAACTCCAATGCTTTTCCGGCAAACTGCAATCCTGATTTCCAAGCCATTTCGCTTTGCAAACGCTTATCGGGAAGATGATATGTTTTTCCGTCCTTAATAAAATATGTTCCCGTTTCAATAAAGCAAAAACGAATATTCGCGTCCACACATTCCTCATACAAAAATTTTACCCATTCATAATTCAGTGAGCGGGAACCGTCATAATTCTCTCCCCCGGCAATTACCTGCTCTATCTGTCCGCTACCAATATATTTCTTTATACTGACCGGCCCAATAAAAGGAGCCGCCATAATTCCTTTATGTTTAAACGGTAAACCCAACATTATCGGTATTCGCTCATCGGCCATCGCCTGTTTCTCACAACTGACATTAAAAAAGACATTTTCCCAGCCATCGCCCCAATCGTGAGGAAGGCATTGTGCCACCCGTTCCGGACGTTTGGTTAACAAAAAGAAAATCACATCCTGTCTTTGCCCGATGATTTTCCAGGCATCGGGACGCCACTCATCCGCCTCTTGCAAAAAGAAGTCCGATGTCATGCAAACACGAAGCTGTTCCCCGCTCAAAACCCGATATCGTCCGTCTTTATTCTTTTGCAGGGGATAATCAAAATTGTTTTTTACTTTATAAATCCGCCGACCATCCTGATTTCTTTGTTTATCAAGAAAATACATATAACAGTTGCGGCAGCCTTCGCTTTTTTTGACACATCCGTGCCAAGGGTTCCAAATATCATGCATGTTTGCCTCTTTCCAAGAAGATTTAACATTATTTTTTTATGGCACCAAGAAAAAAATATTATTTTCGTAATTTTTTGCTTGACCGAAATAAAAATACCATATATATATGCCCTTGTTCTGACAAATGGTCCCATCGTCTAATGGTTAGGACACCACCCTTTCACGGTGGCGATACGAGTTCGAATCTCGTTGGGATCACCACTAAAAAAGCCCTCTTTAGGAGGGCTTTTTTAGTGGTTAAATTCCAACATCGCTTCGGGCGAGATACTTATACTTCCGATATACAAATCACCAATATAAACAAGTTTGTCATCCCCAAAGAGATTGACAAGGGGACAAATTTAGAGTATTCCCTCTGAAAGCAAAGTTCATTATGTATAATTATTTTATCAAAATTACTAGTATGAAAAACAACAATTTGCCTAATTCTGATTTAATTGCTTTAATGATGAAGCGATTAAATGTTTGTCCCAGTATTCTTACACTGAATTGGTTGGAAGATAACGTTTTATCTTTGGTTGACATTGTGCAAAATGCAAATTTTGCAAAAACATCCGTTTCTTGTGTTACAGCTCCGATTGTTTCACAACAAAATGATGGTGTTGTTACAGATTCTGCCGAAATTTCCGTATCAGACCACGCATTTTCTCAGAAAGACACAGAGAAGCAAGCCCCTGCCGTTGATGTATCGACCGGAAAAAATGATTTTTTTGAAGGAAGTTGGGATGAAGCAGACGCTTCATTTGAACTTACTCCTGAAACCATCTTATCCACCAGGTGCGGTATGTTTGCCTATTTGCAGGGAAACAAGGTTTTTATAAGAAAATCTCCCTTATCTCGCGAGGCAAAACAAAAACAACATTTTGTTTTTGCCGGAATCCTTCTTGATCAACGTGATAATCTGCTGTGGCTTCTGAATATTTGCGAACAGCATTGCGGTTATGGACGGGCTTTGAAAAAACTTCCCTCTTCCTGCCGCTTTCCATATTATGAAGAATGTGAAGTAATATTTTGTTATAAAGATATTCTTCAGGCTGCCTTTCTAAAGTTGCATATTAATTTGAAAAAAATAAAAGACTTTTTTTATCAAAGCAAAGACGCTTCAAAATTAACAGCCAGCATTTTTAATCTGGAAAACGCAATAACGAGAGAAGTACCGGAAAAATCCGCTTCATCCGCTTCATTCAGCATAAGAGTTATTAGTATTAACTAAAATTAAAACACACATGGAACAAAAAAATTTTACTGACACTATGTTGATAAACGATATGGTGCAGAGATTGGGGTTGTCTCCTCTGGAGATTTTTACAAACTGGATAGCGACCGGGGAAATAAAAAATATCACATTAAGCATCGTTTATAAAAATGGCGATGAAATAAAAGCGGATTTGCTAAAATCCGACTTATCGGAAGATGACAATCAACGCCCTTCTCTGAATTTTGTTTCGGGCAATGATATTGAAGAAGTTCAGGCAAAGAGTGATGGGAAAGAGGACAACAAATTTCCTTCGATAACGTCGTTTAGTAAAGGAATAATTCGAATTGCCCCGTCTCAAAATATGATTATTGGAGGATACGTTTATACAACGGGTGATATTCTTCCTGATTACCGTGCCATACCCGGCGTAAAAGTCAGAGGAATTATCCTATCTTATTCCGATGAGAAAATGACGCTTCTGAAATATGCCGGATCAGACTTTACGGTACATAAAACATCCGCTGAGATTAAAGACGGATGGCGTTATCCTACCGTTGAAGAATGTGAATTAATAATTCGCCATAAAGACAGATTAAATATCAGTCTGGCTGCGATGAGAAGAAAACAGATTGCTGATTCTCTCTCGATTTTGTGTCAGAATAAATATAAGGATATCCTAAGTTTTGATGTGACAAAACAGGTAACCAAAAACGTCATAACTTGTCCGGGAACGCAGATTGACAGATATTTTTCTCTTTACTTGGTAAAAGACATGAAAATTGTCAGAGATGACAATTTTTAAACGGTAACAAGACCTTTGCGTAAAACTGTCTCCCCTAATTCCGTAAAAATCCCAATAATTGCTTATGCAATCGTTGGGATTTTTTCTATTCTTAATTTTGAAATTCGTTGTGAAACTATTAGCACTAAACAATTCCTCTGAAAAAGTGCTTTTTTTCTCTTAGAGAACAATATACGAAACTATTGACAGAGGATGTTATATCCTTTAATTTGTGTTTGCACTATTAGGAGTAAGTAATGAAACCAGAAATAACAATCAAAATTGAGCAGACAAGACAAAACGGAATTTTAGTATGTACATTAGCCGGCTGGCTTGACCCAAACACATCTCCGGAACTGGAAAAAGCAATTGATTTAACCGGTGTAAATGAACTTATTTTTGACTTGAAAGATGTGGAATATATTTTCTCTTCCGGATTAAGAGTCTTTTTATATTATGAAAAAATGATGAAGGCCTGCGGCGGTATCATGAAGATTATTAATGTTTCTGATTTTAACAAATCAATTTTTGATCTTGTAGGATTTCAAAATATTGTTGAAAAAGCCTAATGAATTGTTTCGGTAAAAAGTGGTTTGGAAAGCAATCTCTGGTTTTTAAATTGAGCCTCGGTGTTTTGGCCGGCGTTCTTTTAGGCGTGGTGTTGCTTTTAAGCATTGTCTCTTCCCGTTCTAAAATGATTATAGAAGAGCAGATTTTGGAACATTCTGCTCATTCCATTCACGCTGCCGTTAGCAATATTAACCATTTGGTTTTGGAAACGGAACAAGCTGTCAGAGGTTTGAGAAACACTTTGCAACAGCTTGACGCAGATGATGGCAACTCAATAGAAATTGCTCTTAAATCCACAATTAAAACCGTTTACAATTCAGGTCTAGATTTATCTCATGCCGCAGTTTATACTTTTTCTTCTTCCAATTCCTCTTCAGGAACATTATATTCCTCATTTGCTCAGGATAAATCTTTTTTCTTTAATAAAGAAAAAATCAATGATTTTTACGGGATATATCCTCAATTGAAAGGTGCTGACAATGATGAAAAAATTTTTTGGTCAGAACCTTACATCAGCCCCGTTACTCCAGATAAAAGGATGGTTATTTCTTGTATTCTGCCGTTTAAATTTCAGGGAGAAAACGTTTTCAGCGGACTGGTTTCTATTTCCATTGGTTTACAGGATATTCTTCAACATATTGAACAATCACCTTTTCAGGATGAGGGAAATCTGGTATTAATTTCTAAGACCGGATTGTATATTACCCATCCCGACCCTGAAATAAACTTAAAAACAACCATCTATGAGCTTGCCTCCCGTTTAAATTTACCAAAACTTTCCCAAATCGGAAAAAAAGTGCTTTCCGGACAGTCCGGGCAAATGCAGCTCCCCTACTCATCTATTTATCCGGAGCCGACTATTTCCTTTTATGCTCCGGTACCTCATCTTAATTGGGGGGTTTGTTTAATTTTTTCTTATAAAGAATTATTTAAACCGGTATATGATCTGCAGATTATGATTGTTGTTTCCGTAATTGCCGTCATACTGCTCTTATTACTTTTAATCAATAAAATTTGTTATTATTCCATTCGTCCATTGTTAAAAATCGCCAAAATAGCGACCCAATATGGTAAAGGAGATTTCTCTGAAATTGTATCAGAAACATGTTCTGATGACGAAATAGGAACCTTATCCACCGCTTTTCATAACATGCGGACAAACCTTCTGACATATATTGATAAAGAAAAGGCGGAAATTTCCGAAAAACAAAAAGTTTTGAGCGAGTTGGATATTGCAAAAAAAATTCAACTCTCAGCCCTGTCTCTTGATTTTCCGGAACAAAAAGAATTTCAGCTGAATGCCTTGATGATTCCGGCAAAACAAATCGGCGGAGATTTTTATGACTTTTTCTTCTTGAGCAAAAACCGAATTGCCATTGTCATTGCCGATGTTTCGGGGAAAGGTATTTCCGCGGCATTATATATGATGCGAGCAAAAGAAGTGATAAAACATACGGCACAACACACCTCTTCCGTGGCTAAATTGTTTGAACAGGTAAACAACGCATTATGTGAAGGCAACAGTATGTGTATGTTCGTATCTGCCTTTTTAGCCATTATCAACCTCAAAACCGGTGTCATGGAATATGTTAACGCCGGACATTTGCCGCCTTTTTTAATTGCCAATCAAAAATGCAAAAAAATCACCCCAAAACCAAATTTTATTTTAGGGGTAAAAGAAGGAACTTCTTATAAAACCGAAAAAATAAAACTCTTGCCCAACAGTTGCGTTTTTCTCTATACAGACGGCATAACCGAAGCGGAAAACAATGAAAGACAATTTTACGGAGAAGAACGCCTGCAAAATGTTTTGCGACAATACTCCGGTTCTCCGACCGAACTTATCAACACCATTATATCCGACATCAAGGACTTTAGTCAAAACTCGCCTCAATCTGATGATATCACAATGTTGGCATTCCATTATCGCGGACAAGATTCAGAATCCCTGACTATTGAAGCAGATGTCAGAAAACTTGGGATTGTTTTGGATTTTATTGAGCAGGACATGATGCAAAAAGAGATTTCCAAAGACATCAGAACAAAAATAATTGTCGCTACTGAAGAATTGTTTTCAAATATTGCTTTATACGCTTATGAAAATGGGGGAGAAGTCCATATCAAAACCGAATTATACAAAGGCACATACAGCTTGAAGTTCATGGATAAAGGCAAGCCGTATAACCCGATTGAACATCGGGATCCTGATATTTTTCAACCGCTCCAAGAACGTCCTATCGGGGGATTAGGCATATTTATTGCAAAAAAAATGGCAGATTCAATAATGTATTCTCGTGAAAACGGTAAGAATATTCTAAAAATCGAAATAAAAATCAAGTAAATATCTATAATTTGACTATGTTTTATACAATAAAAGAAATCCCTGACAAGCCGGAAGCTTGCAGGGATTTCTTTTATGATTCAGAGAGTGCTTTACTTTTTCAAAACAAAAGCTCCCGCATCTTTCTGCCATCCGCCTTGCTTCTTCAGCTTTTTCATTTCGGCGGCAGATACTTGGGCTATTGCCTCCCCTTGTGCGTTTAATCTAAGCCAGACACCGTCTTCTTGAATGAGATACTGTCGTTCTTTTCCCTTTTCAAGCAAGATAATCTGCTTGTAATGGGGACCAAGGATTGTGTCATTGGAAGTCGTATAAGCTCCCCAATCTTCATATCCTTTCGCCAGAATAACATTGCCGGATATGGCATAACCATCCAAAGCGTAGAATCCAACTCCGGTTTCCGGGAAATAGACGTCCGTCTTGTCTCTCGTTTTCCCGATGAAATAACCTTCTTCACAGTAGGTTATCGTATCGCTGGTCATAACAGTTTTCCCGTTTTTAGGATCCAAAAGTACTCTTTCAGATAAGATTGTTCCTCCAAGATCGCTTACATTATTCGCGATAAAAAATCCGTGAAAATAGGTCATACTTTCGTAGGAATTTTCAATCGTCTGAGTATTGCCGACCTTTACACCATACTTGGCTTTATCAGAGGTAATCTCCTTGGTGATTGTGTACTTGGTTCCCTGAACCGCTGTCTCTTCCACACTGCTTCCGTTAGTACCGGAAGTCTTTCCACAACTTGCAGTCAGTAAAACCGCAACTGCCATAAAAGCAGCAAAAACAACCTTTTTCATAAGCTAAGATTAAGTTTAAAATAAAAAAATATGTTAAAAAAACTCAAAATAAATCTATAAAGCTATCAAATATTAAAGATAACTTTAGCACATTTTTTCTATTTTGCAAGAGTATTTTGGCTAATTTGTCAAAATATTTTATTTTTCCTGAGGATTCAACAAGTTCACAATTTTACTCAGATGCACCAAACGGACATTTTTGTCATCTAACGTCGGCAGCCATAATTTCAGAGCTTCAAAAGTCTGGCTTTTCGGATGGCCGATAGCTACGGCATAGCCGTTCTTTTTTGCGATTTTTTCGGTTATTTCCAGTTGTTTTATGATATAGTCCAATTTATTTTCGTTATCCAGAAAGACATGGCGGTGCACATAGTCGACTCCGTTTTGGCGGGCAACATCTTTACCCACCGAACGGGCAGAAGTTTTTGAATCCAAAAAGAACAGATTGTTTTCGCTCAAGATATCCATTACATATCCCATCCGCTCACGGTCTTCCGTAAAGCGGCTGCCCATGTGATTGTTAATTCCTTTAACATTGTTAAAAAGAGATAACATCCTATTTAATCCGGATTTGATTTCCGCTTCGTCCATTTGCACGGTCAAGGTATCCGGAGCCAGATTAGACGCTTTTTTCGGCTCCATGGGAACATGTATCATAATCTCATGTCCGGCGGCAAAGGCTTCGTCAACCTGTTCGTGCAAAGAGCGTCCATAAGTCAGAAAAGAAGAGGTTAACGGAGCTTGCAGGGAACTGATGTCTTTAGTTCTTTTGCGGTTAATTCCCATATCGTCAATTACCACGGCAATCAGCGGCCTGCTTCCGAAATAAACCGGCTTATGCTTTACTAAAACTTCAATTTCCTTAATGTTTTTATGATTCAGGTTAATCCGGTAACCGGCTTCCTGAGTATGGTCTTTTTCCCAAAAGTCATCAATGACATTCTGAGGCAATTCCTCTTCATATTCGGAATATTCCGCCTCTTCCGGCTCCGGAACGGAAATTTGATTTATCTGCGGGAGTTTTTCAAATAATTCCGATTGGCACTCAGGCAAAACGGTTGACACATCTTCCCGCATTTTTTCAGACAAACGGTAGACAATATCGGTTGCGTCTTCTTCAACATCAAGAGCCTGGGCAATAAACTCGGCATCTTTTTCAGACACTTGCTCGACAGCCGCCTCCCCTGCCGTCGGATAACATTTCAGCAACTCGGCCGGGATAGTTTCCCTTGCCGCAATATATTCAAGGTTCTGCTGAAAACTGGTTTTGACATCCGGTCGGGAAATATCCGAGTTAAGCCCAAAAACCAAAAACAAATAAAATAAAGAAAAAGCAGCAAACAGATACTTGCCATTTTTGAAAAACGGCTTCATTTGCCGCCGGAGGCGGTGTTTTTTCTGTTTCTGCTTTTTCTTTGCCGACAAGGCTAATCTCTTTTACGCAGGGTCGGAAATGCAATTACATCACGAATAGTTGCCGAACCGGTCAGCAAGATTGCCAAACGGTCGATACCCATTCCCATTCCGCCGGTCGGAGGAAAACCGTTTTCCAGAGCATTGATGAAGTCTTCATCCATCATCTGGGCTTCGTCATCTCCGGCTTCACGATCGGCTCCTTGAGCTTCAAAGCGTTCTCTCTGCTCCAGAGGATTGGACAATTCGGAATAAGCACATCCCATTTCCATTCCGGCAACATAAGCGTCAAAATGCTCAACCAAACGCGGATTGGAACGGTGCGTTTTTGCCAAAGGAGAAATATCTCGCGGCATATCCATTACCAATGTCGGCTGAATGAGTTTGGCTTCGACTTTCTCGTCGAACACTTCGGAAATAACCTTTCCCCAGGAAATGCAGTCAGAAGCATCTACCCCGACAGATTTAGCCAAGGCCTGGGCTTCTTCCAGCGTATCAACAGTCATAAAGTCGGCTCCGGTATATTCTTTAACCAGCTCAATCATGGATTTTTTAACAAAAGGTTTGGAGAGGTCGATTTCTTCTCCGTTAACATTCAGAACGGTTGTTCCCAGAACTTTTTCGGCGACATAAGCCAGCAATGACGGAATTAACTCAGCCATATCGTTATAGTCGGCATAAGCCTGATAAGCTTCCAAAGCGGTAAATTCCGGGTTATGGCTCTTGTCAATTCCCTCGTTGCGGAAGTTACGTCCGATTTCAAACACACGATCAAAGCCGCCGACAACCAGTTTTTTCAGGTAAAGTTCCGGAGCAATACGCAGATACAAATCCGTATCCAAGGTATTATGGTGCGTAATAAACGGTTTGGCATTTGCACCGCCCATAATCGGGTGCAGCATCGGCGTTTCAACTTCCAAAAAGTTATGTTCTTCAAAATAACGTCTGATTGCGGAAGTAATCTGGCAGCGTTTTTTGAAAATTTCACGGCTGTCATCATTCATAATAAAGTCAACATAACGTTGGCGATAACGGGCTTCAACATCCGTCAATCCGTGGAATTTTTCCGGCAGCGGCTGCAAAGACTTGGCGATAATGTCAAATTTTTCGGCAGCAATGGAGAGTTCGCCTCTCGGCGTTCTGCGGACATAACCGCTGACACCGACCATATCTCCGACGTCAAGACATTTCAGGCGTTCCAGTTCTTCCTCGTTCAAGTGGTTTTTATGGCAGAAAACTTGAATTTTGCCGCTGACGTCCTTCAAATCAATAAACATTCCGCTGTTGCGGACAGCCATGGCACGGCCGGCAACGGTTACGCGGTCTTCAGTGTCGGCACCGGCTTCCAAATCTTTATATTTTTCCTGCAAATCCGCAGCATAAGCATTCGGCACAAATTTATACGGATACGGATTATATCCTTTTTCCTGCAAAGTTTTCAGTTTTGCCAATCTGGATTCACGGTGAATATTAGTCTCTTCAGTCATCTTAACAATTTCCAATTATTATGCGGTTAAATTTCTGCTAAGCACTATAAACGTATCAAAAATTTTTTCAACAAATAAATGCATATTCCATCTGGACAAACTTTCATACAGAGGTTATATTGCCGTTGAAATAAACGGAGAAAAAAAATGAAAAAAGACGACAGACAAAAAAGTGTCTGGCGTACACGTGTGGATGAACTGAAAGTTCTTGGTGCTTCCGCCCTGCTTTTTGCTTCTTCCCTGAGTATGTTCGGACAAAAAAACTACAATGATAAATGCAACGGTTCTCTGGCTTGGCTCAGTTCCACCACAGAAACCAAAGGTTCGGCTAATCCGGCGGCAACCATTTCGCCCGGAAGTACTTATCACGGCATCAACCAGCTTGACGGGTACAATGTCAGCCGACTGATAAAATTCATCAACCAAAATGATATTTACAAGCCTTTACAAGGCAAGCTTTCGGTTACCAAAACAAAAGGCAAAAACAAAAAAGGACAGGTTATTGACGTTTATAGGGTTAATGACGCCAAATGGAAAGCTTTGGCGGCCTCTCAAAGCGAATTGTTTACGCAGGCTCAGGAAGATTTTCTTTGCCAGATTTATTTGCCGGAGTGTTTCGGACGCCTTCAAAAATCTTTGATTACTGACGCCAAAAACAAAAAGAAAACACCGATTATGCTTTCAGACATTCATCCGGTGGTTTTATCCCTGTTTGCCCGCAGTTATGTCAAAGGTCCTTATTCATCGGCTCCTTTTACAGCTTTGAAAAATGCCGGAAGTCTTGAAAAAATTAACAGCGAAGCTTTTATTACCAAATACACAAGCAAGAATTCATACTTGCAAAACAAGGCTTTGACTTCTTTCCGAGACAATACCATCCAATGGAAAGACGCTCAACTTGCCGCTGCATGTTCTCAGGCCCAAAAACAGGCCGTTACCTATCTGGCTTCCGTAGAGAAAAACGATCAAACTCGCAAAACCTTGGCGGAACGCAAGCAAGAACATCGGCAGAAAGTTCAAAATTTAAATCGCCGTTTTGCCCAAGCCGGAACAGGCAGCACTAAAACGACGCGGTCTCAAGGAGACACCGTGTCTAAAATTATTCGCTCGGCTCTTAATTCCGCTAAAACGATGTGAGCTTTTTCTGTTGACAAAGAAACAGAACTAAACTAGAACATTTATATTAAGTGTTCTAGTTTTTTTATGGAGACAGCCATGCTTACACAAAAACAGTACAAGCTTTTGATGTTTATCAACAAAATCATCAAGGAAACCGGCTGTTCCCCGTCGTTTGAAGAAATGAAGGAAGCTGTCGGGCTAAAGTCAAAGTCCGGTATTCACGCCCTTATCGAAGCATTGATTGAGAGGGAATTTATCCGCAAGCTTCCGCACAAAGCCCGGGCTCTTGAAGTGATAAAAATGCCGAAATTCAAACCAAAGGCTATTATTGAGGAAGAGAAAAAGCGGGAAATTGCTCTTCAAAACAGTTCCGCCCAAATCCCGCTTTACGGGAAAATTGCCGCGGGAACGCCGATTGAAGCGATTGCCAATGAAACGGAAACCATTTCCGTTCCGTTTGAAATGGTCAGCAAAGGGATGTATTATGCCCTTACCGTTGAAGGAGATTCCATGGTCGAAGCCGGTATTCTCAACGGAGATACCGCTATTATCAAAAAGGCCGAATCGGCTAATAACGGAGATATTGTCGTTGCCTTGGTTGACGACTGTGAAGCTACCCTTAAAATCATCCGCAAAGAAAAAAGCGAAGTTCTTCTCATTCCTTGCAATCAGGCGTATGAAACCCGGCATCTCCACCCTTCCCGCGTTAAAGTTCAAGGTATTCTTTCCGGTTTACTTCGCACCTATCATTAGTGGCCAGCGGCCACGGGCCAAACTGGGCCAGTTTGATCGCCTCGGTTAGCTGTGGAGAGTAAGTGCCTTAACTCCCTGTTGGGTGGCCGGCGGTGCCGAGCCGGCACGGGCATTAGTTGGCTGTGGAGAGTGAGTGCCCAGAAACGCTCGTTGGCTTCTCTCTGCCACTTATAAGATTGTGGCTTGAATAATTAATCTATTTGCTTTATCATCCTTTTTGCAGTTCAGAGATGGACTGCGGTGTCTGAAAAACATCCTACACTAAATAATCCACCTTCGGTGGAGTCTGCGGTATAAGCCTTTGGTCGAAGAAGCAGGACTGTTAGTGTACAGTTTTTCAGCTCCACCGCCTTAAATTCTTAAGGCGGTTTTGTTTTACCAAAACAAAATAAGGAGTTTGAAAAGATGATGACTGAACATAAAATTAAAACTAATTTTTTCTATCAATCGGAAAACAAATCTATCCGTAAAGCTATTCAACGCTCTTTGGGGATGCACTTATTTCGTATCCGCCAAAAGCGGAAAATAAACTCTTCCATTGTCTGTATGGATTTGCAGATTAAGCAGAGAGATTTGGACAATGTGGAAATCGGACGGGAAGCCGTCAACTGGAAACTTATCCAAAAGCTGGCCAATTATTATCAACTTCATGTTTACGCAGGATTTCTTTCTAAGCCTAAAAAGTAAAATTTAAGCCCCTCAAAAAGGGGCTTTGTCTTAAATTATTCCCTGTTGTTGGGCAGTTACCACCGCTTGCGTCCGATTGGTTACGCCCAAAGAACGCAGCAACGCGTTGATGTGCAGTTTAACCGTTGCTTCGCTGACGCCCATTTCATAAGCAATCTGCTTATTGGACATTCCTTTGGCGACAAAACCCAAAACCTCCGACTGGCGGTTAGTCAGCGTTTTTCCTTTGCCTTTACTGTTGTTTTCTGAGACATTTCCGGCCGAAGAATTATTATTTTCCAAAATAGATGTCGGAAAATAAGTTCCGCCATCCAAAATCAACTGCAAAGCACTATTCAGAATTTTAGGATCGGAACGTTTCGGGATATAACCGCTGACCCCGGCATCAAAAGTTTTGCGAATGCAGCGGGCGTCTTCGGAAGCGGAAATAACCACAAAGCGGGCTCCGTCGGATTTTTTCTTAATTTCTTCCACCCCGGCTTCCCAATGCATATCGGGCATATCCAAATCCAAAATAACCAAATCCAGTTTTTTTTCATCATTGACGATTTTAAGTGCCTGAGTAAAATTCGCTGCTTGAAAAATGACAGACTTCGGGTCTATTTGTTCCAGACGCATACTTAAGCCGTCCCGAAACAAGGCGTGGTCATCTGCTATAAGAACTTTCATCGCAATCTCCCAATTATATGCTTTACCGTGCCGCATAGCACAAAAGTTTTAGTTTTGCTGATTTTTATTAGTATATAATTAGGTAAAAAGACTTTTAAAGGGCTGAACCGACAAATTTACGGATTTATTTTTTCGCCGGAAGGTATTTACATTCCACCCCGGCTTCCTTAAACATTTCCTGCGAATAAACCAATTTGTCCCGCCAGGTGTTTTGCGGAGTTTTTTCGTCAATCAGCACTTCGTGGGTTACCACCATTTTTATTCCCGACTGGATAATCGCCCGGGCACAATCCGTGCAAGGTGCGTGCGTGGCATACATCACACAACCTTTTAATGAGGTTCCGGTCAGGCAGGCATTATAAATCGCATTACGTTCAGCATGCTCAAAAAAGTCATATTTCGTCGGACGTTCCATTCTCTCCGGGCGGTTGTCATCCACGCCCCGAACCAATCCGTTATACCCCGTGGCTCTGATTTCGCGGTCGGGACCGACCACAATTGCCCCGGTTTTGGTTGACGGATCTTTGGACCAAGTGGCAACCAGTTCGGCCACTTCCATAAAACGTTGATGCCATTTGTCTGAAAACATTTTTTTCTCCCTTGATTTATCGGAATATATTTTATCAGCAAATCCTAAACTTACAAGCTTAAATTAATAGCTCCCATTACTGCCACAAGACCTAATGATACATTTTTTGCCATAGTATTCTTTCCCCCGAAGATATGCAAGTGCAAATAAAAAATGTCTGATGAGATGTTTCTTTCGCTTGACATCCGGGCAAAAATAAACCAAGTTATACGCAGTTCATTTTGTAAATTAATTAGGAGAAAAAAATGAGTGCTATTATCGATATCCACGCAAGAGAAATCTTAGATTCTCGTGGTAATCCGACTGTTGAAGCCGATGTCGTTCTGCAATCCGGTGCTTTCGGCCGTGCCGCCGTTCCGTCCGGTGCTTCCACAGGTGTTCACGAAGCTGTTGAATTACGCGATGGCGACAAAAAACGCTATATGGGTAAGGGCGTTGAAAAAGCTGTTAACAATGTTAATGACGAAATTTATGACGCTCTTGCCGGTTTGGATGCTGAAGACCAAATTGATATCGACCAGACAATGATTGATCTGGACGGCACCGAAAACAAAGGCCGTTTGGGTGCAAACGCCATTTTGGCCGTTTCCATGGCTGTTGCAAAAGCTCAGGCTGAAGAAGCCGGTTTGCCTTTGTATCGTTATCTCGGCGGCACAATGGCTCGCACTTTGCCAGTTCCGATGATGAACATCGTTAACGGCGGTCAGCATGCTGACAACCCAATCGACATTCAAGAATTTATGATTATGCCGGTTTCCGCTTCTTCTGTTAAAGAAGCCGTCCGTATGGGTGCCGAAATCTTCCATACTTTGAAGAAAAACCTCAAAGCTGCCGGACACAACACCAACGTCGGCGATGAAGGCGGTTTTGCCCCTAACCTTAAATCTGCCGAAGAAGCTTTGTCTTTCATCGTTAAGTCTATTTCCGATGCCGGATACAAACCGGGTGAAGACGTTGTTTTGGCTATCGACGCCGCTTCTTCCGAATTCTATGAAAACGGCAAATATGAAATGAAGGGCGAAGGCAAATCTTACACCAATGCTCAGATGGTTGAATTC
This sequence comes from Alphaproteobacteria bacterium, assembly GCA_017626035.1. Classification (GTDB taxonomy): domain Bacteria; phylum Pseudomonadota; class Alphaproteobacteria; order RF32; family CAG-239; genus JAGAJR01. The sequence goes on along the minus strand of JAGAJR010000027.1, from coordinate 46,499 downwards.
TACAAAGATTTGTGTGCTCGTTTCCCTATCTTCTCTATTGAAGACGGTATGGCTGAAGATGACTGGGAAGGCTGGAAAATGTTGACAGACGCTATCGGAGACAAAGTTCAGCTCGTCGGCGACGATTTGTTCGTTACCAACCCGAAACGTTTGGCTATGGGTATTGAAAAAGGCGTTGCCAACTCTATTCTGGTTAAAGTTAACCAAATCGGTTCTTTGACTGAAACCATGAAAGCCGTTGATATGGCTCACAGAGCAGGTTATACCGCTGTTCTGTCTCACCGTTCCGGCGAAACAGAAGACACAACAATCGCCGATATCGCCGTTGCTACAAACTGCGGCCAGATTAAAACAGGTTCTATGTCCCGTACAGACCGTATGGCTAAATACAACCAGTTAATCCGTATTGAAGAAGAATTGGGCGATATGGCCGTATTTGCAGGAAAATCTATTTTGAAAAAATAAATTTTCTTCTGAAAAAGATTAAGAGGGGTGATGTTTCATCCCTCTTTTTTTATGGAATATTAATCTCTTCCGATTATCCTGATGTTGGTGTGAAACAAAAACTAAGGAAAAAAACATGAAAAAATATGTAGGTGTATTGGTGTTACTTATTGCTGTATTTGCCGCCGACTTTGCTTCTGCCGGCATTAGACCCGTTACAGACGCCGATGGCAGAGAAAGTTCATCCATAAACGGTTCATCGGAATAACTTTCGTTTCAAAAGGTAATCGAAAAGGCAGGAAATTTCCTGCCTTTTTTTGCAACCAAACAAAAATATTGCATTCCTTACTTTTATTTGCTACAACACCTTTGTTATTTACGTATTTATTATATATTTTTTATGGAAAAATATCAGTTTATATTCAAAAAACAGCAATTTCAGTTATTGACTGCAGCAATTGCCATTACATTTTGCGGAGTGATTTTAACAACCCTGTGCACCATGATTTTATACAGCTTGCTCATATCGAATAAAGCTGAACATCAAGCCGTGTATGCCTCGGTCAGCGTGTTTTCATTTATCATTCCCTGTATTGTCGTGTCTTTCAGAGAAAGGATTTGCAAAAAATTTAACAGCATCATCCTGTTTCTGTTACTGACAACGGCAATGTCTGTTCCCTTGGTTTGGATAATTGCCCGCAATACTGTCGGAACTGTCGTTTTCGGTTGTATTCTGGCGGTTACGATCTTTATGCTTTCCGTCTGGTGGGGATTGAAGGTTAAAAATTTTCTCGGTTACAGAGAGCTTTTCCACATCATGTTTACTTGTGTGGCTGTATCTGCTCTTTTGGAAGGGTTGAAAGGGATATTTTCTCCGGAATATTTAAAGATGCACATTACTTTTTGTATTGTTGCCCTGATTTTCGGACTTTATAATACCCATGATGTTTTTCATTTCAGAAAACAGCTTCCCGAGTTTACCGGTTTCGACCAAACTGAAATCAAAGAAACGGTTATTGAAACGGCTATTCAGCTTTATCTTAACTTTATCGGAATGTTTTTTATTGCCGATTTTATGAAGTTTATCGTAAAAGTAATAGCCTTACCACCATCGCAAAAGTGATAGCCTTACCACCATCGCAAAAGAGTGCCTCTTAACAGAAGCACTCTTTTTGTGTTTTTAGGCTCAGAAATCAGAAGTTGGCTATTCTTTCCAAAGCTTCTTCCACTTTAGCTTTATTTTCCAAAGCTTCGGCCTGGCGGCGTTTTTCTTCTTCAACCACTGCGGCCGGTGCTCTCTCTACAAAGCTTGGGTTGCTCAGCTTGCGGGCATAGCCTTCCAAGTTTTTGTTCAGTGTTTCCAACTCTTTGGACAAGCGTTCCTTTTCAGCCGCAAAATCAACAACGCCTTTTAACGGCATCAGAATAACGGCTTCTTTGAACACCTGTTGAACCATATCTTTGCTGATTTCCTGCTTGGCTCCGAAGGCTTCAATCTTCTCTAGACGAGCCAGCGTGCAAATCATCTTATTCAGGTTTTGCAGATTAGCCAAAGAAGATGCATTGGCATCCTTCAGATAAATCGTCAGTTTTGCCCCGGCCGGAATGTTCATGCCGGAACGAAGAGAACGAACGGCAGAAATCAAATCAACCGCCCAGTCAATTTCTCCCAAAGCTTCCGTGTCAATCTTTTCGTTTAACGGCCATTGGGCATGGATTAATTTGACATTACGTTCACTGATATTGTTCCACAATTCCGTTGTAATAAACGGCATAAACGGATGCAAAATCATTAAAATTCTATCCAAGACCCAAGCTGCGGTTGCTCTGGTTTCAACGGTTTCTTCGGCATTTTCGCCATAGAAAATCGGTTTGCTTAACTCAATATACCAATCGCAGAAAGTTCCCCATGCAAACTGATAAACCGCATTGGCGGCATCGGAGAAACGATAAGCATTCAGGTATTCGGTTACTTCTTTTGATGCCTGTTTGGCTTTGGCAACAATCCACTTGTTAACCGGAAGTTTGACACTGTTCTCGTCAAAACCGGCAACAGGCTTGCATTCGTTCATCTCGCAGAAACGAGCGGCGTTCCACAATTTAGTGGCAAAGTTACGGTATCCGGCAATACGGGATTCCGACATATTGACGTCGCGTCCCTGAGTTTCCATGGCTGCCATAAAGAAACGCAAAGCATCTGCCCCATATTTTTCAATGGTTTCCATCGGGTCAACCGTGTTGCCCTTGGATTTGGACATTTTCTGCCCTTTTTCATCACGAACAAGACCGTGGATATAGCATTTTTTGAACGGAACCTTCTTCATCATATACATACTCATCATCATCATACGGGCAACCCAGAAGAAGATGATGTCAAATCCGGTAACCAGAACCGATGTCGGATAAAACTTATCCAGATATTCGGATTTATCAGGCCATCCCAAAGTTGAAAAAGCCCATAATCCGGAAGAGAACCAAGTATCCAAAACATCCGTTTCTCTGGTTAATTCGACTTCTTTGCCATAATGTTTGGCGGCAGCTTCTTTAGCTTCCGTTTCATTTTCTTCACAGAAAATTTCGCCGTCCGGTCCATACCAAATCGGCATTTGATGTCCCCACCAAAGCTGACGGGAAATACACCACGGCTGAATGTTTCTCATCCATTCAAAATAAGTCTTTTCATAAGACTTCGGAACAAACTCCATTTCGCCCTGTTCAACGGCTCTGATTGCTTCTTTGGCCAGAACGGGTGCGTCAACAAACCATTGATCCGTCATCAAAGGTTCAATAATCACACCGGAACGATCTCCGTAAGGAATAACCATCGGGTGGTCTTCAATTTTTTCCATAAAGCCGAGTTCTTCAAGTTTGGCAATGGTTTTCTCTCTGGCTTCCAAAGTTTTCATACCCTCAAACGGGGTATTTTCATTCAGTGTCGCATCCGGATTCAAAATGTTAATCAACGGCAGATTATGGCGGCGGCCGACTTCAAAGTCATTAAAATCATGAGCCGGCGTAATTTTAACCGCACCGGTTCCTTTTTCCGGATCGGCGTGTTCGTCGGCAATAATCGGAATACTTCTGTTGATAATCGGAATAATGCAATTTTTACCGATTAAATGTTTCAGTTTTTCATTCTCCGCACTTACCGCTACGGCCGTATCGCCGAACATGGTTTCCGGACGGGTCGTGGCAATATGGATAAATTCGTTTTCAGAACCTTCAATCGGATATTTGTAATAATACATTTTTCCGACGGTTTCTTTCTGAATAACCTCCAAATCGGAAACGGCGGTCATAAATTTGGAATCCCAGTTAACCAGTTTTTTCGCTTTATAAATCAAGCCGTCTTTATACAGGTTGACAAAGATTTTGCGAACCGCACGGGATAACCCCTCGTCCATGGTAAAACGCTCTCTCGACCAATCGCAGGAAGCTCCCAGGCGGCGAAGCTGTTTGGTAATCGTACCGCCGGATTTTTCTTTCCATTTCCATACGGTTTCAACGAATTTCTCACGTCCCAAATCATGACGGGAAATCCCCTCTTTAGCCAGATTTCTTTCAACAACCATTTGTGTCGCGATACCGGCGTGATCCGTTCCGACCTGCCATAAAACATTTTTGCCCAGCATACGGTTATAGCGAACCAAAATATCCTGCAGCGTATCGTCCAAAGCGTGTCCCATATGCAAAACACCGGTTACGTTCGGCGGCGGAATAACTATGGCAAAATTATCTTTGTTTGAACGCATATCCGGTTTGAAATCTCCGGACATTTCCCAATCCGCATAAATCTTTTCTTCAAAATCTTTCGGGGTATAAGTTTTATCCAACATTCGTTTTATATCCTTGTATTTAAGCTTAAAATTTTTCGTATAATACTCACAAAAATGCGAGCTGTAAACCGCAAAATGCCCTCAAACTTTAAATTGTTTGGGGGCAAAAATGTTTTAGGCCGGTAATCGAATTACGATTATCTACCAACCTTTACCATCACTCGTTCAATTTCCTGCTTAACAACGGCTTCAACCAGCTTTGGCAGATTAGCATCCAGCCAAGCTTTTGTCTGGCGGCTGATTTCCTGCGTTGCAATATGGTTGACGGACTGCAGATTTTTTTCCACGATTTGGCTGACCGTGTCTTTGACAATATCTTCCAAAGTCAAGTTTCCGCTGCCTAAAGACATTGCCAAAGGCATATCAATATTTTTAGAACTTTCGACAGCCGGCGGCAAAATTTCCTGCTGAGGTTGTTCCTCTTTTTTGTCAGCAAACATTTTGGCAAAATTGCTGATGATGCTGGCGGAAACATCTATCGCATCACTTTCCTTCTCAGGTTCCGACACCGTTTCAACCTTCGGTTCCGATTCCGCTTCCTTAACTTGAGATTGAAGGTTGAGAATCTCATTTAAAGTATCATTGTCAACCAAAGGTTCTTCCTCTGCCGGGATTTCCTCAATAACCGGCTGCTCTGATGCCTCTTCGTAAATCTGGTTGGCGTCAAATTCTCTTCTGACATTTTCTTCCGGGGCAAAGATTGGTTCAGCGTCTTCCGTTTCCGAAAAATCAGCATCTATTGCCGGCGTTTCTTCAACCGGTTCTTCCGCGGTTACTTCATGTTCATCCAAAACAGCTTCCAATTCCGGTTTGGCCGCAGCTGCCAACAATGCTCCGTCAGTCGGATCATTATCATCGTCTTCTGCAAAATTTTCAATTTCAGGGAGAGAAATTTCTGGGAGAGAGATTTCCTCATCTTCTTTTATTTCTTCAGCATTGTTCTCTTGAATCTCGTCTGAAACCAAGCCGGCCAGAGATGCCGTAAAATCAATGTCATCCAAGGTAACTTCCTCTTGGGCTTCTTCAAGTTCCGGTTGGGCCTCAAGCGTTGTTTCTTCCTGTTCCGGAGTTGAAACTTCAGGTTCCGGCGTCAGGGCAACATTGGCAACTGGAGCCTTTTCCTGCGGTTTTCCGTCAATAATCATTGATGATGACAAATCTAAAATGTCATCCTCCAAAGTCAGAGGTTCTTCATCCACGGACGGAACATCAACCTCAGGCAGTTCAAGCGTTCCCAAGTCCAACGGTTCATCCTCATTGGAGGAAACATCGGGAATGTCAATATCCGGAAAGGCAGCAATATCTTCCGGCAAAGGAGCCTCAGGCATATCCTCCTCAACATCGGACACGTCATTTTTATGAGCCTGTTGGTCAGCATTGTCTTCTATCAATATATTGCGGATAGAGGACAAGATGTCTTCCATGGATAAATCTTCCTGAGTTTCTTCTGCCATACTTTTACCTATTCGTTATCATTACTTATCAACGGACAAGGACAACCATTTTCCTCGAGTTTCTTTATAATATTTCTTTGCGTCATACAAATCAACATTCAATTTTAATTCTTCCGCAGTCAATTTGCCCATAGACAGCAGCAAACTCATGCCTGACACATAGAAATCCCGGCGAGCCTTAACCTCTTCAACATTAGAGTTCAACAACTCCTGATAAGCGTCCAAAACATCCAAGATAGTCCGGTTGCCCAGAGCCTCTTCTTTTTGAACACCGTCAAGGGCGACTTCATTGGCCTTAACCTGATCTTTAATGGATTTTATTTTAGCCTTGTTAGACATCATATATTCCCAAGAACTTGTTACATCGGAAACAGCTTGTCTTTCAGCTTCCATAACCTGTTCCTGTGCCTGCCATTTTTGATATTTGCTTTGACGGATTTTAGCTCTGGTTTCCCCTGCAGAATAGAGAGGAACCTTCATATTGACGCCCCACTGGACATTATCTATTTCCGGATTTTCATCATACATATCCCCGGAGGTTTTGTTCTTGGAAACTTCTCCGTCCAAAGTTACCGTCGGCAGCAAGGAACCGTTATTGGCAGCCACGTCATAAGTTTTTGAATTTAAGAGTTCTTTTGCCCGTTTAATCGAATAGTTGTTAACACGGGTATAATCCAAAGCATCATTAAAATTCTTCGGCAGCAGTTCCCGAATATCGGAAGGATAATTTAATTTTCCCGGATTTTCGCCGATAATTCTGGTATAAACAGCCTTGGACGCTTCCAAATCGCCTTCAGACGCGATGCGGTCGGAAATGGCCTTGGAGTAGCGTGCCTGAGCTTGGGACACATCGGTTCTGGTTACTTCACCGACGTTAAAACGTTCCTTGGTTTCATCCAATCTTTTTTTAAGCAGTTTTTCGTTATTTTTCTGCAAATCCACGATGGCGGTATTTTTAACTACATCCAAATATGCGGTTGAGGCTTCCAAAAATACCTGCTGCTCCACGTTATACAGGTTATTCTGCTCGGAACGCACCAAACTGTCGGCCGATTTAACCCCGTTTACCGTAGAAAAACCGTTAAAAAGCGGCTGACTGACTTTTGCTGCCAATGAAGTTTTGGTGTTATCCTGATTTTTCGGAGCGATATTGCTGTCAACATCAGCGTCCGTATAGCTTCCCTGCAGATAAACGTTCGGACGATATCCTGATTTTGCAATTGCCACGTTTTCGTCCACAGCTCTCAAATAGGCTCTCTGAGCCTGTAAAGTCGGATTAGTGTTATATGCTGAACTCAATGCCTCAAATATACTCTGGGCGTTTGCCGTCCCGGAAAGTGCCGAAGCAATCAGCAGAACCGACAGAAAAGTTTTTTTCATAAAAGCTCACCTCTATATTTTTTTTAATTTTGGGTCAAAGTATATTAACTTACGGAGAATTTTGCAACTTTATTTCTTAAAATTCTCATAACATATATTAAATCTGAAAAATTGTTATATATTATTAACCATATTTCAAACAATTTAATTTAGCGTTTGGGATAAAATAGTATGTTTAAAATTAAAGGGGAATGAGATTGAGTAATAAAGATTCTGCGATTATCAGCGAAATTGACAAAGCCAGACTCAAGCTGTCTATCGAGCATTATATCAAATATTTTATCGGTAAACGGGCAAGCGAGCTCAACAAAGACGAGGCTTTACAAGCCATTGCTCTTGCCGTCCGCGAATTTGCCATGGATAAAATGTATGAAACCATGGCTCGATACAACAAAGCCAACTCAAAGAGAATTTACTATCTCTCCGTGGAATATCTCATCGGGCGTTCTCTTGAAAACAATCTGCATAATCTCGGATTGTTTGACATTATCAAAAACATTAAAATTGACGGAATGCCGGATTTCTCTCTGGAAGAAATTTTTGACGCCGAATATGACCCGGCTTTGGGTAACGGCGGTCTGGGAAGGCTTGCCGCCTGCTATTTGGACTCAATGGCCTCCCTCGGAATTCCCGGGTTCGGCTATGGCCTGAACTATCAATTCGGTTTATTTAAACAGAAATTTGAAAACGGTTATCAGATTGAACAGGCAGACAGTTGGCTGGGAGAAAATTCTCCTTGGCTGCTTTCCCGTCCTGACCGTTCTGTTAAAATTCCCCTTTTCGGCGAAGTTGAAACCTTTACCAATGCCAACGGCGAAAAAAGCTATGTTTGGATGAACACCCAACATCTTTACGGTGTTCCTTTTGACTTCCCGATTGTCGGCTATGCCGGAAAATCCGTCAACTATCTGCGTTTATTCTCCGCCAAAACCGATGATGAGTTAGACATCAACATCTTTAACGAAGGCGGTTATATTGAAGCCGTTAAGGAAAAAATTCAGACTGAAACCGTTTCAAAAGTTTTATATCCGTCCGATGCGGTTGAATCCGGAAAGAAACTTCGTTTGACACAGCAATATTTCTTTGTTTCCTGTGCCATTCAGGACATTATCCGCCGTTATCTGGAAAAGAGCAACGACTTCAAAGGCCTGCCGGATATGGTTTGTATTCAGCTCAATGACACGCACCCGGCAATCGCCATTCCGGAAATGATGCGTTTGTTAATGGATGTTCACGGCCAAGACTGGGATACCGCTTGGGAAATTACAACCAAAGTATTTGCTTACACCAACCATACTTTGCTTCCGGAAGCTTTGGAAACCTGGCCGGCCAGACTGTTTTCACAAATGCTGCCGAGACATTTGCAGATTATTTATGAAATCAACCGCCGCTTTATCGAATTTGCCAGAGAAAAATTCGGCAACGATACGGCAAAATTGGACAAGGTTACGATTGTTTACGGAGAAGGCGACAAGCAGATTATCCGCATGGCCAACCTTTCCATTGTCGGTTCTTTCTCCGTCAACGGCGTGGCAAAACTGCACTCCGAACTGATTAAAACTTCTCTGGTTCCGGAATTTTACGAGTTATGGCCGGAGAAATTTACCAATGTTACCAACGGTATTACCCCGCGTCGCTGGCTGCTCCATGCCAACACGGCTCTAGCCGCCCTGATTACAAAATCAATCGGCGATGAATGGGTTACTAATTTGGACTTGTTGGAAGGCATTGAAAAATTTGTCGACAATAAGACCTTTATTAAAAAGTTTATCGACATCAAAAAACAAAACAAAGACCGTTTATCCAAGAGAATTTTTGACGCTTCCGGCGTTATTGTGGACACGGACAGCATGTTTATTGTCCATGCCAAGAGAATTCACGAATACAAACGCCAACTGATGACGATTTTGCATGTTATCGGCGAATATCTCGCCATTATCAAAGACGGTGTCAAACCGATTGCCCCGAAGACTTATATCTTTGCCGGAAAGGCCGCTCCGTCATATAACTTTGCCAAATTAATCATTAAATTAATCAACAATGTCGCTCAGGTTATTAATGACGATCCGAGAGCCAACACAATGTTGAAAGTGGTCTTTATTCCTGATTACAAAGTTTCGGTCGCCGAACATCTTATTCCGGCTGCCAATGTCAGCGTTCAAAGTTCTACCGCAGGGTTTGAAGCCAGCGGAACCGGCAATATGAAATTTGCCCTTAACGGAGCTCTTACCGTCGGAACGTATGACGGTGCCAATATTGAAATCAGAGAGGCCGTCGGCGAAGATAACTTCTATCTCTTTGGGTTGAGAGAAGAGCAAATTCACGAAATGAGAACCAACAACAGCTATAATCCGAAAGCTTATTACGAGAATTCCGATTATATCAAAAGAATTATGAATGCCCTGAACTCCAATATGTTCTGCGAAAAAGACTATGTCTTGCTGTTTAAGGTCATTTACGAAGAATTGCTGAACAGAGATTATTACTTTGTTCTGGCTGATTTAGAAGCCTTTACCAACGCTATTCATCAGGCTGAAAAAGATTATCTTGATCAGAATAAATGGGCTAAAATGGCTATTCTGAATGTGGCCCGTATCGGAAACTTCTCCAGCGACCGCTCCGTCATGGATTATGCCAAGAATATCTGGCATATTAAGCCGGTTGACTAATCAGAACACTGATTTATGCAATAGAAAAACCTCCCCATTTTACGGGGAGGTTTTTTAAAATAACAAAAGCCTCTCAACAGAGAGGCTTTTGTTATTTTAACGTGAATGTCCCCCTCCACGAGTTGACCTTCTACCGTTTGTATTGGTATTGGTGTTTGTGTTGTTTTGCTGTCTTATCGGAAAATCATAGGTCGGGGTTCCGAATTTCGGGACATATAATCTCTTAACACCGTTATCTTCCAGCCGATTGGAAACTTCGCTTACCTCATCATGAGCATCGCTAACCATCCGACGAATAATCTGATTTGGATTTTCTCTTTCTTCCGGGGCTAATTCACGGTTTTTCTTTAAAGCATCATCCAAATCCTTTTTAGCTTGATCCCGACCGCCTATGGATACTGCATTATACAGCATTCCCATTTGCTCTCCGCTGAATTCTCTTATCGGCTTATTTCCGACAGCCGGATTTTTCTCTATTTCTTTTTCTGCCGCTTTAATCTTTGCTATTTCGTCTTGAAGCATCTTCTTTTTTTCGCCGGTGGCATTAGCAGCTTCCCGCTCCATACTTGGAAGGTTTTTACTCATTTCGGCGACAGCCATTCCCCAGTTGCCGTTATTTTCATAAAGATCATAAACTTTAGAAACTGCTTTAGCTGCAGCAATTACATTTTCAGCTTTTCCGTCTTTAATTTCGCCTTCCAGACCTTTACGCATTACACCTTCATACTGATTTCGGAACGGTGTATATTCATATGCCGCTTTTAACTCTGCCGCATATTTTGCATCACTCGTATTCATGTCTTTGAGTTCTTTTTCCCCTTTGGACTTCTTCAAAGCATTTCTTTCCATCTGCAAAGCCATTTCATATCCATATTTCAGGATTTCTTCTTCTGTGCCGCGTTCTTCGGCTTCTTTCATCATTTGTTTGACTTTGCGTCTGTCCAAACCAATACCGACAGGAACGACCAAAGCACGTCCGCAGGCTTTGCGAAACTCGCCCAAATCATTATTCGGAATATTTTTTAAGCTGACATGGCTGTTACCCTGAGCTTTTTGAATGGCTATCACTTCATCCGCCACATCGCTGCTGACCGTTTTACCGTTCGGCATAGCGTAACCGACGTCAACCCCTTTGCCGTCTTTATTCGGACGGACATATAAACGGAATTCAAAAGTTGAATTGACATTACCGTCTTTATCCCGTTTACCGTCTAATTTAAGGTTATTTTCATTGCCTTTGGCATAGCTGCTGTAAACTGTCCAGCCGAAATCTCCGTAACGCAAAGCTCCCGCACGTTTGAAATAAGAATATTCGGAGCGTTTATGCAAACCGTTAGACAACATATCTTCAATATGGGCTTCGGCTTTTTTCTGACATTCCGGCTCATCAAAAACTTCTTTTACTTTAGTAAAGAAACTTTTGTGCTCTTTTTCAGTTTCATTACCTTCCGAAGAACTTCCGCCTTCGGTATTTCCACTGCTGTTACCGCCGGAAGTACCGCTATTGCCGGCCATACCTTCTTCTCCGGCAGAAATTTCCGAATGATTTGTTTCCTGATTATCCCTTGCCCAACGTTCGGCAGGGCTCAGCATTGCCTCTTCATCCGTAGCTTCCGGTGTATTTTCATCTCCGGGGCCGGATATACCCTGAATGTTTTCCATTCCCGGGTCAACCATTTCAGAATCGAATTTTTCTTTGGCTTTATTAAAGCTGTCGGCAATTTTCGGCTCAACCTCTGCCCCTTTAGGCAAATCAAAATCTCTGATACCTCTCCGCCACAGGAAGTCCATAATCATTTTCATCTGTTCAGGAGAAACTTCTGAATCCGGGAAAGTTACTTTACCGTCCCGCAGAGCAAAACTGAACGGACTGCCTTCCATCTGCATTTTAACAGCCAGACACATTTCCCCGTTGCCGCCCCTGGCAATCATGGTTTGGCTATCCGGTTCCTTGGCTTTTTCGCCATTTTGTTCTTCTAACAGGTCTTGTTCGGATTTTTTTGAATTTTGTTCAATGGCAAACAGATTGGAATAGAGCTGAGGATTTTCCTCGTACATTTCCTTTTGTTTTTGGCAGGAATTTCGTTCTGCTATTATCGCATTTTTTTCGGCGACTATGGCTTTAACGTCTTCCCCGTTATCCATAGCTCCCTGAAGACGGTCATTTATTTCAGCCAGATTTTTTTCAATTCTCTTTTCCCTGTTGGACAACATCTTACCGACTTGTTCCGGGCTATAGCTGCTACCGACATGTGCAGTTGAATATGTAAATGATCTCATCGGTTTTTCATCAGCCATTGCAAAATTCCTTTACTGAAATTGTATATAATTATTTTTATATTAGCATATTTTTCGAAAAAAACAATATAATTTGACAAAAATATCCGCTTTAAGTCTAAATTATTTTACACTATTGTTTTAATTTTATGGATGATTGGTAAAAAACCGGTAAAGAATTTATACAAAAAACCCCGCTGCTGCCAACGGGGTTTTTCAATTATTCGGAATTTGTTATTTTTTCAAAACAACAACACCCGGAAGTTCTTTTCCTTCCATCCATTCCAAAAATGCACCGCCGGCTGTAGAAATATAAGAGAATTTCTTAGCCACACCGGCATTTTCCAGAGCGGAAACCGTATCTCCGCCGCCGGCAACCGTCATCAAACGGCCTTCTCCGGTCAAAACAGCGGCTTTTTCGGCAACTTTGTTGGTGGCATTGTCAAACGGTTTCAACTCAAACACACCGAGCGGACCGTTCCAAACCAAAGTTTTGCATTCTTCCAGTTTTTTATTGATAGATTCAACGGTTTTAGCACCGACATCCATCAAAATCCAACCTTCGGCAGGAATATGTTCCAAGTCAACGGTTTTATGTTCGGCATCGGCCTTGAATTCTTTAGAAACAACAACATCCAGAGGCAAAATGATTTCACAGTTGTTTTCCTTAGCCGTTTTCATAATTTCTTTGGATGTATCCAGCATATCCATTTGAACCAAAGAGTTAGCTTCGTTGACCGTGTCAATTCCGCTGGCTTTCATAAAGGTATGAGCCATACCGCCGGAAATAACCAATTTATCAACTTTTTTAACCAAATTGTTCAACAAATCCAATTTTGTAGAAACTTTTGAACCGCCGACAATGGCCATTAACGGGCGTTTCGGATCATTCAAGCCTTTGGACAGAGCGTTTACTTCTTCAGCCATTAACAGTCCCATAGCTGCCGGACGCAGTTTGGCTGCCGCAACCATGGAAGCATGGGCACGATGTGCGGTAGAGAAAGCATCGGAAACATAAACATCAACCGGTTTAACCAGTTCTTCGGCAAATTTTTCATCGCCTTTCTTTTCTTCATTATAAAAACGAAGATTTTCGAGCAAGAGAATTTCGTCATTCCGCAAAGATTTAACGGCTTCTTCAACTTTCGGGCCGATACAATCATCAACAAAAACAACTTTCTTGCCCAGGGATTTTTCCAAATCTTTTACGATATGGGAAAGAGAGTTTTTCATATCGCCTTTACCTTCCGGACGGCCGAAGTGAGAAACAACAACCACTTTAGCCCCTTTGTTCATCAGTTCCTTAATGGTCGGAACCGTGCGGTCAATACGGGCAGTGTTGGTGACGTTAAAATTTTCATCCATAGGAACATTCAAATCGGCACGAAGCATAACTACTTTGCCGTTCAAATTTCCCAAATCATTGATTGTTTTATATTCCATTTACTTATCCTTAAATAAAAATTCCCCGCTGCCGACCTTCGGCAAAGCTTAAGCCGCCGAAAACCAAACAGCAGGGAAAATTCAAACTATCCGTTTACTTTAGCCATGTGGGCAACGAGATCGAGAACTTTGTTAGAATAGCCCCATTCGTTGTCATACCAGCTTACAACTTTAACAAAAGTAGATGTCAAAGGAATACCGGCTTTGGCGTCAAAGATAGATGTACGGGCATCACCCAAGAAGTCAGAAGAAACAACCTGATCTTCAGTGTAGCCCAAAATGCCTTTCAATTCGCCTTCGGAAGCAGCTTTCATAGCTTTGCAGATTTCTTCATAAGAAGCAGGCTTTTCAAGGTTAACCGTCAAGTCAACAACGGAAACGTCCAATGTCGGAACGCGGAAAGACATACCTGTCAATTTACCGTTCAAAGAAGGGATTACTTTGCCAACAGCTTTAGCAGCACCCGTTGAAGAAGGGATGATGTTGCCGGCAGCGGCACGACCGCCTCTCCAGTCTTTTGCAGACGGACCGTCAACGGTTTTCTGAGTAGCTGTTGTAGAGTGAACGGTTGTCATCAAACCGTCTTTAATGCCGAAAGCATCATTCAAAACTTTAGCAATCGGTGCCAAGCAGTTTGTTGTGCAGGAAGCGTTGGAAACAAACTGTGTGCCTTTAACATAAGAATCTGTATTTACACCGCAAACGAACATCGGAGTATCGTCTTTGGAAGGAGCAGACATAACAACATATTTTGCACCGGCGTCAATGTGGCCTTGAGCTTTTTCTTTTGTCAGGAACAAACCTGTGGATTCAACCACATATTCAGCACCAACTTCGTTCCATTTCAAGTCTGCAGGGTTCTTTTCGGCAGTTACGCGGATGGCTTTGCCGTTTACAACCAATTTGCCGTCTTTAACTTCGATTGTGCCGTCAAACTGGCCGTGCATTGTATCATAGCGAAGCATATAAGCCATATATTCAACATCAATCAAATCGTTAATACCGACAATTTCGATGTCATTTCTTTTCTGAGCCGCACGAAATACCAAACGACCGATACGTCCAAAACCGTTAATACCGACGCGAATAGTCATATTTATTATCCTTCCTTAATATATTTATGTACGGAACGCCCCGTACCGGCATTATTTTAATCGGTGCTAATGTAGCACTAAATTGATTTTTTTCAAGTTAAATATGCAGTTATGCAAACCCCGCCCGAAGGAGGAAGAAAATACCGTATATACTTAAGTTTGGTCAGAGCTTTGCTTCTGATACCACTTAGAAAGTTAAATTCGCCTCGGTTGCTGCCGCTGCCTTTGTTCATTAAATTTTCTAAGACGTGGTAATAAAAAACCCTCCTGACGGAGGGTTTTTTATTACCATTTGCCCCAGTGAATTTTATCCGGGTTATATCTGCCTTCCGGCTGTTTCGGAGTTTCGGCCGGATACCCCATGGTAATAATCGCAAACGGACGAATATTTTCCGGCAGATGCAAATATTCTTTCAAATCGTCTACCACCCTTTGCATCGGAGCGGCTCCGCAATAGCAGGTGCCGATCCCTTTGGCCCAAGCGGCAAGCATCAGGTTTTCCGTTGCTATTGCACAATCCACATCGATAAAGGTCCACTTCTCGTTTTCTTTATTGCGGCTGAAAGACTTTTCCGTATCTCCGCAGACAAAAACAACACAAGCGGCGTCTTTGGCAAAAGACGTCCAACGCTGAATATGACGCAGATGTTCCAAAACTTCCTTGTCGTCAACGACCAGAAATTCCCACGGCTGTTTATTATGAGCCGTCGGTGCATATTGGGCGGCTTTGATTATTTCTTTGATTGTTTCCTTGTCAATTTTTCTTTCCGTTTCATACTTGCGTACTGAACGTCTGGTTAACAAGCCTTCCATCAAATCCATAGTATGTATCCTTATTTTGTTAGTGTACGACCCTTTTCAGACTTTCCATTCTCGGCAAAACAGAATTTTCAATAATAAAACCAATCGCCCTGTTTACCATTTTGTCTGTATGTTCAAGGGTTTTTGCAATCTCCGACATATTTTCGCTCTTGTCAAGTTTTTTAGCCAACACACTGTAAACACTTGATAATTCGCTCAAAGAATCAATTATCTCCGCCAAATAGGCCGAGATTTTCAAATCCTCTTTTCCACCCCAGAACCCTTCGACATAACCAAGTTCAACCTCGTTAAATCGGCGGTAACACAAGTTTGTCAGTTCCTCTCTGCCGTTCCATTTCACTTTTTCCAAAATGATTTTATTGGCTTTTACCTGTTCAAAAACGTCATCCCATAATCCCATAAAGAACTTAAAGAACAAGTCCGCTTCATCTTTGGTTTCCAAACGCGGCTCCCGCCCCGGTTCCCAAAAAGAAGAGATGACATCAGTCGGCCGAAGTTCCAAATTCGGACTGCAAATCGCCCCGGCAAACTTCATTTTTACCAGGTACAACGGCGTCGGGCAATTATAGTGATTTAAGAGCTTGGTAAAAGCTTCATCTCCAATATATTTATTTTCCGGTATATTTTGACTTTTCATTTTATTCTTCTTCATATATATATGACTCTTAGTTTCTTAAATGTAATGGAGATTTAAAAATTGTCTAGGGTAAAAATTGCAAATCTGCTGGCTTTGACTTTGTTTATAAACGCCTGTTCCCAGTTTGAGCCGTTTATCGACCGCCGCAGAGATGCCGGCGTCAGAAATCTCGACAAGCTTTATGTGGGAGAATCCCTTCCCGATGCTCCCGCCGTTTGTTATAACAAACTCTGGACGGATTACGGTCAAATCAAAAAACTGGCCGATGAAGAATGTATTAACAACGACACCGGACGATATGCCGAACCGGTCAAACAAACCGTGTTTACCTGCCGCCTGTTTGTCCCGAACCACTTTTATTTTAAATGCGTTAAATAAATAACGAGGAACTTCTGAAATGGATTTATCAATCGAAAAAACAATCAACCAAAAATTACACACAATCTTTCAGGAATTAAATTTAGACCCGAAATTCGCCGTCGTTAAGGTTTCCGACCGACCGGATTTGAGCGACTTGCAATGCAACGGTGCGTTGGCTCTGGCCAAACAGGAAAAGAAAAATCCGCGGGAAATCGCCCAGGCAATCGCAAGCCGGCTGGAGCAAGACGCCGACATTGAAAAAGTTTCCGTCGACGGACCGGGTTTCATCAACATTTCCCTTACCGACAGTTTCATCGGCCGGATTATTGACAACTTATCGGCAGATGACCGCAAAGGCTGCGAAAAAGTTGCCAGCCCAAAGAAAATCGTTATGGATTTCGGGGGACCGAATGTGGCAAAATCTCTCCATGTGGGACACTTACGTTCCGCAGTTATCGGCGAATCTATCCGTCGGATTGAAACTTTTGTCGGCAATGAGGTTATTTCCGACGTTCACTTTGGCGACTGGGGAACTCCGATGGGAATGATTCTGGCTGAAATCATTAATCAGGACGGAAACCTCTCCAAAGCAGAATCTTATAATATTGAAGAAATTTCCGCCTTTTACAAAAAAGCCAATATTCGCTGCAAAGAAGACGAAACCGCTAAGGAAACCGCCCGCGTGATTACCGCCGAACTGCAAAACGGCAATCCGGAATATCGCAAGGCTTGGCAGCATTTACGCAAAGTTTCCATTGACGCCGTTAAGAAAAACTATGACGAACTGGAAGCTCATTTTGACTTATGGCTGGGCGAAAGCGATGCTCACCAAGCCAGTTCCGATATTGTTAAAATTGCCGCAGACAAAGGCTTGTCCGAAATTGACGACGGAGCAACCATTATCCGCCTGGAAGAGACGAACAAACCCAAACCTCCGGTTATCCTGGTTAAAAGCGACGGCGGGTTTGCTTATCAGGTTACCGATATTGCCACAATTAAAATGCGGGTTGACGACTTGAACGCCGACGAAATTATTTATGTGGTAGACAAACGCCAATCCTTACACTTTGAACAGGTTTTCGAAGTTGCTCAAAAACTCGGTATTGCTCCGAATGTCAACCTTCTGCATATCGGTTTCGGAACAGTTAACGGAGCGGACGGAAAACCTTTCAAAACCAGGGACGGCGGTGTTATGAATCTGGAAGACTTAATTAAGCTTTCCAAAGATAAAGTTCGTGAATCCATGCCGGAACCGGATAAACAATACAATGCCGCCTATATTGAAAATCTGGTCTCTGAAATTGCCATCGGAGCCATCAAATTTCAGGATTTGAAAAACAATATTGCTTCCGGCTATGTTTTTGACTTGGAAGACTTTGCAAAATTTGAGGGAAAAACCGGCCCGTATATCCAATATGCCATCGCCCGGATTAACTCCATTATCCGCAAGGCCGAAAATATCAAATCCGGAAACGTTATTATTACTAACCCGGAAGAACGTACTCTGGCTTTGAAAATCGCCCAATTGAACAATACGGTTATGAGGGCTCACGAATCGAAAGAACCGAGCATTCTGTCCGATTATGTTTATACGCTGGCACAGACTTTCAGTACATTTTATAATGTTTCATCCATTATGAACGCCGAAAGCCCTGAAATCGCAGCTTCCCGTTTACGTCTGGCAACTCTGGTGAGAGACATTTTGGCAATGCTGTTAAATCTGCTTGGCATAAAATCTCCGGAAGTCATGCTTAAAAAAGCTTAATCACACAAAAGCCTCCCAAATGGGAGGCTTTTGTTCATATATCTTTCCTCTAAAACTTACTTCTTATCAACCAAAGTCAAATAGATGTATTTTGTCATCAAATGCGGTTTGGTAATGACTATGCGGAAAGCCATGCGGCTTCCGGCTCCCAGTCGTTTCAACGGAGCATCTTGTTCCTGTTCGTATAACCTTTCCGTTTCTTTATCCAAAAGCTCGACCCTGATTGACGGAACTTCTATTGTCTGGGATTTGGTATTTGCCAAAAAACCTTTAATTTCCAACTTGCGGACATAATCTTCTTCATATTCGTTGCGGATGACATTCTGAAACTCCAGCCCTTCTCCCGGAATACGGGAAACAATTCCCACCGCGGAGTATATTCTTTCCATTCCCGGAAGCAGCCGGACAACCTCAAAGCGAACATAAAACATAAACAACAGAAAAAGCAGCAAAAACGTTCCTGCAAAATAAACTTTGTTAGCTGTTTTATGCAGTCCCAGAGCAAATTTTACCCGGGTCCAAAAACGTTCATGAATCGGCAGGGCTTTTTCTTCGGCAAAAATATTTTCCGTTTGTTGGGATAAGCGGGCAAAAATTTCTTTCATGTCATCCGGAGCCGGTGGTTCCGGTTCGGCAGGCTGTTCCGCCGTCTCATCAGGTTTCGCGGTTTCGGCCGCAGTTTCTGTTTCCACAGACGGAGTTTCCGTGTTTTCAAAAACAGTTGTTTCCTCTTGAGGAGACTTTTGTTCCGCTGCTGCATCAATCAAGTCCGTTTTATAACATACCCAGATTTCCCCACATTTTGCACAGCGGAGTTTGCGACCGTTTTCCGGTATTTTATCAGCCTCAATAGCATAGCTGACTTTACATTTTGGACATGATACAAGCATTTTTTACCTCTTTTGTTTCACTATATGCATAAAAACCATTTAATCAAAGAAAAAAAATATTTTATTAAATATAATATTGCTGTATCGTATGAGAAGTTTTTTGAGGAGTTGCCAAATTGCAGAAAAATACGACCACACCTTCAATTATTGAAATGCAAAATGTCGGAATCCGTTATGGACAAGGGCCGGAGATTTTAAGCGATATAAAATTATCGCTTAAAAAAGGTTCGTTTCACTTTTTGACCGGGAAAAGCGGAGCCGGAAAGACGTCCCTTTTGAGTATGATGTATCTGGCTCAAAAGCCAAGCCGGGGCGTTGTCAGCGTTTTCGGCAAAAACGTCAATTTTACCAATCGGGACAGTTTGTCCATGCTTCGCCGCCGTATCGGCGTTGTCTTTCAGGATTTCCGCCTGCTCGACCACCTGTCTGCTTTTGACAACGTTGCCCTGCCGTTAAGAGTCTGCGGCATGGACGAACGCGAGGTAAAAAAACGCGTAACGGAACTTTTGCAGTGGGTTGAACTGGATAAGCACATTTTAGCTACGCCTGCTACCCTTTCCGGTGGTGAAAAACAACGCATTGCCATTGCCAGAGCCGTTATCAACCGTCCGGATCTGCTCTTGGCCGATGAACCGACAGGAAACGTCGACAATGATATTGCTCCGAAACTGATGAAACTTTTCGTTGAACTCAACAAACTCGGCACCACCGTTGTTATCGCCACGCACAGTGAAAAACTGATTGCGGATTTTGCTTATCCGTGCCTGCATTTGCAAAACCGAAACCTGAGGATTTTATATCCGTCTTCTTCACTCAGAAATGCGGGAGGCAGCCATGAGCAATAAAAATCTTATCAGCCGCAAACAGGAACTCCCGTTGAAAGATGACAGTTCCAGCCTGTTTCTTCAAGTTATGATTTGTATTGCCGTATTTCTTTTTGCGGTTACGCTTGCCGGCGTTCTTTCCATTAATTCCATGCTGGTTACCTGGAACGAAAGTATTCTCGGTTCCCTAACCGTGCAGATTATGCCTGTTAACGACGCCAATGTGCAAAAAGCACAAAAAGGCACCCTGGAACACCAGCAGAAAGCTCTTGAAGTTTTGCAATCTCTGCCGGAAGTGGAAAGTGTTACCCCGTTAACGGACAAACAGCTGCAAAAACTTATTCAACCTTGGCTGGGCGACGGTGTTGACTTAAAGAATCTTCCGATACCGAGAATTCTTGACGTAAAACTGAAAGCCGATGCCGAACCGGATTTTGCCAAGCTGGCCGAAAAGCTGGCCGAGGCTTCTCCTTTGGCAACGCTCGACAACCACAAACTCTGGCTCAACAAGCTGATTAAATTTGCCGACGGTTTGAAAATGCTGGCTTTGACTGTTTTGGTTTTGGTAATTGCCGTTACCTCGGGGGCTATCACTTACAGCACCCGGACAAGTCTCGGCCTGCACCAATATATTATTGAAATTTTGCATACGCTCGGAGCCAAAGACGCTTACATTGCCCAGCAATATGCCAAACATATCGGCATGCTCGGATTTGTCGGCGGAATTATCGGAATTATGCTTGCCGTTCCGACAATTTTTATGATTTCCCGCCTTTCGGAACAAATTGAAGGCGGTATCATCAGCGAGGCTCGCCTTTCTATCGGAGACTGGCTGGAAATATTAAGCCTGCCGGCCTTTGCCGCCGTCATAGCCATGGTTACGGCTTATTATACCGTTAAACGCACTTTAGAAAAAATGATGTAAGCCGATGAAAAAAACTGTATGTTATTTGATTATTTGTTTGTGTATTTTCTGGGCTGCCGGTTTTATCCTGTTTAACCGAACAATCAACACCTACCAAACAGACAACCGGACCAAAACCGATGCCATTATTGCCCTTACCGGCGGACGCAACAGGATTTCTGCCGCCGTTAAACTGCTCAATGAAGAAATGGCTCCCCGTTTGTTGATTTCCGGCGTTCAAAAAGACATTCCCAGAAAAGACATTGAAAAACTAAATGCCGTTAAACTGACAGGAAAACCGGAAATAGAAATTGAAGACAAATCTCAAAACACGGTCGAAAACGCCATTGAAGCAACAGACTGGATTAAACGGAACAATATTCGTTCCATTCGTTTGGTAACCTCAAATTACCACCTGCCGAGAAGCGTTCAGGAATTTCGGGCTTTGAATAAAAACTTGAAAATCATTATTCATCCGGTATATTCAGAGAAGGTTTCGGCCAAATGGTGGAAGAATTTCGGTTCATTTCTTTTGGTCGCTTCGGAATATAACAAATTTCTGTTTGTTTATGTAAAAACCAACTTACTGTCAGGAATGTAAAATGATTTTCATACGCTCGCTTATTTTTAACATCATCGCTTATTCCACTTTAGCATTGGGCTGCACGGTTACCTCCGTTGTCGGGCTGTTTAACCGCAAAGCAACGATTAAAATGTGGAATTACGGATTTATGCCGTTTATTTTATGGTGTTTGAAAATCATTGTCGGATTACAGATTGAAATCCGGGGCAAAGAATATATGAAACAAGAAGGTGTTCTTTATGCCTCAAAGCACGAATCGGCTCTGGAAACTTACTGTCTTTCTTCTTATATAACGAAACTGGTGTTTGTCCTGAAGAAGGAACTGACTTATATCCCGCTTTTCGGCTGGGCTCAATATTTTTACGGAATGATCCCGGTCGACCGTTCTGCCGGAGGTGCCGCAATGAAAAATATGCTCAAAGAAGCTAAAGACAGGATTAAAAACGGACGCCCGATTATTATCTTTCCGGAAGGAACACGGGTAAAGCCGGGAACAGTCAAAGGATATAAACCGGGACTTTTGTTTATTGCTCAAAATTTAAACGTGCCGGTGGTTCCGGTTGCGTTAAATACGGGATTTTTCTGGGCAAAAGCTTCTTTTATGCGGTATCCGGGAAAGGTTATTATTGAATTTATGGAACCGATGCCGGCTAATCTGGATAAAAAAGAATTTATGAGCGAATTGGAAAAACGTATTGAAGCCAAATGCCGAGAACTCAATGAAGAGACTGTTAAAAATTATCCTTACACCTGTAATATGCTGGGATAAAAGGTAGGTCAGCCGTGATTATTGATGATGAACCAGAAAAAATTCCTGTCCGGCAGAGCCAATTCCGTTTAAACGGAACGGTGGTGCTTTCTGCCATCATCAGCGGATTTATCACTTTATCGCTGCTGATTTTTTGGTTTGTCCGCGGTTACACAATTTCCATTCTCAAACAGGAAATTGTCAAATTTGAAAAATCAATAACGGAAACGGGGTATGATTTTTCTTATGAAAACTTAAATTTCAACCGTTTTTCTCCTTTTAACATTCTCACAATCAACGGATTAAAAATCTATTCGTTGGATGGGAAAAATTATTATGAATGGCATATTCCGGAATTGAAAATAGGCTCGTCCTTATTCAGTTCCCAAAATCTTAAACTTTCTTTCAGTCCGGAACAAAGTTTTCAAAAAGGTTTAAATATTTACCATCTCTCCACACCGAATTTGACAACCAAACTTCAATTTAATGACAACGGGCTCAAAGAATTGAATATGACGGCAAAAAATTTTCAGATTACGGATGTGTTGTCTGCCGAATATTTCAATGTTTCCGTTCAAAAAACAGACTCGGAAGACGGACTCAAGTTTAACCCGTTTTTCGAAAGCACAATCAACATCAAAAACATCCATATAGACAGTTCTGTCGACCAGCCTTTGGATAAGGATATTTTCAGAATTTACATCCATGCCAATGTCGCCGGAAAAATCCAAACTGCGGAAACTTATCGGGAAAGCATTGACGAATGGCTGCATTCGGGAGGAATGATTGACATCAAGAGGTTAATTGTCAATTGGAATCCACTGCTTATGGTGGCCAGGGGCGATATGTATTTTAATGAAAAACTGGAACCGAATCTGCATTTGATGACTTCGTCCAAAGCTTTTATTGAAACGCTTGATTTATTGGAAAAAGATAATCTTCTCGACAGGAAGGGGACTTTTGTCGTTAAAATATTATTGAACAACAAAGCCTTCAAACTCAGGAAAGATGACCGGTACAATACGATTACCACCCCGATAAACTTTAATTCCGGGGAAGTTTTAATTGAAAATATTCCGGTAAAAAAATTATAAGACTATCGGCTTGGCATAAGTTCCGACAATATTGATTTTTTTAAATATCTCTATCTTTTCGGCATTTCGGACACAAGATTTATCCGGTGTAATGTAGCCGTTTACTTCAACCAGGCAAAATTTAGTTTCATCATCGACATTGGCGACACGCACAACCTTTGCTTCCGTAAACCCGGAATTTTCCAAATTTTCTACCACGGTGGACGCACTTATGTCCTTGTGAGTTTCAACATTTACCAGACTAATGTCCGACCCGCTTTGATCCGTCGGAGAAAGAGCCACAACATAAGCCTCTTCACAATCTTTGTCTTCCTTATTGCGAAGGAAAGGAAGTTTGGCAACAATTCTCAGGCTGTCTGCCGTATCCGATGCGGAAAAGCCTGCCCACCAAGGTTTGGCGTTGATAGCGGCATTATCACAAGGAATAACCGCCAGACAAGTATTATGAGAACTGAGTTCATTCATAACGGCACCAAAAGAATTATAGGTAACATAGTCGATGTAACTGCCGAAATGTTCCTGAATAATCCGAATCAGGGCATCATCATCGTCTTTGGCAAAGACCGATATTTTTAATTTTTCTTTCAAGCCGGCACTGGCACTTAAAATCTCACGCCAGATTTTGGCAATCACATATTCAGGAAAATCGCTTTTATGATTTTTCAGCAGCATTTTGATAATAGCGGCTTCTTTTCCCAGAGTGTTTTCAACCGCGTTTTCTGGCTGTTGTTTAACCAGCTCGGTTCTTTTCATAAGCAGGTTATACAACTCCGTATCAATTTCGTTGATTTGTTTTTGTAAAGTCAAATTTTCAGTGCCACACATTTTATTCTCCTAAAACGAGAGGAATATTAGCACCAACGCCTAAAATTTATCAAGATTTTTAAATATTTTTCAGCTGCAAAAAAAAGAATTTTGCCAAGCCGTAAACGCGTTCGTCCAGAATCTCAAAACTTTCGGGAACATTCAGCGTTTCCGTTTTTTCCACTTCCACAATGCACAAAGCCTTTTTATCCAGCCAGCCTTTGTCGCAAAGTTCATTCAACGCCAGAGAACTCAGTCCTTTTTGATAAGGTGCGTCCATAAAAGCCAGGTTATAGCGGCGATGTGCCGCAGGAAGACGGAGAGCATCAGCCGTTATTAGTCGTATACGTTCCTTCTCTTGAGGAAAAAGATTGACGTTTTTGGCGGAAAGTTTTGTATTTTTATCAATCAGGCAGACAGAATTAACTCCCCGGGACAAAGCTTCCAAAGCAAAAGCTCCCGTTCCGGAAAAAACATCCACCAAATTATATTCCGGCCAGCGGTTTTCCAATTTTGAGGCCAAAATATTGAACACGGCCTCCCTTGCCCTGTCTGCCGTCGGACGGACATCATTGTTTTCCGGAGTGAAAAGTTTTTTTCCCCGATAATTTCCGCCGATAATTCTCATAATTTGAATTTGCTTCCCAACTGTTCCCGCAAAACTTTTTGATGAACTTCCCTTACCTCGCCTTTTTTCAAACTGCCAAGCTGAAACGGTCCGTAAGAAAGCCGAATCAGGCGGGCGACATCCAAACCGACAGATTTCATCAATTTACGGATTTCGCGGTTTTTTCCTTCGTTTAAGGTTACAATCAACCAGGCATTCGTTCCCTTTTCAGTTTCAATTTCAACTTTCACCGGCCCGTAATTGATACCGTCTACGGTTGTTCCCTGACTGAGTGCCGCCAATTTCTTTTTATCCAGAAAACCATGGACTTTTACTTTATAACGACGGCTCCAACCATTTTCGGGCAGTTCCAGCTTACGGGACAACTCTCCGTTATTCGTCAACAGCAGCAAGCCTTCGGAATTTAAATCCAGACGTCCGACCGAGATAACCCGGGGCATTCCGGCAGGAAGATTGGCAAAAACCGTTTGCCGGTCTTGCGTGTCCTTATGTGTTGTCAATAAGCCGACCGGTTTATAATACAGCCACAGGCGGGTATCGTCCATTTGAGGAAGTTTTTCTCCGTCTAAAAGGATTTTTTCGGTTCCTTCCACATTAAATGCCGGCGTTTCGACAATTTCTCCGTTTACGGTTACCCTCTTTTGGCGAATCAGTTCTTCCGCATCCCGACGGGAACAAACTCCGGAACGAGCCATAAATTTTGCAATTCTTTCTGCCATTTTAATTTTTCCTTATAATTTTGCTGTTAATTTAATATAAATTCGAAAAAATGCAAAGGATATTTATGAGCGAAAACCCTTATATGCAAAGATGTCTGGAATTGGCACAAAAAGCCGCCGCAGAAGATGAAGTTCCCATCGGGGCGGTCGTAGTCAATCCGCAGACAGGAGAAATCATCAGCGAGGCATATAATCTGAGCGAACATGTTCTGGATGCCACTGCCCATGCCGAAATCTCCGCCATACGCCGGGCGTGCGAAAAACTCGGAACCAACCGCCTGCGGGGAATGGACTTGTATGTAACGCTTGAACCTTGCACCATGTGTGCGGCGGCCATTTCCTTTGCCAGAATAGAAACCCTTTATTTTGGAGCTTTTGACAAAAAAGGCGGAGCCGTTACCAGCGGCGTCCGTTTTTACGAAGCGGAAACATGCTACCACAAACCTCAGGTTATCGGAGGAATTATGGAAGACAAATGCTCGGAAATACTGAAAAATTTCTTTAAACAAAAAAGAAAGAAAAAAGATTTGTTACAAAAAAATTAAAACTAGACAGAATTTCCGAAAAATGTATTGAAAACAGATTCATTTTAGGATATACTAAGTTTAATAAAATAACCTTACCGGAGTGAAGATTATGTCAGAAACCAAAGCTTTACCAGAACATACAGAATCCAGCAACAGCAATACCGGTCTCGTATTACCTGAACTTCAGGACGAGAAATTCGTAGAATGGCTGAGTTCTCATGACATTTCAGCCACAGACTACATGATGAAAGATCCCTCCGGCCGCGACCGCTTAAAAAGCGGGTATCAAAGAAGCGGTTATGCTGCCCAGCCTAAAGACAATGCCGGGAAAAAAGGTGCTGAAGTCGCACAATTGACAGACGGCGATTTAGCTAAAAAAGCAGAACATACCGAAGAAGAAAATAAAAACGAAGATAAAGATAAAGGTAAAGGATTAACCGTCGACGAAAAAGAAGGCACAGAAAAAGACAACGAAAATAAAAAAGAAACCTGGCCGGAATGGGCTCAGAAAAACAATTACGCTTATGACAACAAACGCGACGGCGAAGAAATTCCGGGATACCACAAGGTAACTTCTCCGGAGGGTAAGGAAAGCGAAATCCTTGAAGAAGGCGACACCCGCAAGGTTAAATCCCAAGATTTCAGCGTTTATCAGAAAATCGTCAAAGACGCCCAGTTTGATAAATATGACTACATTACTATCGGAGAACATATGTCTCCGGAACAGACCTCTCTGTTGGTAGCCGCCTGCCTCGAGAAAGGCATGAGTTTTGAACCGAAAGACAAAACAATTGACTTGTCATTAGACTGCATGAAAGGCTTGTCTCCTGAACTGGTTGAAAAAATCAACAAACATAATCAGGAAGTCGAAGCCAACAAGCAGAAAGAAGGTAAAGGTCGCGAAAATCCGGAAGCCGGAAATGCCGGAGACGGCAAAAACGAAGACACTTCTAAAAACGGACAAGACGGCGACAAAAAAGAGGAACCGACACAGACAGAAGAAAAAGCAATGAGCGGAGAAAAAATGTCTGATGTCCGTGCCCATATTGCCGAACGCAAAAGAGAACTTCAAGAAAGAAAAGCTTTAAGGGAAATGAACGGCGACAAAGGTAAAGTTTCCGGTACCGTTATTGCCGACAAGATTGCTGAAAAACGAATTTCCGGAGAAGTCAAAGAAACCGTTACTCCGAAAAAAGGCGATGAGTTATCTTCACAGATTACACAGCAAATCATAAATAATCGAAAACAGAACGGATAATCATAAAAAGCCCCTCAAATGAGGGGCTTTCTTTTTAATGATTGGCTTCGCTCAAAATACGTTTTTTATCCCGGTTCCAATCCCGTTCTTTGATACTTTCCCGTTTATCATAGATTTTTTTACCGCGTCCCAAACCTATTTCCAATTTAGCCCGGCCTTTATCGTTAAAAAACAATTTTATAGCAACCAAAGTTGATCCTTTTCGGGACAGTTCGTTAATAATCTCAATAATCTCTTTTTTTCGCAGCAAGAGTTTTCTATCTCTCTTTTCGGCATGGGAAGCATAGCCTTTATTAGCATATTCGGCAATAAACATATTAGACATGAAAAGCTCTTCATTCTTCTCTATGCCGTAAGCATCATTAATATTGGCGTGTCCCAAACGCAGAGATTTGACCTCCGTTCCGGTCAATTCCAACCCCGCCGTATATACTTTTTCAATCAGATAATCAAAATGTGCCCGGCGGTTTTGTGCCACGGAACCGGTACTGATAAAATCTGATTTTTTGCTTTTTTTAGCCATCAATTATCCTCTTTTTCTTCTATATGGGCATAGTTATACAAAAAAAAAAGAACGGAGACAACACCTAATTGCTCCGTTCCTTTACCATTTTTAAAACTTTTATTTTTTGTTTTTGGAGGCATCCGTAATCATCAAATCCGGTTTGGATTGTTCTGCAGGTATCGGAGCTCCTGCCCGCATACAATGCCCGTCAATATAGGCTCCCGGCTCAATGGCAATGGAATTGTGGGTTGCATCGCCCAAAAGTTTGGCCGTTTTTGAAACAAAAAGCTTATCAACAGTTGCTTTTCCCTGCAAAACGCCATACAAATGCAGATTGGTTACATTAACAGAGCCGATAACGGCTCCCTTAATACCGATAACCAGTTCGTCGCAGGTAACATCCCCTTCCACGCGACCATCAATATGGATAATTCCGTTGCTGATAATATCCCCTTTTACCTGTGTATTTTCACTGATAATGCTCGGAACGGGAACACTCGGACTTTGTTTATTCATCCGGGCAAACTTTAAATACAGCATACGTTTCAAATTCTTCATAAGCTTATCTCCTAAGATATTTTCGCTTTTATAAACGGCATCGGATCAACGTCTTTTCCCATGTAAATAACTTCATAGTGCAGATGCGGACCGGTTGAACGCCCAGTGGTTCCAACCTCGCCTATGGTATCGTCATACTCCAAATAATCGCCTTTTTTAACATAAATCTTATTCAGATGTGCATATTTGGTTTGGAAACCGTTTCCATGGTCAATAACGACCAAATTTCCATATCCGCCGGCCATTCCGGCTTTGATAACCTTGCCTTTGGCTTTGACTTTGATTTTGTTTCCCGTGCGGCTGGCTAAATCCACGCCTTTATGACTGGCGGCCTTTTTATTGAAAGGATCGGAACGTCGTCCGTATTGGGAGGTTACCCAATAGCTCCATACCGGTTTACCTATCGGAACGGTTTTAATCACTTCCCGATAATATTCCAAATCATCCACGCTTTCAAAAATCTTGGAAATTTTTTTATCTATCTTTTTATCGCGGACTTCATGTTTGCGGTCAGGAACATACAATCCGCCCTTGCTGCCCTTTTTACTGTTAGCCAATGCATTAAAATAAAGCCCTTTTCTTTTCAGCGGGACGTTAATAACGTTAAAGGCACTTTTTACCTTGGAAACTTCTTTATCGGCAATCGTCTGCACTTTTTTTAAGACTTCCATTTCGGCATTTTTAAGTTCTTTAATCGTATCTTCCAAAACAGCAAGCTGCTTTCTCAGTTCATCCCTTTCCGAAGAAGCGATGTCCCGTTGCAGAATGGCTTCGCTCAATGTGGTTTT
Organism: Alphaproteobacteria bacterium; assembly: GCA_017626035.1. GTDB lineage: Bacteria > Pseudomonadota > Alphaproteobacteria > RF32 > CAG-239 > JAGAJR01. The sequence goes on along the minus strand of JAGAJR010000027.1, from coordinate 17,488 downwards.
TTCCGTGATTTTTTCATCACTAATCCACTCTTTTTCATTGGTAATCTGTTTGATTTTATCTTCAAGAACCAAAGCCTGCTGCTTATAATTATTCACTTTTTTCTTATTGACGCCCCCGTCTACGGAACTTAACATTCCGCTGATATTTTTATGAAGGGTAACAAAATCCGTCATTAAATCCACATAAGCGTCTCGGGTTTCAACCAGTTCAATGTCTTTTTTATGGATAAGCTTGCCGGAACGATTGTAAATGTAATAAGAATAAAAACTCCAAATGCTGATAAAAAAGAAAAATGCCCAAAAAATTATCTGAGCCTGAGACGAGATTGTCCAGACTTTAGCCCGACCCCGGCTGCGGAAGATGATTTCTTTACTGGAAAACAGCGTCTGCTTTTCATCATAACTCACGTTTTCGATAATATCAGTCATAGGTGTTTCTATATTATAAGCCTATTTATACAAATCCAACGTACATAAATTCAGGTCGTTAAAACAAAATTTTTTAAACGTATAACAAAAAAAAATGCAAAAATACAGCTTTTTTTGCATAGTTATCCCTAAACCAATCTATCTATTTGTTTTTATGATAAAAATAAATCCGTTTTTTTTGTAATTTTCAAAAATTTATTCGTTTTCCGCCGTATCTAGAATGACAAATTCATCATTTCCGGCAAAATTCAGCACAACCCTTGCCCGTTCCTCCAACATATCCAAATCCAGACTATTGGAAGAAAGAAGGCGGACTTTGTCTTCCAGTTTCTTTTTTTCGGCATTGTATTGCTCGGCAATTTGACGGGCGTGGACAATCTCCTTGCTTAAATACATATAACGGAGAAGTCCACGCTCGCCGTTGATGGTGTAAAAACTGAAATAAAAGAACAGAAGAATACACAGGATTAAAAAGCCGGAGCTTTTCAACTTATTTTGCAAATCCAAAAATAATCCCATAATTCACACCTTAAATTAATTAAGACTCTGTGTCTTTTAACGTCGTTTTTCAAATTGCACCATACTTAAGTTAACATTTGGTTACGCGTTCGCCGTTTAATTTAAATATTAATAAGCAACGCAATTATTCCCTTTCCATTTCCAAGCGGTAACATAGCCGTTTTGAATCAGGAAAGACGTCTGGCAGATTTGTTCGGCTTTGTAACCGAAAGTTTCACCATACGGAGTAAAATCGTAATCATTGGTAAACGGAGCATAAACCGTTTCCTGTCCCGGAAGCATATCCGGATTGTTCAGGTAAAACTCCGACGGAACATAAATGTCATTGGCTTTGGTATAGGTAAGAACCTTATTGCCGTTATCCATAATCTTGCTGCTGCTCGGTCTTCCCCATTTTTTTACCAGTTGAGCTTCCGTCTTCCCGACAAAACCTTGAAGCTTATTGTCATATTTCTGCTGTGTTGCACAGGCAAACAGAAAAAACAACAAAGTCAAACAGAAACAAATTTTTTTCATTTTCCCCTCCTGTATAAAAAATTGTGTTCCCCTGACTCAGATAATCTTTCAAAGCCTCTTTTCAATCTTATTACATATATCTAATTCCTCCCGCAGTTTGTTAATCCGGCCTATCCATTCCCAAGTATCGGAATATTGTTCCTCGTCCAAACCGGACAATTCCCGTGCCACGGATTTTCCCGCTACCGGATAAATCGGACAAGTGTTATAACATTCCGTCGTACATGAGTTTAAGAAGCTTATCACGACCGGCATTAGGACGAGCATAAATCTTAGATTTTTCCTTAACCACATATTCCATTTCCTTCTTTTCCTTAATTATTTGTCCTGTTTCACATTCTTGTTTTCCCAGAGTATATGCCCAAAGGCACAATATTCCGGCAATTGCTGCGTAAGCCCAATATTTAATCATTTCTCTCCTTTCGATTTAAAACAAAAAAAATCCGCTTTCGCGGATTTCAGACACACTGCCGGCAAGTGGCATTAAGGCTTTTGGTAACACTCTTCAGGATATTCCCAATCTCCTTCTAATTTAAAACAATTCTTCAACTCAAATTCAAAATCACAATATCCATATTCCAGATTCTTCGGAGCTTTATATTTTTTGCAGAGTTCATCAAACAAAGCATCCAGCTTTTCCTCATCGCAATCGGGTGTTTTATCCGCACAAGCCTGAAATAAAAACTGATATTCTTCATTTATATAAATACATCCGTTGACTGAATTCCAAGTTAAACAATCTTCACGGCAACGGTTTTCATCACTATCCCAAACCTTACCGCTGCTTGCACAATCCCCTTCTCTGTCCAACCAAAGGATTAGCCATATTACGGCAAAAAGGAAGCCGAGAGTTCCCCCAACGATACGAACAAACGGCCCCAGTGCCGCAATTATTATTCTAAATGTGATAACTGCTATTTCAGATGCTTTTTTCATACTTTTTTCGCGGATTTCAGATACACTGCCGGCAAGTGGCATTAAGGTTTATATAGCAAAAAACAATTTAAATGTCAAGGATTTTATTCCTATATGCTTTTTCATATACCTTTTTCATCAAGGTTGAAAAGGCATATTTCTCCAGTGAAGACAGAGCTGCAAACTGCCCGTCAAAATCCACAACATTACTTTTAACCTTATGAATTTTCAAAGTTAATTTAAAATGTGTAAAGACATGGGAAACCTCCAATTCCGTATTCTGAGGTTTATATTCGGCAAACAACTCTCTTTCATCGCTCCACGGAAACTCATAAAGTCCGGAAAGAAGCCCCTTCTCATTTCTTTTGCGGATAAAAATTTCGCCCTTATCATTTTGTATCAGGTAAACTTTTCCTTCCCGATACTTTTTAGGTAGTTTGGTTCGGATCGGAATACTTTCCAACTCAGGATTGTCTTTGCTCCGACAATGTTCCCGCCACGGACACAATAAACATTGCGGTTTCTTCGGCGTGCAAACCATGGCTCCCAAATCCATAATTGCGGAAGCATAATCCGCCGGGTTGTGCTTATCTGTCAACTTTCGGGCTTTTTCGCGAATCGTATCCATAATTTCCGGTACCGGCTCCGTCAAACCATACATTCGGCAAATAACCCGAATCACGTTTCCGTCAATAACGGTTTCCGGTTGATTAAACGCCAAAGCCAGAAAGCTCGCAACCGTATATTCCCCGATACCTTTAAGTTTCAGAACATTTTCCTTGTCTTGCGGAAACTTTCCGCCAAATTCATTTACAATCATTTTGGCGGTCGCATGCAAAGACCGGGCACGGGAATAATATCCCAATCCCTGCCAATAAAGATAAACTTCTTCTTCCGGTGCCTCAGCCAAATCCTTAACCGTCGGAAACCTTTCCATAAAACGATGAAAATAAGGAATTACCGTCTTAACACCGGTCTGCTGCAACATAAATTCAGATACCAAAATCACATAAGCGTTGGGATGGGCTCCGCCTTTTATCCGCCACGGCAGTTCTCTTCCATGTTTGTCATACCATTCCAACAACAGCTTGGGCAAATCTGTCTGTATCATAAAAACTTACCTGATTATCATTATTTCAGAAGTTCAATAAACTTTGCATAGCGGCCTTCATTTTCCGCATTTTGTTTGAGAGCCACTTCCCGCATAATCTTATTTTCGTATTGTTCCACAAAATACGGCGTCGGACGGCTGGTTAAGATAGAGGATGTTTCGTCATATTCCAGATTCAAACCAATCAAAGAAGACTGGATTTCGCAATTTTTCAGCTGTTCATAATATTCCGGAGCAATTTTGAATTTGGTTGCCGGAATTTCCGTTTTGCCTTCGTCTTGGGCATTGACCAAGGTTCCTGCCGTTTGATAGCGGATATAAGTCCCTATCAGAATCGGATAAAATTCTTCTAAAGGCGGAAGCATTTGTGTCTCCTTTACTCCGGTTATAAAAAAACCTCCCGAAGGAGGATTTTTCAATGGTGCCGGTTAAGTGACTTGAACACTCGACCCACGCATTACGAATGCGTTGCTCTACCAACTGAGCTAAACCGGCTTTTTGCAAATCAGTTTTGATTTGTATCATCTTTTGTTTTTTTTGCAAGAGTGTTTTGACGTTTAAGAGCATAAAATTGACTTTTATCCGCAACTTTATCGCCGGAATGGATAACCATCTGAGGAAACGGTATCTCAATACCTTCTTCCGCAAAGCGGCGGTTAATCTCATAACGCAAATCACTCGGAATTGACCAGCCGTTCCAAATATCCGTCGTATAGCAACGAAGTTCAAAATCCAGACTGCTTGCCCCGAAATCTTTGAATACAACATAAGGTTCCGGTTTTTTCTGAACTCTTTTGTGGGCATTGGCACACTCAAGGAGAATTTTTTCGACCAAACGCGTATCCGAACCATAGGCGACTCCCACCGTTACGGCAAGACGGGCCGTGTTATTGCTATGGGTTAAGTTGGTTACCGTTGTCGATAACAGATTGGCGTTCGGAATAATCACACTTGCCTTTCTGAAGGTTTCCACTTCCGTTGAACGGATATTAATCTGTTTTACCCGGCCTTCTTCCCCGTTGATAATAACCCAATCGCCTACTTTTATCGGACGTTCAAACAAGAGGATAATTCCGGACACAAAGTTGTTTACCACATTTTGAAGTCCGAGACCGATACCGACTGACAAAGCACCGGCTACCAAAGCAAGATTTGTTAAGTTTCCGCCCATAATCGCTATTGCCAAAAGGAACGAGATGACATAACCCAAGAAACCAAATCCGGCATCCAAAGAATGTTTGATTCCGTCATCTATCGCTATTTTATTCAAAACATTATTCATCAGGCGGACACGGAGGGCTTTTACCAACGTAATTGCAATAAAGAAAGCTATGATACCGATAATGATGGACAGCAAAGAAACCTCGACCCCGCCGATTTTAAAGCCTAAGAATATTTTCTTAATGCTTTGTATCAGCAAATCCGTCGAAACGCCCCAGATACTCAGAATACTGAAAATGGCACCGAAACCCAAAAGAGGATCGACGACAAGGCTTGACCAAAAGTCCAATCTGCTTATCAAACGGCGGCGAAGTTTAAATGTTCTTACCCAGAAACGCAGCAGCAACAGACGGTGAATGGCTTCATTAAATGTTTTGCGAATAATGAGAAAAACACCGATAATCAAAACCGATAATATTACCCGATTGAAAATAAATGACGATAATTTCGGATAACCGAAAATTGCCAAAGCAAATACGCCTAAAGAAAACAGCGACGTGAAGAAAATTACTTTAAATGAAGAACTTATTTCTTCGTCATCCTCAACCTCTACTCCTTCTTCCGTTTCTTCCGGAGCTGCCACGTCATCCCACAGCAATCTCTTTAATATCAAGACGATACAAAAGCCTTTACCGCCGGAAGACAAAGCACTGATAAACGAAATTAATTCCAGAGAATAATTTGCCGCAACGGCGACGTGTTCAAAAAACGCACCGACACCGATAATAACTGCCGTAAAATACAAAGCCGCGGTTACCCGTTTTGCCTTATCCGTGCTGACATTTACCAAACGCCATTTTTCATTATACGGAGCAAACAAAACTCTGGAAATGGCATTTGCCAGCAAAACATACAACGAATAATACAGAAAACTGTTTATCACCAATCCAAAGAATCCGATGTTCATTACTTTGGTCGTATACATCCAAATCATAAAGCCGGCAATGATTGTCGCCGGAATTACGCCATAAGCCACGGCAACAAAAATAGCCGCGGAAACTTTTGTTCCGTATCGAGGATGTTCAATGTCTTTCTTGTAGCCGAATTTTCGCATAATCCACAAACGCAGATACACGCCCAGCCATAATGAAAATAAGACCAAAAAGGCAACCGGTATCAGGTTTGACTTAACATAGTGCTGTTTTTCCAACCCGATTTCCTGATACCAAACAATCGGCGATTTAATAATGTCAAAGAAGAATTGCACAAAAATTTTGGTGGAAGAGAAAAACACGTTCGGATAAATCAACGGTTCCTGGCGAACCAAAAGGTTTCCGATGAGTTCCTTGTTTCGGACATTGACAATCAAAACATCCAATTCATCAATCTTAGCCAAAAGGATATCCGCTTCGGCGACTTGTGCTTTTTGAAAGGCTTCTTCCGTGCTGAATTCCTTACGGCGTTGCGTGATGACCTCAAGTTCCGTTTCTCCTTCCTTCGGAGCCTCTCCCAAAAGTTCCAAACGTTTCTGTGCCGCTTCCAGAGCTTTTTCCGATTGTTTTTTGGCATCGGCAATCCGGCTGCGAATATCTACAAGATATTTGACTTTGGCACTGATATCTTCACGAGAAATCTGGCCGCTTTTAAGCGTATTTTCAATCTCCGTCAATTGTTTGCCGGTCTGCTGATAATTTATTTCTTCCGAAGTCAAACTGTCGACCACTTGGGTTGTGGCATCAACATCTTTAACATCTGCCGCCTGAAGGGGAGAAGAACATAAACCAATCAGTAATCCTGCCAGAGAAAAAATTCTTAAAAAGCTGCCCATAGATAAGCTCCTATTGTTTGATTTCCTTTGTCAAAAGTTTTTTCATAACCGCAAACGCATTTTTAGCCACGCCGACTCTTAAGTTATCGGCCACGCACCAAAAACTGAAACCGTTTTCGACCGAAACATCCTGACGCAAACGGCTGACATATACGCTGTCTTCTCCCTGAACATCAGTCAGGCAGACATAGCCGCCGTCCACATGCTTGTCAAAAACAACCACGTCTTTGACTTTTTTCATCAAAGATGCCGCATCATCGACATCGACGTCTTTTTCACATTCCACATTAACAAACTGCCCGCAACCGATAAATGCCGGCACAAAAGCACAATTGGCATGAACTTTCACTTCTCCGCCGAGAACTTTTTTGGTTTCGGCATTCATTGCCCATTCACACTGCGTTTCATCGCCGATAAATTCACCGACTTGAGGAATAACATTGTAAGCAATTTGTTTGTTGAAGACTTTCTGATCATCAACCAGGCTGTCGTTCATAAAAATCTTTCTGGTCTGGTTAAACAGTTCGTCCATGGCTTCCTTGCCGTAAGCAGAAGTTGAGGTATAAGTCGATACGACAATCCGCTTGATTTTATATTGTTCGTTAACCTCTTTCAGCGGTGTTAACATCTGGGTTACAGCGGCAGACGGCACCGAAACCAACCCTTTGGAACTTTCATAAATCTTATCGTCATTAATTCCGGCAACAATCATCGGAACATCTGCCTCGGCAAAATAAGCACTTGAACAGTCAACAACCTTTACCCCTTTAGCCAAAGCTTTAGGAATATATCTTTTTGAAATTTCATCCGAAACGGCAAAAACGGCGGCATCGACATTTTGAAAATCAAAATCATCCAAATTCAAAACATCCAAATCCTCGTCTTCTCCGTAAGAAACCATATTGCCTAAAGGAGATTTCGGCTCCAAAGCCACAACATCGGCAGCTTTCACTCCGTCTTCTTCCAAAAAACTCAATATTTCGCGGCCAACGCTTTCCTGAACTCCGATAACGGCTATTTTACTCATTTTTCAAACCTCTTTTCTTTTATACATTTGGATTGTTTATAACACAGAAACCTTTATAAAATAATAACATCCGTTTATATTAAAACTTTTCAAAGTAATTTTTTACAACAAAAACCCCGCCGATAAGCGGGGTTTTGTTTAATCAATATACCGGACTAAGCGTTATTGCTGTTGTTTTCTGCTTCACGAGCTTTTGCAGCTGCAGCCAAGTCATCGGCAATACGAGCAGAACGGCCACGCAATGCACGCAAGAAGTACATTTTTGCACGACGGACTTTACCGATACGGGATACTTCGATTTTTGCTACATTCGGAGAATACAACGGGAATACACGTTCAACACCTTCACCGAAAGAAATTTTTCTAACTGTGAAAGAAGAGTTCAATCCGTCATTCTTACGAGCGATGCAAACACCTTCATAAACCTGAATACGTTCTCTGTCGCCTTCTTTTACTTTTGTGTGAACCTTAAGAGTATCACCGGCTTTGAAATTAGGGATGTTTTTTCCCTCTGTGAGCTTATCCATCTGCTCTTTTTCTAAATTTTCGATAATGTTCATAAGTCTTACCCTTTATAAATTTTTTTAACCTTATATACCTAAACCTCTTTAGAATCAAGATATTTCTTATAGAGATCAGGCCGTTTTTCCTTTGTTAACTCCAATGCTTTTTCTTTCCGCCATTTGGCAATATTTTGATGATGTCCGCTCATCAGAACCTCTGGCACTTTTCTGTCTTCCCAAACTACCGGCCTGGTGTACTGCGGATGTTCCAGAAGACCGGTTTCAAAACTCTCGTCTTCCAGAGACTCTGTATTTCCCAAAACTCCGGGAATCAACCTCACTACAGCATCCAACATAATTTGTGCCGCCTGCTCACCTCCGGTTAGGACATAATCTCCGATACTAATCTCTTCTATATTGAAGGCTTCGATGACTCTTTCGTCAATCCCTTCAAAACGACCGCAGATTATGGTCATATCCGTCTCTGAACTCAATTCATGGACTAAAGTCTGGGTAAGAGGCTTCCCTCTCGGACTCATATAGATTATTCTTCCGCCGTTGTAATTGGCTTTAATCGCCGCTCCCAACACATCCGGACGCATAATCATACCAGCACCGCCTCCGCAGGGAGTGTCATCCACAGATCCGTGCTTGTCAAAAGCATAATCCCTGATGTTTACGGTTTCCATTGCCCAAAGCCCTTCCTTCAAGGCTCTTCCGGTTAACGAATATCCCAGAAATCCCGGAAAAAGTTCCGGAAATATGGTTAAAACCTTAACCTTCATTGTCAATGTTTTCTCCCTCATCTTCAGCAAAGTTCAGCTGAGCAGATTCAACAATAATATAACCATCCTTAATTTTTATTTCAGGGACATATTCCTTGGTAAAAGGTATCATTTCAAGCTTGCCGCCGCTGAGTTTTATTTCTAAAACGTCGCCGGCTCCGAAATTATAAATTCCGCTTACCTTGCCGATACTTTCTCCGGTTGTGTGAAGACGAACTTCCAAGCCGATTAAATCCGTATGGTAAAATTCTTCTTCATCCAAATCCGGCAGGACATCTCTTGAAACATAAAACTCCGTGCCAATCAGGCTTTCGGAAGTGTTACGGTCGTCAACGCCCTTGATTTTTACCCGCAATATCCCTTTGGAATAACCGGTAACTTTTATGGTAAACTTTTTGGTTCCCGATTTGTCTTCCACAGGGCCGTAACTGTCAATATCCTCGGCAACCTCGGTAAAGCTTTTTACTTTTACTTCGCCTCTGATACCGTGAACTCCGACAACGGCTCCCAGACAAACCCTGTTTTCATTTTCCATAACAGTTTCCAGTTTTGTGCAAAAAAAGCATTAAATAATAACAAAATTACTCAGCAGATGCTTCTGCTGGAGCAGCTTCGGCAGCTTTTGCGGCTTCAGCAGCAGCGGCAGCTTTCTCAGCTTTTTCTTTCATTCTTTCCTGAGCTTTTGCTTTAGGAGCAGATTTTTTAGGCTGTGCATTGATTTTCGGAGCAGCACAAAGACCCAGATTTGCAAACAACTTCTGCAATCTTTCTGTCGGCTGTGCACCCTTGCTCAACCAAGATTTTACTTTATCCTGATCAATAACCAATCTTTCTGCGTGCTCTCTCGGCAACAGAGGATTGTATGTACCCAATTTTTCGATATATCTACCATCGCGAGGTGCTCTTTGGTCAGCAGCAACAATACGATAGAAAGGACGCTTTTTAGAACCACCGCGAGATAGTCTGATACGAACTGCCATTTATATTCTCCTTAAATTTAGTTAACTTTCGAATTTCCGCCTTATGGCTTAAAACGGAAACCCCTTTCCCATACCGCCGAGCATTCCGCCCAACGGACCGTTTTTCAGAGCAGAAAGGGAGCCCATGCCACCCATTTTGCCCATTCTTTTCATCATCGTCGACATCTGCTCATAAGATTTGAGCAGCTTGTTGACTTCGTGAACCTCCACCCCGGCTCCCGCCGCAATTCTCTTTTTGCGGGAAGCCTTGATGATGTCGGGATTTCTTCTTTCCTTGATTGTCATGGAAAGAATAATCGCCTCCTGTTTTTTAATCAGACCGTCACCGACACCGGCTTCTTCAATCTGATTTTTGAATTTAGACAATCCCGGAAGCATTCCGATAATGTTTCCGATACTGCCTAACTTCTGAACCTGTTTCAACTGGGCAAGCATATCTTCCAAATCAAACTTGCCTTTCATCATTTTCTTAGCCATTTTCTCGGCTTCGGCATGGTCTACGTTTTCAATGGCTTTTTCCACCAATGAAACCACATCACCCTGCCCTAAAATTCTTCCGGCCAGACGATCCGGATGAAACTCTTCAAACTCATCGATTTTTTCGCCTGTTCCCAAGAATTTGATTGCCGCTCCGGAAACCATTTTCATTGACAATGCCGCACCGGCTCTGGCCGAGCCGTCAATTCTTGTCAAAACAATACCGGTAACGCCGACTTTTTCATTAAACTCTTTTGCAACATTACACGCATCCTGCCCTATCATGGCATCGGCAACCAATAAAGTTTCCGTCGGATTGGCAATTTTCTTGACCTCAACAACTTCGTTCATTAATTCGTTGTCAATATGCAGGCGGCCGGCAGAATCCAGAATAACAACTTCAAACCCGCCTTTTTTAGCCTCACTTAAAGCTCTTTTGGTCGTTTCAGCCGGCTTTTCGCCTTTAATAATCGGCAAAGACACGACATTAATCTGTGAAGCCAGTTGAGCCAATTGTTCCTGAGCAGCCGGACGATAAATATCCAAAGAAACCAGCAATACTTTTTTTCTGCTTTTTAGTTTATTGGCTATTTTAGCCGAAGTCGTGGTTTTACCGGAGCCTTGCAAGCCCACCATCAGGATACATACCGGCGGCTGGGCGGCTAAATTAAGCTCCGAGCTCTCGGCTCCGAGCAATTTAACCAACTCATCGTGAACAATTTTAATAACCATCTGTCCCGGTTTGACAGACTTGACGACTTTCTCACCCAAAGCCTGTTCTTTAACCTGGGCAATAAAGGATTTAACCACCGGAAGAGACACGTCGGCCTCAAGCAAAGCTATGCGGATTTCACGCATTGCCTCGTCAATATCTTTTTCATTCAGAACACCCCGGGAGGTTATCTTGGAAAAAGCCGAGCTTAATTTGTCACTTAATGCCTCAAAAATCGTTTTAATCCTTCATTTTTCAAAACAAGTGCCTACATACTATTGCACGCAGGCACGGCCTGAGCGATTACCACTCCACCTCTTGCCCCGAAACCGCGTTGCTATCCGCAGCCACTATCTCGGAACAAGTGCCTACATACTATTGCACGCCAGTGTGCGAACCCTCGCTGACTGGCGGCACGCCTTGGCGTGTTATATGTTACATACTTATCTTAATGGTAAAAAACCTATTAATTTGCTTGCTTTATATAAGGAATGCGGACAAGAGTCAAGCAAAAAAACAGCATAAATGCTATTTTCAAAACAATCTTGACAAAATATTGGACACAACATATTATCTTCATACTTAATTTGATTTTTATGTTTCACTCTAAATATTTAAAAATGATGAAGAGATTATTTATTTTTGACGTCGACGGAGTTCTTCTCAACTTATGGGGACCGATGAAAGATGTTTTCGAAGAATTTACCGGACAGAAACTTTCGCAAGGGCTTTGGGACGGAGTTATTTTTGACTACCTTAAAAATCCCGCTCCCTACATGGAATTCGGCCGATACTTCGACAACTCGGACATCTTAACCAAGCTTCCCGCCATGCCGGACATGCCCGAACTGGTGCAGAAACTGAAAGCCCAAGGCTTTGATTTGGCGATTGTTACCAGTGTTTCCGACAAAGAGGAAATTAAAAGCAAACGTGCTCAAAATCTTCTGCAGGTTTTCGGAGACGTTTTTGACAAACTCGTTTGTACGGAAAGAGGCGGTTCGAAAAAACAGGCTTTGCAGGAAGTTGTCAAAGGCTATGACCAGACATTCTTTTGCGACGATCATCCGAAGAACGCGGCTCTGGGCAAAGGTGTTGTAACCTTTCCCCTGTGGTTTCAAAACAAATATCACGAACCTATCTGGGAACAAATCGACCATTCCGGCATTATTCCGGTCAAAAACGCCGAAGATATTCTCAAACTGGTTTAATGCTCCGTTTTTCTCATTTTCAAGACAGCCTTTGTGCTGTCTTGATTTCTTTTAAAGCGGGCATACATATAGCTCATGACACATCTGGAAAGCCAACAAAGAAAGGATGTATGAAATGAGAATATTGATTATCGGAGGTGGTGCCGCCGGGACAACCGCAGCCACCAGATTAAGACGCTTAAATGAAAATGATGAAATCCTCATTCTGGAAAAGGACGATGAGATTTCCGTATCCAACTGCGGGCTTAATTATTATCTGGCAGGAACGGCCGGACGCGACGATCTTATTTCCGCATCCGTTGAATTACTGAAAAAACTCTACAATATTGATGCCCGTCTTAATTCCGAAGTTACAAACATCAACCGAGAAAACAAAACAGTCAGCATTGCCGGGCAAGACGATGAATATTACGACAAACTGATTGTTACCATCGGTTCCGCCCAATACCGACCGGATATTGACGGGGTTTTGACCGATCAGGTCTTTACCATTCATAATCTGGCTTCGGTTGAGCGGATTAAAGATTTCATTAAACTCAATGAAGTTAAAAAGGCCGTTATTGTCGGAGGGGGATATATCGGAGTGGAAATGTCAGAAAGCCTCCGTCAGCTTGATATTGAAACATCCATCATTGAAAGCTCGAACCATATTCTTCCGGCTTTGGATTATGACATGGCCGTTACGCTGCACAATCATCTCCGTGAAAACGGTATTCGGCTGTATTTGCACGAAAGTGTTATTGCCTTTGATGACAAAAAGGTTTCTTTGTCATCCGGCAAACAATTAGACTACGATATTGCAATCATTGCTACCGGTTCGAAACCGGATGTTAAACTGGGCATCCTCGCCGAATTGGAAATTGGCGACAGCGGCGGATTAAAAGTCAATGAATATATGCAGACGTCAGACAAAGACATTTATGCCGCCGGAGATGACGTGGAAGTTACCAATTTTATTACCCGTAAGCCTACCCGCATGGCTCAAGCAGGCCTTGCCGTCAAGCAAGCTCAGGTCATCGCCGACCATCTCGGGGGAGAAAAAAGCAAATTCACCCATGCCCTCAATACGGCTATCAGCAAGATTTTCCGTTATACAGCAGCCGCAGTCGGAGCCAATGAAAAGATTCTCAAAGATGCCGGAATCGCTTATCAATCGGTTTTGTTATACGACTGGACACATGCTCCTTATCTGCCGGGAAGCGAGTTGGTTTTATTAAAACTGCTTTTTGACAAGAACGGAAAAATTCTCGGAGCTCAAGGCATTGGCAAAAACGGTATAGACAAACGTTTGGATATTATTTCCATGGCCATTAAAATGAACGCCAAAGTCTGGGATTTGCAAGAACTGGAAGTTTGTTATTCTCCGCCGTTCAGCCGAGGAAAAGACGCTGTCAACAATCTGGCGTCCATGGCTGCGAATATTTTGGAAAAAAGGATGAAAACCGTTTCTTTTCAGGATATTGACAGCAATGAAGACATGATGATTATCGACGTCCGTTCCAAAGCCGACTTTGACGACTATCATTTGCCAAACGCCGTCAACATCCCGGTTGAAGCCATCCGCAACAATCTGGATTCAATTCCACATGACAAAAAGGTTGTATTGTATTGCATGAGAGGCCGCACGGCTTATATCGCTTCTTGTATTCTTACCAACAGAGGATTTGACAACATATATATTCTGGACGGCGGATTAATGTTATATTCCGAAATTATAAAAGACCAAACAGAAAGTAAAAAAATAGAAAATTAACAAAATTTTTTGTTGCAGCATTAAGCAAAATGGAGTAAAAATAAATACAGAACTTTTAAAGATTTTGTATTTACTATAAATCATCATAAAATTTACATCATGGGAACTTTAATTGCACAAGTCATGGGATATGCTTCAATCGCTATCTTCTTTGGCATGATTTTTCTTGGACTTATTCAAGCGATTATGATGCTGAACGATGAAAAAAGTCCAGAACAAGCTTCGTGTTTGTAATAACTCTCAGAGATTAATGCTCCAACATTGATTTCTGCTAAACAACTAAGAAAAAAACGCTTAAAATTGCTCCAACAATTTTTAAGCGTTTTTCTATTTTAAATTTTTGTCATAAAAGCGTAACATATTTTGTCAATTTTGTCCTTGCACCCCTATCAAAAATATGATATGGTTATAACCGTAAATCATATTAAATATATTAAGACTATGTTAAAATTCGTTTTCAAACCATTCAAATGGTTCGTAAATCAAAATGGTGCAACAAAAGCACTGGTACTCATCATCATCGGCATTCTCGGCTACGGTTCGTTTCTTGTCGCAGAATACTTTTGCGGTATACAGATAACCAGCCTCTCCGTACAACTTCTTCGTGAAGGTTTCGGTGTTCTTCTCGCCGCTTCCGCCCTCTGGCTCTTCTGCATAGCTGCTGGGTGTGTATGGAAAGAACGGGAAGATTGTTGGAGCCGCCGTGATTACTGGTATCAGTTACTCTGCTTCATCGCCGCTGCTTCAGGCCTGGGCTTTGTCGTTTTAGCCTTTGTGTCAAGGAGTATGGCTCAAATATTCTTCGACATTACCCCCAGCTTGGAGGTTCTGTGGTTTTCGGGTATCCCCAGTGCCGTCTTTTTCTTAATCGGAATTTTTACCTTTTTGGTAAAGGTGCTTAGGAAAACATGGAAGAGTGTTTCGGAATATGTTGCAGACGCCTGGAGAAATGCTTAAAAACAACAATCCAAAGAATATCCCCTCCAATCACAATGTGACGGAGGGGATTTCTTTTTATTCTCAGCTTAGTTATTGAAATAATCGCGTAAATATTGCGGCAAATCTGCTACATTTACACGATGTTGTTCCATCGTATCTCTATCACGGATGGTTACGGATTCCGGCTGTTGCTCAATTGTTTCAAAGTCAACCGTAATACACAACGGAGTTCCGATTTCATCATGACGACGATATGCCTTACCGATATTTCCGGTATTCTCCAAAGCGACCCGGCCGATACCCAACTTCAACAGATTTTGTTTGATTTCATGGCATTTGTTCATAATCTGCTCATTATTTTTCTTCAGCGGGATAACGGCAACTTTAATCGGAGCCAAGTGTTTTTTCAGTTTCAGAACAATACGGCTGTTACCTTCGCCCAAATCTTCTTCCGTATAGGCTTCGGTCATTACGGCCAAAACGCCGCGGTCAACCCCCATGGACGGTTCAATTACAAAAGGCACCACCCATTTGTTATTATCATCCATAATACACAATTTCTGAGTTGAATCAGAATTGGCATGGCAATGAGACGTCAGGTTCATTTCTTCCTGGGCTTTGGTATGATTACCCAAGTCATAATCCGTGCGGTTGGCAATTCCCTCCAGTTCTTCCATGCCATGCGGAAACTGATATTCAATATCGTAACAAGCTTTGGCATAGTGAGCCAAATCTTCTTTCGGCGTTGTATAGATATTGATGTTTTCGCGTTTCAATCCCTGCTCTTCCCACCATTTAATGCGTGCTTCTTTCCAGAGTTCATGCCATTTTTCATCTTCTCCCGGCATAACGAAATATTCCAATTCAGCCTGTTCAAACTCACGAACACGGAAAATAAAGTTTCTCGGTGTAATTTCGTTGCGGAAAGACTTTCCGATTTGGGCAATACCAAACGGCAATTTGCGGGATGTTGAATCGACGACGTTTTTAAACTGGGTAAAAATAGCCTGTGCCGTTTCCGGACGCAGATAGCCAAAAGAACTTCCGTCGTCAACCGGTCCGATTGCCGTCTTAAACATTAAATTAAACGGACGAGGCTCGGTTAAATCCGTTGACCCGCAGTTCGGACATTTTCCGTCTTTAATATGGTCGGCACGAAAACGTCCTTTGCATTTCCGACAATCGGTCATCGGATCAGAGAATGTGTCTTCGTGTCCGGAATAATGCAGAACTTTCTGGTTTGTTAAAATAGCCGCATCCAGACCTTCAACGTCATCCCGTTCATAAACCATGGCTCTCCACCAAGCGTTTTTCAAATTATTTTTCAATTCCACGCCCAGCGGACCATAATCATACACGCCCTGCAAGCCGCCGTAAATATCGGAGTTCTGAAAAATAAAACCGCGACGCTTACAAAGGGAGACCAATTGGTCCATAGATGTTGCTACCATATTTAAATTCCTCTTTTATATATTAAATTTTAACTTATTCGTTTTATAATACCTGAATCAAAAATGCAAGGGAGATAATCATACCATGGCGAAAAATACCACAAAAGTAGCATTAATCTACGACTTTGATGAGACCTTAAGTTCATCTTATATGCAGGATTTCAGCCTTATTCCCGCTTTGGGAATGAAGCCTAATACTTTTTGGAAAAGAGCCAATCTTTGGTCCGCCAACAACGGAGCCGACCAAATTACGGGAAGTATGTATTATTTTATGAAAGTCGCCAAAGACAAAAAACTGAAATTAACCCGAGAAGCTTTAAACAATTTCGGAAAAGACGTTGAATATTACAACGGCGTCAGCGACTGGTTTGAAAGAATCAATAATTTCGGCAAGGCTTTAGATTTGGAAATCGAACATTATATCATCTCCTCCGGATATGAAGAAATTGTCGAAGGAACATCCATCCGCCAATATTTTAAAGATGTTTTTGCCTGTTCTTATGCCTTCGGCGAGGACGGCACTCCCGTCTGGCCGGCTCGTATTATCAATTACAGCATCAAAACCCAGTTTCTTTCCAAAATCAATAAAGGCCTGAGCAAAAACGACGATATTGCCGTCAATGAATATACGCCTGACGATGAACGCCCTATTCCGTTTAACCGGATGATTTATTTCGGCGACGGAATGACCGACATTCCATCAATGAAACTGACAAAAGAAAGAGGCGGAACAGCCATCGCCGTTTATAAACCGAAAAGCCATTCCAAGAAAAAAGCCATGAAACTCCTGATCGACAATCGTGTCAATTTCGCTCTTCCCGCCGATTACAGCGAAAATAAAGAGATTGATTTGGTCGTTAAAACAATCTTGGATAAAATTGCAACAGAACGGGATTTGGATGTTTTGAAAGCTAAAGAGGAAAAGAAAAAACAAATGCAGAAAAAACGCTTGAAAAAATAAAATATAAAAATCTCTAAAAAAAGCTTGCAATAATAAAATTTTTGCCTTAGATATAAACTCACAATTGAAGATAAACAGAAACAACGCTTGCCCGCGTTTGAGTTTTATCGAGGCTGTCGGCAGAAATACCACTTCTGCTGTTTTGAATGAAAATTCAAAATATGTGAGGACAGTTTTTTGTTGGGGTGTCGCCAAGTGGTAAGGCATCGGCTT
>JAGAJR010000026.1 GCA_017626035.1 Alphaproteobacteria bacterium | reverse complement strand
GTTCCGGTGCTGATACGGTATCTGAAACTTCCTCTCTGCCTTGTTCCTGTACTGGCTCGGAAGTTACCTGTTCTTCCTGCACTTCCTGTTCCGGTGCTGATACGGTATCTGAAACTTCCTCTCTGCCTTGTTCCTGTACTGGCTCGGAAGTTACCTGTTCTTCCTGCACTTCCTGTTCCGGTGCTGATACGGTGTCCGAAAACTCCTCTTTACCTTGTTCTTGCACCGGCTCAGAAATTACTGCTTCTTCCTGCACTTCCTGTTCTGATGCTGATACGGTATCTGAAACTTCCTCTCTGCTTTGTTCCTGTACTGGCTCGGAAGTTACCTGTTCTTCCTGCACTTCCTGTTCCGGTGCTGATACGGTATCTGAAACTTCCTCTCTGCCTTGTTCCTGTACCGGCTCGGGATGATACATTTGGTCATAAACCAAAGCCATTTGACTATTATAATATTCAGCTAATCTCTCACAACTATTTTGTAAGAATCTTCTATCCATAAGAAGGATGTCGTCCATTCTACCTGCTATGTTATTACTATTATAATATCTCAGCGTATTTTTAGCTATATCCCTAGCCTTTGCGAGTACTTCTTCAATAAGCTGTTCTCTTGAATATCCTGAATAATCTTTATCTGAATTACAAATATCAACACCAGCTACACCCAACACCAGTTTTTTAAAATCGTTCTCTAATCTACGACTTTTTTTTCTTTGATAAAATAGATTATCATAATCCCCCGCTCTAAATGAATCACGCCATTCATCATAATCAACAAAATCAATTCTTGTAGCGGGATAATCTATCTGGGACATTAAAATATTTTCTGCAAAACCTCGGCGTGTATCATCAAAAGTCGCCTCAATATTCTGAATACTCTCCAGAACATAAGGTAATACTACCTCCGTAGCGTGTTTGTTTATGCTCATTTTATTCTCCTAAAATAGCACAAACACCCTACATTTTTATTATGCTATAAACGGATAATAAAATCAATCGTTTATTCTATGAATAAACATTAACTAACCCAATTAACGATTTTAATACCGGCAATCAAAAACATTACCCCGATAATAATTGACGTAATCAAATAAAAACCTGCTTCCCCAAACTGCCCTTTGTTTATTAATGTAACAAAATCCAACAAATAGGTTGAAAAAGTAGTAAAACCGCCCAAAACCCCGGTCATAAGCAGTAATTTTAACTCTTGTTTAAAACCGGAATGCAGATAAATGTATTGATATAAAACACCTATCAGAAAAGCACCCAGTATATTCACGGTAAGAGTTCCCCAATGTGCCGGAAGTCTGGAACAAGCAACCCACCGCAACAACGACCCTATTCCGCCGCCCAGAAAAACAGCAATAATATTTGTCATACAAAATTCTCCATTTATCTAACTAATTTCACTTTTTAAACAGAATATATTCTTAGCTTGTTTTCCTATTCTTATAAAAAACAACCAATAAAAAACTCTAAAATTATCTCAAAGTTTGTGCCCGCATATGCATCGCAATAATCCGGGCCGGATCCATTTTTTTGACAATTTTTCTCTGCGGCACAAAAGCCTGCGTAACGTTCAACAATTTTTGTTCAACGGATTTAACCGTTTCTTCGGGAGAAGCCTGTACTTTAATAAAAATTTGATTGAAATAATTGCGGATACACACATCACTTTTTGGTAAAAATTTCACGCTTCCCCGCTTAACCATATTATCGGCAATTTGTTTGTTATGGTCATCCAAAGTATCATAATTGACAATGATATAAGCACAATCAGAACAATTTTCGCCGTTACATCCGGAATCCATTGTTTCAATGTTCTTGTCAAACAATTGCTGACAGGCATTAAGACAAGGCTCTTCGACAATTTCTTTCAAATCGTCTCTGGTAGTAACCGGAATGTTCGTTCCTTGATGAAAAGCGGGAACATCCTTAATTTTTCTGGCAGGTCTGATTGAAAACGCCGGTTTCTTTTCGCCGATAGTAAAAGCAGGCCTTTTTTCTCCAAAGGTAATTTTAGGAGTTTCTTTTTTCTTAATGACAAAACTTGTTCTTTTCTTACCGAAATTCATAACTCTTCCTTATCCGCAAAATCATTTAATTCATCTTCAATCCAGTTCAATAACCGGGATTGAACGGCGTGCATTGGCAAACTCGTCAATTTGCTGCCTATCCGCATGGCTCATCTGCAGCAACAGCTTACAACCGGTTATTGCCGCCCGTGCAAATTCATACCTTTGCCGCAGCGTATTGGCCGTCAAATGCTGAATATTCGGCAATGCAACAAACTCTTCTCCGTTTTGCTTTTGAGAATTTCTAACGGCATTTCTCAAAATATTATTTGCAAAACTCTGCAGTTTCAAAGCCCCTTTACTCATGTTTTTTATCGGTTCAAACCCCATAAAATCATGTTCGCCGAGTTCTTTTTCCTTACCCGTATCAACACCGTGAATTTGTTTAAACCATTCTTCCGCACTCATCAGTTTCATCTCTCTCGGCGGATTTCCCTCTATACCGAACTTGTCAACTTGTGCACACATTAAGGTTTGCCCGTAAATTTTCGGAATAAAGCACACCCCGAAATCTTTGGGCTTCATCAGAAGCCATTCCCGTAAATAACCATGATATTCGTTGTGCCTGTCTTGAGAAGATTCAACGGAAATAAAACGAAAACCAGTTTTCCACTTCGGACAGTCAGGATTATAGGACAAAACCAATAATTGGTCTTTAATCTTCTGCTGCTCTTCAGCCTGATACCCCAACTCATTCATCTTTTTATCCATAAGTTTTTCCAGCTGCGTAGCGACAAATGCGCCATGACAATGAGCCACAATATTCAAACGCCGGATATTCTGCTCAGCCCGGAGGAGAGGTAAGCGTTCGGTTCCTTCTTTGGAAGAAATCCGAGGCAAAATCGTGCTTTCAAAAATATCTTTGATATACAGAGGATTAAATGTCTCTTCAATACAATCTTCAGGTATGCTGTATTTTAATTCCGAAACACTGTCCGGCCAGAAAGCTTCATAATATCCGCTTTTGCGAGCAATCTTATCAAGATGTTTTTTACCGAAATCGCAAACAGCCACGCAAACTCGAACCGGAGAAACGGATAAATCCACATTATTTTTGACAAAATTATCCGTTTTCTTGAGCATTCCGTTATAACCGCGGAGATTAATCCCCCTGCCTCCTGTCCCTGCCAAAACCAAAACACAATTTTCTTCCGGCAAAACCGGAGCGGACGGTCTAATCCGATAAGGAGCATCTTCCGAAGTCGGGCAACGTTCGGCCAAAAAAGCAAAACTTAAATTGCCCCGATACTTACGCCAATCTTCAATATGGTCGGTAATATTCAAAAACGCTCTCCTAAATGAAAATATTGAAAATCACTTTACCATATTTTAAATTTTTGTCAAATATTTTGTCATTTTCACAAAAGAATAATCTTTACCCAAAATAAATCATTGCACTTTACTTAAAAGTAAGATAAACAAAAAAAACGAGTTGATTTTTTTATTTTTACAATTTTCTAAATTATTAGCATATGGAAAGAATTCTGATTATCAAAAACTTTCTTGAACTAGTCGCTCTCACCCAAAACGAGAAACTCCGGCTAATCAAAGAACTGATGTCCGAATGGCATCTCAACGAAACAGATGTAACCGCTTCTTCTGCCCCGGCTGAAAACTGCCTTGCAGAAAATACGGAAAACACCTCGAGTGAACAAAACAATGAAACTGAAACCGCTTCTTCCGAGAAAACCTCTTCAGAAGCAGCTTCTCAGGCATCGGAACTTCCCGTTACAAAACGCAAGGGCCGAAAAAAGAAAACCGAAGAGAAAACCGCTTCCAAGGATGACACCTCTCCGGTTCTTGCCCCTCCTGTCGCAAAACGGCGTGGCAGACCTAAAAAGGAAAAACCGGAAAACATGCCTCAAGAGAAGGTTTCATCGACCCCTGCTTCTCCTGCAGAAACGCCCAAAAAACGAGGCAGACCTAAAAAAGTCCGCACCGATGGCAATATCGCAGAAGACACAGACAAAGAACCTGAAATGTCATCAGGCACGCTCTCTAAACAAGACGCTGCCTTAATCGAAAAAGTGACCGCGTCAAAGAACATTCGCGACTTGCTTGACGATGAACCGGAAATTCCGCTAAAAACATCTAAGAAACGCAATCCGGCATTTCTTTATCTGGCAGACCTTCCGGCCTTAAAACAGTTCATCGTCGGTCAGGAGTACAGCTTTGAATTTCTATACCAATGGAAAGAACACAAGCTTTTGTCTCCTCACGTTTTGACGGACTTGTCTCCCGTCGGAATTTATGTTCCGTACAAAGACAGGGTCTTCGGCAAATACCGAGGCTTCATCGTTTCCATCTACGACGAACATGTCGCCGAGAATGTCTCCGATGCACAAGAGACTGCTCAAGCCATGCCGGCTATTGACGACGAATTCTGGACCATCATGGATTCATTACAATGGGGTGTACTGAAAAACTATGTTGAGACAATCAACCGCATGCTTTCCAAAGTCGGCGGAGATTCTCTAAAAAAACAATATCGCACCTGCAGCCCAAAATCAAATCATGTTTGCGGCATAGGTGGTTTCAGATACACGATAAACGTTAAATGACCATCCCCTCTTCCCCTTTGAAACTAAATGTTTCAAAGGGGTTTTCTTTATACAAAAGCCCAAACAGAAATCAATCTGGTTGTATACGACAAACCATTTTCGGATAAACTTTCCTTCAAACCTAACCGCCGAAAATTTTTGTGAATTTCTTTCATTTTATCTATTGACTTAGAGTAAACTCTAAATTTTATACTGACAAAAAATTAATTTACTCGGAGATTCAAATGAATAAAGTTCTTCGCCGCGGAAGATTGATAATCGCGTTATGTATCGGCGTTTTATCCGTTCTGGCCTTCTCCGGATTATTCTACCCGATAAAAATCTTTGACATTCAACTCACCGCCCTGCTTCAAAAGCTTCTTGTCGACTTTTCATGGACAGCCGCAATCCTCTTTCTGGCTCTGATTGCAATGACACTCCTATTCGGCCGGATTTATTGCTCCACTTTATGCCCGTTCGGCTTATTGCAAGAATTTCTGCTGATGATTTTCCGAAGAAGAGTTTCCGTCCAAAACAACAAACCGTATAAATATTTTTTGGCCGCGGTTGTTTTCGGAACCTTAATCGGCGGAACGGCTTTGATAATCCGCCTGATTGATCCTTACACTCTTTTCGGCTCGGCAGCCGGCATGGCTTGGCTCGGCCTTGGGGCAGTCGCAATCATTATTGTCTTAACCTGGTTCAAGGGAAGAATTTTCTGCTCAAACATCTGTCCTGTCGGAGCTGTTTTGGGAATACTTTCCAAACACGCCGTTTTCAAAATACACATTGAAAACAGCAAATGTGCCTCCTGCGGCTTATGTGCAAAAAACTGTCCGACCGGAAGCATTGACTTCAAAAACAAAACCGTAGACAACGAAACCTGCATCAAGTGTTTTCGGTGTCTGGGTGCTTGTCATAAAAACGGTTTACATTACGGACTTGCACCTTCGCCGGCTCCGGCATTTAATCCGAACCGAAGAAAACTGCTTACCGCCGGAGCCATTGTGGCCGTATTTGCCGTTGCTGCCAAAAGCGGTTTGGAATTGTCCCGAAAAATTGCCTCCGGAATAAAAAACATTATTCTTCCGGCTGGTGCCGGAAATGCCTCAGACTTTGCCGACCGCTGCTTAAACTGCAACCTTTGCGTCGAAAACTGTCCGATGAAAATTCTCAAAAAAGCAAATGAGGATTATCCTGCCGTCCATATTGACTATAACGGAAGTTTCTGTGATTATAATTGCAACAAATGCTCACAAATATGCCCTTCCGGAGCCATCAAAAGACTCTCTCTGGAACAAAAACAGAAAACGCAAATTGCACTGGCAAGCATTAATGAAGACATTTGCGTCAAATGCGGTTTATGCGTTCACAAATGTCCTCGGCAGATTATCCGCAAAGAAGACGGAGAGTTTCCTCGGATTGACGTCGAACAATGTATCGGCTGCGGAGCCTGCCAGAGCGTATGTCCGGTAAAAGCCATAACCGTTTCCGCCGTTGAAACGCAAAAAACACTTTAACAAGGAGAAAAATATGTCATTAGGTCTAACTGAAATCGCTTTAATTTTAATCGTCGTGCTGGTTTTATTCGGCGGAAAACGCATCCCTGAATTGGCTAAAGCTTTGGGAAAAGCCCAATATGAATATAAAAAAGCCAAAGAACTTTTGCAAAATGAAGCCAAGGACTTAAAAGACACCGTTGAAAAAGTTGCGGAAGAAGAAGGCAAAAAATCAGAAGAAAACAAATCTGAGAAATAGAATATGGAAGATAAAGACGAAAACCTGATTTCTCATCTGGAAGCCCTTCGTTCCATGCTCATAAAATGTTTTGCGGCACTCGGCATAGGGCTGATTCCGATGTTTTTGCTGGCACCGGTTTGTATAAATGCCCTCATCCGCATCATGATTGGAGATAATCAGGTTTCGCTTAACTTTTTCTCTCCCATGGAGGTTTTTATCTTGCAGATAAAAGTCGCCGTTGTGCTTGACTTTTTAGTCTGTTTTCCATACATCGCAAAAAAAATATGGGACTTTGTTCTCCCGGCTCTTTATGAAAATGAACGACGTTTTATAAAATCCGTCGTTTTGGCTTCCAGCAGCCTGTTTATTTCCGGGGTGCTGTTTTGTATCTTTTTCATACTTCCGCTGCTTATTAATTTCGGCATCAGCTTTGCCACGGAAGACATCAAAGCCGTGTTCGGAATATCAAACATCATTTCCACGGCTTTATGGCTGTCGGTCATTTTCGGACTGATGTTTCAGTTTCCGCTGATTACATATTCTCTTATCCGTTCCCAAATCGTCAGCAGCCGGACAATTAAAGACAAACGGCCTTACGTATTCATTGCCATTTTAATAATTGCGGCCTTGCTGACCCCTCCGGATATTGTCAGTCAGCTGATGCTGGCTGCCCCGACTTACCTGCTCTTTGAAATCGGCTTATATTTTGCCGGAAAAAATGAAAAAAAAGACTTGACTTAGAGTTTACTCTAAAAATTATACTGCGGAAAACATCAAAAAAAACGGAGGTTATTATATGAATAGACGCGATTTTTTAATGAATTCCTTAGCCTTGTTTGCTCTCTCGGCTTTACCAAAACTTACTTTGGCCGAAACCATAAACGTCTCGGAAAAAGTCAAATCCCAAATCAATCCGTCAAACAAACTCGGTTTTGGTTTTATGCGGCTGCCGCTAACCAACCCTGAGAATCAAACATCCATTGATTATAAAACACTCAATAAAATGGTCGATACCTTTCTGGATAGAGGCTTTACTTACTTTGACACCGCTTGGATGTATATGGGCTACGAAAGCGAAATTGCCATCCGTGAAGCCTTGGTCAAACGCCATCCGCGGGACAAATTCACCGTTGCCAGCAAACTCCCTGCCGGTTATTTGAAAAGCAAGGAAGATATGGAAAACATTTTCAATAAACAGCTCGAAAAAACCGGTTTGGATTATTTTGACTATTATATGGTTCACAACATTAATGCCAACACAATCGGCAATGTCAAAAAATATGACTGTTTCAAATTCATTTCCGATAAGAAAAAAGCCGGAAAAGTCAAACAAATCGGATTTTCTTTTCATGACACGCCTGAACTTTTGGAAGAAGTGTTAAAAGAACACCCTGAAGTTGACTTTGTCCAATTGCAAATTAACTACATTGACTGGGACAATGCCAGCATTCAGTCTAGAAAATGCTATGAAATCGCCCAAAAATACAACAAGCCGGTTATTGTTATGGAGCCGGTCAAAGGAGGCAGTCTGGCTATGGTTCCTCCGGCCGTGGAAAAAATCTTTAAGGATGCGGAACCGAATATGTCCGTCGCTTCATGGGCCATTCGCTATGCCGCAAGCCTCGACGGCGTTATGATGGTTTTGAGCGGAATGTCCGATATGCAGCAGCTTAACGACAACACTTCTTATATGCAAAACTTCAAACCGTTGAACGAGAATGAGAAGAAAGTTATCGAAAACGCCGTCAAAACCTTGCACGCCTCGGTATCCATTCCTTGCACGGCCTGCAAATACTGTGTAGAATTCTGCCCGATGAAAATTGCCATTCCTGATTATTTTGCCCTGTATAATGCGGAAAAACAGGAACGTTCGGACAAACCGTTCAACGCCCAAAGAGTTTATTATGCCAACCTTACCAAAGACCATGGCAAGGCTTCCGCCTGCATCAGCTGTAAGCTCTGTGAAAAACACTGCCCGCAGCATATTGAAATCAGCAAATGGATGAAAGAAGTATCCAAAACTTTTGACGCTTAATTTTATGAGGAGAAATCACACCATGAATAAAATGTTACTTTTAAGTGCTGTCGTTTGTTCCGCACTGGCTTTCGGAGCTTATAAAGTTCATGCCCAAAACAAAGAGGAGAATAAAACCGTGGAAAACCCTAAAATTCTGATAGCCTACTATTCATACAGCGGCAATACCAAAGAAGTGGCCGAAGCCATCCAAAAAGAAATCGGCGGAGACTTGTTTGAAATCAAAACCGAAGGTTCCTATCCGGAAGAATACCGCCCGATGACCGTTCAGGCCAAAAAGGAAATCGAAGAAGGATATCGTCCGAAATTAACCACCCAAGTCAACAATATAGCCCAGTACGATACGGTTTTCATCGGTTCGCCAAACTGGTGGGGAACTATCACGCCTCAAGTCAGCAGTTTCATTGAAACCTATGATTTAAACAGCAAAAATGTTATTCCTTTCATCACTCACGGCGGCGGCGGAGTTCAAAATACGGTTGCCGATTTAACAACCCAATGCAAAGGCTGTCTGGTAAAAGATGACGCATGGGTCGGCTACGGAAGCCGCACATTCGGAATTTCCGGCTGGTTAAAGGGCCTGGGTTTTAATAAATAAGTGCCATGGAAAATACTTTTGAAGACTTAGGCTTTGCCAAACTGGACATGAGCCGGCAAAAAAGAACCGGGGCAAACGAGACAATCTATTGCCCCGGAAAAACCACCGAACAGTTGATTGAAATTCTCAAAACATTTCATAACAACAAATGCTCCGTTTTAGGAACAAGATGTTCCGAGGAAAAATTTTTGGCGGCAAAACAGGCAAATATTCCTGTTACATTTGACGCTGTTTCAAAGATTATAAAACTAATTAACACCGCCCCCGGCCCTCTTCCCGGAAAAATTGCCGTTTGCACCGGAGGAACGGCCGACCTTCCCGTTGCCGAAGAAGCCGCCCAAACAGCCGAATTTTTTGGTGCCGAAGTGGAAAGATATTTTGACGTGGGAATTGCCGGAATCCATCGTTTGTTTGCCAAACTGGACAACATCCGCTCGGCAGACATTGTTATTGCCGTTGCCGGTATGGAAGGAGCTTTGGGCAGCGTCATAACCGGATTGGTTGACAGCCCGGTTATTGCCGTTCCGACCTCTGTCGGATATGGAGCGTCATTCAATGGGATTGCCCCGCTTCTGACAATGTTAAACTCCTGTGCGGAAGGAATGTCCGTCGTTAATATTGATAATGGCTTCGGAGCCGGTATGCTGGCTTGCAGAATGTTAAGAAGGATAGGAAAAACACATGACTAAATATCTTTATTTGGAAGGTTCCTGCGGTATCAGCGGTGATATGACCGTAGCATCCCTGCTGGATTTGGGGGCAGACCGAAAAAAACTTGATACTGCTCTGAACAGCCTGAAATTAGATGGGTTCCACTATCATGTTTCCCGAAAAAATTCTTACAGCATTGCCGGATGTGATTTTGAGGTGCACCTTCATCACCACGAACATCACGAACATGACGAAGCTTATCATGAACATCATCACCACGAACATCGTCACTTGTCTGACGTTTATGAAATTATTGACCGGGGAGAAATGAGCGAAAACGCCAGAAATCTGGCAAAAAAAATATTTCTGATTGTCGCTGAAGCGGAAAGCAAAGCTCATGGCTGCCCTTTGGAAGAAGTTCATTTTCACGAAGTCGGAGCAATTGATTCCATTGTGGATATTATTTCCGCTGCCGTTCTGATTGACGACTTGGGAATAAAAGAATGTATCGTTACCGGCCTGAACGAAGGACACGGAAGCGTAATCTGCCAACACGGTTCCCTGCCCGTCCCCGTTCCGGCAGTTTTGAACATTGCCGAAAAACATTCGGTTTGTCTGCGGCCGACTGAAATTTCCGGCGAAATGGTTACCCCGACGGGAATAGCCATCGCCGCTGCCGTTCGCACTTGTAACAAACTGCCTTCCCAATATAAAATTCTCAAATCAGGCATCGGATTGGGCAAACGAGATTTTGGACGGGCAAATTTCTTAAGAAGCATGATTATTGAAGATTGCTGCGAAAACGAACAAGTATATGTCCTTGAAAGCAATATTGACGATTCTACGGCCGAAGAACTGGGGCTTGCCATGGAAAAACTTTTAGCCGCCGGTGCCAAAGACGTCCATTTCGAAAGCTGCTTTATGAAGAAAAACCGTCCGGCATATATTCTGCGGGTTATTGCAGATTCTCAAAAACTTGCCGCTTTGGAAGAACTGATTTTCCGTAACACGGCAACCATCGGACTGCGTAAATATCCGGTGGAAAGAACCTGTATGGAACGTGAAATCATAAAAGTCGGAACAATATACGGAGAAGCTGAAGTAAAAAAATGCACCTTCAAGGACATTACCCGTTTTTATCCGGAATTTGAAAGCATTAAAAGCCTTGCCGAACAAAAAGGTTTAGATTTCAGAACCGTTTTTGACGAAGTTAAACGACAAGCCGAGGAAAAACACCGTGCTTAACCGCTTAAAAGCATATCTGCAACAACTTTCCGCAGAAGGCATTGCCTTGGCTTTCTCCGGCGGAGTGGACAGCTCTTTGCTCTTGGCTTTGTTGGCTGAAATCAAACATAAAAAAGATTTCAATCTGGCCGTTTTGACAATGCACTCCGCATTGCAGTCTCCCGATGAAATTAACGAAGCAAAACTTTTTGCCGCCAATTACGGGCTTGAAAATAAAGTCTTCACGTTTAATCCGTTTTCCTTGCCGGAAGTTCGCCATAACCGCACAAACCGCTGCTATTGCTGTAAAAAAGCGATTTTCTCCCTTTTTGCCGATTATGCCCGCAAACAAAACATAAAATACCTTATCGACGGCACCAACGCTGATGATCTCAACGTTTATCGTCCGGGAAGACAAGCCCTCAAAGAATTGGGCGTCATTTCCCCTTTAGCGGAATTGGGCATAAGCAAAGCCCAAATCAGAGCTCTGTCCGCAGATATGGGGCTTGCCACCGCATCCAAACCGGCTGTTCCTTGCCTGGCGACCAGATTTGAATACAACACCCTTTTGAATGACGAAAAAATCAAACGAGTATTTCAAGGAGAAGAATTTATCAAAAAGCTTTTCCCCGAAAGCAAAAACGTCCGCCTCCGGATCCACTCAAATCTGGCTCGGATTGAACTATCGGCAGAAACCATTCCTCTTGCCGCTCAAAAATATCAGGAAATATCTTCATTTCTAAAAACATTGGGATTTGATTACATTACCCTGGACTTGGAAGGTTTTCGTTCCGGAAGCCTGGACATTTCCTTAAAACAGAATTTATAACGCTATTACATTGTCTATTATCATTCATCGCTTAGAGACAAAATAAAATAATAAATGTTGAACTTTTAAAAAGGTAAAATTATGAAACAGAAAATTTTATTGCCTGTTCTTTTAGGGCTCCTGTCAACACCGGCTTTAGCCGCAGCAGGAACAGAAATGTCCGTTGACGCAACTTTCTCGGCATTGTTAATAACGGCTCTGTTGACGGCCGTCATTCACACAATCGCCGGCCCGGATCATTATCTGCCGTTTATTGCCATAGCCAAAAGCCGCGGATACTCCCTGAAAAAAACATTGCTCTGGACATTTGTCTGCGGTATCGGACATATCGGCAGTGCCCTGCTGATTGCTTTGATGTTTATCTATTTTTCACATTGGCTCACTGAAGCAAACTTTACCTGGATTGAAGACAACCGTGCAGATTTGGCTGCCTACACCATGATTGGTCTGGGAGCCGCCTACCTGCTCTGGGCTCTCCGCCGCCGGCTGCTGAACAAAAGACACCCGCATCAGCATCTTCCGGCAGAACAGAAAAATATTACCGTCTGGGTATTGTTTATCATCTTTGTTCTCGGTCCTTGCGAAGCCTTGCTGCCGATTTTGACAGCCTCCAGCGTTCTGGGCGTTTCTGCCGTCATCAGCAGTACGATAGTCTTCTCTGTTGCCACCATAGCAACAATGATACTGGCCGTAACCGCCGGTGTTTTAGGCTTAAACTTTCTGCATTTTGACAAAGCGGAAAAATATGCTCACGAACTCGCCGGAGCAACAATTATGGCCTGCGGATTTGCCATTGTTTTCGGTCTCTGAAAAAGTAAAAGCCGTTTCTTTAAGAAACGGCTTTTTTATGCACTGTATTCTACAAATCTCTGCCTTTACGATTTGCCAACGAATTTCCTCCCGATGACAACAATGTATTCAATCCGCTTATCGGAACATAAGCCATCTGCGGACGATTACATACCTCATAGTTTACTTCATATAAATTCTTTCGGAAAACCTCTAAAGACAACCACGGCTCATTAAGAGTATGCTTTCCCAAAAATCTTTGAGAGGCTTTATTTATCAACGGAGAAACAGCTTTCTGAGCATAAGCTTTGCGTTTGGCAATTTCTTCCGGTGTTGCCCCTTCGGCTGCAAATTCTTCTGCCGCAACTGCCCCGAGATAACCGCTGATTGAACGATACATTCCGGCATAATCACGAACAGAGATATGTTTTTGTTTCCGCTGTTCAATCGGCAATGCCGGCTCCCCGGCAAAGTCAATAAACTTCAAATCATCATCCTTGGTAACCAAAACTTGTCCCAAATGAAAATCGCCGTGTACCCGGCAAACCGCTTCTTTTTCGGAAGCCCGCTCTATTTTTCCGACTTGCTGATTAACAAAATTAGAAGTTAATTTATCCCAGCCCTTCAAAAGCCTCCTGGTTTGAGATTTTGTCGGTTCCGGAAGACTGTCGACATTCTCGGCAATATTGCGTTTTGTCTGAAACAACAATACCTTCATTTGATTTTGATAAATATGCAAAAACCTGTCATCAGCTTCCTGCGGCGTAAAATTCGGATTATCATCATCTTTTGACAAGGCATCAAACATTTCCTGAGTCTTAAGCCCCAAGTTATCAATCAACCGCATAAATTCAGGACAATTATGTTCAGTCAATGAGGTCTGCGTTTCATACCCCTGACGCAATTTTTCCTTAATATATGCAACCGAATAATTCCACATATCGCCTTTATTTTTAACAAACTCCTGAATAATTCCTGAGGACGATGTTTCACCCTTGTCATTATGCAGCACAAGAATACCGTGCGTTTTCGGCATAACGGAACTATTCTCTCTCATTAATTTTTTGTTCATTTCAAATTCAGGATTTTCCTCTTTTGAAAAAGACAACATCCTCTCCAATTTAAAGGCAAGCTCCTGATTACCGACAACAACCGTCGTATTGCTCTGTTCAAGATGCAAAGGAGTGGATGTTTTACCCATGTTGTCCCGAATTTTGTTGGAATCATCCGTTTCATTAAATTCAAGACGCCAACCGCCGGGAATTTCAACACTATAGCCTTTTTCCTCAAGAAAATTCATCAAAGACGGCCAAAAATCTTCTTCTTCAACCGCATCTTTATAGGCAATTCCTTCAAAGTCCAACGTTTTATCAGAAGTGTTTTCATCGGCCTGTTTCATAGGCATCATAAAATAACTGTCATCCTTTTCCGCAAACTCGGCATGACCGACAGCTAAAATTTTGTCTTTATCAAAAGGCAAAATATCAAATGTTACATGACGAAGGTTATGTTCGGTAATTTCTGATTTAAAATTACACCAACGCTGACTATACAAATAGTCGCTGATTTTTTTTAAACTATTCATTTTCTTCTCTTTTATGTTGTAAATAGATGCGTTTAGTCTATAATCATCCCAAGCAAAAGTAAAGCTTTTTTGTCTAAATCATCTAAAAAGAAAAAACATGAACAGAATCAAAGAATTAGCAGAGAAATATAATATATCTTCATCTTACATTGATAAAATCGGACAAGCTCATCAGACATCCGATGAGGTTCGAAAGTTCTTTTTGGAAGCAATGTTTGGTGAAAAATTATCCGAAAATCTCATTGAAAAAAAACTGGCTGAAAAAGCACGGGAAAAAATCCTTCCTGAAGTAATCAGCTTTTATGATGATGAGGAAATCATCCTAACACCCAATATCAACGGCAACTATCACCTGTCGCTCATTGATGAAAACGACCAAATCGTCTGGCAAAAGGAAATAAACGGAGAACGCCAAACAGAAATCAGCGGAATCTCCGTCGGATACTACACTATCCTGCTCAAACAAGGCGAAAACTGCCATAAATCTTTTTTAATCTATGCTCCGCAATTCTGCTATCAGCCGCAATTTTTAAAAAACAAAGAACATCTCAGCGGAGTTTCGGTAATGCTCTATGCTTTGCATTCTCAAAACAGCATGGGTATTGGCGATTTCGGAGATTTAGCGGAAATAATCAAACTCACGGCTCAAAACGGCGGAGATATTATCGGGCTTAATCCTCTGGGGGTTATGTCATATGCTTCCATTACCGATATCAATAAAGCTGACGTCTCTCCTTACAGAACATTAAGCCGTTTGTTTATCAACTATGCCTACTTGGATTTACGATCGGAACCTGATTTCATTCATTCCGAAACCGTCGCCGAATTTATGAACAAAAAGGAAACTGTCGCTTTATTAGAGAAATTAAACACTGCCGAAATGGTACAATATAAAGAAGTATTGACCTTAAAACGCAACATCCTTGAATTGATGTACGAACATTTTCTGCAAAATGCGGATGCCGACAGGAAACTCAAATTTGAAAAATACAAGGAAGAAAAAGGCATTACTTTATTCAATCTGGGACTTTTTGAAACTTTATTGGAAAAAATGTATCCGACCGCTTTTTGGCGGAAATGGCCGGCAGGATTTTCAGACATTACCTCCAAAGAAACCGCTGATTTTGCTCAAAAACACCAAAAACAAATTAATTTCTTTGCTTATTGCCACTGGCTGGCTGACATGCAGGTAAAAAACTTACAAAAACTGGCTCTTTCTCTCGGTATGAAAATCGGCCTTTATACCGATATGCCTATCGGAGCGGCATCAAACGGCAGTGAAGTATGGGAAAATCCCGATGCTTATGTTTTGGATTGCATCATCGGAGCACCGGCAGACCCTATGCGTCCTCGGGGACAAAGCTGGGGATTTATGCCTTATCATCCGGAAGAACTGGTCAAACAACATTATGCTCCGTTTATCAAATTGGTAAGAGAAAACATGAAGTTTTCCGGGGCTTTGAGAATAGACCACGCCATGGGGCTGCGACGTTTATTTTGGGGCTTTTTCAAAAAAGATACCCCTGTGGTTCAAGGAGCCTATGTCTATTATAACATTAAAGATTTAACCGCAATTATCTCAATTGAAAGCAACAGAAACAAATGTCTGGTCATCGGCGAAGACTTAGGTACCGTTCCCGAAGGTTTCCGGGAATATATGGCACAACACGGATTGCTTTCATATAAGGTGTTTTACCGCCAGAAAGAAAAAAGCGGAGATTTTGTCCCTCCCGAAAACTACCAATACCTTTCTCTGGCTCAAACTTCAACGCATGATCAGGCAACGGCATACGGATTTTGGGCCAACGAAGACATTGAAGTGTTTAACGAATGTAACCTGTATGTAAACGATCAACAATACAAAGACAACTTGTGCGGAAGAAAAAAAGACCGGGAAAACATGCTGAAAACACTGCTTCAAAATAATATCGTTTCTGATGTTGATGATACGTTTGAAAAGTCGATTGAAGAAGGAACTCCCATCCCCAAAGACATAAACGTATATGTTACCAAGTTCGGAGCCCGCACAAACAGTTCCCTGTTTCTGGTTCGCCTCTGCGACATTTATAAACAGAAAAAGCTGGATAACGCACCAGGAACCATCTTCGAATATTCCAACTGGCGTTACAAACTAAATGTCAGCATCGAAGACATATCCGAAGGAAAAGAGTTTGCTTCCAACATGAAACTTATCAAAGACAATCGTCCCCGCCATTCCGAAAAAGAATAATTACCGAGTACCGTTGTTCCGAAAATCGGAAAAACGAGGCTTTGCAACTTATTCTTTTAAGCCGGCGGTAATACTTTTTATTTCGTCAAACTCTTCCGGAAAACAGACAATATGAACTTTTTTGACTTTGCACTCCGGATGGAAAAAACGCGGAGAAAACTCTGTCATTTTCTCTTTTGTTTCATAATCATAAAATCCCATTCCCAAAACATCGCATATTGCCAAAGCGGGAGCAATATCCCATAAATTGGCTCTGACAAAAACTCCTTTGAATTTTCCGAGAATAAGATACAGAAAATACATAACCGCCGCAAAATAATCCTGCATGATAAGCGGACCGTCCATGTGCTTGTCTTTTAATTCTACAGCCCAAGCGTGACCTTGCACAATCCGGGAAATTGAATGTTTATTTTTCTCCATAATCCGAACTTTTCCGCCGTTTTCATAATAAACTTCTTTTCCGTCGGTATAAACCAATTCATCCAGTGCGGGAGCATAAATAAAACCATATAAAGGCTTTTTGTTTTTGAAAACTGCAAGCAGCACTCCGTATAAAGGAACATCTGCCGCATAATTGATTGTTCCGTCAATCGGATCTAAAATAAACTGGTATTCGGTTTCCTCAGCTTTCTCAAAAACTCTGCCCTTAAGCTGGCTGACACTTTCCTCATCAATAATCATGTAATTCAAATCGCTGAAATTCTCTTCAACAAATTCTTTGAACTTTCTGCTGATGTTTAAATCAACCTCGGTAACCAAAGAGCCGATTGCTTCATTTCCCCATTTAAATCCCCAGCGATGATTGTCCGTTCCTCTTTTTTCAAGAGAATAACACCCGGCTTCCAGAACAAATTGCTTTAATTTCTCAATCATCTTTTTTTCCTACTTCAGATTTTCAATAACATTATGTTTGTTTAGAGGATCTTTAACCACAAATGTTGTAACCGGTGCAACGGAATGTTTCTGAAAAAGCAAACCGTGCCCCAAACATAATCCCACATTAATATTGAGTTCTGTTTTTTTCTCATTCAAATACACCGCCTGTGAGATCGGATCACAACAAGGTCCCTTCATTTCTTCACAAATTTCACAACCGTTCAAACCGCTTTGCTTGCAGTTTATAGAAAAGACTTCAAGTCCGTTATCTTTTAATATCTGCACCAACTTATCGGCAAAAACCTGCATAGATAAACAATTGGCCACACCTACTCTCGTAAATCCCGAACTTTTAATAAAACCGATTAATTCCAACAAACGCGACTTATTTCTGGAATAATGAGAAGCAATCATTACTCCCTTGTCAACATCGTCATATAAGCTGTCCATTCATACTCTCCCGATTAAATTTTCTATACTTATAATTTAAAAACAAAGAACACTCAAGCCTAATTCGCTTGAGTGCTCACATTGCTTTTGATAAGCTTACCCCAGACGGATAGCTTTCCATGATTCCGGAATTTCTGAAAGATTTTTCATCTCGGCCATAAAATCCTTGACGATTTTCAGTTGTTCCTCTGATATTGTTCCTTCCTCTGATAATAGCTTTGCCGCCCTGAGGAAGAAACCGATTTCAAATTCCTTCTCATGAAAAAGTCTCTCATAACGGGAAATGTAGTCTTGAAACATCTCAATCAGACCTTCATGGGCTTTTTTATCTTCTTCTTGTTGCCCAAGCTTTGAAATCCACGATTTGAAAATCAAAAAACTTTCCAAAATTTCGAGAACCTGCACGGGCAATTCTCCCATTGTAATCAATGCCCCTACATTTAAAGCTGCGGAATAATCTTTTTTTGCCGCTTCTAATAATACCTTTGTGTCCATAATCTATTCATATTTTTAAATTAAGATACAGGCAGTATATGCTTTTCACTATTTTTGTCAATTATTTATTCAAAAAAAATCCCCGAATTTCGGGGATTTCTTAAACTATTGGTCAAGGAAGCTTCTTAATTTTCTTGAACGGCTCGGATGTTTAAGCTTACGCAGAGCCTTCGCTTCAATCTGACGAATACGTTCACGAGTAACGTTAAACTGCTGTCCGACTTCTTCCAAAGTATGGTCTGTGTTCATACCGATACCGAAACGCATACGCAGCACACGCTCTTCTCTAGGTGTCAAGGAAGAAAGAATACGGGTGCAGGTTTCACGCAAATTAGAATGAATAGCGGAATCCAACGGCTGTAAAGCACTATCATCGGCAATAAAATCACCCAATGAGGAATCTTCCTCATCACCGACCGGAGCTTCCAAAGAAACCGGTTCTTTGGCAATTTTCATAACCTTGCGGACTTTTTCCAACGGCATGGACAGTCTTTCCGCCAATTCTTCCGGAACAGGCTCCCTGCCCATTTCAGACAACATCTGACGAGAAGTGCGAACCAATTTGTTAATTGTCTCAATCATGTGAACCGGAATACGGATTGTGCGAGCCTGATCCGCAATAGAACGCGTAATGGCCTGCCTGATCCACCATGTAGCATAAGTCGAGAATTTATAACCGCGGCGATATTCAAATTTATCAACGGCTTTCATCAAACCGATATTACCTTCTTGGATTAAATCCAAAAACTGCAATCCCCTGTTTGTGTACTTTTTGGCAATGGAAATAACCAAACGCAGGTTGGCTTCAATCATTTCCTTCTTTGCCCTGTCGGCTTCACGCTCGCCTTTTTTAATCGTGTCAACCATCCGACGATACTCGGAAATCGGCAGACCGCATTCCTGAGCCATCTGGGCAACGCTTTCTCTCAGTTCGACAATTTCAGGACCGTATTTTTCAACAAAAGACTTCCAATGCTTGTCGTTTTTCTTTGAAATATTGTCAATCCAGTTCGGATCCAACTCAGATTTTTGATAAACGTCCAGAAAATCCTCACGTTTAATTTTGCAAGACAAAGCATAACGCAGAAGTTTTCCTTCCAACCCCATCAAACGTTTATTCAACCCGTTAAGCTGTTCAACCAGTTGTTCGATTCTGACGGCGTTCAAATGAATGGAACTCATCAATTCGACCAAATCTTTTTTAACCTGAACATATTTCTTTTCAACCGAGGAACTGACGCTTTTTCCGGCCAAAATAGCCTCAACGCGGCTGGTTTGGATTTTTTTCAAATCATCATAATAACTGGAAATTTTAGTTAAAATATCCAAAACCGGTTCCATAAGAGCTTCTTCCATAGCGGAAACCGAAGCGGCAACACGACCGCCGTTCCCGTCCATATCATCATCTTCGGAAGAAGTTTCGGCATCTTCATTCTCGTCTAAAGAGGAAGAATCTTCGTCTTCTTCATCCACATCGTCATCGACGGCATCTTCCAGTTCAATATCATCTTCAAGATCATCATCAATGTCATCCAGATTTTCTTTAGTGGCCAACTCTTCGGCAACTTTATCCAAATCATCGACGGAAGCGTCTTCATCATCGAACACCATAGCCTCGGCATCATCGCCATACATCATTTCCAAATCAACGATATCGCGAAGTTGCATCCGGCCTTCAATCAGGTCGTCTCTCCAACCGGCAATGGCTTTCAATGTCATCGGGCTTTCGCACAAGCCGTCAATCATAACCGTTTTACCGGCTTCGATACGCTTGGCAATTGCTATTTCGCCTTCTCTGGACAGCAGTTCAACCGTTCCCATTTCCTTCAGATACATCCGAACCGGGTCATCGCTGCGGCCTAATTCTTTCTCGTCAAAATTACCGGAATCATCGTCAAACTCTTCATCGTC
This sequence comes from Alphaproteobacteria bacterium, assembly GCA_017626035.1. Classification (GTDB taxonomy): domain Bacteria; phylum Pseudomonadota; class Alphaproteobacteria; order RF32; family CAG-239; genus JAGAJR01. The sequence goes on along the minus strand of JAGAJR010000026.1, from coordinate 116,275 downwards.
GACTTCGGCATCCGGTTCAAAATTTTCGGCATCGGCTTCAGAGATAATGCTAATCCCCAAATCCGAGATTCCGGACATAATATCCTCAATCTGCTCGGAAGATTCTCGTTCCGGCGGAAGAGCCTTGTTCAGTTCTTCTACGGTAATATAGCCGCGGATTTTACCCTTATCAATAAGTCTCTTGACGGCACTGCCCAAAGAATCAATCAACGGGGCATCAGCACCGTTGGCATCGTAAAAATCTTGATTTTCTGTATCTGACATGACATTCCTTAAAAAATCGATTTTTCATGGGCACAGACAGCCCATAATATAAATTGCTAGCTAGCAAACTTTTAATTATTTATCCGCCGTTTGTCAACACTTGGTTTGCAAATATAATCCCTTATATCTGCTTCCGAAGCAAAAACCTGCGGTTTCTAAGGATTTTATAAATAAAATTAATTAAAATTTTGTGTATTAAGCAACGCGTCTTTTTCTTTTTTCAACGACTCGTACTGCTGATAGGCCTCTTCCGGAAACGACTCGGACGTTTCAATCACCCTCAGACACTCCCTGATTTCATTTTCCAGCTGCCGAAGCTGAACCTCGACGATTTTCATGTCGATTTCCTCTCTGATTTTGGCAATATAAGGGTTTTGCTGACGAAACATCTTCAATTCCCACAAGGAATTCAACTCTTTTCCGAAACCGCTTTTTTCCATAGTTTCAGACATTTTATCCCGGTCGAACTCAGGATTGTCATTATAAATTTCCACCATTTTATCAAAAAGGTTTTGCAAAACAGGATTAGGAAATTCAAACATCGACATTTTTTCTTCATATTCCGCAATCAATTCCGGATAATACATCATTGCCGCCAAAACAAATTTGACAACCAACTCATCCAAACTGACCTTCGGACGCTCAGCCGCAGCTTTCTTTTCTTCCCGAAAAGCTTTCTTTGCTTGCGGCACAAAAGAAGCCTGTTTTTTCCAATATCCCCGTCCCAGTTCATTATAAATCCGGTTTTGCATTTCCTGCACATAATAGTTGCGAACCGTTTCATCGGCTATTTTGGAAACCTCTTCTTTAATGTTCTTTTCCACCAATGCCTTATGCTCCGGCGTAGAAACATCCTGCCCTTCTACATTTTTTCGCCATAAAATATCTTTAAGCGGCAGTGTCGTCTTGGAAAATTCAATAAAAGCGTCCCGTCCTTTGGCTTTCAAAAACTCATCCGGATCCTGCTTGTCGGGAAGAAATAAAAATTTCAGGGAATTTCCCGGTTTCAAAATCGGCAACACCCTGTCAGCCGAACGCATTGCCGCCCGAACGCCTGCTCCGTCCCCATCGAAACAACAAGTCGGTTCATTGCAAACCTTCCATGCTTCTTGAATTTGTTCTTCCGTCAACGCCGTTCCCAACGGTGCCACCGCATTGTGAAAACCGTATTTGTCCAAGGCAATGACATCCATATACCCTTCACAGATAAGAATGTTTTTTTCCGCATACCCGAAATCCCGGGCATTGTTCATATTATACAATACCCGCCTTTTGTTGAAAATCGGCGTTTCGGGAGAATTAAGATATTTAGGCTGTCCGTCATTCATAACCCGCCCTCCAAAAGCGATTGGACGGCCTTTTTTATCAAAAATAGGAATAATCACCCGGTCTCGGAAAAAGTCAAACGTTCGTTTCGATGTATTGTCGGAAGCCAGAGAAACCAAACCCAAATCGCCCATTTCCCGCTCGGCAATGCCTTTGGACTTTAACAAAGCATACAAACCGTTGCTAGCCGGAGCATATCCCAAACGGAACTTGCCGATAATCTCATCATCAAAACCTCGGCGATAAAGATACTCCAACCCGTGTGCCCCGACCGGAAGCCGCAGATTTTTCTCAAAGAACTTAACCGCCAGCTCCATAATATCATACAGAGAAGCCCGCTTTTCACTTTCTTCACTTTGCTCACGGGAAATTTTCGGAACCGGAAGCCCTATTTTGTTAGCCAGTTTTTCAACGGCTTCCAAAAAAGAAAGATTGTTGGCGTCCATTTCAAATTTGATAATGTCTCCGTGGGCTCCGCATCCGAAACAATGATAAAATCCTTTGGCTTCATTAACCGTAAATGACGGCGTTTTTTCATTGTGAAAAGGGCAGCAAGCCTGATATTCCCGTCCTTTGCGGACAAGATTCACCTTAGCACCGACAACATCGACAATCGATATTTTCGCCCGCAGTTCATCGCAGAATTTTTGCAAGTCCGTCATTTACAGCCTAAACTAGCCCAATAAAGATTTAATAATGCCGTTGGCTTTTCCCATATCCAGCTGTCCGGCATATTTGCCTTTCAAAGCCCCCATAACTTTGCCCATATCTTTCATTGAAGCGGCTCCGGTTTCGGCAATAATAGCTTTAACGGCCGTTTCAATTTCGGCATCGTTCATCTGTTTCGGCAAAAACTTTTCAATTACGGTAATTTCGTTCTGCTCTTTGTCTGCCAAATCCTGACGGTTTCCGTCAACATACATTTTGATTGAATCGCGGCGTTGCTTAATCATGCCTTGCATCATCGACAACAGTTCGGCTTCGGTTGCTTCTTTCTGTCCTTTTCCGCGGGCATCCACATCTTTTTCTTTCATACCGGCAATAATCAGACGAACAGCGGCAACCGTGTTCATATCTTTGTTCAACATAGATTCTTTCAAAGCTTTTTGTAAGTCTTCTCTTAACATTTTCATATCCTTTCATTTTGGCAATTGCCGCCAGAATAACGCATATATCCAAAAAATCAACTGTAATATATATTGCTTTCCGTGATATTTTACATTAGATTCATCTCAAACCAACAATCTGAAAAGGCAGCGATGATGAAACCAACCTTATTTATCTTATCTTTTTTTCTGAGCATATCTTCAGCCATGGCTCAAGACAATGAATTACTCACGCCGGATATTGAAAAAGCCCTGCAAAAAAGCAACGAAGACATGATTAATTCCGTCAACGAGATGAATAAAACTTTTAGCGAAGTCATACCGCAGATTACCCAATCCATTGAAGCAACAATGGGAAACTTCTTCAATTCGATAACACCGGTTATGGAAGCGATTGAAAAAGACCAAACCTTATCCAAAGCCTCTAAAAAGCTTTCCGAAAAATTTGAAGATGCCGTAAAACAAATGCAGCAGGAAGATGTTCTTTCCCTGCAAGGCACCAAGAACGGAGACAATCACAGCCTTGAATTTAACTTCAGCCAAAATCAAGATGCCGTTTCAAAGACCGACAGTCTGATAACAAAAAAATCTAATCCGGAAAACAAAGAAAATCCGCAAATTCAGGCTCTGAACAATCAAAAACTTCCGTTGGAACGCTTCAAACTGATTATTATCAATAACAGTTCTTTTCTGGCTTATGATGATGAAGAAAAACAATACACTTATCTTATCGGAAACTTAAACTCGGGAGCCAACTTGCAAGTGGAAGCCCGGGGAAGCGGACACAAAGAAAAGGCTCGGGAATTCGCCGCTTCCGTAAACGCCATTCCTCAGGCTGTTCATGAACCTCAAGTCAACGCGGATGAAAACATCCCGCCTCGCCGGATAAGTTTATACCCGTCCAGCCGCTAATCTAGAAATGCTGCCTTAAGGAAATCATCGTTTCATCCAAATCATGCCCGTAATTTTGATGGTAGGTATAATTTAACGCGATTGCCGTGTTTCGGCTTAACCCATACGCTGCCTCAATTTTATATTTCATCTTGTCGGCAAAATGACTGGTAGCCAAAACTTTCTCCGCCTCAGCCAACAAACGGACTTTGCCCCAGTTGCCATAAATTCCGCCGACAAAGCCCAAACCGGCCCACTGATTGTGCGGAACAAAACCGCCGTAAGCCAAATGATTATTGACTAAGGCATAAAGCAAAAGATTATCGGTAATATTATGAGACACACCGCCGCCGACAACAAGATTAAAGACATATCCCTCCTCTTCCGTTTGCGGATTCATTTCCCGCTGAATTCCCGCTTCTATATTGTAAGAAAAAGGAAAAAACATATCATTAAACGGAAACAAAGACTTAATCCCGACCAAATCAAAATTTTGCAAAACATAATTATCCCGACGGTCATAATGGCGTGCGGACACGTTCAGAAAATTAATTTCCGCTCCCGATAACATTCCGTAACTGTCGTCCGTCAGGGAATTATACGCCGGACGATAAGATACTTCCTGAAAACCGTCTCCGTTGTGAACACCGAAACCAACCGACGCACGCATTGAATCATGAGCTTCCGCAGGGCTTTTTCCTTCTTTGAGTTCCTCAAAATATTCTTTAACCTCAATTTTATTGCGGGTCGTCAAGGCCTTAAAACTCCGCTTGCGATAATCGCCGAGTTCCAAATCTTTCGCCACATATTGATATTGAATATATTGATAAGCCGTTTCCAAAACATCGGCTTTTTCATCATCGTTCAACCCTTCCAAAGACCAGTTTTGGTGTTTAACCGCTTCTAAAAAAGCATCATATTGCGTATCGTTCATTTGTGAAACACGATAAATGATTTTTGCCTGGCGGGACGGACGATAATTCACGCTTTTAATCAATCCCGGACGAGAAACTACGGCTTTAATTGTATCCAAAGGAATGGTTTGAACCGGAAATTCATCAGACAGATGCAAAGATGGGCGAACCGCATCCAAAGTTTCCATCAGCATATAAGAACAATTCTGCGTAAAGAAATAATATCTGGTCTGCGTATGCCCTATCTCCCACAAATGAGCCACAAAAAAGTCCAATTCCTCAGGCGTGAAATCCAGATTAAATTCCCAAATATCCCTGTTTTCGATATTGTTATACGTATTGATAATATCATAATACGGTTTTACGGTAAAACCGCCGTAATATCCTCCGGTTAATCCCAAAACGGCAAACAAAACACTGTTTTCCTGCCCGGCGGTAAAAGCTCCGTAATTAGCTCCGTGAGCCAAAAGCTGCGTTCCTTTTCGTCCGGTATCTATCCGCAAAAGCGTATGCCCGAATAATGACGACGGATTATTCATATAAGCATTTGTAAACAAAAGAGTAACCCCGGCCGGATGCAAATCCTGATAAAACTCCTCATAATCCTTGCACTTCGGATATTTTCCCACATCAACGTCGTGAGACTTCAATAATTTATAACGAGCCGGAAACAAACATTTTTTCTCATCATCTCCCGAATTAAACAAAGCAATGGTCGCTTCAAGCTCTGCCTGAGGATTCGTTTTTCCCTCCGGACTTAAAAAGAAAGTCTCTGAATCAACCGTGCTTTCATATCCGCCGAAAGATTTCGGACGATAGTGCACAAGAGACAGCCACGCCTCATTTTCGGAAGACAGGACTTCCGCCCTTGCCTCCGGCACGCAAAAAAGAAAAAACGCTATCAGAAAAAATATCCGCATATTACAAAAAAAGCCGCCTTAACAAACGCATAAGGCGGCCTTTTCCCTTAATAAATTATGCTTCGATTACCTGAAACAGTCTCAGTGTAACATCAACGGCATCAGCATTTTCATTTTCAAATAAAAATGCAAAATTCTGCTTGGATTTAGCACCCAGAGTCTCGCTGTCCATATTCAAAATACCGGCAAGAGTTTCAATTGTCTCACCATGACCGGCAGCAGCATCCATAGCATACTGTTCCAAGTTATTTTCCAAGAATGCCAAAGTCATTCTGCCTGTTCCGCCGGAAATACGACCATTCGGATCACAGCCGGAAGTACCGAAAGTAATACCAAATGTTTGTGTAAAGAACAAACCGTTGGTTGTTACGGCCAAAACCTGAGCAACCGGACCGGACTGGCCACGCCATGCCATTGAACCCAAACCGCAACCTGTGCTGTCAACCGCACCGGCATTGGAAGATAACATCATTGCACCACAGATAAGAGATGCCAGATAAATTTTTTTCATTACAAGTCTCCATAAATAAAATTTACGCAGACAAGATTATCACGCCTATCCTTTTTGTATACAAAATATGCCTACTTTATAACAGAATATTTTGCTTGCAGTATTTTTTTTATATGGTATAGTTACTTCATTAACGTAAACAATCAGGCTGTGAACGGGTTTTTCCCCTTCGCAGTCTAATTTTTCTAACTTTTTTAAACTTTCCCGGCTGAATACATTTTTTCAGCAAGGTTTTGTATTGGAGTAAAAAAATGGATAAATTCCCTTTAACAAAAAATGGCTTTATCGCTTTGGAACAAGAATTAAAGAACCTCAAAGCCGTTGACCGGCCGAACATTATCGCCGCCATTGCCGAAGCTCGTTCCCATGGTGATTTATCTGAAAATGCGGAATATTCCGCCGCCAAAGAAAAACAAAGCTTCATTGAAGGACGGATTCAGGAATTGGAAGCCGTTGTCAGCAGAGCCCAGGTAATCGACCCGTCTTTAAACAGCGGAGACATCATCCGTTTCGGAGCAACTGTTGTTGTAGTTGACGAAGACAATGACAAAGAACAAAGCTACCAAATTGTCGGAGACTATGAAGCCGACATCAACAAAAACCGCATTTCTTTGTCCTCTCCTTTAGCCAAGGCTCTCATCGGCAAAGAAGTCGGCGACATTGCCGAATATATGGCACCGGGCGGTAAAAAATCTTTTGAGATTTTAGAGGTTATTTACAAATAGACTTCTTGTAATTGCCTTTTTCGTGAATATATTAAAGCAGATTCTAAAGAGTCTGCTTTAATTTTATGGAATTGGGAGAAAAAGATGTCTCAGGATAATAACGCTAAAACAACTTATCATTACGATTATGCCAGAAAATGCGACTGCAGCGACGATGACAACTGCGGCTGCTCTTACCCAAACAATATCAAGCATGATTTTGATTCCGCTCCGGATAAAAAAGCAAACAGCAATGGTTCCGATACCAATAATAAATAGTCTGCCAAACAACAAAAAAATACTCTTCAATTTATTTTGAGGAGTATTTTTTATATCTCTTGAAAAATACCTTGGCGGACTGTACCTTAAAAAACAAAGATACAGGAGTACCACTATGGCTGAATTTAATACAAAAGTTCTTATTATCGGCTCCGGACCGGCCGGATACACCGCCGGCATTTACGCCGCCAGAGCCGGATTAAACCCTGTTTTGGTTGCCGGACCGCAAATCGGCGGACAACTGACCATAACCACAGATGTTGAAAACTTTCCCGGATTTCCGCAACCCGTAAACGGCGGAGAGTTAATGCTCAAAATGAAAGAACAGGCAGAAAAAATCGGCGTTCGGATTGTTGAGGACACCATAACGGAAATAGATTTGTCAAAATCTCCGTTTTATTGCAGTTCTGAAAACAGCCATGTCTTCACCGGCCAAACAATCATCATTTCCACCGGAGCTTCCGCCCGCTGGCTGGGCTTAAAAAATGAAGAGAAATTCCGCGGATTCGGAGTTTCGGCCTGTGCCACCTGCGACGGTTTCTTTTACCGCAACCGAGATGTTGCCGTCATCGGAGGCGGAAATTCCGCCGTTGAAGAAGCCCTGTATTTAACCAACTTCGCCAATACCGTAACGCTCGTCCACCGCAGAGATCAGCTCCGTGCAGACAAAACCATGCAGGAAAGACTTTTTAACAATAAAAAAGTCATTGTCGAATGGGATTCCGTTGTGGAAGATATTATCGGTTCTGACAACCCGAGAGGCGTAACGGCATTAAAACTGAAAAATGTCAAAACCGATACAATGAAAACCATCAACATTGACGGTGTATTTATTGCTATCGGACACCACCCGAACACGGATTTATTTAAAGGACAGCTTGACTTAGATTCCGAAGGTTATATTATAACCAAGCCGGACAGCTGCCAAACCAGTGTTCCGGGGATTTTTGCGGCGGGAGACGTCCAAAACGCAAAATTCCGCCAAGCCGTTGTCGCCGCCGGAAGCGGATGTATGGCGGCACTCGAAGCTGAACGCTATTTAAGCAGACTTTAATTAACAGCAAGGATTGAACTGAAATGTGTAATTGTCATAATGAAAAAAACAAATGCTCTTGCGGTTGCGGATGCGATGAAACCTGCACCTGCGGCTGTCAGGAAGGAAAAGAATGCACTTGCGGATGCAATTGTAATTGTGATTGCGGATGTCATGGCATCAGTGATAAGGAAATGGCTTTTGAACTCTGCAAAACATTGATTGAAGGCAGAACTTACACCGCCGAAAAAGTTGCCGAAACTTACAAAATCTTATTTGACGCGATAAAAAGCTGCAATTAAAAAACTCCCCTCCAATGAGGGAAGTTTTTTTTAATCTATCAGTTCCAGAATTTCATCAATCATATTGCGGGTTCCTTCCCGAATATCCTTGATTGATTTTCCCAACATATAACATGGCGTGGTTACAATCCGGTTTTCCTCATCGACACAAACTTCCGTTGCTTCCTTGTCTTCGTGAAAGGCTCCCATTTTATTAATTCCGGCAGCAATAGCTTTATCTTTGCCGATTGTAACCGTAATTTTGTTTTTCCCTAATACTCTGGCAATTACCGTCGGAGCAATGCACATGGCAGCAATGACAATTCTTTCCTGATAAGCGTCTTTTATCGCCCGTTCCACTTCCGTATTCACCTCACAAGCCGGACCTTTAACGGCAAAATCGCTCAAATTCATTGCGGCACCAAAACCGCCCGGAAAGATAATTGCATCAAAATCCTTGGCATCGAAGGTTGAAAGGTCTTTGATGTCTCCGCGGGCAATACGGGCGGATTCCGCCAACACATTGCGGTTTTCGTCATCTCCGGCCAAAGCGGTGGCATTTCCGGTAAAATGGTCAACGGTTTTTGCCTGCCATGTATTCGGAGCAAAACACTGATATTTGCAGCCTGTTTCATCAATCGCCAACAGTGTCATAACCGCCTCATGGATTTCAGAACCGTCAAACACGCCGCAACCGGAGAGAACAACTGCAAATTTCGGAGCATCATCTATCATTTTTCTTCCTTTCTAAATTTTATTTGTTTATATTATTAGATAATATTTTGAAAGATTACAACAAGATTTAGGATTATAACTTTATGGATGCACAAATCAGCACGCTGAAAAACGGCTTAAGAATTATTACCTCCTCCAGACCACAGACGGAAACAGTTTCTTTAGGCATTTGGGTTAACACCGGTTCTGCTTTTGAAACTCAAGATATGAACGGCATTTCCCACTTTTTGGAACATATGGTTTTTAAAGGGACGCAAAAACGCAACTATCTGCAAATTTCCGAAGAATTTGAGGACGTCGGCGGACAGAGCAACGCTTACACTTCCCGCGAATTTACCGCCTTCTTCGCTAAAATGCTGAAAAACGATGCGGAACTGGCCATTGACATTCTGACCGATTTGGTTGCAGCTCCAACCTTTCCCGAAGAAGAACTCATCAAAGAACGTGAAGTTGTTATTCAGGAGATAAAACAAACCATTGACACGCCTGATGACATTATTTTTGACTACCTGCAGGAAAAAGCTTTTCCCGGACAACCGCTGGGACGCACCATTCTCGGACCGGAAGAAAAAGTCCGCTCCTTCGGCAAAGAAACCTTGCAGGCTTATATGAAGAACAATTATGCCGCCGAAAATATGGCTGTTTGTGCTGTCGGCAACATTGAACATCAAGACTTTGTCAACATGGTGGAAAAACGCCTGAGCCAAATTCAGCCGAAAAACAAAATCATCATGGAAAAACAACATTACGAAGGCGGTTTCTATGCCGAAAAACGAGATATTGAACAAGCCCACATGGTCTTGGGTTTCAAAGGTATTAAATACTCCGGAGACAACTACTATCCGGGACTGATTTTCTCCACCATTTTCGGCGGCGGAATGACTTCCCGCCTGTTTTTGGAAATACGCGAAAAACGCGGGCTTGTTTATACGGTTTACAGCTTTACCAACTCTCACATTCAAGACGGGCTGTTCGGAATTTATGCCGGAACAACCAACGAGGAACTGAAACAACTGATGCCTGTCATCGGCGATGAAATCAAAAAAATCTGTAATGAAACCGTTTCAGATACCGAACTCAAAAGAGCCAAGACCCAACTGAAAGCAAGTATGCTCATGACCTTGGAAAGTTCTTCCTCTTCCGCCGAAATTCTGGCTCGACAGCTATTGCTGTTTAACCGGATTATTCCGGTTGAGGAAATGGTTGAAAAAATCGAAAATGTTACCAAAGAAGACATTCGCACAATCGCCCAAAATATTTTCTCTTCCACTCCGACTTATGCCTTGCTCGGCTCCATTGACGGATACCCGGATTACAATGCCGTCGCTAAAATGATAAAGGCCTGAATATGGATATTTACCTTGCCGAACCGAGAGGATTTTGTGCCGGCGTCCGCCGGGCGATTTCCATTGTGGAAGAAGCCTTAAAACAATACGGAGCTCCCGTTTACGTTCGCCATGAAATCGTGCATAACCGCCATGTGATTGAAGAATTGAAACAAAAAGGCGTTATCTTCATTGAAAAACTTTCCGAAGCAGATTTGACGCGTCCATTGATTTTCTCCGCCCACGGAGTTGGCAAAAACATCGAAAAAGAAGCTCAAAACCTCGGTTTGAATGTCATTGACGCCACCTGCCCGCTGGTTGGCAAAGTTCACAATCAAATCAAAAAATTTGACTTTGAAGACATGGAAATTCTGGTTATCGGCAAAAAGAACCATCCGGAAATCATCGGCACCGTCGGACAATTGGAAAATTCCAAACGCGTCCACATCATCACCACTCTGGACGAAGCCAAAAACTTAAATTTCAAACCGGGACAAAAAGTCGGCTTTGTTACTCAAACCACCCTTTCCAGTGATGACACCAAAGAAATTATGGAGTATTTGAAAAGTAAATTCCACGATATGAAAGGTTTGGAAAAAGACGATATTTGCTATGCCACCAACAATCGTCAGAAAGCAATCAAGGAACTGGCAAAACAGACAGACACAATTATTGTCCTTGGGTCAAAAAATTCTTCAAATTCCAAACAACTAAAAGAGGTCGCCCTCAAAAACGGAGCAGCACAGGCTTTTCTGATTGATGATTATCGTGAATTTGACTGGAACGTTCTCAACGGCCGCTCTTCCGTCGGTATCAGTGCCGGAGCCTCCGCTCCCGAATATTTGGTTGAAGAGCTGGTAAACCAATTTAAAATCCGTTATAATAAAATTAACATTCATCATGTAGTCTTTATAAAAGAGAATGTAAATTTTAAGCTGTAAAGGATAACTCATGTCCCGTGCCGAAGACATATTTCAAAAACTGGTTTATTTCGGAGAAGACGCCATTGACGAATTCATCGTCAACCTGCAGACAGAAGAACTTTTTTTAGACTTCAAACAAGCCGTGTCCGTTAAAAGCAATAACAACAGCCTGCATCGGGACGACAGAAAAAATCTGGCCAAAGGCATTTCCGCATTCGGCAACTCGGAAGGCGGCGTTATTGTCTGGGGCGTAGAATGTTCCCGAGATATGGAAATCGGCGACGTGGCCAAAGCTAAAGTAAAAGTCAAAAACGTGCACCGTTTTTTAAGCTGGCTGGAAAACGCTATTTCCGGCTGCACGATTCCGAGCCACAATAAAGTCCGCAACCACATAATCAGCATTGACGAAAACGGCGACGGCTTTGTTGCCACCTACATTCCGAAATGCGACATAGCCCCGCTGATGACAACTGTCGGCAGCACCATTTATATTCGTTCCGGTTCCAACAATGTCCCTGCTCCGTATTCGGTTATTGCCGGAATGTTCGGACGCCGTCCGCAGCCTAATTTGGAACTTATCATGGGCGATAAAACATTGGAAGTTCTCTATAATGCGGACGAAGATATTCTTTACCCGAACAGCATTGACAACCCGCCGGAAAAATACATTAAAATTTCCTTTTCCATTCGCGGCGAAAATGACAGCAATGTCATTGCCCGCGAGCTTTACCTTTCTTGCTCCACAATTTCCACCGGAAGCGAATACAATAAAGTCCGTTTTCTGAATTATAATCAAATGGATTCCATCCCCGGCATTGACGGTCAGCTCAACCTCATTACCCGGCCGGAACTGCGTCTGCCGCCGCGGGGAATTATCAAATTTACTACGGTTAATATTATCCTTTCCCCATACAGCGACGAAGATTTTCTCCTCAACGGCGTAATTGGTGCCGAAAGCACCGCCCCGAAAGAATTCAGAATTTCGGTTCCTAAAAACAAACTGCGTTCCTTTGTCGCCAAATGTATGCGGGAGGAAGAAGATTCCGCTCTTCTTCTCAATGAATTTTTTAATGAATTTTTCTTAAGCGAGTAACCATGGCCAGAATTGAAATATTTACCGACGGAGCCTGCTCCGGAAATCCGGGAAAAGGCGGCTGGGGAGCCATTCTCCGCCATAAGGAAACGGAAAAGGAACTCAGCGGAGCCGAAAACGAAACCACAAATAACCGTATGGAATTGACTGCCGTCATTGAAGCTTTAAAAGCACTTAAAACAACCTGTATTATCACGCTTTATACCGACAGCCGCTATGTTATGGACGGTATTAACCAGTGGCTTCCTAATTGGAAAAAAAACAACTGGAAAACCAGCAATAAAAAATCCGAAGTAAAAAACATTGACCTGTGGCAACAACTGGATGAATTGGTTCAGCAACACGAAATCAAATGGATTTGGGTTAAAGGACACGCCGGACATCCGGAAAATGAACGGGTTGACAAACTTGCCCGCGAAGCAATCAAAACCCTGAGTTAAACAAGATAGAACTCATTGATTAATCTGAACGGCACATTGTCGCTACAACTAACAGATGCCTGCCTGTACCGGCTCGATACCCGCTAATTTTCGTCGGTAATCGCTGACCACAAAGTGGCAAGGAAATGCTTAACTCACAGTTTCCAAGCTATTTACAACACCCACAGCAACAATCTGTCGGTGCATCAAACCAACTATTAACTTCCGCCTCAGAAGGAACACCACCGACAAAGGCAACCTTGCCGTCAATCACTACCGCCGGCGTGGACATAACGCCATATTTGATAATTTCCATTATATCATCAATCTTTTCAATCGAGCCTTGAAAGTTATGTTCAGCGGCAATTTTTTTAATCATTTCAGCTGTTTCACCACATTTAGAGCAACAACCTGTTCCTAAAATTTTAATATCTTTCATTATAATCATCTCCTTACAATAAGTTTAATAAATAACCGGTTGCCATAAATGCAACAAACAAATAGCCAATAAAAATCATTAATAGCTTATAAGTAAACACTTTTTTGAGCATCATTATTTCAGGAAGAGATATTGTTGCAATACTCATAAAAGCAACCAATGCTGTTCCGATAGGCACACCTTTCATTAAGAGCACCTGAACTAATGGAACAATTCCTGCCTGAGATGCATAAATAGGAATTCCGACAAAAGCGGCAAAAGGAACAGCCCAAATATTGTCAGCACCCATATATTTTACAAAAAATTCTTGTGGGATATAGCCATGCATAAATGCCCCGACAACTAAACCGATAAGGATATAAATCGCCAATGACTTTACTGTATCCCAAGCAAAACTGTTCGCATATTTAACTAACGCAACTGCCTTTTCTTTAACACTTTTACAACCGCAAACCGATGGTGTCGTTTTCGGTATGTTTAGAGCCAAATATTTTTCAATATTAAATTTATCAGCCAAATATCCGGCTAAAACAGAAATCATCGTTCCGGATATAATATAAATAGTCACAATATAAACGCCATAACTCCCCATGGAAAGTAACATAAAAGCGGCAATTTCACTAATAAGGGGCGAGCTGATTAAAAAAGCCATACTCACACCGAATGGAACGCCAGCGGCTAAAAATCCCATAAACAATGGAATGGAAGAACAAGAGCAAAACGGCGTAACCACACCTAAAAATACAGCCAAGAAATATCCGCTCCACCGAGATTTACCGGATAGATAATCTCTTACTTTTTCAGGACTAAGTTGTGCTCTGAATAATGAAATAAAAAAGATTAAGACATAAATCAACACAAAGATTTTTAATGAGTCTTCAATAAAAAAGTGTACCGCTTGTCCCAAATGCGTGGTTATGTCTAATCCCATTTTTGCTGTAGCCCAATCGGAAAACCAGGTAAAAATATCTAACATAAACAACCTCCCTCACAACAATCACTCAATAAGAATCTGGTGATTTCTTTAATTAACTGGCAATTCGGTTTATAAAAAATCTGCTTTCCCTGTCGTTCAGAAAAACACAAATTAGCATTAGCCAATAAAGTTAAGTGAAAAGATAGAGTATTTCTCGGAAAATCATTCATTTCTTTGGAAATAGCAGTTGGCGTAATTCCTGTTGCACTATTTCTAACCAAAATTCTAAAAATCTGTAATCGGTTTTCATTGCTTAACGCATCAAAAACAGTTGCGATATTTGTTAAATCACTTGTCATAATATACTCCTTAAAGTGTAATAAAATCCCACAATAATAAAAATACCAGCCGTCATTAAACGAGCATATTTTTCAAAATTTGTCGCCATTTTGAATGTCTTGCTGATTTTTTCCGCACAGAAAGATAATACAAAAGCAAATATTAAGACAGGAAGTCCTGTTCCAATTCCATATAACATAAGCACCAAAGGGTTGCCTTGACTTTGTATTAAGTTTGAAAAGAAAAATGCCGCACTAACAGGACATAACATCATAGCAAATAAAAATCCAATAACAAAAGAACCTAAAAATCCGGCTTTATTAAGTTTATCTTGTGTTTTCTCTTTTAATTTAAATGCAGGGATACTGATTTTTATGATGTCTAGCAAGATAATTCCTAAAACAATCATTATCGGACCCGCAATATATTCAATTTTTGTTTGCAAAAAATCAGATACAACAGGAATCATATTTAAAAAATACGATAAAGAAACACCAATAATCGTATAGAAAGCGGTTCTGCCAATCGTGTAAAAGACACCATTCAAAAAAACAAAATAAGGCTTCGTCATCTTTCTATTCAAAAATGAAATAGCTGCAATATTTGTTGTTAATGGACAAGGACTGATAGAAGTCAAGATACCAAACCATAAAGCTGTCAAAAGTATTTGCATTATTTTACATCTTTCAGAAAATTTTGCACTTCTGATTGAATATACATCTTAAATTCCTGCTCATTTCCGACATAATTCCAAACTTTATCAAGATTTTTCCATTTTCCGGATTGACTGTCAGATATAACAACAGATTTTGAATAAAGTCCGTAATCTGTCAAAAAATGTTTATTTTCCGGCTCATCAGTATTAACACTCTCAAACATAACTGGAAGATTCTTTACAGCTTCCGATGACCATGTCTCCATTTTACGACAAGTTGCACAACGTACCGAATTGTGAAAATATGATACATTCGTTTCTGCATGAGCTATGGAACTAAACAAACATATTCCTAATAAACTAAAGATAATCTTTCGCATTTTTACCTCTTAATGCATTTCTATATTACTAGAAATATAGAATCATAAAAATAAAAACGCAAGTAAAATTTAAATACATTCAACCGAGAAATAATCCCCCAAAAAACTAATGAGATTCAAACTCAGTCAAGGTATTGAAAAACAAAAACTTTTGCATAAACGAGTTCGGAAAACTTTCCCCAAAACGAACCGCCGAGCTTGCTTAAAATATTGAAAAATAAAGAAAAACAGCAGGTTTTTATACCTACCGTTTGTATTAGTGAAGCCAACGGCATTTCAAACTCCATACTCTCCGCCATTAATTGATGCCCGTGCCGGCTCGGCACCCGCTCCGAACTACGTTCAAATCGAAAGGGCTTCCTCATTTACACCAAACCCCTCTTAATAAAAGAGGGGTTTGGTGTAAATGGTGCACCCTGCTGCTAAGCAAAAACAATTAAAGTAATAATTGTTTTTGTCTGCAAAGCCAGAATTATCCTAATTTGAGAGGAACAAACTTGTTCCGAAACAAATTTTGGATAACCTGTGCGATAATCGTCTTAAGTGCCATAATAAAACCCCCGAAAAACGGGGGTTTTATTATGGCGCGCCCTAGACGATTCGAACGTCTGACCCACAGCTTAGAAGGCTGTTGCTCTATCCAGCTGAGCTAAGGGCGCATTGGATATTTTAATACAAAAAAACAGGTTTAACTTTCGTTCCCTGTTTCCTGCCGTCGGCTGCCTGTTTTTTTCTCAAACTTCAAACCGGAAACCAACTCCGGAAAAAATTGGTCGGGGCAGCAGGATTCGAACCTACGACATCTTGCTCCCAAAGCAAGCGCTCTACCAGACTGAGCTATGCCCCGATTCCGTCTTCGTCCTCTAAATTATCGGATTTTTTTTATTTTGCAAGCATTTTTTACAAAAAAAATCCACTTTTCAAAACAGGGGATGTAACCATTTCATAAACCTAAAGAATCCCTTTTGCCAAGAAACTGAATTCTCCATATTTGCTGACAATAAAATGATCTAAAAGTTTTATTTCCACCGTTTCTCCGGCTTCTTTTATTTTTCTTGTAATTGCAATATCCGCTTGTGAAGGGGTAACATCTCCCGAAGGATGATTATGAACCAATATTATTCCCTTTGCCCCTTTCTCCAAAGCCGAACGAATAACTTCTCTCGGATGAATGGAAACGCAATCCACCGTTCCTCTTTGCTGAACTTCTTCCCCGATAAGATGATATTTCTTATCCACGAACAAAATTCTGAATTCTTCAATTGTATTATAAGCCATGGTTGAACGACAATAATCTACCATTGCATCCCAATTGCTGATAACCGGTTCATCCGAATTTTTCAGATTCTGCCAAGACATTCGCAAAGCGGCTTCTTTAACAATCTTCAAAACGGCAATTGTTGTCTCTTTTACGCCTTCAATCTCAGAAAGCCTTTCGGGAGAAGCATTAAGCACACCCGCAAAATCTTTGAAATTTTTAATGAGTTCTTTTGCCAAAGGCTTAACATCCCGGCGGGGAATGGCAATTGTCAATAAAAGTTCCAACAATTCATAATCCGGCATATCCTTTCCACCGCCGGCAAGAAAACGATCTCTCAACCTCTGCCTATGCCCGACATAATGCGGTTTTTCCGAATGTGTAGTCCCTGTCATGTTTTACTCGGTTTTATAAGGCGGCCTGTCCAAACCTTTTGCAGAGAAAGTAAATACCTCGCAACCGTCCTTGGTAACGCCCATGGAGTGTTCAAACTGGGCAGACAAAGACTTATCCCTCGTAACGGAAGTCCAGCCGTCTTTCAAAATAATTCCGTCCGGCCGGCCGACATTAATCATCGGTTCAATCGTGAAAAACATACCTTCTTCCAGAACCGTCCCCGTCCCTTTTCTGCCCACATGCATCACATTCGGCAAATCATGGAAAACTCTTCCCAAGCCATGACCGCAAAACATATCAACAACGGAATAACCGAATTTATGGGCATACTCCTCAATAACGGCCCCGATATCGCCAAGCCGAGCCCCCGGCTTAACCACGTCAATCGCCCGCATCATACATTCATAGGTAACATCGCACAAACGGGTCGCTTTCAGTTTCGGCTTACCGGCATAATACATACGGCTGGTATCGCCGTACCATCCGTCAACAATGGCGGTAACATCAATATTCAAAATATCTCCGTCGGCAAGCTTGCGTTCATAATCGGGAATACCATGACAAATGACATGATTAATGGAAATACAGGTTGCTTTCGGATACCCTTTATATCCCAGACAAGCGGGAACGGCACCTCTTGAAATCATATATTCTCTCATCAGGTCGTCCAATTCTCCGGTTGAAACACCGACTTTGACATAAGGGGTAATATAATCCAGCGTATCGGCCGCAACTTGTCCGGCCACTCTCATTTTTTCAAATTCAGAAGCATCATGAAGCATGATGCCGTCACGTCTTTTTATTGCCACAGCAAAACTCCCGTGTTTAATACAATATCTTTATCTTTTTTGATATTGTTACACTTCTTTGATTAATATTGCAACCATAACAAAAGAAATTTAAACCGTTTTTTGCCTCGTCAAAAATCTTGGCCGCCGCTATTTGGTCCAAACTCCAAACAAACTTGACACCCGAACAGTCCATTCTCGGCACAATCAGCACCACCGCCGTTTCATGTCCTTTCTTTCGCAGTTGGCGAAGCTCTTCAAACATCTCCATTTCATAAAAGCTGATATAAGACGGAAACACCACGTTAGGACCGATTTTGTTATTGATACCGACCAAATACACATAACATTTTTTATTTCTGCCTTTGGAAAATTCAAAATTAGCCCGGACAACACTTTCCCCGTATTCTATCTTTCGCAAATCCGTATATTCGGAAAAATCGCTCAAAACACCGGCATGAAAGGCTTCGACAAACAAATCTTCAATATAACACGGGTTAACCAATATCAGACCGTCGCCTTTATTTATCAGCTGAATTTCATACTTCAAATGCCGCTGCGGATGAGAAACCGAACTCATCCAAACTTCAACTCCTTTGGCATAAAGATTTTTAATATAATCAATTTCGGGACAAAAAGCCGGAACCACCGTGTCATCAGGAAGTTTCACGTCCATAATCACATCTTTATAAATATCGGAAATAACCCCTTTTATAAGATTTTCGGGCAAATTCAAATTTTATCTCTCCTCTCTGTCTCCGCTAAAATAAAACTCAGCGGCCGGAATGTTTTCTCGCTTCCGCAAGCATTTTTTCTCTTACTTTAATATCATACTTTCTTTCCGATTTCTTCTTTTTTTTCGGATCAGAAGCTTTATGCTTGATTTTTTCCACAGATTGAAGTTCATCCGCCGTTTCCAAAATTTTCTTATATTTCGGTTTCAAATCGCTTGTTGAACCGCTTCTGCCGCGAACCGGCTCCACATATTCCCCTATTCTTTTTACAAAATTTCCGGACGGAGAAATAACGTCATAATGCGTTACCATTCGCCCGTCTTGAATAACCTCTCCGAAAGAACCGATAAATTTCATCTGCGACTTGTCAAAATCCGCTAACGGACTGATTCCCGATTCTGCAAACAAATAAGCCCCGTTATCGCAAGTTGCAATATTTCTGGTTACCCGTTTAATCACATTCATGGCAAAACGGCGTTGAATCCGGCTGCCGTGTTCCGGAACAACCCTAACGTCAGGATTGGCTTCATAAACCGTTTTCAAAACCTGTTCCAGTTCTCCCGGATAACAATGCCCGCTCTCTTGCATATAAGCCGGAATATATTTGTTGCCTTCGGCTTCGTTCTCAATAATCACACAACCGGCGGCTTTGGCCTTTTCCTTTGCGGCTGCCACATGGCCTTCAGGATCAACATCTTTAATTTCACGCTGCCCGTGAATGAACGTTACATTTTTGCCGAGAGAAACATATTGATCCTGCCCGTCTGTAATGTTGATATACTGCGAATTCATATTCATTCCGTCGCTTCTGACTTTTTTGTCGCCGAAAGCCCCGCTCACAAACATCGCCTGCATTCCCATCGGCTGAGAAATAAAACTGGCAAACTCCCCTCCATAAACATTGCGGCGGATATTATCCCACAATTGTCTTTGCTCTTCGGCATTCTTCCCCTTACGGAAGAAAACCGAACGCTGAGTCGCGTCAAATGCTTTTCCTTGGACATCGCCCCTGATAAAAACCGAACGGCCAGCATTTCCGGCAGCCAAAACATACATGCACAAAAGTTCGTTGCTTCGGGAAATTACCGGAAAAATCAATTGGTTTCCGGCTTGGCTTTTAACAACTTCCTCAATGTTTTTTATAAGTTCTTCCGGTTCCTTTCCCCGTTCTTTTTTAGACATCAGGGAAGTTGAATCCGTAAAAAACGCCGTTACCTTGTTTTCATTAACAAAGCGACTGAATTCCTCTTGATTAAATCCCTCTCCGATAAGCACTCCCCGGGTATGAAAATCCCCCAAATCCAACAGCCCTTGGTCAAATTCGCCGTCAACATACGAGGCTACATAGAACCCCAAAGCATCGCTTGCCGTATGAGAAACGTTCAAGGCCTTGACTTTCATGCTGTGGTTAAGTTCAATCATGCCTTCATCTCCGGTTTTCATAATTTTCACTTCCGGAAAAACGGAACGCCCCATCCCCGTTTCATACATAAATTTTTCCAAAAGGGCTTTGGTATATCCACCGGTATAAATTGTCGGAAAACGATACCCCATTTTGAAAAAATTAAGCAGCCCGTCAATATGGTCTGCATGGGCATGAGTTAAAAAAATTGCATCCAACGGCTTGGAAGCCTTAAAGTCTTCTTTATCCAAAAAACTGCTGATATCGGCCTGAGTTGTATCATATTTTCCCGCATTGGACAATTTCACCCCGGAATCAATCATTATCCGGCAGCAATTCCCGTCAGAGTTCAATACTTCAATAACTTTGCAGTTGGCTCCGATACCGTCTTTATTACACCCGCCCAAAATATAAACCCGGGTGCCGACTTCTCTGCCTTGCAGCTTTTTTCTGTTTCTTTTCATCTTTTTCTCATATCTCCGCTAAAGAGAAAAATCATTTCTGCCTTTGCCAAACTTTTTGAAAAAACCTCTGGATTGAGCCTTGTCGGCTTCTTTTCCGAAACGCTCTGCTTCCTCTTGAGTGGCACGTCCTTTTTGAATTCTTATTTCTTTTGAAGCAAACGGAGAAAGCGTATTGTAAATTTCCACCGTTTGTCCGTATTCATCAGGATATTGAATAGCTTCCACCCTGTCCAACACCAGAGTTCTTCCGAACGGCAGCCCGGCAATTTTTTCCTGACGCGTCCCGATAAGACCATAATTTATTTTATCGGTTTTCTCTGTTTCTCCCTGCTCCAGCCGGAGAACATCGCCGTTCTCGACAAATACCGTGTTAAATCCCAATTCTTCGGCAACGGCCTGACCTTTTTGACGCTGCCCCGTATCGCCGTGGGCGGAAATAACAACAATATTTTTGTCTTTATGCTGCGATAAAAATTCAGTGTATTCTTCTTTATTCATATGCCCGCTCGGTTGAAAAGGCAGAATAACAGAATTTGAAACCATTCGGATATCTGACGGATTTTCATAAATTTTAGCTCCGCTGCGGGCAATTTGATTATAAACCCGTTTCATTCCGTTTTGGTTAATTCCCGGCGTATGGACTTTTTCGCCGTTTTCGTCTTCAACCCAAACACCGCCGACACATTTCTGAGAAACAATAACCACATCGCGGCTCTTGTCTTCTTCACTTTCGGAATAAACAACCAAACCGGATTTTCCGGCTCCTTCCTTAACATAATCCCCGGCCCCGTCAGCAAACGGACCGGATAAAATGACAACTCTTTTATTAAAAGGAACGGATTTTTCAAATTCTTCACGGGTTCCGCCGACAATCACATCCTTATATTTTTTCAGGTCGCCTCTCAACTCGGCAATTCTGGTGCTGAAACTCAATCCCGGAGCATCAATAAAAACTTTTCTCCCGCTTTGCATTGCGGCTTCAAATATCGGAGCGGCATTTTCCAAACTTCCGGAAATAACCGAAGTAACAATCCGGCTGTCTTCGTTGTCTTCCATAACCGTTTTATAAGAAGCCACTTTTTCTTCATTGCTGATAACCGGAGTATTTGAAGCATTGGACGTTGAATCCGAAATCAGATGCGTAACAAATTCATTTTCAAGCAAATCCTGATAAGCTTCTTTATCAAAGCTGTGTCCGACCATGGCCTCACGCATTGTGCCGTCTCCGGTAAAGATAATCCCGGCCTCGTTGTTTCCCATAACCTTGGATAATACATGATACCCCAAAGAATTATGAGCCGTATGAGAAAAAGCAATCGGAGTTACGAAAACATGTCCGCCGTCAACCGGAAAACGCCCGTTTTGAATATCTTTGGCCTTAACAACCGTCCCGTCGTTTCCGTCTCCGAACACAATCTTGTCGCCCGGTTCCACGGCAACCACCTTCGGGCGATATTCGGCCGGAATACCCGACTGAGACATTTTTCCTTCCATAAACAAAGCTCCGTAAGGACTGGCATAAATCGTCGGACTTTTAATTCTTGAACCGTCGGCATATTGGGCGGCAATCACGTCAAGCAAAGCCTGCAAATGGTCAAAATGAGTATGTGTAATCAAAATCCCGTCTATCGGTTCCTGAGATTTCTTTTTATCCGTGTCAAAATGTTTGAGCAAATCCGTAAACACGGCATCATAAGTCCGGTCGCACTCCGCCGGTTTAAAACCAAAATCCACAAGCAAACGCACAATGTCCTGATCCGTATCCACATTGGTTACCGTGTAACTTGATCCGCCAACGCCGGTTTCCCCGCAGGAACCGTTAATTGTAAGAGTGGTGCCGATAGGTTTGCGGTCTTCAAAATGCCTTGCCATATAGATTCTCCTTCAGGAATTAAAGTTATTTAATAAAATACACATCTTTGACAAAAAATCAACTTATTTTTAGTCCAGAAGCACACTTTTTGTCAAAAAAGTTGATTGCCTTGAAAAAACAATCCTCAAAACATATTTTTTTATAGAAAAACAAAAGCAACGGAGAAAAAAATGACAAATCTGAAAAAAATGCTCTACAGTATCCTGATCGTGGTCTCAACTGCCGTTCTTTGCAGTTATTTTACCGGATTCGGAATCAACGGATGGTATCACGATATTGAAAAAACGCCTTTAACTCCGCCCGATTCTGTTTTTCCTGTGGTTTGGAGCATTTTATATATGATGATGGCGGGAGCATTTTATCTGGTTTTGAAATCATCGGGACACAAAGAATATAAAATTGCCAACACCTTTTTCTTAAGCCAGCTTTTGCTCCAAATTATCTGGTGTTTTCTGTTTTTCTACAACGGCTTTATCGGGCTGGCATTCGGAATTATCCTGTTGTTGGACTTTTTTGTATGGAAAACCATGCTGTTATTCCGAAAAATAAATCAAACCGCATATTACCTTCTTCTTCCGTATTTCATCTGGATTTGCTTTGCATCTGTCCTGAATTTTTCTTTCATTGTTTCCCAGGGATTAATTGTGGTCTTTTAACAAAATTTTACTAGACTCTGCTCCCAAAATATTCTAAAAATGCAAGGTTATTAAAATTTTGGGAAGTAAAAATGACAACAACATTAAAAGACATAAGAAGTACTTATCTGAATTTCTTTGAAAAGAACGGACATAAAGTTATTCCGTCCTCTTCTCTTGTCCCTGACAACGATCCGACACTGATGTTTACCAACTCAGGCATGGTTCAGTTCAAAAATATTTTTACAGGCAATGAAACCCGGGATTACAAACGAGCGACCACTTCCCAAAAATCCGTTCGTGCCGGCGGCAAACACAATGACCTGGACAACGTAGGCTATACCGTCCGCCACCATACATTCTTCGAGATGCTCGGCAACTTCTCTTTCGGAGATTATTTTAAAGAAGAAGCCATCGCCTGGGCTTGGGAATTGGTAACCAAAGAATTTGCCCTGCCTAAAGACCGCTTGGCCGTAACCCATTATCACACGGACAACCAGGCTCGTGAAATCTGGAAAAAAGTCTCCGGCCTGCCAGATGACCGTATTATCCCTATTGCCACCAAAGATAACTTTTGGCAAATGGGCGACACCGGTCCTTGCGGCCCTTGTTCCGAAATTTTTTACGACCACGGTCCCGAAGTTTGGGGCGGACTGCCGGGAACACCGGAAGAAGACGGCGACCGCTGGATTGAAATTTGGAATCTTGTTTTCGACCAGTTTGAGGATCTTCCGGACGGAACCCGTATTCCGTTAAAACACCCGTCTATTGATACCGGCATGGGATTGGAACGCATTTCCGCCATTTTGCAGGGTGTTCATTCCAACTATGATATTGACCTCTTCCGCAATCTGATTAAAGACATTGCCGACCTGGCCAATTCTGATCCGAACGGCCCGCTGAAAGCCTCTCATAATGTGATTGCCGACCACCTGCGTTCAACCTGTTTCCTGATTGCTGACGGCGTTCTTCCGTCCAATGAAGGCCGCGGTTACGTTCTCCGCCGCATTATGCGTCGGGCTATGCGTCATGCCCAATTGTTAGGCGTTAAAGAACCGATGATGTATAAACTTCTCCCTTCCCTGCAAAGAGAAATGGGCGAAGCCTATCCGGAACTTTACCGTGCCGAAGCTTTGATTACCGAAACAATCAAATCGGAAGAAACTCGTTTCATTAAAACACTGGAAAAAGGTCTCCGCATTCTTGATGACGCCACTTCCGGCTTTAAGGAAGGCGACACACTTGACGGCGAAACCGCATTTAAATTGTATGATACTTACGGTTTCCCTCTGGATTTGACTCAAGATGCGTTAAGAAACAAAAATATCGGTGTCGATACCAAAGGTTTTGACGAAGCCATGGCTAAACAAAAAGCCGAAGCCCGCAAAAACTGGGCCGGTTCAGGTGATGCCGGAACCGAAAAAATCTGGTTTGAAATTCAGGAAAAACTGGGAACAACCGAATTTCTCGGATACAATACTTTAAAAGCCGATTGTCTGGTTCAAGCTTTGATTGTTGACGGAAAAGAAGTTCCTGTGGTTACATCGGGAGAATTTTATCTGGTTGCCAACCAATCTCCTTTTTATGCCGAAATGGGCGGACAATGCGGCGATACCGGACGCATTTACAACGCCAACACCGAGATTGAAGTCTTTGACGTCAAGAAGAAACTGGACGGTGTTTCCGTTCATTGCTGCCGGCTGTTGAAAGGCGAAATTAAAACCGGAGAATCCCTCACTTTTGAAGTAAATGAAAAGAACCGCGGCGACATCTGTGCCAACCACTCGGTTACCCACCTTGTCCACCGGGCTTTACGCGATATCCTCGGAGCCCACGTAACCCAAAAAGGCTCTTCGGTCAACGCGGAGAGAATGCGTTTTGACATCTCCCACCCGAAACAGATTACAGCTGAAGAACTTCGCAAAGCCGAAAACATCGTTAACGATGCTATCCGTAAAAACTATCGGGTGGTAACAACAATCATGACTCCGGACGAAGCTATCAAAGCCGGAGCAATGGCTCTCTTCGGCGAAAAATACGGCGACGAAGTCCGGGTTGTCAGCATGGAAAAAGACGGCGAAATTTTCTCCCGCGAACTTTGCGGCGGAACACACGTTAAATCAACCGGAGACATCGGTTATTTCAACATCGTATCCGAAAGTGCCGTTGCTGCTGGTATCAGACGTATTGAATGCGTTACCGGACACGGAGCAGAAAAATATGTTCAGGACATGGAAGAAAAACTTCATCAAGTCAGCCAACTGCTTAAATCAGATTTCAATAATCTGGAAAAAAGAATTAATCAGCTGCTTGAAGAAAAGAAGAAACTTGAATCCGACATTTTTGAACTGAAGAAAACTTTCGCTAATGCCAAAACTGCGGACAACCAAGATAAATTTGAAACCATTAACGGCATCAAATTTGTCGGACGTGCCATTCCGAACGTCCATCCGAAGGAATTAAAAGCTTTCATTGACGAAATCAACCAGTATCTCGGTTCCGGAATTGTCGTCTTGGCAACCAACAAAGATGCCAAAGCATCAATTGTCGTCGGTGTAACCAAAGACTTGACTTCTAAATATTCGGCCGTGGATTTGGTAAAAATCGCTTCCGGCGTTGTCGGCGGTCAAGGCGGCGGCGGACGTCCGGATATGGCTCAGGCCGGCGGACCGAACGGCGAATTGATAGCCGATGCCATAGATGCGGTAAGAAAAGCCATCTAATTTTATAACCCTCTGAAATCAGAGGGTTATTTTTTGTCCCCACCCTTAAGATTTATAGAAAAAACTGTTGCTTTATTAATCTTGATAATATACTTTTCAAAAAGTTCAATCATTAATGGAGAGAAAAAACATGAATTCGTTCATCGCCAAACGCCTCCTCCCGTTCTTTATATTCACTGTCGCCGTTGAAACACTGTTTATTTTTTTTGAATTTGTAAACAACTATCCGGTTTTGGATTTTTCCGTTCTCTCTGTTTTAAAAACCTTAGGCGTCCGGATGCTGACAACCACCGTGGCATTCCTCTTTGCCATGATGCCTTATATGCTTTACCTGCTTTTTCTGCCGCAAAGCAAAATCAACACCAAGGGAGACAAAATCATCACTACGGCAATGTATTCGGTTTTTGTTTTCGTCTCTTTGTTTAATGCAGCGGCTTCTGTCGTTTTCTGGGAAGAGTTCCAATCCGCGTTCAACTTCATTGCCGTTGATTATCTCGTTTACACCAACGAAGTTATCGCCAACATCTGGCAGTCTTATCCGGTTGTACCGATAATTTCGGCAATTATTGCCTTAAGTGCCGTTGTCATCTGTTTTTCATACAAATATCTGTTTCCGGCAGAAAACTCTCCCCGCTTTTTCAAACGCCTCTTTTACACGGCCACTTACATCTGCATTTGCTTCTTATCTTATGCCAATATTGATATTTCAGATTTGGAAATAAGCAAAAACCGTTACAATAATGAACTGGCCAAAGAAGGTTTTTACAGCCTGTTCAGTGCTTTTTTGAAAAACGAAATTATCTACGACAACTTTTACCTGACTCAGGACACAACCGAAAATCTGGCTATCCTGCAAAAGAAATATCAGGGTAACAATATAACCTTTATTTCCCCGAAGAAAAACATTGCCCGTCAAATAAGCTCCTTCCGTCCCGAAAGCCGGGCTAACGTAATTATCGTTTTAATGGAAAGCATGAGTGCCAAATATATGGATGAAAACCACCCTCAGACACCATCCATTACGCCGAATTTAAGCAAACTCGCTCAGGAAGGATTATATTTCAGCAACACTTATGCTATCGGAACCCGTTCCGTAAGAGGGATTGAAGCGTTAACCCTCTCTCTGCCGCCGCTTCCGGGAATGTCTGTCGTTCGCAGAAAAAATAACGAAAATCTGCACGGCATCGGCTCCATTTTCCACGAAAAAGGTTACGACAACAAATGGATTTACGGAGGCTACGGCTATTTTGACAATATGAACCATTTTATGGGCAGCAACGGCTTTAAAGTCATTGACCGGACGGATTGGAACAAAGACGAAATAACTTTCGCCAATGCCTGGGGAGCCTCTGATGAAGATACATTCAACAAAATCATCAGTGAAGCGGACAAATCCTTTGCCGAAGACAAACCTTTCCTGACTTTTACCCTCACAATTTCCAACCACCGCCCGTATACCTTCCCCGAAGGACGGATTGATATGCCGTCAAGAAAAGGCGGACGCATTGCCGGCGTTAAATACGCAGATTACGCCATTGGAAAATTCATGGAAAATGCCAAACAAAAACCTTGGTTTGACAATACGATTTTCGTGTTTATTGCCGATCACACGGCCGGAGCCGCCGGAAAAGAAGAAATTAATCTTGAAGGACACCACATTCCATTCATTATCTATGCTCCGAAATTCGTAAAAGCTCAAAGGATTGATACTCCTGTCAGCCAGATTGATGCTCTGCCGACTTTGCTCGGAATTCTCAACTTTAACTACGAAAGCCGCTTTTTCGGGCAAGACATCCTGCTCCCTCATTACAAATCAAGACTCTTTGTCAGTAATTATCAAAAAATCGGCTATGTTAAAAACGGTGTCAAAATTATCCTTAAACCGGTTAAAGAATACTCCGTCTCTCCGGAAAAAACCGACAAAAATCAAACAGAACAAAACCTAAAAGAAGCTATTGCCTACTATCAGCAGGCTTCAGACTGGGAAAACCAATTGAAAGCGATTGCTGCGGAATGAAACAGAGTCTTTATTTTATCGGAGGAATACTCCTTTTAACGGCCGTTCTGCTTTGTGAATATTACACCGATTGGGACCTTTTGCTGCAAAATTATTTTTATGACGCGGACAATCGGCAATGGCTGATAAATCCCGAAAAACACAAGCAACTCAGCTTTATTTTCTACAAGGGATTAAAAAACGTTCTTATAACTTCCGGTGTTTGCTGTCTGTTATACCTGGCCGCTTCCTTAAAATACAAAAAACTGAAAAAGAACCAAAAACAGATATTAATGTTTTTGCTGAGTATCATCTTTGTCCCGCTGATTGTTGCCGGAGCCAAATATATCACTAACGTCTATTGCCCGTATCAGCTGAACATTTACAACGGCAATTATCCTTTTGTCCGAATTATTTCAGATTATCCGGAAGGTTTTATTCAGCCCAAACCGGGACGCTGTTTTCCGGCCGGACACGCCACTGCGGGTTTTGCTTTCATGGCCTTGTTTTATTGCTTTCATAAAATTCAATACCGGATTGTCGGCTTATTTCTGGGAATAACTTTGGGGTGGATGGCCGGAACTTACCAGATGATGAGAGGCCAGCATTTCTTATCGCATACGTTGTTCAGCATGATTGCCTCCTTTATGGTGATTGTGCTGATTAATGCCTTGCTAAATCAAACCTGTTCCCATAATCGCCAACAATCGCAATAAGTTATTGTTTACTTTATCAAAGATTAATGATATTTATCTAGACATTCTGATATTGCATAGGAAAATCTGATGTTAAAACCGTTTAAGATTAAAAAGCCCGACTTAAACTTTAAGCTGAGAAGGCCAAAATGGAGAATGAAGTTTCGCCATCCGAACTTAAACGGAATTGCCCATAACCTGCATATTGACATTAACAAATCATTCAAAAAAGAACTGTATCGCAAATCCATTCATTTAAGTTCTCTGTGGATTCCGGCTCTGATTTATTTTTTGCACCCGGGACTGTCTATCATCATCTTTTCAACCTTGTTTGTCGGAGATGCTCTGCTCGAATACGGAAACTACAAAAAATGGCCTTGGGCAAGAAGATCTTTCGGAGTCCTGTTTTTCAAAACTCTCCGCAATAAAGAATTAAAACGAAACAAATTTCAGGTCAGCGGTTCATTATATGTGTTTCTTGCCGCCATTGCCTGCACTTTTTTATTCACCAAAGCCATTGCCGTGGTTTCTCTCACCATTATGCTGATTTCCGACACTTGTGCCGCCTTGTTCGGCAAAGCTTACGGCACCCGGCGGCTGAGAGCTTCAAAATCGTTGGAAGGAACTGTGGCATTTTTCCTCAGTGCCTTGCTCATCATGGTCTTATATAATCCAATCCTCCCGGTAACTTATGCCAGCATTATTGCGGCCTTGATTGCCACCTTAACGGAAATGTATGAAGACAAAATCGAAATTGACGACAACCTGTCTATTCCGCTGTTTGTGGGAATCACTCTTTCAATTTTGGGATAACATTTCTCGCTCTCAAAAGCATAAAAGCCCCCTGTTTTCTGACAAGGTTGATAAATTTTTCTAAAAAAAAGCACGAAAAATCAATATACAAATAAAAATTTCACATTTTATACAAAATTTTTGTCATTTTATACTTGATTTTAGTCTAAAAATATGGTTATATATGTTCATTCCACTTAAGAATTTTGTGAACTTATCATATAATTGTCAAACCGCCGCAAGGCATTAAAAAAAATTTTACTATGTGTAAGAAAAATAAAATCGCAGTCGAGAAACTTTCCGCAGACACAGTAGCTAACAAGACCAAGGTTGCATTCCAGCGTATGTACACGGTTATCCTGAACGCACCCGTCCTCGGCAATGACACCGCCTCTCTCTCCAAGAAGAAAGACGCCCCGTTCAAAGCCGGCATCCCCTACCTCGTATGGGCCACGGACATCCATCAACCGACGGTTACCATCCGCCAAGTCTCAGGAGGTAAGACTGCCACAATAGACAAGAGCAATCTTTCGATCACCCTGGCCCGGACCCCGGAAATCAACGGGCTCCAATACCAGGAAAAGAAAATTAACGGAGTGTACCACTACCTCCGCAAATAAATCTTTCTTACCTTAAACCTAAAACCGACACCCTGTCTATTTTCTCAAATAGCGGGGTGTTTTCTTTTATGCAAAAGCCCGGAATTTCCGGGCTTTATACATTAAACGGCAACTTTACCTTCAAGTTTTCCGTGGCATTGATAATCAACCAACTCAAAGTCTTCATATTTAAAATCATTAATGTCTTTAACTTCCGGATTGATTTTCATCGTCGGCAAAGGCAGAGGCTCGCGGCTTAACTGCTCCTTTACCTGCTCAAAATGATTATGATAAATATGCGTATCTCCCAAAGTGTGGACAAATTCGCCCGCTTCCAATCCGCAAACCTGAGCCAACATCATTGTCAACAAAGCATAAGATGCAATGTTAAACGGAACGCCGAGGAACATATCGCAGCTTCTCTGATATAACATGCACGACAACTTGTTATTGGCAACATAGAATTGAAACATCATATGGCACGGAGGCAGTTTCATTTCTGGAATTTTGGAAACATTCCATGCTGAAACAATAATGCGACGGTCGTTCGGATTATTTTTCAGCTTATTGACTACCTCTGCCAACTGGTCAATTCCCTCTCCGTTCCAATTCCGCCATTGCGAACCGTAAACAGGACCTAAATCGCCGTTTTCATCAGCCCATTCATTCCAAATACGCACCCCGTTTTCCTGCAGATATTTCACATTTGTATCGCCTTTGATAAACCACAAAAGTTCATGAATAATACTTTTTAAATGAACCTTTTTGGTCGTTACCAAAGGGAAACCTTTGCTTAAATCAAAACGCATCTGCCGGCCGAAAACAGAACGCGTTCCCGTTCCGGTACGATCCATTTTATCAACGCCGTTATCCATAATATCACGCAACAAATCAAGATATTGTTTCATTATTCCTCTCCTGCTTCAATGGCTTGAATGATTCTTTTAAGAACGGACTGCTCGACAAAATCGCCCTTTTTCACATGAACCGTGGTAACAACCCCGTCTTGTTCATAGTCTTTCGAAACCTGACGATACTGTTTGTTCATAATGTCAATACAAGGGGTTATGTCCACTTTCGAACCTTTTAGTTCAGGATTAAGTTCCCCCGTATACATACTGTCGACGATAATATCCGGCATCAGCTTGGCACCACCAGTCATAAAAAGCTTATAAATGCTGGCACCTCCGGAAATATACAAATCTTCTTCAAAATCTTTCAAAAGTTTGACGTCGCAAACCACAAAATGATTTTCCGGATCCGAGACCTCATAATCCGTATCAAAAGTCAAAACCGCAATTTTTCGGTTCGGCAATGTCCGATTCGGAAAACTTTCATAAGTTGTCTGCCCGGCCACCAGACACTGTCCTTCCGTAATCCGCCGAAACCGCTTAAAATCAGAAGAAATCCGCCAAGGAATATGAGGACCGATACCAATAACGTTATCCTCTTTATGGCGGCACCAAACTGCAACTTTAGTCATTTGTTTTCTTTCATTTGTTATAATGAGTCAAAATACCACGCCGGCCTTTTTTGACAAGCCCGGATTGCCAGTTATCAAGCCTTAAATAAACAATCATAACTATTGAAAATAAGGATTTTATGGATATAATAAGCAAGTCAGGCAACTGACTACGGCACTAGAGGCGGTACGAAATAGATATTTTGGACCTGGGGGCAGTACCCAGCACCTCCACCAATTAGCAAAACATATTCTGAGTTTTAAGAACTCGTGAAATGTAATTTAACGGGGGTGAAACAGGATTGACAGGATATAGTAAAGGTATTTTAGCTGTGCCCGGTGAGATACCACCGTTATCGGTTCAAATTTAAATGAATGCTAACGATAATAACGTAGCACCGGTTGCAATCGCTGCTTAGTGAACGCAACAAACGTAAATTCTCATAACTTTGGTTAGTTTTGAGTGGGGAATGGGCCGCCCAGCAACAGAACGGCCCGCTTAATTAGTTGATTGAAAGAATGAATAATGACAGATTTTTTGACCGAAATTAATTACGACAAACTCATTGAGAAAGCTTTGAAAAACGTTGTTGTCGAAGCTTTGAAAATTGCCGAACGCCAAGGGCTTCCGGGAGAAAACCATTTTTACATCACATTCAAAACCAATCACCCTTTAACCAAAATTTCCGGTCAGCTGAAAAGTCAATACCCGACAGAAATGACTATCGTCATTCAACATCAATTCTCCAACCTTTTTGTTGAAGATAAACAGTTTTCAATTGATTTAAGCTTTAGCGGCATACCGCAGACACTTACCATTCCGTATGACGCCATCACTTACTTTGCCGACCCTTATGCCAAGTTCGGATTAAGCTTTAACATGAATGAAGGCGAAACTCAGGAAGAACAACCGGAAGAAGCCGTTTTTGCCGAAGAGCAGCCTAAAAAAGCCTCCAACGGCATTGCTTCCGTCGTTTCCATTGACGCATTCCGCAAAAAATAATCATGCTCAAAAAATCCGTTGTCATAGCCGGACGCCACGAAACCAGCATCTCGCTGGAAAAAGAATTTTTTGAGGAATTAAACCTCATTTGCCGGGAAAAAAAACTCAGCATCAATCAACTGGTTACACAAATTGACGCTGAACGGGAAACCGAAAACCTTTCCAGTGCCATAAGAGTTTATATCCTGAAACAATTAAAAGAAAAAACCGCTCTTTGAATTTAAGAGCGGTTTTTTGATTATTCCTCGGTATCCATATCCTCGGTATCATTTTCCAATAACAGTGTTTCCTGTTCTTGAATTTCCACTTTTTTGCGGCGGCCGCGGCGTTTTTTCTGCGGTGCCTTTTTCTGCATGGCTCCGATAACATAATTTCCGGCAATTTTATACAAATCAACCAGATGATTATTATACATATGGTCTCCGGCCTCAATCTGAGCAAAATCGACCTGAACATTTTTCTGGGTGTTCAAACGCTTTGCCAAAGTGGCTACCGAAGGCGGATTGACAATCTCATCCGCTCCGCCCTGAATAACCAGACCGGATGTCGGGCAAGGAGCCAAAAAGGTAAAATCTTTTTCGTTTGCCGGAGGAGAAACGGCAATAAAGTTATTAATGTCCGGACGACGCATCAACAACTGCAAACCAATCCAGGCCCCAAACGAATATCCGGCAATCCAGCACTGACGGGCTTCCGGATTAACCGACTGCAGCCAGTCCAAAGCAACCGTGGCGTCGGAAAGTTCACCCGGACCGTCTTCAAATTCGCCCTGAGAACGCCCGACACTGCGGAAATTAAACCGCAAAACCGAAAAGCCCAGGTTTTGAAAACAGCTGAATAAAGTATAAACAACTTTGTTGTTCATTGTGCCGCCATATTGCGGATGCGGATGCAATATAAGAGCAATCGGAGCTCCCGGCTTATCACTTTGATGATAACGTCCTTCCAAACGTCCGGCATGTCCGTTGAATAATACTTCTGTCATTTACTATCTCTTTAATTAAATTTACTAACAATTAAATATAATCTATTAATATTGTATAAATTATTAATTTTTCACAAAGGTTTACCACAAAATGAAATCAAATTACAAGTTTATTTTGCAAGACATCGACGCCGTCATCGCCCGCGACCCGGCCACCAAAAGCCGAACCGAAGCCCTGCTTTGCTGTTCGGGGCTTCAGGCCGTTTTGTTTTATCGTTTCAGCCATTGGCTCTGGAAAAACGGATTTAAGCTGACCGGACGCCTTGTTTCGCAGTTCGCCCGTTTTCTGACCGGCGTAGAAATTCATCCCGGAGCCCGAGTCGGAAAAAGATTTTTTATTGACCACGGAATGGGAGTTGTTATCGGAGAGACCACTGAAATCGGCAATAACGTTACCCTATATCACGACGTTACTCTCGGCGGCACAACCGTATTTGATAAAAACGGCAAAATTACCACCAAACGCCACCCGACTATCGGAGACAACGTTATTATCGGTTCGGGAGCCCAAGTTCTCGGCCCTATCAAAATCGGCAACAACGTAAAAATCGGTTCCAACGCCATTGTAACCAAAGATGTGGAAAACGATATGACCGTTGTCGGCATGGCAGCCCATAAGGTGGAAGCTTTGAAAAAAGAAAAATCCTGTTTTCACGCTTATGGCCTGAACAACAGCATTAAAGACCCTCTGGAAGAAAAAATAGAAAAACTCTGCAACGAAATCGAACACTTAAAAGAAGAACTTAAAAATGTACGTAAATAGTCTCGGCCTCGCCAAACCCGAAAACAAAACCCGCGTCTGCGTGGCCATGTCAGGCGGCGTTGACAGTTCTGCTGCCGCTTATCTGCTAAAAAAACAAGGATACGACGTTTTCGGTCTGACCATGGATTTACTTGCTCCGCCTTATCTGCCGCAAACATCTTCCACCTCCGATGCTGAGGTTGTTGCCCGACAACTGGGCATTGAACATCATTTTTTGGATTTAAGAAAAGAATTTGCAAAAAAAGTTATCGATTACTTCGCTTCTTCTTACCTGAAAGGCTTAACCCCCTCTCCCTGCATTATGTGCAACAAACACATAAAACTCGGCATCTTGTCCGAAAAAGCCAAAACTTTGGGAGCCGACATCATTGTTACCGGACATTATGCCGATATCAGAATGACAACCAACGGCGTAGAACTTCACCGGGCAAAAGACCTGATTAAAGACCAAAGCTATTTTCTTTTTGCCGTTGACAAACACACATTGCAAATGCTCCGCTGCCCTCTTGCCGGAATGAGCAAGGATGAAACCAGGGAAATCGCCAAAGAAGCCGGGCTTTCGGTTTATAAAAAATCCGACAGTCAGGATATTTGCTTCGTCTCCGAGGGAAAATATGCCGAGCTCATCCGCAACATAAACGGAAAAAACATTGACCTCCCCGGAGAAATTGTCAACACGGACGGAAAAATTCTAGGCACCCACAAAGGAATTATCAACTACACGGTCGGACAACGCCGCGGGCTGGGCATCGGCGGCGGAGACATTCTTTATGTGCTGAAAATAGACGCCGACAACAATCGGGTAATCGTCGGCAAAAAAGAAGAATTGGTTAAGCAAAAACTAACCATTGACCAAATAAACTGGTTGGGAGAAGAACGTCCGCAGGAAATAAAACTCAACGTTAAACTCCGTTCCAGACAGGAAGCCGTTCCCGCTTCGGTATATTTTACCGGAGAAAAAACGGCGGAAGTAACACTTGATGACGGATTTTACGGAATTGCTCCCGGACAAGGCTGTTGTTTTTACGACGACACAAGAGTCTTGGGCGGCGGTTTTATTTGCAAATAGAACTGTTATTTGCAACAATATTGTAACTATTATTTTTGTTTTTTTTATAGTATGATAAAAGAAGATGGAGAAATATGGAGGCGGTTATGAAAAAATATCTGTATATTCTTACGGCTGTTGCAGGCTGTCTGGCTCTTGCATCAGCGGCCTTTGCACAATTACCGGCCAATCCTTGGCAGGCACAGCCTCCTAAACCGAATGACGGCTATTTTGGAGACAATGTTGCGGATAAAAGCCCCGCAGCCGTTCCTGACGCTCCCGTTTACGGAAACGGAGTTACCGAAGGAGCTGTTCTCCCTGTTGACCCTTGGGCTAGAGCCCGCGACAGAACCGGAACCCAGACTTGGCGTGGCAGCGGCAATCACGGACGTTTGAACTATGTCGGCGAAGCCACAACCTTCTCCGATGCTCAGGGACAAGAAATGATTGCTCCCGAAGTCAACCGTCATAATATGATTATAGCCACGGAACATTTAAGAAAAATGGGATATAAAATTCCGAAGAGCTATGACGAAAAAATTAAAAATATGCCTCAGGCTTATGCCGAAAAACTGAGAGAAGCATACAGCGATGTCTTTACCTTAAACGATCCGTTAAGCAAATCTTTCTCCCAAATGATGACGGATGTTGAGGACGGCACCGGTTTGGACTTCGAAAATCTGCTGTTTAACAGTATTGATATTTTATCAACTGACTAACGGGAGATAACGAATGTTAAAAAAACTGGCCCTGTTTACCGGAGTGTTGTTATTTTGCTGCAACCATGCAAACGCCGATGCAATTGATGACGAGATTAACAATCTCAACGAAATTCCGATTGAGAAAAAACTTGAATTGCGTAAACCCTCCAATGAAAAAATTAATTATAAAGCAAACAACTACACTCCGGGAATGATTGATGACATCGTAAAATTTACCGGTCAAATCAAAACCAGAAACGCCATTGACAGTAAAAAGGAAATTCCCGCTCCCGAAAGAGTTAACGTCAAAAACAAAAAAGCCGTCAAAAACTTCATGAAAAAACAGATAGACACCGATGTTGACGGTCCAAACTTCTTTGACGGAAAAGAATATTAAATCACAAGGTAAAAGAATGCAAATACAACCGGTTGTTATTTTAGTTCAGCCGCAATTGGCTGAAAATATGGGCATGACCGCCCGTGCCATGATGAACTGCGGACTTTATCAGCTCCGCTTGGTCTCCCCGAGAGAAAATCATTTGTCGGACAAAGCCGTTTCCGCCTCATCGGGAGCAGATGAAATCTTACAAAACGCTGTTGTTTACGCTTCAACTCAAGAAGCCGTTGCCGATTTGCAGCAAGTATACGCTACCACTGCCCGGCACCGCGATCAGATTAAAGTTGTTCACAACGCGGCATCCGCGGCAAAAGACATAACCCGGCAATGCCAAAACGGCGTAAAATGCGGCAT
This sequence comes from Alphaproteobacteria bacterium, assembly GCA_017626035.1. GTDB lineage: Bacteria > Pseudomonadota > Alphaproteobacteria > RF32 > CAG-239 > JAGAJR01. The sequence continues at coordinate 79,754 of JAGAJR010000026.1, read as the reverse complement.
TTTGTTCGGACCGGAAAGAACCGGCTTAAATAATGACGATGTTGCTTTAAGCGATGCCGTGGTCGAAATTCCGCTCAACCCTAAACATTGTTCGCTCAACTTGTCTCAAGCTGTTTTGCTGGTCGGTTATGAATGGTATAAACAACAAATTGACACACCGGATACCTACCTCTCCACCAACGGAACGGAAATTGCCGACAAAGAAAAATTGTTTAATTTTTTTGAATTTATGGAAGATAAATTGCAAAACAACAAAAATTATCAGGATGATGAAAAACGTCCGAGAATGATAAGAAATTTGCATAATATTTTCCAAAGAAGCCAAATAACCACTCAGGAACTAAATACCTTATACGGAATAATCAATCACCTGTCAGATAATTTGCAAAAAAAATAAATTTCACCCTGTTTTTTTTGCCAAAAGAGCAATTATCTTTACCAAATATTCGCAAATGCCTATTAAGATATAGTGGGATTTTTATATTAAGGAGTTAAAGAATGCATACTGCAGGATTACCCCACGTGTCAAACGTTATTTTCGGCCTGGATCCGATGATTCTCTCTACGGCGATTCTGGTCATAAGCTACATTATTTTATTCACGGAAAAACTAAACCGGGCGGTTGTTGCCTTGCTTGGTGCCACGATTATGATTTTCGCCGGAGTTCTCACTCAGGAAACGGCTCTCGCCGGAATTGACTTCAATACGCTGGCTCTTTTAATCGGTATGATGACAATTGTCGGCATTGCCGAAAAATCGGGAATGTTTCAGTTTGTCGCCGTCTGGTCGGCAAAAAAAGTAAAAGCCAGCCCGCGGGGGTTAATGGTTGTTTTGGCTGTCGTAACGGCTGTTTTCTCAGCTTTGCTTGACAACGTAACCACCGTCCTGCTTGTTGCACCGGTTACCTTTCAAATCACAAGAAAACTCAAAATCAATCCGTATCCGTATTTGATTTTGGAAATCTTCGCCTCCAACATCGGCGGAACGGCAACTTTGATCGGAGACCCGCCTAACATTTTAATCGGTTCGGCACTCGGACTTTCCTTTATGGACTTTGTTTACGAACTGACCCCGATTGTCACCATTACTATGTTTGTCCTTATTTTGGCATTCGACCTCATCTGGGGCAGAAATATGATTACATCCGAAAAGAACAAAAAAGCCGTCATGAGCATTTCCGCCATAGACTGCATTACCGATTGGAGTCTGCTCAGAAAGTCTTTATTTGTCCTTTTGGCCGTTATCGGCGGATTTATGGCAGCGGAACATTTACACATCGCCAACGGAACAATTGCCATTTTCGGTGCGGCGATTCTGCTTCTGCTCTATACTTGGGGCAACAGTCATGATGATCGGGATCATAAAATCGAAGAAGCTTTTGGCCTTGTGGACTGGACAACGATTTTCTTCTTTGCCGGTCTGTTTGCCATCGTTTACGGCTTGGAAGAAGCCGGAGTCTTATCCCTTTTGGGCAATAAATTTGTTGAAATTACCGATGGCAGTATTGAAAAAGCGGCCATGCTCGTGGTTTGGATATCCGCCTTTGTTTCAACGGCCATTGATAACATTCCGTTTGTCGCCACCATGATTCCGATGATTAAATCCATGGAACCGTCCATGGGCGGCAGAGAAGCCATGATGCCGGTTTGGTGGGCTTTGTCTTTAGGTGCCTGCTTCGGCGGAAACGGTTCATTGATTGCCGCCTCGGCCAACGTAATTGTTGCGGGTATGGCTCAACGAGAAGGACACCCGATTCACTTTATGAAGTTTTTAATCTGGTCTATCCCGGTTATGCTTATAAGTGTCGGAATTTCAGCCGTTTACTTACATATTATTCACTTTATGTAACCAGAAAGCTCCCCTCGGGGAGCTTTTTTGTTAATCGAAAATTAGGAAGTGCGAACTATAAATGTATGGTGTATATTCTTAAATAAAACAAGAGGAATGAAACCATGCAGGTCGCAGACTTAGCACAAACAGCAAACCTTATTTTTGGCTTTGACCCCAAAGTTATTGCCACTGCGGTTGTTGTTATTTGTTATATCATCTTATTTACTGAAAAACTAAACCGAGCGGTTGTTGCCTTACTCGGTGCAACAACCATGATTTTCACTGGAATTCTTACTCAGGAAACCGCCATCAAAGGGATTGACTTTAACACGATTGCCCTGCTCGTCGGTATGATGACAATTGTCGGCATCTCCGAAAAATCGGGAATGTTTCAGTTTGTCGCCGTTTGGGGAGCAAAAAAAGTAAAAGCCAACCCGAGAGGATTACTGGTTGTTCTGGCCGTTGTAACCGCTGTCTTTTCGGCATTTTTAGACAACGTAACCACTGTCCTGCTGATTGCTCCGGTAACTTTCCAGATTACCAGAAAACTGAAAATCAACCCATATCCGTATTTGATTTTAGAGATTTTTTCCTCCAACATCGGCGGAACATCAACCCTTATCGGTGATCCTCCTAACATCCTGATCGGGTCTGCCTTGAACTTGTCCTTTATGGATTTCTTAAACGAACTTGGTCCTATTGTCATTGTTACCATGATTGTTTTGATTTTCGGTTTTGACATGATTTGGGGAAAACAGCTTGTTACCACCGAAAGAAACAAACAAGCCGTCATGAAAATCAGTGCCGTAGACTGCATTACCGATTGGAAATTATTGGTTAAAGCTTTGTCTGTTTTAGCATTGGTTATTGCCGGATTCATCTCTGCCGAACACTTGCATATCGCCAACGGAACAATAGCCATTTGCGGTGCCGCCGTTTTACTGCTTCTCTACACATTCGGAAACGCACATGACGAACGAGATCATAAAGTAGAAGAGGTATTCGGCCTTGTGGACTGGACAACGATTTTCTTCTTCTCCGGCTTATTTGTCATTGTTTACGGCCTGGAAGAAACCGGCGTTCTTAAAATGCTCGGACAAATGTTTGTTGACTTAACGGAAGGAAGCATTGAAAAAAGCGTCATCCTCATCGTTTGGGTATCGGCGATTCTCTCCAGTGCCATCGACAACATTCCGTTTGTCGCCACCATGATTCCGATGATTAAATCCATGGAACCGTCTATGGGCGGCAGAGAAGCCATGATGCCGGTTTGGTGGGCTTTGTCTTTAGGTGCCTGCTTCGGCGGAAACGGAACCTTAATCGGAGCCTCGGCCAACGTAATTGTTGCGGGCATGGCTCAACGAGAAGGACACCCGATTCACTTTATGAAGTTTTTAATCTGGTCTATCCCGGTTATGCTTATAAGTGTCGGAATAGCCACCGTATATTTATACGTCCAGTATTTCTAACCCCAAGCCCTCTCGTCTGAGAGGGCTTTCTTTTACTTTATTCCCTCACCTCTTTTGTAACAAAAATATTAAAGTTACGAAACGGATACACTTTTTTGTTGCAAAAAAAAAAAACAGCTTAGTATAGATAGTATATAGGCTTCGTGTCTAATATTATAGGGGTGTGTGTAATGAAAAATATATATGTCGGCCTTTTGGCCGCAGTTGCTTGCACGTATTCAATGCAAGCCGCTGCAAATTCTCTTAACTGCAACAATATTAATCTTGTGTTCAAGGGGGATGATTTTTCATTGACCGCCCCTTTTGCATCACACACAGCAATACCGATTGGCTTGAAGCCTATATCCTCTTTAGAAAGTGCCGTCAAACTTGCGGCGGTTTGTTCTGTCGGCGGTGGCGGATGTTCCGGTTTGAGTTTCGGTTCTTCCGATAATTCTATGGACTTAGATAAAAACTTTCAATGTACTGATGAGGGATTCGTTAAAACTTGTCCTTCCGGGTATGTAAAAGATGACAACAACCTTTGTCCGCACAATAAGTCTTATTTCAAATGCCGTCCATGCAACAGCAGCTGCGACAGCGGATATTCCCTTACAGCTTGTAATTCGACAACTCAGGTACAAACTGCCTCTTATAAAACCGAATGTGGCAGTACCTGCTACCAATGCCGCTACAAGACCTGTGCCGAAGGAGGGTATTCTACTACCCCCAACTCTTGTCAAAACGGTACCGCAGTTTCTTTTGCCAACCAAACCTGTTATAAAGACGTAACGGCTAAAACCTGTGAAAACGGCGGTTATAAGTCTTCTATCCCGACTAACAACAAATGTGATTCAACGACTTACTGCAGTAAAACTTGTTATACCAACTGTAAACAACCAACTTGTGAAGAAAGCGGATTTCTTTCGACCTGTCCGACTAACCATACTTGCGATACTGTAACTTCCGGTACTTACGGAAGAACTTGTTATAAAGACAAAGGACAACCGACTTGTGAAGACGGCGGGTACAAATCCGGTGTTCCGACCAATCAGGTCTGTACTCCGGTTTCTTATTCTGGAAGAACCTGCTATCAAAACTGTTATCAGCCGCAATGTGCCGCCGGAGGATATCTTGACGCTTGTCCGGCTAACCAAACCGGTACTTCCGTTACTTATTACGGAAGAAACTGTGTCAAAAACTGCTCCGACGATCCGGGAGCCGTATGCAAAGCCGCAGGATATACCGCAACGTCTTGCGATAAATTTATGACGGCAGAAAATTGTCCGAGTGACTCAAACTACAAAAAATGTACGCATACCTGCGGCTCTCGTATTTTCGCCGATAACCCAACATACAATATCGACGGTCAGGGAAGTTATAGCAATCCGGTCAATGTAATTACCAAAAACGGAACATATTTAGGTAGTTCGGCAACAACTTATTCTAACATCAACTTCCCTCAATATGCTGAATGTAAAGCCTTGCCTAAACCGGTTATTACTTTGAACGCTGCAGAATATTCACCAGGCACTGCACCTACAAGCATTAGCGGTAATAGAATTGAAAATATTGATTTTGTTATCAATTATACACCATATACCAAACCGAAAGCTTGTGATTATCTCTATATTCTAAAAGACTGGAACGGAGGAACTTTCTGCTTCAAGAAACAAAACAGCAGCTACAGTAACTACGCCGTCTATGATAGTTCTTCGTATTGCAAAGAATCTGGTATTTGCGTAGATGACTGTTATAATAGTTCTTCATACAATTATAACAGTTATGAATGTGGAGAATATCGTCAAGCAACAGAAGAACTTGAAGAATACAGCGGCTACAGCCTCTGCCAGTGGTTAAATAGCAACTACAATAATTCATGCCAAGTAAGCAGCTCGTCAGCAACCTCTGCCGTCAAATTAGATCCGTCTGGCAGAACAACATCAACCTATACCTGTGACGGTAAAAGCAGCACCAAATACAGTGCAACCATGTATTTGAAGAATGTCAACATTACTGTCAACGGCAGCCCTAAAATCGGTGTGGTAATCGGCGGTGGTGCCCACTATGAATCTACGATAATTTTTGAAGGTACTAATAAAATTACCGGCGGTTCGGCACATGCAGTCTGGGTCAGAGGACACAACACCTGCAGTTACGGTAAAGTTAAAGGCATTCTCCAAGTTTCCTCCGGAGCAACCTTAACCTTAGGAAAACCTGCCTGTATCTATACCGGATGGAACGGAGTTTTGAACAAATACGGAACCATATCCGGAACTGTTACCACCAACTGTTCAACTTATCCGTTAAAATGGTAACCCCGCAACAAAAATCCCTCTCGAAAGAGAGGGATTTTTTTATTCATATCTCAAAGCATTAATCGGATTCAGAAGCGAGGCTTTATAAGCCGGATAAAAGCCGAAAAACAACCCGACAAAACCGGCAAAGGAAAATGGCAGCAAAATATACGGCAAAGAAACCACCGCGGTCAGAGAACTAAATACGGAAACCAATTTAACACCGATTAACCCGAAAAAAATTCCGACCAAACCGCCAATCAACGAAAGCACTAACGCTTCCATCAAGAACTGCCAGCGAATATCCCACATCTTGGCTCCGATAGCCATACGAATGCCGATTTCTCTGGTTCTTTCCGTAACCGACACCAACATAATGTTCATAATGCCGATACCGCCGACCAATAAGGAAATCGACGCAATGGAACCCAATAAAATCGTCATAACCTTTGTGGAGCTTTCCATCATTTCCATCATCTGGGTCAAATTCATAATCACAAAATCGTCTTCCTTATCCTGCCCCAGATTATGCCGTTGGCGAAGCAAAGCTTTAATATCTTCCTGAGACGTGTATGTACTCTCGGAATCAACTGCCTGCAACATAATGAAACGAACCTGGTCGGGAAAAGAAATCCCCATAACTTTCTTTTGGGCAGTCGTAATCGGAATATAAACACTGTCATCCTGATCCTGTCCCATTCCGCTCTGCCCTCTGGCTTTCAAAACGCCGATAACTTTGAACGGAATTCCTTTAATTCGGATTGTCTTGTCAATCGGATCCACATCACCAAACAGTTCATTAACAACCGTCTGCCCGAGAATAGCCATTTTGGCGGCATTCTTCACATCCGCCTCATTAAAAAAACGTCCGTAGGCCAAATCCCATTCTTTGATTTCAAACATCCGATTATCCGTCCCGGTAATCCCTGTTGACCAATTGGCATTCCCATACACAATCTGTGCCGTTTCTTCCAAAATCGGAGCAGCCAGCTTAATCTTGTCTATTTTAGCCTGAATCGCATCCCCGTCCCCGGCCTTCATTGTCGGCTGAGAACCGTGTCCCCCTCTGGCTCCGCTGGAAGTAGCCACACCGGAACGAACAATAATCAAATTCGCTCCCATGGTTTTCATCTCGTTTTGAATGGAAATCTGGGCTCCGTTTCCCACGGCCAGCATCACAATAACCGCGGCCACCCCGATAATAATGCCCAAGCTGGTCAAAATAGACCGCATTTTGTTGGCTCTGATTGCCCGAATGGCTATACTGAAAATTGTTTTAATATCCACCATTTGTTAATTCCGCCCCTTTTTGACAACTTCATCGGAATGAATTTCGCCGTCCACAATCCGGATAATCCGATCCGCATATTTGGCAATATCTTCTTCATGCGTAACCAAAATAATGGTACGTCTCAGTTCCTTGTTCAGCCTGGTAAACAAATCCATAATTTCGACACTCATTTTGGTGTCAAGATTTCCGGTCGGCTCATCGGCAAAAATAATCGGAGCATCATTAACAATTGCCCGGGCAATTGCCACACGCTGCTGCTGTCCGCCGGAAAGCTGATTCGGCTGATGGTGCATTCGCTCTTTCAACCCGACCTTAATCAGGGCGTCTCGAGCTCTTTTTTCCCGGTCTTCGGCTGCAACTTTTCCGTAAACCATCGGCAGTTCCACATTTTCAATCGCCGAAGTTCTCGACAACAGGTTAAATCCCTGAAAAACGAACCCGATATTACGATTCCTGATTTCTGCCAGTTCATCCGAATTCATTCGGTCAACTTCCTTGCCGTTGAGAAAATATTTCCCCGAAGTCGGCTTGTCCAAACAACCGAGAATATTCATCAGAGTTGACTTTCCGGAACCGGAAGGCCCCATAATCGCTACAAATTCCCCCTGTTCAATCGTTAAAGATATCCCTTTCAGAATTTTAAGTTCCAACCCCTCCAGAGGATAAGACTTTTTAATATTCTTCAATTCAATCAAAGACATTATCTCGGCATCCTCATCCGCATCATCTGCTGGCTTTTCGTCAGTCCGGCATTATCAATGACAACCCACAAACCGTCTTTCAGTTCAGCCCCCTCCACTTCGGTATTATCATCATCCGAAACACCGGTGGAAATCGTCAGGCGTTTAGGCTTTCCGTTTTCCAGAACCCACAATCCCTTATCTTTATAGCGTTTCTTTTCTCCGTTTTCGTCTTCCATATAAAAACGCAGAGCTTTGTTAGGAACCAGCCACACATTCTGCCGTTCCGAAGTGATAATGTCCACATTGGCAGTCATCCCCGGTTTCAACTTCAAATCCCGGTTATCAATTTCGATAATCACTTCATAAGTAACCACATTGGAAGTGGTAATCGGATTATTGCGAACTTGGGTAACAATTCCGTAAAATTTCTCATCAGGATAACTGTCAACGGAAAACTCCACCGTCTGCCCTTCTTTGACCTTGGCAATATCAGCTTCCACAACGGATGCTTCAATCTGCATTTTCGTTAAATCTTCCGCCACATTAAAAAGCGTCGGCGTCTGGAAACTGGCGGCAACGGTTTGCCCGACTTCCACTTCTTTGGAGACCACAATTCCGTCAACCGGAGAAATAATCTTGGTATAGTGCAAGTCAATTTTGGCAGAATTTAAAGCCGCCGCGGCCTGTTCCACTTGTGCTTCTTTCAGAGCAATCTGAGCAACGGAATTATCGTAATCTCTTTGAGCCAATTCCAAATCTTTATCCGTTGAATATTTGGAACGGTTTAATTTTTTTATTCTTTCCAGATTTTTCTTGTTATAGGCCAAATCATTTTTCTCAACTTCAACCTCAGCTTTGGCAATATCCAAAGCGGCCTGCCTTTGGGCAACGGTTGCCTCAAACAAAGCCGGATCAATCTGTGCCAGAAGCTGTCCTTTACTGACGTTGGTATTATAATCTACATAAATTTCCGAAATCGTACCGGAAACCTGCGTTCCGATATTAACGGTAGAAATAGGATTAATCGTTCCCGAAGCGGTAATTGTCTCGGTAATATCCCCTTTTGTCAGCCTTTTGGTAACATAAGAGCTTTTTTCCTCATGACTCCGGGTAAAATAAAATATTCCGACTCCGAAAACCGCCAAAAGCAACAAAAGTTTCAAAATTTTTCTCATTTTTTTATAATCCTAAAATAATTTTCCGTTGTTTTTCCGTAATAATAATAATTTTTTTTTAAAATTCCATAAATAAATGTTGTCAAAAGCCTGTTTTTTGTCTATATTATAAGAAGTGATAATAAAAACAATGTTAAACCAGCCTTGAGGCCTAAAAAATAAAAAAACCTTAAGGCATTATTCTGTTATTTAATATGAGTGAAAAAGAAGTACGTCATCAGAAGATGAACGAGTTCAAGAAGGAGATCTCCAGCGTCGCTAACCGCAACCGCAAGATCCAGGAGTTAACCACCGACATCAACACGCTTTCCGAACTGGAACGCCTCAAAGTCGTAACCCTCCTCAAAAAAGCTTCCCTCGTCCCGGGATGCGAGAGAGCCTATCAGGCACTCCTCAACCGCATCAAGTCTTCCTCTGACGCCAAACTCATCGAGCTCGCTCAGGCTCTGACAAAGAAAACTGGACTGGTCTTCTAAACCAAACTGAGCAAAAAATAACTAAAGCAAGACGATGACTTTACATCATCCTCTTGCTTTACGTTTCTAAAAAACATTCCTCTTCGGAGGAAAAATTATTAATCTATTAAAATCAAGTTTATGGCTAGAGAAAAAAAAGTTCGCATTCAAAGAACCCCGGAAGAAATCGCACAACTCCGCAAAGAACGTGCCGAAAAGAAAGCCCGCCGCCAGGCAGAAATCGCCCGTCAGTTGGCCGAAGAACAGGAAAACATCGTTCATCAGGCCCTAACCTCCAAGCAGGAAAACCGCTGGGAAGTGAAAAGACGCCTTGAAGCACGTCATGACTATCTCCGCGGCAGACGCAAAGCTTATCTGCTCGACAGAGATCTCGACAAAGCCAAGCTTGAGGAAACCGAAATCAACGAATTTATCGGTCTTCTCGACTACTGGTTCAAAGAGTATGAGGAAAGCATTCAAAAAATCCTCACGGAAATGCTCAAATATCCGGAACCTCGTCTGAATGACGCCGCATACAGGTTTCTCTCCAATCTGCTGGAAAAAGGCCCGATGGGAATGTCCTTCTGGGTCTATGCCTGGAACCGAGAGTTCGTCCCCAACGACTTGATGGAAATCATGGATGAACGACACCTCTCACCCAAACACGGACTTACCGGCTATGCCAAAGAACTCCGTGAAAGCTGTGCCCACATCATCCTTCCCCGTGAGATAAAAAAACATCTTCTCTGGGAGGAAGAAAGGCTCGAAGCCGCCAAGCAGATTACTGACGAAATCAAACGCGAAAAGCAGATTGCCCGCGTTACGGCCAGAATTCAAAAAATGAAACACCTTATCAACGACGTATACGTCCGCTGATAACTCTCTAAACTTGAAACGCCCTGTTGATGAACTAATCATCACAGGGCGTTCTTGTTACAAAACAACTAATTAATTAACAAACCGGCCTTAAAGGAAAATCCCCTCAGTAACTCGGCAATCGGCATTTTCTTCTTGCCTTGACGTTGGATTTCTTCAACTTCCAAAGCCTTATTACCGCAAGCGATTATCAATTTTTCAGTACCCTCAAGAATTTCTCCCGCTTTACCGCAAGCATCCGTAACCCTGGACATCAATACCTTAAAACGTTCCCCCTCATATTCAAAATAGGCTCCGGGAAACGGATTAAACGCTCTGATTTTGCGTTCCAAAACAACGGCATCCTGATTAAAATCCAGTTTACTTTCCGCCTTATCCAGTTTAGCGGCATAAGTAACCAAAGCCTCATCCTGCGGAATACCTTTAATACCGTCCACATCATCCAGATAATCGCAAATCAGCTTTGCTCCGACTTCCGCCATCTTGTCATGCAGAATTTCTCCGGTAGTTTCAGAAGTTATCAGAACCTCCCCCTTCAGATACATATCTCCGGCATCCAAAGCCTCAACTACCTGCATAATGGTAATGCCGCTTTTATCATCCCCGGCCTCAATGGCACGTTGTATCGGAGCGGCTCCCCGCCACCGCGGCAGCAGAGATCCGTGAATATTCACACAGCCTTTCGGAAAAGCCTCTATAACCGCTTTAGGCAAAATCAATCCATAAGCCGCCACCACGGAAATATCCGCATCCAAACTTCTGAAAAGTTCCTGCTCTTCGACAGATTTCAAACTCTTCGGCGTTCTGACTTCAATTCCTCGTTCCTCGGCAAAAATATGTACCGGAGATTTGGTAATTTTCTGCCCGCGGCCGGATTCAACCGGTGCTTTGGTATAAACACAAACAACTTCATGCTTTTTGCAGATTTCAGACAAAGCCGGAACCGCAAAATCCGGCGTTCCCATAAAAACGACTTTCATTATTTTGCTTTTTCTCCATGCTTGGCTTCATCCCGTTCTTTTTGCAATTTTTTAAGCAGCATATTCCGTTTTAAGCGGCTGATACGGTCAATATAAAGAATACCGTCCAAATGATCCATTTCATGCTGAATGACAATAGCCAAAAAGTCTTCTGCCAAAATCTCCCGTTCTTTGCCGTCATAATCCAGATAACGGACCCGAACCTTCTCAAAACGTTCAACTTCCGCACGTTGTCCCGGAACAGAAAGGCATCCTTCTTCACAAACCACTTTTTCTTCAGATTTCCAGATAATTTCAGGGTTTACAAAATACATCGGATGAGCATGCTTGCCTTCGTCATCTCTTTCCGCGTCAATCACCAAAGCCCTTTTGGAAACGCCCACCTGCGGAGCTGCCAGACCGACGCCGACGGCATCATACATCGTCTCCAGCATATCATCCAGAAAACGACGCATCTCATCATCGACTTTATCCACCTTCTCCGCTTTTTTCTTCAAAACCGGATGCGGATATTCATAAACCTCTAAACGGGACATTATTCCACCTCATTACAAAAACTTTATTTCAAATTTCTAGCGGGTTTCCTTGGCAATTTGATCCAGCAAGGCATTAACCATTTTCGGTTCTTTTTTGGAAAAGAACGCATAAGCCAAGTCGACATATTCTTGAATAATCACTTTAACGTCAACGTCTAACGTATTGATAATTTCATAAGTTGCACACAAAAGCAACGCCTGCAAAGTTCCGTCCATACGTTCAAAAGACCAGCCTTCATTCAAAAACTGCTGCAATGATTTCTCGATAAATTCTTTCTTCTCATGAACACTTCTGGTCAACGTGGCAAAATAATTGGTATCCATATTGCCGATTTCAACCATTTCTTCCGAACCGTTTTCCTCGTCTTCAATAACAAAACGGCCGACTTTACCGTCAATAAAGTCACGAATAACCTCGTCAACAGACAATTGCCCGTAAGCAATCATATAAGTTGCCTGAACCGCAGCCAATCTGGCAGCTGATTTCATTTTAATTTTTTCAGATACAAATTTTGCCATTTATAAATCCTCGTCTAAATGCCTTGGCTTTGCCAGTTTGTCAATTGTCTCCACAAAATCTTCAAAATCTTTGACTTCCCTAAAGTCCTTATACACGGAAGCAAAACGGATATAAGCGATATGGTCAAGCTTTGATAATGCTTCCATAACATATTCGCCGATAATTCTTGAAGGAATTTCCGTCTCGCCGGAACTCTCCAAACGGCGTTGAATCGAATTAACCACCTTTTCTACCCGTTCCGGATTAACCGGACGTTTGCGAACGGCAATCTGAATGGAGTGAGCCAGTTTATCCCTGTCAAACATCATTTTTTCGCCGTTTTTCTTAACCACAATCAGTTCTCTGAGTTGCACCCGTTCAAACGTCGTAAAACGAGAACCGCACTCCGGACATTCTCTCCGTCTCCGAATACAGGTGTTATCATCCGTCGTCCGGGAATCTTTTACCTGAGTATCGTCAAATCCGCAAAAAGGACACTTCATCATAAACTCCCTTAAGATCCGCTTTTGATTAAAGATTCAGCCACTTGATATAATTTTGAAGAATATCTTGCTCCCTTTATAAGGATAGTATCATTATTTTGCAATAACTTATTTAACAAAAATTCATCCAATCCTTCCTTATTTTCAAAATAATGCTGTTCTATTCCGGACGGAAGCTGTGCCAGCATATCCTTCATTTCCGGACAAACACCGACCACAACATCAACATCCGTCTTTGCCAATGTCTGCCCGATTTCAATATGCTTCGGTTTGGAATAATCCCCCAGTTCCGCCATTTTTCCGAGTACGGCGATTTTGCGTCCCGAAACTTTCATTTTATTTAAGGTTTCAATGCCGAGTTTCATTGATTCCGGCTGTCCGGAATAACTGTCGTCAATCAGAGTATAAACACCTTTGGCAAACTTTAACTGCCATTGTCTTCCTCTTCCGTCCAACGCTCCGAAATCTATCAAAGATTCTGCGGCTTTAACAACATCCAAACCCAGTTCATCAGCCACGGTTAAAGCACACAAAGCATTGTAAATATGGTGCTCGCCCTGCCCCGAAAGCTCAAATGAAACTTTCTTTCCGCCGATTTCAGCCTCAATCTTATTATCATCCGTCTTGCTGAGAATATTTTTCTTCCCGTAAGAAACAATTTTGGCATGGTGTTCGTCGGCTTTTTTCTTCAGAATATCGGCAAAATTCGTATCTTCATTAATGATTGCCGTTCCGCCCTCTTTCAAACCTTCAAAAATTTCCGCTTTTGCTTCGGCAATTCCCTCAAAACTGTCAAAAAACTCAATATGCATCGGATACACATTGGTAATGACGGCAATATCCGGCTTAGTATAAGAAACCAGCTTGGAGATTTCTCCTTTGGAACTCATCCCCATTTCAATTACGGCATAGTCGGCGTTCATTTCAATCTCACACAAACTGATTGGCACCCCGATATGATTGTTATGATTTCCTTTTGTCGCGTAAGTCGGAGCAAACCGGGAAAGGATATACTTAATTTCTTCTTTTGTTGTGGTTTTTCCGGCACTTCCTGTCAATCCGACAACCGTTCCTTTAAATTGAGAACGATTATATGCCCCGATTTTGCCGTAAGCATCCACCGAATTGGCAACAACAATCTGTCTTGTTGCCGGAACACTCGGAATCATCTTTTCAACAACAACCAATTCCACACCGTTGGCTATAACGTCTTTAACAAAGTCATGAGCATCAAACTTATCGCCTTTAATGGCAACAAACAAATCCCCTCTTTTGGCAATACGGCTGTCCGTAACCACATTTTCAATGTCAACGTCAACCACTTGGGAAGTTGAACCGAGAATTTCCACCAGTTTTTTAGAATTAATTTTAATCATAACTTATTTTATTCTTTCTCTTTTATTTATAAATCGGAAAAAGTTTGCACAAAGCGATAACTTTTTCTTTTGTTTCTTCAATAACCTTTTCGGCATTGCCTTTCTGCAGGGCATCCACAATATCCCCAATCCAGTTTGCCGTCATTTCAAATTCTTTTTCCTTAAAGCCTCTGGTCGTTCCGGCAGGCGTTCCCACCCGAATTCCCGATGTAACTTTCGGCGGTTGCGGATCAAACGGGATAGCGTTTTTGTTGCAGGTAATGTGTGCCGCTTCCAAAGCCTTGGCAACCACATCTCCTGTCAAATTCTTAGGCCTTAAATCAACCAAAAGCAAATGCGTGTCCGTTCCTCCGGAAACCAAATCCAATCCCCTGTTTTTCAAAACTTGTCCCATAACCTCGGCATTTTTGACAACTTGTGCCGCATAAGTCTTAAATTCAGGAGTTAAGTCCTCTTTAAAACAAACAGCCTTTCCGGCAATAACGTGCATCAGCGGACCGCCCTGAGTTCCCGGAAAAATCGCCGAATTAACTTTCTTGGCGATTTCTTCGTTATTCGTCAAAATCATGCCGCCTCTCGGCCCTCTTAAAGTTTTATGAGTTGTTGTTGTAACCACATCCGCCCACTCTAAAGGATTCGGATGGACGCCTCCGGCTACCAAACCGGCAAAATGAGCCATATCCACCATCAAATAAGCATTAACTTTATCGGCAATTTTTCTGAAACGGGCAAAATCTATTTGCCGCGGATAAGCTGACCCGCCGGCAATAATCAGTTTTGGTTTATTCTCCAAAGCCAAACGTTCCACTTCGTCATAATCAATCAATCCCGTTTCTTTGCAAACCCCGTATTGAACGGAATTAAGCCACTTTCCTGAAATTGACACTTTGGAACCGTGCGTCAAATGCCCTCCGGCATCCAAAGACATTCCCATAATGGTATCGTGAGGCTGAAGTAATGCGACATAAACAGCGGTATTTGCCTGAGAACCGGAATGAGGCTGGACATTGACAAAACCGGCGTTAAACAGCTTTTGGGCTCTTTCGATGGCCAGATTTTCAACGACATCGACAAACTCACATCCTCCATAATACCTTTTGGCCGGATAACCCTCCGCATATTTATTGGTAAGAATGGAACCCTGAGCTTCCAAAACGGCTCGGGAAACAATATTTTCCGAAGCAATCAACTCTATTTGATATTGCTGACGATCAAGTTCCTGCTCAATCGCATCATAGATTTCTCGGTCTTCGTCTTTCAAACTTTTTTCAAAATCCATATTTCTTCCTTTCTCAGTCATCCATTTTGCCAATCCGGCAGCCATGCCGCCCGCCCTGAAATTCACTTTTCAGGAAAATATCGATTCTGCCGACAACTTCGTCCAATGTCATTGTTCTTCCGCCAAACACAATAATGTTTGCATTATTATGTTCTTTGGCCAGCCGGGCAACATCATCACTATACAGCACAGCCGCTCTTATCCCCTTATGACGGTTTGCGGCAATAGAAATTCCGATTCCCGTTCCGCAAATGAGGATACCCAGATCCGAGGATGATTCAAGGATATTCTTGCACATTTTCTCCGCAATATCGGGATAATCAACCGAGTCTGTAGAATAGGTTCCCAAATCATCAAGAATAATTCCCTGTTTTTCATAATGTTTTTTCAGATTTTCTTTTAATTCAAATCCGCCGTGATCGGCAGCTATAGCTATTTTCATATACGATTACCCCTTACTAATCACAAAAATTTTCATTATGATAGACTATAACTTTCAGAAAAAAAGTATTTTTTTAGCAATATGCAAAAAAAATAAAAAAAAGTTATTGACGGCGAAAAAAAATATTGTATATATAAAGGCACTGAGTGAGTGGTACTCAATTGGCCGGTTGGCAGAATGGTTATGCAGAGGACTGCAAATCCTTGTATATCGGTTCAATTCCGGTACCGGCCTCCACCAAGTCTTATTCCGACTTAGCTCAGTGGTAGAGCAATCGGCTGTTATCCGATTGGTCGCTGGTTCGAGCCCAGCAGTCGGAGCCAATAAAAAGAAAAGCCTTCTCGTTTGAGAAGGCTTTTCTTTTTATTGCCCGATACGCTCGCTTGAATTACCAATTATCGCTTTTTTATCCCGGATGTAAATATTTTTTTACTTTTATCTGCTTTTATTATAAAATAATTGTATTGTGAAAATTATCAGGGGATTAAATATGACGGGGTGTCTAAATACAGTATCTGAGTTTATTTCTACAGTAATAGAAGTTACAAATTTAATGTTCTCGGATGGAACAATTTATGCTTATATCGGTTATGCCGCCGGACTGGCAACCGTTTCCGCATTTGCCATTCAAACAGTCCGTATTCTTAGAACCAAAAACATTACCGGATTATCCAGCTATATGTACACCATGTACAGCTTAAGCTTGATTTGTTGGTTTGCATACGGCGTTTATCTCGATTCATGGATTATGGCCATTGCCAACTTGATAACATTTTTATTCACATTCCTCATTTTGCTTTTAATTTTGTACTACGACGAAGAGGATAAAATCGAACGTTACCGCAGAGATCCGTTAACTTATGTCTTCAATAAAAGATACTACGAAGAAAGCGTTTCTCAAAAAATCATTGAATCCACAATTCATAAACAACCGTTTTCTATTGTTGTCGGAAAAATAAACAATCTGGAAACCATCCATGAACAAATGGGCGGAAAGTACCGCAACCGGGCATTGAAATACACCGCCAAAACATTGGAAAAAGCTTTGCGGGACAGCGACTTTATTGCTCGTATTGACGATAATTTATTTGCAATTTATCTGGCTAATACTGACGAAAAAATTGCTAAAAAAGTATCCGAACGCGTTTTGGAAAGCGTTAACAATATTGAAATTAAAAACGGTTCGCAAAGCTTTAACATCCAAATGTTATTGGGTATTTGTTCCTCTGCGGAAAAAGACGACTTAAACGGATTAACGCAAAAAGCAATCAAAGCCATCTCCGAAATCCCGTCTAAAGGCCGTATCCGCGTAAAAACTTACAAAAAAGAAGAAAAGAAAAAAACAACAAAAAAATAATAAAAACTCAACTTAAAAAAAGCCTGTTCGGATGAACGGGCTTTTTCTTTGATAAAAAAATAACATTTTTTTCAATTTTTTGATTTTTATAATTGCAATAAAAAAATTATGTGATAAACATACATACGTTGAAACCAACGGAATGTAGTTCAGCCTGGTAGAACGCTTCGTTCGGGACGAAGAGGTCGCTGGTTCGAGTCCAGTCATTCCGACCAATAAAAAAAACTGCCCTTTGCGGCAGTTTTTTTTATTGGATTGAATTACCGACAAGAACCAGCGACCTCGAGAGAGGCTGAAAAGTAAAAAAGTTGCCTTGAATGGCAAGTTTTTAGCTTTTCAGTATAGCAGATGTTAACGAGCAGTAAGCAACAGCGGACAAAAGCGAGTGTTACATCTGGCTTGACCGAAGTGAAGTTAGTGTTGCGATTATACGCAACACTTACGAAACAAGAGCAGTTCGAGGCCAATAATTAATTTGAACCAGCGAAACAGATGGTTTGAAACGCAGATTTTAGGCAGACGTAGCATGCCGACGGCATCGCCGGAAAATCAAGGCCGGCGTATGGGAGTAAAACGACCTAGCCTGGCTATCATGTCAAATCTATCAAGGCAACACAAATTAAAAAATTTGCAAACAGAATCCGGTATAAATATATTCAAAAGAAAATCGAAAAGATTTTGTGCCGTGAAAACAATCGTTTGGGAAAGTATTCTTTTACCTGGAATGACGGTCAAAATATTCATTCCGACGAAAGAAAAGCCTTCAAATCAATACATATTGTATTTTGTTAACACGTACCAAACAAGGAATTATTATCTGCATGCCCAAAGGAAATCCCGAAGGCCACCCCCTCAAGCCGAAATATACAATACAACTATTGAATATCTGAAAACTATCGGAATTCAGGAGATTTTGAATTTACTTTAGAGATGTTTTTTGCAGCTAAAACGTACAAACCAGTATCTTTGTATCGTATTCTAGTTTATATCTCTCATCTTCCCAAAATTTTTTCGGCAATTCAATATAATTTGGATTTTCCTGTTCAATATTAAATACGCAAAAAAGCTTATACTTATCACTATTCTTCTTAGCGTAGTCCAGTTCACTTTCTGATATATAAAACAAGCCTTCTTTTCCTGTCTTTACTTCAACAAAATATTCTACTCCATCATCAGCAATATAGGATAAATCATAATCTCCTGATCTTGCTTGTCCTGGCTTTAATATTTTTAAATCGATAAATGCCTCTGATCTAGGAAAGACATTATTTTCTCCATATTTTGAACATAATAAATTGTATATTAATAGTTCTCCAATGTTGCCACATTTTTTGTTTTTCTTCTTTGTTTCAATATCTTTGTTAAGATTGTATGTCCCGTTTCTCTGGTGATGTGTTCCTTCAACGATTGGTATACTTTCTCTGTAGTTAATTTCTGTTTCTTGAGGAATCTTATCTTTATATTGAGAATAATCATCGTTTACCGACTGATTGGGTGCATGAGATACTTTTTCTGTTTGTTTATTAAGCCAATTTTTGAATTCTTCAGATTTATTAAAATAAATTATCTGCTGTACATTATAATCGTTAGAAATTTCTTCTCCGAATAGATCCTTAGGGTTTAATTTGTCATAGTTATTTTCGTATGCATTATCAGCTGACATCCATTGGGAAATATCACTAATATCAAATTTAAATTTGTTTTTAATATATTGTTCTGTATCAAAATATACTGTATTTATGTTTTCCGATAGCCTATAATTTTCAAACGCTTCACAATCAGCAAAAAAAGTTTTTTGCTTTGTTTCATCATTGAGAGCTTGTGTATATAAAAAATTTTTATAATATTTGCATTTATCAGCAATAAAATCCCTGACTTTCTTTTCAAAATATGGCATTAAATTAATTGGATAGTCAAAATTTTTATCACAAAAATCTTTAACATCGATATTTAATTGTTTGAAAATTTCTATGATTTTTTGACTGTTATCAAAATTGTTTTCGGTAAAATCAAAAAAATCAATATCTATAGTATTAAAATCATAATCATTCTTAAACTGTCTGATCCTACTAAAGAAGTTACCTTTTACACGATCTGCATAGCTTTTCTCTTCAATTACATCTAATGTTCCAAATTCATCTTCTATCAACAATTCTCTGTCACTCTTCTTTTCTCTACTAAAAAGTTCCCTTAATTTTGCAGCATCAAATCCAGGCGTATTAGCTAAATGTTCATATATATCTTTAATAACATTTGCTAATCTCATTACATCAAAATTTTCGCCTGTTACTTTTACATACCAATTTGTTTGTGTGCTATTTATATATGAATATTCCTCTTCCACAAAATTAATTGAATTTTTCTCTATAACTGGAATTTTTGCTGCAAGTTTAATACTCAAATTTTTACCTTGTTTTGCTATATTTGCATTTCTTTCCCTAAAAGCCGAGGCATACTTCTTAAACTCGCTAAAATAATTTTGAAATTTTTGATCTGCAGTGCTTACTTCTATATTTTCCACATCGATTTCATAGGTCCTTTCATATTTCTTACAACCAAAAACCTCTACAAAATTATCGCTATTTGTTCTCAAACCTTTTTCTACAATAGGAAGATTTTTTTTATTAATAATTGCATTACTTGGTAAAATTGCATTTTTCGCACATATAAATTGAAGTTTCCCGTTAAATTTCACTAACATTTTACCTTCTGTAAAAAATTTTGTTTTATTAACAGATGTGTCATAATTTACCCTAAATGTGGGTTGTTGAATGATGTTATATATGGTTTTACATAAATCAATTCCTTGGCTTAATTCAATTTTTGAAATTTGTAGCAACACACTATAAAACGTATTTGATGATAAGTCCGTTATCTGTTTTTTAAATTCAAAATAACCTAATATCTCCTGTATTTTATCAATATCTACTTCTATATTCTTCGCCAGTTCTTCAATATTAAATACTTTTTGTGATGTATTGAAAGAAATTGCAACAACCGGTACAAAATTGCAAAACTTCATGTTATTACTCGAATAAACAAGGATATCTCTGGGAGAAAATTTTTCATTTCCTATTTTTATCCATTTTTCCTCATTAAATATTTCCAATATGTAATTACCTACATTGCCCTCGTAATTTCGCCAAATAGATTGCCTTGTGGTGCGATAATTTATTTTCCCGTCACGTCCTTCTGAAGAGTTACGTAAATGATTTTGTAATTTAGTATCATTTACAATCCATTTAAAAACATCTTCCGTTGATAGATTTTTTAATATTTTTGGCAAATCATCAATAACTGCTACAGAGATATTTAAAACGGGATTAGGAAAATCTTTTGTATCTATATTTTGTTGACAAATTTTAACATACGATTCATATATTTCATTTCCTTGCATTTCCGCCTGTTCTATATTTGGATAATCTTTTACTCCAAACTTTGATATAAATGCCTTAAATGCTTCAATATCTATTTCTACTCCAAATTCCTCAGGATCCGAAAAACAATCATATTCCTCATCAAATAAATGATTAGCTAAAAAATTATGATATTTAGAACCAAAATACAGTTTATCACTATCTTTAACACCCGATAAACAAGGAAAGTTGTACTTAATCTTACTGGTATCTGTTCCTTTGGGAGGTTGCCAATTAGAATCATTTCCATAATTTTTCCAAAGCCATTTGATATATTCAACAGCTTTATCATAAGTGTCTACAGAACTATTAATTGTTGTAATGATATTACTTCTATCTCTATATTTAAAATTTACGCATGAAATTATAGGAGGGGTAGACTGGCAGATCAAGCGTGAGATAGACGCATCCGAATCTTTTTCTTTGTAGCTTAAAATTTCTGGTGAATTTTTAAGTTGTTTAAACAAAATCTCCTGATATTCTTTATCTATTGCCGGAATTTTTACCCATTCAGGTATGTCATTAGATTGCCAATTTCCATCTAAGAAATAGCATTCTTGTCCAAATTTTATCCAGTCTCCATTTTGTTTTTTGAGCAGATTGGGTAGCTTTGTTTTATATTTGTTATTCCACCATATAAAAATGCTGACTTGATCTTCTTTTGACCAAAGGTGTGATATAGCATTTATTTTTTCACAAAGCTCACTTTCTTCGTAACCCAAACTAATATTATTTCTGCGTGCTAAAAAATCCATAAATTTAAAAAGGCTATTATCTGTAATTGGTCTTAATAAATTTACAAATGGCTCCCCCCGAAATATATCGGGAAAATTATTATCTAGTGTTTTAGGATTGTCTAAAAGAGATATAATTTTTCCATTTACAGTTTGAAATAATGCTATTTTCGAAATTTTTTCATAATAAACGTCTTCAATTCCGATAAAAGGAGTTGGAAAATTCCAATTTTTTCCCGAAAAAATATTTTGAGGAAAATTTTGCGGAACCAAAATATTATATGCCATTTCAAATTTATTTTCTTTTACCAAATCAGTAATTATGTCACACAAAAAATCAATTTGATACTCAATTATTTTTTTATTGTTACTGCTTAAATCGACGGTATTTCTGTTTGCACTCAAAGCATACGAGGCATGCATTATACAATTAAACGGTGACTGCGTATTCAATAAGGGGAAATAAGAGTACAGATATTGAGACTGAAAATTATCATTTTTTTCAGGAACAGCAATTGCCAAATCTATATCTTTTCTAACATTGTCTTCTTCCAGTTCCTTTTCAATTACCTTTGTGAACAAGCGAAAGTGCTCTTCTTTTTCAATTTGTTCAGACACAATTTTTCGCAAAACGACGCGACCTTCTGCCCCTCGTTTTTTTTGATATAAAATCTTAGTACCATTTATATCTATCTGTATTTTGCTGATGTTAGGCATAAATAATAAAATTCGCATATCAATATTTTGAATTTGGTTAACAACAGCATAATCATCCTGATTTTTACTAAAATTGACTATTACTTCAATAATAGTCTTATCTTTGTCATATTTTTGATAATCTTTTAAATTATATGGAACAGCCAATATAGGAAAATGAAGATTTGGATCTTTATCCAATTGCTTTTTTATTTGTTGTTCTCCCTTGTATTCATCTAAAAGGTCTTTTGCAAATTCCTCACTAAAACCGACATGAAAATCTCCTGATACAATTTTTACTTCTTCAGCCCAATTCAAAATCGAACGAAAGCCGGTTCCTTTATTCCCGATATACTTTCCTTTTTTAGTACTGTTATTGCCTTGAACTATGGCTTTTATACCGTCATAATCAAAAAAAGTTCCTGTATTTGCAACACGCAAAATATGATTTTTTTCATCATAATCTATATTTACTTCCAAATCACATTTAGTAACTTTGCCTTCGTTTATCATTTTTTGGAAAGCATCATCCGCATTTTGCAATAATTCTAAAATTTCTCTTCCGTGATAGCCTTTTATTTGTTCTTTTTCTATATTATTATCTTGAATGAGCAAATCTCGTTCTTGGCTCTTTATCTGATTGTCAATATACTCATTCTTGAGACGTTCTACATATTCTTCTGCTTGACTTACCATATTTTACCCACATATATTTTGTAAATATCACTTATTATTACATAATTAAATTTAAAGACACCGGGGTTGTCAATATTATTTTTAGTATATATATTTTACGATATTCAACTTAAGATTTTATACCAATAAAGATTGCATACAATGTTAGCCAATTTTTATAAAAATTTCATTTTACACTTTTCTATATTTTTACATTTTCATAATTACAGGGTATCAATAGAACATTATCCGGTTTTGTTCACTCCAAGTTCTTTGCATATTTGAGGTATTCTACCAGCACCTCGTCAGTTTATTCAACAATTTCCAAAATCTTTTTCTCTACAATTCCAAAAGGTTCTGAGATTCAGAATAAACAAGAAGTTTTTACTAAAGCTTCACTACAAGATAAAACAAACTGGCTTGACAAAATATACAAAAATTTATAAAATAATCTGTATATTTTAAGGAGAATACTCAATGCGGGAAAACTTAACAGATTTATCCGAACAACATTTATTAAATAAAATTCAAGCTCATTATACGCAAATTAATAAATACAGAGGGCCACGCATAACACCAATTTTTGATGAAGCGGGCTTTATTAAGGCTCCTGACGGCAAAAAATTTTTGGTAGGTATAACACACTACTTTAATAATTCTTATTCATACGGAAAAGAGGAAGGTTATAAAGACGGCAGCACTCCTCACTTAACCTCATTCAGTTGGACCTTTGCTGTTTTGTTAGATAAAGGAAAGCTGACAAACATTGCATTTGAAATTAATGCACATTCTTCTGAAGAACATATATCGGATTACTCTCCGTCTTTTGGAGCAAAAACGATAAAAGAGGCAGGCAGATTAAAATGGCAAATTCCGGCCAAATCATCCGTCAGCATCATCTATCATCAAGATAAGGAACATCCGTTTAACTCTTTTCAATCCCCTAAGTTTTATAATGTCGCTGACAGGAGAAAAATTATAGAACTCTTGACTGAAAACGCCCCAAAACATAAAAACGACAAACCACAAGAAGAACAGCCTTGGCATGACACTATGCCCTCTCATGATGACATGATAAAAACATGCAAGGACTTAATTTCACCGACCAAGAAAGATATTGAAGCAGCACAGGATTACAGGCATCATTTAAATACCCTGAAAATTTCAGCCCAAAGACAAGCAATCAACGAAATCGGCGGTTCATCAGACAAGCCTAGACATCCTTTAACAAAGGCATGGCTAAATTTACGTTCACAATGGATTGCCCGAAATCGAAATAAATAATTTTGAGATAAAAATCAAGAAGTTATGCGGCTCTAATACCGTTCGTGAAACAGTGCCTGTAAATAAGGTAATTTCGAATTATAGAGTGTTTTTTCAGGATAATATTCTTTCAACATTTTTATCTTTTCCTCTTTCAACAACTGAGAGGGAAACCGGGAAATACCGTTCATTCTGAAACGGGAACACGGAAACGGAATATGTGAAAATTTTGCTCCGTTATCCAGAAAGCAAAGCCATTTTTCTTTATCGCTGACAATTTTAAAATCCTCACGATAACCACCCAAAACCGTAAACAAATCTTTTCTGATAAAAGAAGATTGATGGGCAAGAGTATTGCTCAGAAAAAACGATTTATCAATTTCATCCGGATATGTTTTTATAAAACAATCTTTTTCACACTCAAATAAACGATAAGAATCTCCATAAAACACATCAGCTCTTCCTTTATTTACATACGGCAAAATCTTCCCTATCGTTTCAGTATCATAGAGCAAATCCCCGCCATTCAAAAAAAGGAGATACTTTCCTTGTGCCAAATTGATTCCCTTGTTCATCGCCGAATAAATACCGCCATCCGGTTCGGATACAAACACATCCGCCCGCTCCTGAAACGGTTTCAATTTTTGCAGAGTATCATCTGTAGAGGCTCCGTCAATAATAAGCCACTCAAAATTCTGATTTGTTTGAGAACAAACGCTTTGACAGGTATCTGCAATAAACGGTTCATTTTTGCAGATAGTTATTATTGACAAGAGATTTTGCTTTGTCATCTGGATTTCCTTTTCAAGAAAAGGATACTGCCGACAAGATAATATTTCAAGTTAAACATTCATTACACTTTCTTATAACCCAAAGTATTGATTGAAAGAAGCATTAGTTAAAATCCAATAAAGAAACCGGCTTTCAATTAAATTGAAAACCGGCTTCTTTTTGCGAGGAAAACACGAATTATACAAAAAATTCGTAATCCATCGTGTTTTTCAAATACCGAAGAAAACTTCCGCCGTAATATTTCCCTACCAAACTCTGATAGTTCGTAATATCCTGCTGAATTCCCCGATCATACATTTCAGGAGTAAAGCTGTCTCTGGCTAACAAATCGCTCAGAATAATTTTTGCCACGGCCACTTTATGATCTTCACCGTAAAGAATTTCCATATAGTTTGGCCATCCCATGTTGGAATATTCCGAGATAATATCCTGCACCAGATGCCATTTGGCTTTGTCTACGCCTGGCATCAAATAGCGTTCGGGATGTTCTGAACTTGTCTTGCCGTCGAAGCTGATTGTGTCTTTCATCAGCGGGCCGATAGACGCAGCTATATAACCCAGCATAATCTCAGAAAGATGTCCTTCCGGAACTTGGAAATTCAGACAAAGCGGACAATGGGCCAAAACGATGTTGATTTTCACACCGGCAAATTCCGGACGTTTCAACATCAGCATCCATTCTGCCAAAAGACGTTTATCATAGCTGAAGTTCCCGGTACAAAGCACATAAGTAACTTCATCCAAATTCTGCTCCTGAGCAAAGCGATAAAGTTCATACAGGTTGCCTTCCGTATCCATGTCCGTAAAGACTTTTTCATTCTGACGAACATATCCTGACGGAGCCATCATCTCCAGCATATTCAGATAAGCCCCATACTCGGAACCGATCATAATACCTTCCTGACGGTTGAAAACAGACTCATAAAGTCCCTTGTTTCCGCCTTTTCCGATTGCAACCAGAGGAAGAAGCTCATCATGCTGCTTGGCATAAAAGCGGAGAATTTCCATGGCATAAATCGGAGCCGTCATCATTCCGGAAAACACAACCAAATACGGATTAACCATTCTTGAGGGAAGCTTATACAGATTGCAAACTTTTGCAACTGCATTTTCCCCACGGGCATCAACATATTTATATTTTGTTCCGGGACGGCAGCCGCCTATTTTTTCCGCCTCTTCCAAAGCCTGCATAAAAAGGTCTTCGTCAAACGTTCTTTTTTTCAGCTTCGGCATCCGTTCTGCAACATAAGCTCTGCCATCGGCATTGCATTTATAGTTGTTTTCCTCAAGAAGCCGCTGCAGCAATTCAACGTTTTCAATGTCTTCCTTTGCATATCCCTTGCTTATTAACTCCTGTGCACCGCAGCCATCACCGATGATTGCCTGTGCTAATTCAAAATAATTTCCCATATTTTATCTATTGTATTTAATATTCAGATTTTTAGTATACCATAGAACCGAATTTTCGTCAAATATTTTACAGAAAAAAAATCCCTGCCTTCTCAACAGAAAACAGGGATACTTACTTAATAAAAAATTGACTGCAAATTTAGATGTTATGACTGTCTTGTTGTTTGAAAGCTGCCATTTTTTTCATATTATTCTTTTTCGCTTCCACATGAGCCTTCATATAACGGTCATGATAATAAGTCCAATCTTTCGGCGTTCTTTCGCTGATTTTGCCGCCATTGAATTTACCATCAACGGAAATCGCATCCAAAATTGATACCTGCTTTTTAAATTTTCCGACCATTGCGTCAACCTTATCAGCAAGAGCAGGTTGGACGGTAACAACAGCCTCAGCCAATAGAAAATAATCTTTTGTATTTTCTCTGGCATCCCAAGCTAAACCCCTATTAGCCTCTTTTGTAGACTTCTGATTATAACTTTTAGGCGGATTATTAGAGATAACCTCCAAAAGAGGTAACATATCTTTTGCTTTATTCGGATTTGATTTCACAAATTCATCCAAACCCCGTGTCCAAAGGCCATGGGTTTTGTTCGTCTTTGTCCATTCGGCCATTCTGGGAAGAAAAGTTTCGCTCAATTCAGGATTTTCTTTCATTGCACCGACCATACCTCTAACCAAAGCAAATGAATCGTCAGGAGAGATATCGGCAGCGGTCAATTTTTCAGCAATTTCAGGATATTTTTTTACAAAAGGAGTCAATTCCGATTCATACGCAACAATACGGTTTTCCGGTAACCAATGTTTATTTTGAGTGCGAAGCTCTTCATACACTTGTTTACGCAGAGCAGAAAATTCTGAAGATACTTCTTCAAAACTTTTCTTTGCCCCGAAAATACCTTTCATCTTTTTTATTTTTTCAGCGATACTCGACATATGAAATCTCCTTTTGCCTCATTGGGTAAATTTTATGTTTATGACTAAATGTTACAATAATTTTGTCAAAAACACAAAAGAAAAATATAAAAAATTTTAAAGTTGCATCTTAACGCACAATCTTCTACGGTAAAGCAAATATTTTACAAAACAAAAGGACTGAAGATGTCATCAAAATATCAAAACATCTTAATTCTGACCGGGGCAGGAATTTCCGCAGAGTCCGGATTAGCCACTTTTCGCAGTTCCAACGGCCTCTGGAACAACCATCGGGTTGAAGATGTTGCCACGATTGAAGGATTTCAACGCAATCCAGCTTTGGTACATGATTTTTACAATGATCTGAAAAAAGAAATCCAAAAAGCCAAACCCAATCCCGCCCATTTGGCCATTACCAAATTGCAAAAAGAATATCCTGCCGCCAATATCAGCGTCGTAACTCAAAATGTCGACACTCTTCACGAAAAAGCCGGTAACAAGAACGTCTACCATATCCACGGACAAATCAACCAAGCCGTCTGCCTGAACTGCGGACACATTTTGGAAACTTTCGGAGATGTCGATACGGAAACCATCTGCCCTCACTGCGAAGTCATGGGAATGATGAAACCCAATATTGTTTTCTTTGGAGAAAACCTGCTGTATATGGACAAGGTAGAACCCTTGCTCCGCCAATGCGGATTGTTCATTTCTATCGGAACTTCCGGCGTGGTTTACCCAGCCGCCGGATTTGTGCAAACCGCAAAATACTATGGAGCAGACACCATAGAGTTTACTCTGGAAACAACCAATAACAACTACCTGTTTGACAAACACGTTTATGGAAAAGCCGGAGAGACTTTTCCGCAATATGTGGAACAACTGATTAAAGGATAAATTATTTCTTCAGACTGCGGAAATAATTCCGGTCTTTAATCCACGGCTGAATATCAACCGGCGGCGTATATCCCGTTTCCATGGTAACAAATGTGTCATCGCTGATAATTTCATTAACGAAATACGACAAGTCATAATTTCCTTCGCCAAAATGCAAATGTTTGTCATTAATTTCATCCTTAAAACCGTCGCAAATATGATACATATCCGGATGCAGTTTCTGAAAACGCTTGATTTCAGACATAACATCCTTTTTATAATAGTTGGCGGCACAAGTCGCATGCGAAAAATCCAGACAGAACTTGCAGCCGGTTTCTTTCTTTATGCTTTCAATCTGCTCAGGCGATGTTCCGTGCAAAACTTTTTTGCTCACACTGCACAAATACGGCATATTTTCCACTGCAATTCGTTTATCGTTAAAAATCTTAAACTGGCGAACAGTTTCCTCCAAATTTTCGGGATGATCGCCGCAGCCCGTGTGAACAATAATCATTTCCGCCTTCAGCATATCGGCAAACTTTTTGGAATCATTCACATCACGCAAATTGCTTTCCAAGCGATTTTTATCTCCGGTATCAAACCCGTAGGCACTATGGGAATTATGGATAATCACCTTTGTTCCGCTCATTTCCTTCCTGATAACATCGCAAGTGTCGTCATAAGAATTCGGAAACGCAAACAACTCAATATATTCAAACAAACCTTCCTTGGCGGCTTTTACCGTTTCATCAAAAAAAGCCCTGTTTTTAAGAACGTCTCTTGACCAGATTTTAATTCCCAGTTTCTGCATAAACTTCTCCTTAAATATTCTCTAAATCCTTAATTGCTGCCCACCGTTTGATTTTTCCGAAATCCACGCTGCCGTCTTTTTTCTGCCAGCGTTTGTCGGATAATTTGGAAATGACATATTCTCCGCTGTTTTCCTGAAACAGACATAAATCCCCGGCTTTCGGCAAAACGCCAGAATACCAGATTGTTTTGTCCTTTTTCAGTTTGGATAAATTCCGTTCCAACCCGTCTGCCCTTTTTTTGAGAACGGAAATCCGCCATTCCGCAAAAACGGCATAAATCACCAAAGCCAAAATTACCAAATGCATTGCTTATCTCCTTTTCTTCCGGCTGCCGACAACCAAATTAATAAAATACATAATTGCGGCAACAATCACTTTCTTGTCTTTTTGCCGCAAAGAAACCCAAAAATCCCAAATAGTTCTGAAAAAGCCCTTGCCTTTTTTCTCGGATACGGAAACATTCTCTTTCTGAGGAAGATTTTTTTCGGGAAGTTTCGGAGCCTTAACTTCCCCCCGCCACGGTTCCAACATTTCGGCAATTTCCTTATCCGGCATATAGGCTCCGTGAACACGTTTCAAATCACCCGTCGCCGACAAAAACAAAGCATCGCCGCGGCCCAGAAGCTTTTCTGCCCCCGAAACATCCAAAATAGTTCTGGAATCAGCCGAACTTGCCACTTTATAAGATAACCGGGTCGGGAAATTTGCCTTCAAAACCCCTGTTACCACATCTACTGACGGCCGCTGCGTGGCCAGAATAATATGTATTCCGGCGGCACGGGCTTTCTGTGCCAGACGCTGAATAGACTTATCCACGCTCTTGTCATAAGCCATCAGGTCGGCAAATTCGTCAACCACACAGACAATATACGGCAAATGCCCTGCTTCCTCATTATATTCGGCAATATTCTTGGTCATGCTTTCCTCAAACAGCGAATAGCGGCGTTCCATTTCTTCAACCAGATACGCCAACACGGAAGACGCCTGCGACATCTCGGTTACAACCGGCAGAAGCAAATATTTCAGATGATTGTAAATAATGAATTCTATCCGTTTCGGATCAATTAAAACAAACTTCAAATCAGCCGGTTTCAGCTTTTTAATCAAGGATAAAATAAATGTATTCAGTCCGACGGATTTTCCGGAACCGGTTGTTCCAGCCACCAGCAAATGCGGCATTTTGGCCAAATCGGCAATAACCGGCACCCCGCGAATATCCACGCCCAGGCAAAGCGGTAAGGCTCCTTTAGCGGATTTAAACTCGTCTTTTTCCAAAACCGAAGCAAAATCCACCGTTTTCATCTCATCCGCAGGAACCTCAAAACCGATATTGCTGCTCCCCTCTATCGGTTCAACCCGCAGAGAAGACACGCCGATTTCTCTGGCAACATCATCCAAAACCGCCGTAATACTTTTTATTTTCGTTCCTGTTTCCGGCTGAAATTCAATTTGCCGAACCAGAGGGCCTTCGTGAATAGCGGCGATTTTGCCTTTAACGCCGTAAGTTTCCAAAACTTTTTCTAATTTCTGCATATCCGTTTCCACAAAATTATTTTACTGAAAATTTAACGCCTAAACTTAAATTATTCACTAAAAAAACAAAAAAAATCCCCTGAAAGCATCAGAGGAGATTGGAAGATGATTTCGCCTTAAACAAAACCGGCAACAACGACTTTTTCGGACGATAAACAACATTATTTCCGAAACTGTCTGTTATTTTTTCCAAAACATCCGGATTTATTCCCTCTTCAACCGAAATTTCCAAATTTTCCGAACATTTATTCCCTCTGGTTAAATCACAATTTTCAATTGAAGCAGGCAGAAGCAGCTTTTTCAGTTTAGGAAATTTACAGGACTGAAAATGCAAGGATGATAACTTATGGCAATGGCTTAAATCCAAAACCTCCGTTTCTCCAAAGTTCATCCCCATCAAATTTAAGTACTCAAGATTTTTATTGACTTTTAATCCGCGAAGTTTGTTCGTGCTAAAAAGGGAAATAACAACATTTGATAATGCCGTATTTTTCTCAAAATCCAACACTTCCAAAGCTTCGGCACTTCCACCGTTTACTTTCACTTCTTCCACACTTTCCGGAAAATGAACCTCTTTAACAGCCGGAATACACCAATCAATTACCTCAAATTTTTTGAGATGATTAAACCGTCTGAGATCAATTTTTGTCGCCAAATTATCCACCATTTTCAAAGCAAAAAACTCTTCCATACTTGCCGGCAAACGGTCTTCCAATCTCAGATTATCCAATCTGGCTCCCCATCCGAGCGTTACTTTTTTCATCTGATGGCAATTGTCAAAACGAATAAGGGAACTAAAATTATCGTTTTGTTGCAAGTGAACTTCAAGTAAAGAATCTGGCATTCTCAACCGTGTTAAATCCGCCGTTACATAACAAAGGTTCAAATGTTTGAGTTTTTTGTTCTTTTCAAAAACAACAGCCCTGTTCTGCCCCAAAACAACAAGATCCAGCCCCAATTGTTCAATATTCGGAGCATCCAAATCCAAAACCTCTATTCCTGACAAATCTGAATTGTCGAGATCAACTTTTCTTAAATTTTCAAAATCACTCAATACAAAACGGGAAACATCGGAAAAAGTAACTTTGTTCAGTGAAAGCTGTTCCAAATTTTTTAAATCGTCAAAGAAATTTGCCCCTTTGAGTTCTACTTCTTTAAGATAAAGCGACCTCAGGTTTTTATATTTCGAAAAATCCATATTTTCCAAAATGCTTTGCGAACCGGCTCCCAAACGGATTTCATTAATATTTTCATTAAAAATAACCTGTTCAATCCCCTCCATATTTTGAGAAGACAAATCAATAACAACCCCTTTGCTCTCTTCAAATTGAACAGCCTGCAACCCGAGCGGAACATTTAACAGAAGGCGATTTGGCTCAAAATGGGTTTTCTTTATACATTGCCCGTTCCAAACTATCCGGGAAAAATCCAAAACATTAGTGCCTTGAAATTTAGCGTCTTTCATTTTCAATTTTCGCAGAGATTTCAGCTGGGCAACCTTGTCGAGCGTTTCTTGCCCGACCTCTCCTTTTAACGTTAACGTCCCAATCTCTACATTGCCGACATCTTTTATTTTGCGAAAATCCTCACCATACAATTCAAGCTCATTAAAAACCCTGTTCTGCAAACCCTGATGATAAACATCGCAAAGCTTGCCGTCAACATCCGTAAAATACCCGATGTTCCTCCAATCGGAAATTCTTGAGGTATCAATACCGTCCAAACTTTCACATCCCAGCAAAACAGCGGCAAAATCTCGAGCTTCGTTAATATAGCGGGACACAACCATTCTGTCTTTGCGGCCTTTAATCTGCTTAATCTTTCCGTCCGAAAACTGAATTGTAACATGAGGACGCCATTCCTCATTGTTCAGATCTCTGATTGAGTAAAATTCGGAACTTCCGTTTTTAAGACCGGCATCATAACTTCCGCCGCCCACACAATGCCCCATCCTCTTGCCTTCATAATCCAAGGCTTCCGGCGTAAGCAAACGGACAATTTGCAGCCCTGTCTTCGGATACGTTTTAACCACGCTGACACCGTCCCGGCTTTTTCTAATCATCTCCGACGCATCCGGATCAGAAATATCCTCATTCCGCCATTTCGCAAAATATTCTTCCGCTTTCAGATAAACATCGTTCCATTTTGCGTTTTTACCCAATAAAGTTTTGAAATACCCCGGCGTTTTTACCTTATCCGGATAACGTTCAATATAAGAGGCCACAAAATCGCAAATATGCTCTGCTTCCTGATAAAATATCGAATTTTTGAATTTTGCGGCAGCAAGAAAGATACTGTTCTCTGAAATTTTACCTTTCACCAAAGCTGACGATTTCGCCAACTCGGAAGTCAGATATTTTTGCAGCAGATAAGAGGCACACAAACAGCTTTTGGTTTCACTGTCCAACTTGTTAAAACGGTTATTATCCGTCAACGCTTTCAGTTTAAGCACCAATTCTTGCTTTTTCTTCTTTACTTCGGCAAATTTAACCCCCGTAGACTTTTTATCTTCCGCGGCCTTCATTTCTTCCCGCAAACGGGTAATTTCCTGCTGCAGCCCGGCAATATCCGATTGCAGGGCAATACGTTCCTTATTGTCCTTAAACTTGTTTTTATCCGCCTCATGAACATATTTGTTGGCTTTATCCCACACCGAAACATCAAACAATTCGCGAATAACGTAAATATATTCCAGATAATTGGCGATAATCATCCCGTAAATCTCTTTTTCAAAAAATTACTCGGACGATACCTCTGTTTGTCATATTTGTCAAGAATATTGACAAAACAAACTAGAAAATCCCGCTTCTTTCCAAATTGGCTTTCCGGTAGCCGTCAACATCTTCAAAAGAACGGACTTTTTTCCAAATTTTCAAAGCTTGTTCCGGAGAATATGTTTTATAAACAAAGCTGACCCGATAATAATCAGCTTTAATCGCCGCAGCCTCCCGGGCAAAACACAAAGGTTCTCCGGCAAACAACATTGTCTGGCAGTTTTTGGATAAAGCCTGATAAGCTTTCCCGCTTTTTGACAAATCAATCCATTTTTCTCCCCGAGGGCACGACTTGCACGGATTGCTGCGGATACAAGCGGCACTTGTAAACAACGGCACGTCCTGATATACGTCAAAGCAAACCGGAAGCACGGAATTTCTTGCCAGTTTTTTCACATTTTCCAAAGTGTCTTCCGGCGAAATCGTTACCCGCGAAGCTCTCATCTCCCGGGCCATCTCCACCGCCTGCGTGTTCATCATATAAAGCGAATAGTCAAAACTCAAATCAATTCCGAATTCAGGAAGAACATTCAAAGCCCAATAGTTGGCGGCTTCCCATTTTTTGTAACCTTTGGCCAGAAAATCATTAATAGCGTTTCGAAATTTTTCCGGCTGCCTGCAAACCGCAGGAAGAGACAATCGAACCTTTCCTTTCGGCAAAGAAGACAAATCCTCCGCACGGCTCTCTTCCGAAAGCAGATAAACAACTTCCGCCACATCAGACAAATCAATCAACGTCAAACAATCTGCCTTATCCGTTCTGACAATCCATCCCGCTTTGCCGCATTTCCGTTCTGCCGGCTGTTCCGGAAGAGCAGAAACTTTCCCCGAAACTTCAATTTTAGCATACAGTTCCCGCCGCAATTCGTTCAGCACCGACACCGGAACAAAATATCCGCCTTTGTTTTCAACATTCAGTTTCCTCAGTTCAAACGGCGTATCTCCGGTTTTTGCAAAAGATTTTTTGACGGTCTCGGCAACCTTCTCCGGCTGTTCCGCCTTATCCCATTTTCCGGCAGCAACGGCGTCATACTTTCCGCAGCCGGCTTTGACCTTGTTTGCCTCAATCACAACTTCGACGTCAATTCCCGTCCGCTGCTTAAACTCTCCGCTTTTCGGTTTTTCATATTTATAAGCGGCTTTAACCTGTGTGGACGAAGCCAAATAAACATTTTGCCCTTTCTTCAAAAAAGGCGTTTTCGGCGGCAGAAACACTTCGACTTTCTCACCGGCTTTGGCTTCATATACGTTTTTGCCGTTTACCCGCAATCCCTGCACCGAAAATCCGAACGGTTTTTCTTCTCCGTCAACATCAATCTGAATACCGTCATAGCGGGCGATTGTGTTCTTCGGCGTAAAGAGGAGCTTTTTCTTGTCAACCTGTTCGATTTTTCCGATAAACAATCCCCGATGTCCGACAAAATCCCGGTCGATGACATTTTTGTCCCGCCCTTTGAAATGAAACTCGCACCACGGACGGGAGAAAATCTGCTTGATATTCTCTTCTCTGGAAACATCGGCTCCTTTCCCGTCTAAAATCCGCCGATAATAATCCGTTACCGCCGCCACATACAAAGCCGTCTTTTTCCGGCCTTCAATTTTCAGAGAAGTAACCGGCATTTTTAAAACGTCTGCCTGCAACGCCATATCCTTCATGGAAAAGAAATGTTTCTCCCCTTCTTCGCTCTTAAAGCAGGAACGGCACGGATACAGACATTTTCCCCGATTGGCACTTTTGCCGCTCTCCACGGAAGAAAACATACATAAACCGCTGTAAGAATAACACAAGGCTCCGTGAATAAAGGCTTCGGTTTCCAAATTCGGAATCTCGGCAATTTCTTTAATTTCCGGCAGCGTAAGTTCTCTGGCCACCACCACGCGGGAAAAGCCGAGTTTTTGCAGAGTTAAAGCCCCTTCCTTGTTGTGAACGGCCATTTGCGTGCTGGCGTGCATCTCAAGTTCCGGATATTGTTCCCGCACAATCCGTGCCACCCCCAAATCCTGAATAATCACCGCGTCAACACCGCACCGCGAACAAATATCCAATTGCTCAAGCAAAGACGGAAGTTCATCCTCCTGAACCAGCGTATTAACGGCAACAAAGACTTTCCGCCCCAGAGAATGGGCATAACCGACAAATTCATTTAAATTTTCTTCCGAAAAATTTGCTGCCGTCGCCCGGGCTGAAAACTTCTGCAATCCCAAATAAACCGCATCCGCCCCATAATAAAGGGCCGCATATCCCGCTTCAATATCTCCGGCCGGAGCCAAAAGTTCCTTTTCCATATCTTTATCTCTGCAAAATTAAAAAATCTGACCGGAGTATATAATATAATCGGTATTTTACAACCACCTATTTTAAACTTTAATCTTGATTTATCGCCAAATCTCAACTACTCTTTGGACAGGCGGCCTCCCGTAGAAAGGATACCGCTCAGGGCTTAGAAAACCCTAACTAAACTAGTCGGGTGCACACGACTTTAAATTTTGTGCCGACAGTCTACCTATACTTTATTGGGTGGATGTCGGTGAATAAGGTTTTGGCCAAATAAGCCGAGCCGTTTAGTTTAGTACGGTTTTCTAACATCCGCCCGCCTCTTCCACTAGGCGGGTTTCTTTTTAGGAACTAAAAACAAAGGATGTTTAATCGTATGAAAAAATTTATCACTATTCTGTCGGCAGTATCTCTTCTTTCTGCCTGCACTTCTCTCACTCATCAGGAACACTTAACATTACGAAACTTAAAAGCTCAGGGCATAACCGTGGAAAAGCCGGCCGGAAACTGGAAACGCCCGGCTAACCCCGCCGGTGCCGGAGCATTAAACCTCCTGCCGGGATTCGGAAACTTTTACCTGGCATCGGGAAACGGCGGCGACGGCAGTCATTACCTTTATGGTTTTCTGAATCTGATTACCTGGCCGATTTCCATCATCTGGGGAATTCCGGAAGCCGCTATTGACGCCAACCGTATCAACGAAAGAGAATTGATTTATTATTACACCTACGACGAAAGCGGACAAGCCGCTCTCCGCACAAAAGGCTTGGAACTCACTCCTACCGGAAAATTGGAAAAACTCCCATCCAAAAAATAATCGCAAAAAAAGGCTTTCTTCCGAAAGCCTTTTTTTATATCCATACATCCTAAAATCTGAAATCGCGTTTGCCGCCTTCAATTTCTTCCAGATTTTCACAGACAATATTTCTGACCTTTTCCTTCGGAATATTGTTCAACTCCGCTTTAATCAAAGCCTCGCCGACTTTTTTCGTTTCGGGAGAAGCATAATCTTCCAAATACTCCTTCAAAGTCATCAAAGCATTCGGCAGACAGCAGTTATGAATTTGTTTGGTTTTGCACAAAGCCATAAAACGGTCTCCCGTTCTTCCTTCACGATAACAAGCCGTGCAAAAACTCGGAATATATCCCAGTTCCATCAGCCATTTAACCACCTCGTCCAACGTTCTGGTATCGCTGACTTCAAACTGCTCGGACTTATCGTCTTCCTCTTCCGGTTTGACATATCCGCCGACACTGGTTTTGGAACCGCCGCTGATTTGCGAAATTCCGTAATGAATAACTTTTTCGCGGCAAGCCTTGCTTTCTCTGGTCGACATAATCATTCCCGTATAAGGCACGGCGATACGGATACAAGCTACTAATTTGGCAAAAATATCATCATCTATTCCGTTATCAAATACCGACGGATCAATATCATCGGCACGACGGATTCTCGGAACCGAAATCGTGTGCGGACCTACTCCGTGAACAGCCTCTAAATGCTCGGCGTGCATCAGAAGTCCGGCAAACTCATAACGATAACGTTCCAAACCGAACAAAACACCCAGACCGACGTCGTCAATACCGCCTTCCATTGCCCGGTCCATCGCCTCGGTATGATAAGCGTAATTGTGCTTCGGACCTTTCGGATGAAGTTTTTCGTAACTTTCTTTATGATACGTTTCCTGAAACAGGATATAAGTCCCGATACCGGCCTCTTTCAGCTTGCGGTAATTCTCGACCGTCGTTGCGGCAATATTGACATTCACACGGCGAATTGCCCCGTTTTTATGTTTAATGCCGTAAATGGTTTTAATAGATTCCAAAATATATTCTATCGGGTTGTTAACCGGGTCTTCTCCGGCTTCCAAAGCCAAACGCTTATGCCCCATATCCTGCAAAGCAATCACTTCTTTGGCGATTTCTTCCTGAGTCAGCTTCTTGCGGGCAATATGTTTGTTCTTGGCGTGATACGGACAATAAACGCACCCGTTAACGCAATAGTTGGAAAGATATAACGGAGCAAACATCACAATCCGGTTACCGTAAAAATCTTTTTTAATCTGCTCGGCTAATGCAAAAATTTCTTCATTTTTCTCAGGAATGTCGCAATCCAGAAGCAATAAAGCTTCCCGGTGCGAAAGACCTTTGCATTCTCTGGCTTTTTTCAAAACTTCATCTATCAGTTCGGCATTGTTTTTATGCTTGTCGGCATAGTCCAAAGAGTCCAAAATCTCCTGATGAGAGATGAACTCTTCTGCTTTTAACGATTTAGGATTATACATGATATTACCTTTCTTATAGGTCAGATTACTCTTCCCTGTCAGTTCATAACAAAAATTAACGCCAATATAATCAATTGGCGTTATCTTTACAAGTAAAAAAAGAAAAGTTTGTCAATCGGTGCAAACGTTTGAAAATGCCGCCTTAACGGAGATTCCGTCCAAATTGCCGATTTTCCCGGTCAAAGCACTGATAACATCCTGCGGAGCATCAATCGCAATGGAAATAATATGGATATTTTTCTGCCGATAAGGAATCCCCATACGTCCAACCATATATTGAGCATATTCGTGCAAAATCCCGTTCAGCTTTTCCACGGAATTCATATTCTCAACAATAATGCCGACAATCGCAACTCTTGTTTCCATTTTCCTCTCCTTCAATAAATTAATGATAACATATAGTTTCATATTTAATCACGAAAAACAACAAAAAAAGCCTGGGGGTCGACACAACGCTTTTTCCGATTATCTCCAAAAGGATTTTTTCCTCGTGGGAAAACGGCGTAGAATATATTGTTACCGGAAAAATCATTGATGATGAACATCCTCAAAAATGGGGAATAAAAATGACCAATCCTAACAACTACATCTACCCTGATCAAAAAAACTACGAGTTCTCCCGGGATCCTGTACCTGCCGGAGTGGAAATTGCAAATCTCAGGATATCAAAATAAAATTGATACCTACACTTTCTAAAACTCCGGACCATCCGGAGTTTTTTTTATTAGCTCCTATATCCCCCAGTAAACTGGGGGATATCTATACGCGGCATTCTCCCTGACCAGTCATACAACATATTGATATTTAAGCATTAAAAATTTTTTTATAAATTTTTTAATTTTTTGCTTGATTAATTAAAATAATAAGGTTATAAAATCATCCGTAAACATGATGGGAGTTTAGCTCAGCTGGAAGAGCATCTCGTTTACACCGAGAGGGTCGGGAGTTCGAACCTCTCAACTCCCACCAATAACACAAAACCCACCTAATCAGGTGGGTTTTGTGTTATTGGCTGTCTTATTTCCCATTTACTTGGGGTTTTCCTTATACTTTACAAAAAAATAAAGGGGCCGAAAAATAGCCCCTAAACTTAAACGCTTTTAAATTCCTTTGATTTCATTCCGCTCCGGATAAACAAATATTTCCCTTTTCGCAATTTCATGCTTACGCTCTCGCAACGGAACCAAAAGACTGCCCTTCCACGGCAATTCTTCCTCTGCCTTTATACAATACCCTCCATCCGCGGAAGCATATTCAACGTTAACAAAGGAAACCCCGACAAAGTTCAGTTCTCCGTCATCATTCACATACCCCAAAGCCTTGTGCCGGCAAAAATCCAAT
This sequence comes from Alphaproteobacteria bacterium, assembly GCA_017626035.1. Classification (GTDB taxonomy): domain Bacteria; phylum Pseudomonadota; class Alphaproteobacteria; order RF32; family CAG-239; genus JAGAJR01. The sequence continues at coordinate 40,932 of JAGAJR010000026.1, read as the reverse complement.
TGCAGAATTCGACCGCCGCATTCAATACTCCAGTTCATACACAAATCAGACAATATTCTCTCAAAGACCTTTTTTCTCCGAATATAAAAATGCGACAAGCCGCCCTTTTCACAGGAAAGGATTAAGAACTCGCAATCAGGATTAGGAACCTCTGAAGAATAAATCAAATCGTGTGCTTCATTTGAAGTCATTTTACAAAACGAATTTAAATTTCTCATAGCAACAAAATTATAGATTAATACATTCAAAAACTTAATAAATTACCTTGAGTTTAATCAGATTATTGCTATTCGTCAATTATTCTCTTTTAAAACAAACAAAAAAGGCGGAACAATCATCCCGCCTTTATATTGTTCTATAAACTAAGGACTGACAAAGCCAGTCCTTAACAGATAATTAGTTTACAGAGTCTTGAAGAGCTTTACCAGCTTTGAACTTAGCTTGTTTGCGAGCCGGAATTTTGATAGTAGCACCAGTGCGTGGGTTGCGGCCGGTTGTAGCAGAACGTTTAGAAACTGCAAAAGTACCGAAACCAACGAGGCGAACTTCATCACCAGCTTTCAAAGCTGAAGTTACAGAAGCAACAAATGCGTCCAAAGCCTTAGCAGAATCAGTTTTTGTAAGGCCTGTTTCATTAGCAATGCTAGAAATCAATTCATTTTTATTCACGATGAGGACTCCCTCTAATTATAAGTTATAAACCAAAGTGACAGGGAAATTCCCAATCACAATAAAATTTAAGACTCAAAAAACGCTTAAGTCAAACAAAATCAACGCTTTTATACAGAATAATCCACTTTTTTCTCTCAAAAAGCCCATTTTAACGAGCATTTTACCCGGTTATTCACAGATAACATTGAAAAATCAAGCCTTACAAACGATTTTAGTCCCTTTCAAACGAGTCTGATAAAAAAAGGAAATACAGATTCTTTCATACAAGAAAAGGCGGAAAATCCGCCCTTCCGTTATGATATAAAATAATGCAGCTTTATTTTTTGTCCTTCAACGGTGTAATTTTGCCGTTAAGAGCAATTTTTATAACTTCGCTGACTTCCGAAACCGGAATAATTTTCAGACCTGACTTCACATTATCGGGAATTTCGGCCAAATCCTTTTCATTATCCTTCGGAATAATCACGGTTTTAATTCCTCCCCGCAAAGCGGAAAGAAGCTTTTCTTTCAAACCGCCGATAGGCAGAACCCTGCCTTGCAAAGTAATTTCACCCGTCATTGCCACATCTTTCCGAACCGGAATTTTTGTCAGCACGGAAACCAAGGTAGTATACATGGCTATACCGGCCGAAGGACCGTCTTTCGGAGTAGCTCCTTCAGGAACGTGAACGTGAATATCCGTTTTTTCAAACACTTCCGGATCAATCCCCAAATCCCGTGAATGGGAACGGACAACCGAATAAGCCGTTTCAATGGATTCTTTCATAACATCACCCAGTTTTCCGGTCTGTTTGATGTTCCCCTTGCCCGGCATATCCACCGCTTCGATAAAGAGAATATCCCCGCCGACTTCCGTCCACGCCAAACCGGTGGTAACACCGACATGATCGCTTTCCTCAGCTTCGCCGAAACGATATTTGATAACACCGAGATATTTTTCCAGATTTTTTTCGGTAACGCTTATCTTTTTGGTTTTCTTTCCCGAAAGCATAATTTCCTTAACCGCTTTACGGGCTAAAGTCGACAGCTCTCTCTCCAGATTTCTGACACCGGCTTCCCGGGTATAATGCCGGATAATATTGCGAACGGCATCATCTGAAATGCTCAGTTCTTTTTCCTTTACCGCATTTTCTTTGAAAATCTTCGGAATCAAGTGCCGTTTGGCAATTTCGATTTTTTCGTCTTCGGTATAACCCGACAAACGAATAATTTCCATTCTGTCCAATAACGGACGCGGCATATCCAAAGAGTTAGCCGTTGTAACAAACATCACATCCGACAAATCATAATCCACTTCCAGATAATGATCGTTAAAGGAAGAATTCTGCTCCGGATCCAAAACTTCCAACAAAGCCGAACTCGGATCGCCGCGGTAATCATTGCCCAGCTTGTCTATTTCATCAAGCAGGAACAACGGATTAGAGGTAGCCGCTTTTTTCATTCCTTTAATAATCTTGCCAGGCATAGACCCGATATAAGTTCTGCGATGTCCGCGGATTTCCGCCTCGTCTCTCATACCGCCGAGAGATGCCCTGACAAAACTTCTTCCCGTAGCCCTGGCAATTGACTTGCCCAAAGAAGTTTTACCAACTCCCGGAGGTCCGACCAAACACAAAATCGGCCCTTTAACTTTATCAGCCCGGGCTTGCACGGCCAAATATTCGACAATGCGTTCTTTAACCTTCTCCAGTCCGTAATGGTCTTTCTCCAAAATTTCCAAAGCCTTCGACAAATCTTTATTAACTTTGGAACGTTTTTTCCACGGAATATCCAGCAGCCAGTCAAGATAATTCCGGATAACCGTTGCCTCACTGGACATGGCACTCATACTTTTGAGTTTTTTAACCTCGGCAAGGGCTTTTTCTTTAGCTTCTTTGCTCAATTTAGTCTTTTCGATTTTTTTCATATAATCGGAAATTTCAACCGAACCGTCCCCGTCGCCGAGTTCTTTCTGAATCGCTTTCATCTGCTCATTCAGATAATATTCTTTCTGGCTTTTTTCCATTTGCTTTTTGACACGGACTTTGATTTTGTTCTCAACTTCCAACAAAGTTATTTCAGCATCCATAAAACCCAGAATTTTTTCAAAACGATCCTTCAGCGTTTGAGCTTCCAACAACGCTTGTTTATCGGCAATTTTCAACGCCAAATGGGAGGCAATGGTATCTGCCAGCTTACCGTAATCCTCAATCTGATTAACGGCAACCAAAACCTCAGGCGGTGTCTTTTTGGATAATTTCACATATTCTTCAAACTGGGAAAGAACCGCTCGGGACAAAGCTTCCAGTTCCGTGCTGTCCCCGTTTTTCTCGGGAAGGACAACGGCTTCAGCCTCTATGTAATCCTCATTTTTCAAAAACTCTTCAATTTTAACGCGTTCCACGCCTTCAATCAAAACTTTGACCGTGCCGTCAGGAAGTTTTAACAGCTGCAAAACCGTTCCCAAAGTACCCACGTCAAAAATATCTTCCTGAGTCGGATCTTCTATCGACGCATTTTTCTGCGTTGCCAGAATAATGTTCTGATCATTTTCAACCACCTCTTGCAAAGCTCGAATAGACTTTTCCCTTCCGACAAACAAAGGAACTATCATTTTGGGATAAACTACAATATCTCTCAACGGAAGAACGGGATACTTTTGTTTTTTTTCTGCCATTTTCTTTTACCTTCAATTTTATTGTCATCTTATATATAGGAAAACTATTCGGCAACGACAATGCCGTTTAAAAACTTTTTTGGCACATTTAAGCCTTGTCGGCAATCGCTAAACTTTTTAATCCACAATTGTATTAAAAAATGCTCATATTTTATACATTTGCATATAATAAGTTGATAAATTGAATTTGCAGATTAAAAAAAATCATATAGTATAAAGAAAAATAAAGTCCGCATATATAAGGTTAAGGGTAATTTTTGATGAACAACTCAAGAAAAAACAAAATTTCAGACGAAGAAATCAGCATCGACATTTCCGTAACGTTGGGAACGGCGGATCTCCGCGTTCAGCAGTTATTAAAGCTCGGACGGGGAGCCGTCGTGGAACTTGACAGGGATGTCAACGATTATGTGGATATTTATGCCAACGATGTCTTAATCGGACACGGCGAAGTCGTTATTACCGAAAATGAATCTATCGGGGTCTCTATCACTGATACCGTAAAAAAATCCAGAAGATAAGGACAATATGATTAAAAGAAAAGCACTAAAAAATCTGCTGAAAAAAATCGTAAAATCCACATTTTTCGCTAACCTCATCAGCAGTCTGGTTTATTGGTATGCCCGCTTGGTCGGAGCAACAACCCGCTGGGAAATCCACGGCCGGGAAAAATGCTTCGCAACCTGGGACAAAGATGAAGCCATCATTCTTATCGGCTGGCACGGAAGAGCTTTAATGCTTCCGTATTTTTGGAACCGTTACAAACCCATAAACGCTCTGGTATCTCTGCATCAGGACGGACGTTTGATTGCCGGCCTGCTGCAAAAATTCGGCCTCGGCATTATCGGCGGTTCCAGTAACGGAAATGCCCGCGGAGCCGCCACCGGACTAATGCATTCTTTACAAAAAAACGAAAGCATCTCCATTATTCCCGACGGCCCGGTCGGCCCCAGTATGCAAATGAGTATGTCTCCGGTTTATTTCGCCCAAAAAAGCGGCAAACCTATTTTCGGCATGACATACAGCGTCAAAAATTCTAAAATCATTACCAAAAGTTGGGATGATATGATGATTCCGCTTCCTTTTTCCAAAGGAGTCTGCCGTCTGACCGATCCTTTTTACATTCCGAAGGATGCCTCTCCCGAAGAGCTGGAAAAATACCGGAAACAAATTGAAGATGCCTTAAACAAAATAACTTATGAGGCAGACACAAGAGTCGGCATCAAACCTGTTTTGCCCAACCATAAAGTAAAAAAGAAAAAACATCCCAAACAACCTGCCGGAGCGTCCCAATAATGTTTATCCGCATTTATAACACACTTATCAGAATTTTATACCCGCTGGTCATCAGCCGTTATATCAAAAAACGCAAAGAAAACGGCAAAGAGGACTTAAAACGTTTCAACGAACGTGTCGGACGCCCGACCATGAAACGTCCGGAAGGAAAACTTATCTGGATGCACGGAGCCTCCGTCGGGGAGTCCATCTCCATGCTCCCGCTGATTAACAAACTGCTGGAATATTACCCTGACTTAAACATTATGGTAACAACAGGAACCATAACATCCGCGGAACTCATGGCCAAACGCCTTCCGGAAAAAGCTTTTCACCAGTATTTTCCGTTAGATAATCCGGCTTATTCCGCCCGCTTTGTCAAACACTGGCAGCCCGACCTGGTATTATGGTTTGAATCCGAATTTTGGCCGGCAATGCTTTCCACAATCAAACGCAAAAACATTCCGCTCATTCTGGTTAACGGAAGAATATCCAACAAATCTTTCAAAAGATGGCAGCAGTTTGACTTTATCAGCAAAGAACTGCTCGGCTGTTTTACCTTCTGTCTGGGACAATCGGAAGAAGACGCTTACCGCTTGAGAGTATTAGGTGCAAAAGAAGCCCTTTGCCTCGGCAATATAAAATACGCCGGACTTCCGCTCCCTATTGACGAAGAAAAGAAAGAAGAAATAAAAAAACAAATCGGCGACCGACCTTTCTGGCTTGCCAGTTCCACCCATAATGACGAGGAATTTAAAATCGCCCGTTTTCACAAGCAACTGGCCGAAAAAGTTCCCGGGGTTCTGACGATTATCGTTCCCAGACACCCACAGAGAGGTGTTGAAATTAAAGAAAGGCTGGAAAACGAACTCCATCTGAAAACGGCACTCCGCTCTGCCGGAGAACCAATCGGCAAATCCACGGAAATATACATTGCCGATACGATTGGTGAACTCGGTTTATGGTATAATCTGGCTGAAATAGTTTTTATCGGCGGGTCATTAATTCCGCACGGCGGACAAAACTTTATGGAACCGAGCAGAGTCCGAGATGCCGTTGTCGTCGGCCCGCACATGCACAACTTCACCGATGCCATGAACCGTGCCAAAAAAGCCGATGCAGTTATCCAAGTCAATGATGTCATTGAACTTGAAGAAACCGTTGAACAGCTTTTAACTCATAAAGAACTCCTTGAAGCTAAAAAAAGCCTGGCATATAACTGGGCAAACGGAGAAGCCAAAGTCATCGACGGCATTGTTGATAAAATTAAAGGATATATGGATATATGAAAACTCCGTCTTTCTGGCAACATAAAAACCTTATATCAACCCTTCTCTCCCCTCTGGGATACTTGTACGGCTGGGCAACGCAGTTCCGTATCAAACACGGACACGGCGGCCACATCTCCCGCCCGGTAATCTGTATCGGCAACATTACCGCCGGAGGAACCGGAAAAACACCCGTTGCCATATCCATCGCCAAGCTTTTGCAGCGACAAGGAAAACATCCTTATTTTGTTTCTCGCGGATACGGCGGAAAACTTAAAGGCGTTATTGTCGATAAACAAAAACACTCTGCCCGCGAAGTTGGAGATGAACCCCTCCTGCTTGCCAAACAAGCCCCCGTAGTCATTAATCCTGACAGATTTCGTGCCGCCCTTACCGCTGTAAAAAACGGAGCGGAATTAATTCTGATGGATGACGGTTTCCAAAATCCGGGACTTCATAAAGACGTCTCTTTTTTAGTTTTTGACGGCAGCTTCGGAATTGGCAACGGCCGCATTATTCCTTCCGGACCGCTTCGTGAAACTTTGGAAAACGGATTAAAAAGAGCTGATGCCGTTATCATCATCGGAGAAGACAAATACAATCTGGCCGACAAAGTCAACAAACTTCCGGTTTTCAAAGGAAAAATCACTCCCGTTCCACCGCAAACCGCTTCTAAAAAAGCCATTGCCTTTGCCGGTATCGGAAGGCCGGAAAAATTTTACGCATCTTTACAGGAATGCGGGCTGGAACTCATCAAAACCATAAACTTTCCGGATCACCACCGATACACGGAAACGGAACTCAAAGGACTGATAAACAAGGCAAAAAAAGCAAATGCGGAACTTTTTACGACATCCAAGGATTTTGTAAAAATTCCTGCATCATTGCAATCTGAGTTTCAGGTTTTGGAGATTTCCGTGGCATGGGAACGTCCGGAATTTTTAACCAAATTCATTATGGATAAAATCAGGCTTTAAACTTTATTGCCTCACTCATCAACATCAAATTTCATTCCGTCATACGCCAATTCAAAGTTTTCGGGAAGTTTTTTTCCGTCGCGGCAATAGTCCACATCAATATTCAAATGGGTTAAAACAAATTTCTTTATATTTAATCTGTCCCGGATATTCAATGCCGCATAAAAATCATTATGTCCGTTGCCGCGTCTGGTCGTATTAAAACCGTTGTTTGTTTCCATCAAAATACAATCCAGATTTTTAAACAACGGAACGGACATTTCCGGAATCTCTTCAAAATCCGTCGCAAACAAAAAGTTTTTATAGCGGACGGCTGTCGAAAGCATATTGCGATGAACCAACCCTGTTGTTGCCAAAACATGCCCGTTAAATTCTATATTATCGCCATTTTCAAAAACATGCCAACGCAGGCTTTCCAAACCCCGTTCCTGATTATTGTTGTTAAACATATAAAAATAACAAAGTTTAATCCCTTCAAAAGTCTCTTTTGAGCAAAACAAATCAATCGGATGTTTTTGATTGGAGGCCAGACGCTGAATATCCGGCAAACCGTTGATATGGTCGGCATGTGCATGCGTAAACAATACCGCATCAATTTTTGAAACATTATTTGTATTCAATTGTGTCCTGAAATCCGGTCCGGCATCAATCAGAAAATTACAATCGCCGAAATCAAACAAAACAGAACTTCTTGTTCGATAATTCTTCGGTTCGCTCCTATCTGTCTGCCCGAAATAATTCCCGGCCTGAGGAGCCCCGTAAGCGGAACCTGATCCTAAAATCGTAACAATCATGACATTTCCCCCAAAAATTAAATTATTTTCAGGGTAAAATAAAAAAGGGGCTGTTTAAAGCCCCTCTTGCAGGTTATTCAAAAATATTTTCGGTATTATAATCTCCGAAAGCAAAACTTGTTCCGTCAATGTAGCGATACCCCTTATCCAAAGCGGCAATTTTTTCCATATCCGCTTTGTCAAGCGCTATCGTCTGAGCTGCAAAATTTTCCTTAATCCGATTCACATGGATTGACTTCGGAATAACAATGACATTTCTCTGCAGCTGCCATGCCAACAACACCTGAGCCGGAGAAACCTTCAACCGCTCCGCAATTTCGACAATCACCGGATTTTCAATAACCGACGGCTCGTCAGGATGTTTGTAAGCCCGGTCTCTGGATCCCAGCGGAGAATAAGCCGTAACGGCAATCATATTCTTTTCACAAAAGTCTATCAAATCGTTTTGCTGCAACAACGGATGATTTTCAACCTGATTGACGGTCGGAACGATTTCCGCCTTTTCAATCAGATTTTGGAGCTTTTTAACGCCAAAATTAGAAACACCGATAGAACGAACCAAACCTTTATTGCGAACCTCTTCCATGGCCGCCCAAGTTAATTCGACCGGCACCTCGCTCAACGGCAAAACATCGCTGTCGCTTTTCGGCATTTCCACGCCTTTTTTCTGTGCAACCGGCCAATGTATCAGATACAAATCCAAATACTCCAATTGCAAATCATCCAAAGTCTTTTGCAATGCAGGCAAAACATCTTCCGGCTTATGACAGTCATTCCACAATTTAGAAGTAACAAATAACTCTTCCCTTTTAATATCGCCTTCTTTCATCGCATCAGACAAAGCTTGCCCGATTTCTTTTTCATTACCGTAAATCGGAGCACAATCAATATGCTTATAACCAAGTTTAATTGCCCAGCGGACAGCCTGATAAACTTCTCCCGGAGCAGATTTCCATGTTCCGAGCCCCACCATAGGCATTTGATAGTCATCATTGAGTTTCCTTAATTTCATCGGATTTTCCTCCTTGTAAAATATCATCTCTTTATATAATCGCTTAATCACAGCCTTAAAGATAAGCGGTTGAATTTTTATTTTCGGATTTTATAATGACGAAAAACGGAAGGAAAAAATATGGATAATTACGAAAAACAAGTATTAGAGTGCCATCAGGCCATGGAGTTGGACGTTGCGTCGCCTTATTCCGTTCCTCTGCTCCGGCTCAGGGAAAAACTCCTGACGGAAGAACTCGACGAACTTAAAGTCGAAATCCACACCCTGATGGAAGAATTGCAAACAACAGGAAAAACAAATCCCAAAACAAAAGCCAGAATGTATAAAGAACTGGCCGACCTTCAATATGTTTTAAGCGGTATGGTGGTCGCATTAGGAATTCCGATGGAAGAGGTTTTTAAAAGAGTGCATCAAAGCAATATGTCCAAACTCGTCAACGGAAAAGTCCTGAAAAGAGAAGACGGAAAGTTTCTGAAAGGTCCAAACTACAAACCACCTGTTTTAGATGATTTAGTAGCATAAACAAAGCCCCTTTCTTTTTCTCTTCCACTTTTCGGAGAACAGTCAGGGGCTTTTAATTTAATCAATCAACTCGATTTTAATGCTTTTGTCATAAAAAAGCAGCAGCTTCTTAACCGCAAAAGGAGGAACAGGTTTTCCGAGTTCCATGCGGTCAAGCAGCTTTATGGGAATTTGGGTTTGTTTCTGAAGGGAACTGAGACGAAGCCCCCGCTTGCGTCTCTCTTGCCAAAGGGCAAAGCCTAACGGCCGGATAATTATTTTTTCAATATTTATGTTCATTTTCAAACTCCTTAATTTTGTTTTACCAAAACAAAACCGCCTCAGAAAATCTAAGGCGGGGAGTTGGAAACTGTCTAAACACAGTCTGGGTTATTCGAGCATAGCCTTATGTCCCCAGCTCCCCCATAGAGGAGTAGTTTATTGTTTAGAAGGAGCTTCCACACTCCGCAGTCCACCTCTGAACTGCAAGAAGAATGATAAAGCAAACAGGTTAATTTGCAATTAAAATTTAAGCCCCTTAAAGAAAGGGGCTTGTATATAAATACTATCGGGGAGTTAAAGCACTTACTCTCCACAGCCAACTTTCGCCAGTGGCTGCCAGCCACCACTAGACGGCATCTTTGCTTTTTTCTCTCAAAACATAAACCGGTTCTTTTTTATCATTAATCACATCTTCATTAATGATAACTTCGGCAATTTCCTTTTTATCCGGAAGAGAATACATAATATCCAACAGATTTTCTTCCATAATTGCTCTCAAACCTCGGGCACCGGTTTTACGTTCAATAGCCTTTTTGGCAATAGCGATTAAAGCTTCGTCCGTAATGGTCAGTTTAACGTCTTCCATGTCAAACAGGGTAACATATTGCTTAACCAAAGCGTTTTTAGGCTCAGTCAAAACTTTAACCAAAGCGTTTTCATCCAAATCTTCCAAAGTGGCAATAATCGGCAAACGGCCGATGAACTCAGGTATAAGGCCGTATTTCAACAAATCTTCCGGCTGAGCATCCTGCAAAATCTCGCCAATGCCCTTTTCTTCTTTGGCTGCTACCTTGGCACCAAAACCGATAGACGTTTCATTTCCTCTGCGGGAAACGATTTTTTCCAAACCGGCAAAAGCACCGCCGCAGATAAACAAAATATTGGTGGTGTCCACATGCAAAAATTCCTGCTGAGGATGTTTGCGTCCGCCTTGCGGAGGAACATTGGCAACCGTGCCTTCAATAATTTTCAGCAACGCCTGCTGCACGCCCTCGCCGGACACATCGCGGGTAATGGACGGGCCATCGGTCTTGCGGGTAATTTTATCAATCTCGTCAATATAAACTATACCGCGTTGAGCCTTTTCAATATCATAATTGGCAGCTTGAACCAGCTTCAAAATGATATTCTCGACATCTTCGCCGACATAACCGGCCTCGGTTAAAGTTGTTGCATCCGAAATCGCAAACGGCACATCCAGAATTTTAGCCAATGTTTGAGCCAAAAGCGTTTTACCGCTTCCGGTTGATCCGATAAGGATAACATTGGATTTGGAAACTTCAACGTCTTTGTTTGTTTTCTGAGAATTCAAACGTTTATAGTGGTTATACACGGCAACGGACAAAACTTTTTTTGCCTGTTCCTGCCCGATTACATACTGATCCAAAAACTCTTTGATTTTAGACGGCGTCGGCAGATTTTCACTGCAAATCCGCCCTTCTGCCTTGGCTTCTTCAGCCATTTCATCGGCAACAATATTAATGCAGACTTCAATACATTCATCACAAATATACACTCCGCGGCCGGCAACCAGTTTTTTCACTTCTGCCTGACTTTTTCCGCAAAATGAGCAATGAAGCATTTCGCCGTTGTTATCTGTATTTTCACTCATTTCTTTTTCCTTATTTCAAAATCTCATCGCGGCTTGTAACAATATGGTCAATCAAACCGAATTTCAAAGCCTCTTCCGGACTCATAAAGTTATCTCTTTCCATAGCATCTTCAATCGTTTTGAGTTTTTTTCCGGTATGATGAGCATAAATTCCGTTCAAACGTTTTTTCAAATCCAGAATTTCTTTGGCATGAATTTCAATATCCGTTGCCTGTCCTCTGAAACCGCCGCTCGGCTGATGAATCATAATTCTCGAGTTCGGCAGAGAAAATCTTTTGTCTTTTGCCCCGCCGGCCAAAAGCAGAGAGCCCATGGAACATGCCTGCCCGATACACATCGTGTTTACATCGCAGCTGATGTATTGCATGGTATCATACATTGCCATTCCCGAAGTTACGATTCCTCCCGGAGAATTAATATAAAGGAAAATATCCTTTTTCGGGTTTTCAGATTCCAAAAACAACAACTGGGCACAAACAAGAGAAGAAACATCATCGTTAACTTCCCCTGTCAGGAAAATAATTCTTTCTTTCAACAGCCTTGAATAAATATCAAAAGAACGCTCGCCTTTGGAGGTCTGCTCAATAACCATAGGCACCAACGTATTGTCATAGACTTCTAACGGACTTCTGTTATACATTTCATCTTTCCTTGCAATATTACAAATTTACAGTCTTTTGTAAGGATAAAGCAATTTATTCAACAAATTATTAATATTTAGAAATAAATCTCTCTAAGATAACCATTTTAACAGCCGGATAATCCCCATTTTAGCCGAAGCATTATGAGCCGACACATTTTTACGCCGTTTAATCTCCTCTTTATTACGATGATAAAAATCATATGCTTTGAGCAACATTTCTTCATTTTTCAAAGTTGGCTTGAACCCAAGTTTTTCCTTAATTTTAGATGTATCAAACACAAAGGAAGAAGCAATCATTTTATATTGATAAGGACCTAACGGAGAAAGCCCCAGCCAATAGGCCAGCTTCATTCCCGGAATAGCAAGCCACTTCGGGAAATGGGCTAATTTAGACTTGGAACCGGAATGTTCAATAACATAAGTATAAACCTCATTGAATGTTTTCACGTCATCCGACCCGATATTGAATATATCGCTACGGTCATAATCCAATGCTAGCAGACAAGCCTGAACCAAATCCCCGGCATAGATAAACTGATACACATTGGTTCCGTCGCCAACCATCCAAAGTTTGCGATTTTCATCAATAAACTCAAAAAGGATTCCCAACAATCCCAAACGCCCCTCGTCCATAATCGTCGGCGAACGGAAAACAACCGAATTAATCTTATCCTTATGACTCAACAAAATTTTCTCACCCTCAAATTTTGACTTTCCGTAAATTTCTACCGGAGAAGGTTCCTCTTCTTCTTTGACGGCATAATCAAAATTCTTTGCCCATAAACAATTAGATGAAATAAAAATAATTTTCTTAACCCCGTATTTTTCGGCCATATCGGCAATATTCGCGGTTCCGTCAACATTAGACGACCACAAGTCTTTCATATTTTTCTTAACATGAGCCAGCATTGCCGCACAGTGAAAAACGGCTTCAAACGAATGTTCGGAAAACAACTTTTCTAACAATTCTCTGTCTCGAATATCTCCTCGAACCGCTGTAAAATTCTCATTCATATAATCATCCGGCATTAAATCAATGCTGACACATTTATGCCCTTTTTGCACAAGAGTTTTCTTTAAGATAGACCCAAAAAAACCTGCCCCGCCGGTAATTAAAAATTCAGCCATGACTAATACCTCTCTTTTAATTCATATAAATATTCAAACTCTGTCGGTTTATACATTTTTTCGACCAATGTTTTATCAAATTCATGAACAATTTTAACTTTTTTATTTTTCATCAAATAAAAATCATCATAATAGTCCTTCATATAGATAAAACGAGGATGATACGTCTTTATAGCTTCATTCAAATCAGGTTCATCTGCTCTATCAAATAATTCTTTATCCAAAACGCCAACCCTTTCTAATGAAAACCAATAATAATAAATATTTCTGCGATATAAATTAAATACCTTCCCATAACCGTTCAAAAGATATTCATCTTCTTTCGTATGATCCAAAACATATTTCAGTAACGGATATTCATACCCCAACAAACTTCTGTTATTTGCCATAACCCTGTATTTTGAATACATATCAACCAACAATATTTCCATCAAAACAACAATAATCCAAACAACATATTTTTTACATTCTGTAAGATACGCCAACAATTTTCCGCTTAAAACGGCTCCCGCCATAAGCAACGGCATCAGATATTGCGGATACGGACAAAAAACAAATTTCTTAAAAATAAATTCCACCGCAAAAAACAAACTGAATATCTTAAAATAAATATTACCCTTAGCAAACCACAACACAACAGAAACAAAAGCCAAAGCAACCTGAAGCCAAATATACCAGCTGAAAAATAAAATCTTTTTATCATAGTATAATTTAGGATGCAGCATGTTAATCAGCCAATTGAGTTCATAATAAACTTTAAGGCTTCCCGTGAAATACAAATACCCGAGATAAAAAAACGCCGCAGCCAAAGGAAAGAGACAAGCCCAAAAAACATCCGTCCATAAAACTTTGTGCTTATACAATAAATACAATCCGGCCAAACCCATCGGAAGAAAGAAATATAAAATCTTTTGTAAAAACATAAAAGCTAAGAAAAAAGCCCCGAAAGAGATAACCAGATTTCGCCTTTTTTGCGTTTCAAGATATTCAAAAAAGTAATATATCCCCAATATCTGCATAAAAAGCATATAATTATCCGGACGAAATTGGGAAACCCCGATTAAAGCCGGCCAATTGCTAAAATAAATCCCTAAAGCAAACAAAGCTGACATTCTGTCTGTTACAAACTTTACCATAATTTTATAAAAGTAATAAAATGTAAGAACGGACACAATCAGTGTTAAAAATTTAGCCACATATACAATGATTGCCTGATTATAAAAAACAGCCGTTATCGGGGCAAACAGATACCAAAGCAAAGCATGATGATGTTCAAAAAAATCCCGATAAGGAATTTTTCCCTGCCACACCAACCAAGAAGCATGAATATGCTCCACATCATCTAAAATCAAAACACCGGAATAAATGGCCGTTCCCAAAATAAAAAAAGCCAAAATAACCAAGTAAACCAACAATACTTTTTCTGTTATATTGTTACTTAAATTTATTTTTTTATTTATCATTCTTTTTTCTCTTCATGATATTCGGCTTCCGTATTTACACTCCAGATATTATCCCTTCTGAGAATATGGTTAGCAATATTGTCCACGGCAACCATAGCCGTAAGCACGGAATGATCCATATTGTTGTAACGGTGCATCCCGTTTCGCCCGATAAGATAAAGATTGTCAATTTTATCCGTATAGCTGCGGATTTCTTCAAAACGGTCATATGTTCCGAAATAAGCGGGATAAGCCTTTTTAACCTTAAAAGAACAAGCGTCTTTCACATCTTCAGCCTTAAAGATTCCTATCTTACATCCCTCACCCAGTGCCAAAGCGACAAAATCTTCGTCAGACATTTTCCAAAGTTCATCTTCTTCACTGCAAAAATATTCCAAACCGATCCAAACTTTATCAGGAAATTCCGCAACCAAATACGGGCTCCAGTTGTTAAAAATCTGTATTCTGCCCATATGCACATTTTTTTCCTGAACATAAATCCAAGTATCGGGTATTAACTCATTCAGAGTTTTTATCTTTGTATTATTTTTCAAAAGAAGCTTATCAAGCAAAACGCCGGCCACCCTGAAATCACGATACATCAATCCCGAAGCTGCGGTTTTCACATTTTCCGGAACATTGCTTCCCATCGCTTTAATCAAATCCTTAACCGGCATGGTGGACATGAAAATATCACCTTCCACAATTTCCTTTTGTCCGCGGCTGTTCTCAACCACAACGGCTTTTACCCGGCCGTTTTCCATAACCAACTCAGACACTTTCTGTCTCAGACGGATTTCTCCTCCCCGGGCAACAACTTTCTCAGCCACTTCCGACCACAAATGCCCCGGCCCGAATTTCGGATACATAAAAGAGTCAATAAAACTGGTTTCCGTTTTTCCGCCTTTATGCCCCGTTAAACTTTTGAATATCTGCATCAAAACCTTTAAGATTGATATTCCTTTAATCCGCTGTGCACCCCATTCCGCCGAAATTTCAGAACATTCCATTCCCCAAAGCTTCTCGGTATAGTCTTTAAAAAATGTCAAATACAATTCCCGCCCGAAA
The DNA here is from genome assembly GCA_017626035.1 of Alphaproteobacteria bacterium. Taxonomy (GTDB): domain Bacteria; phylum Pseudomonadota; class Alphaproteobacteria; order RF32; family CAG-239; genus JAGAJR01. The sequence goes on along the minus strand of JAGAJR010000026.1, from coordinate 25,602 downwards.
CGGTTAATCAAAAAATCTTCCAAACTTTTTTCAGGTTTTATCGGCAACAACAATGCTTTGAAATACGAAAGCGTAATTTTTGCCATCCGGAAAATTCCCAATCCTTTAATGGTGTTAAAATTCAAAGATACCGGATAATCAAAAAAGGTTTTTAAGTAAAAAATTCTCGAAACACGATTTCTCTTCAACATAACCTTGTCGGTCTTTTCCGGATCAGGAGCATTTTCTTCTCTCGACAACTCTATTTTTCGGTCAAGCAAAACATCATCTTTCGAAGCTTTTCCCTGAAGCGGCAAAAAAGAAAGCCACCAGTCATTTACCCTCTCCGATTTGGTAAAAAAACGGTGGCCGCCCATATCTATCTTATTATTTTTATAAGTCATCGTCGCACTGATACCGCCGACAAAATCATTTTCCTCAATCAACACCGGCTTTATCTCCGTCCGCTCAAGAAGTTCACTTGCCGCGGAAAGCCCTGCCGGTCCTGCTCCGATAATAATCGCTTTTTTGTCCATAATACACGCTTACCAAATATTAACCAAGTACTGCTATTTTAATTTATACAATACATTATTCAAATGTAAAAATATATTATGCACAACAATTTAGACAAAACATATGGGTTTGATTAGACTATACAAAACAATAGAAAACATCTGGTTTATGATTCCGGAAAAAATACGTTTTCTTCTTGTCGGCGGATTTAACACGCTTACCGCTTATTTGCTATTCGTTTTTTTCATAGAAATCGTAAATTTACACTATGTCTACGCTCTGAGCTGTATGTTTATCATCAACGTCAATATTTCCATCCTCACCATGAGATATTATGTTTTTCGCTCTCACTCCAATCTGCTGAAAGAATATTTCAAAGGTTGGAATGTTTACATTTTCTTGCTCGGATTAAACTATGCCGGATTATACTTGTTGATTGACGTCCTGAAAATCAGAGAAATCATCGCACAGGCAATATATTTGGTTTTCTCCACAATCGTAACCTACCTTATTCACAAATACATTACATTTTCCAAAAGCAAACAACTCTGATAATCCTGCCAACAAAAAACCCTGCCGCTCGGCAGGGTTTTTAATTTGCTTTTACAATGAACTAAGAAGCTTTTTTAGTTGTTTTCTTTGCTTTCTTAGCCGGGGCTTCGCCTTCGTCAAAGTTATACAGTTCTTCAACTGAAACAACTTTATCGTTTACCTTTGCCAAACCGATAATATGGTCAACAATCTTTTCTTCAAAAACAGGAGCTTTCAAAGATTCAATGGCCTGTTTGTTTTTGAGGTAATAATCAAAAACGGCTTTTTCCTGTCCCGGATATTTCTTGGCTTCATTCATAATAGCTTTGTTAATGTCATCCGGAGTAATGGTCAGTTTGGCGTCTTTTCCGATTTCGGAAAGCAACAGACCTAACTTAACACGGCGAACGGCAATATCTTTATACTCAGCCAACAAATCTTCTTCGGATTTTGCTTTTTCACTTTCATCAAGCTGATTATATTTTTTAGCCTGTTCATACTGGGCAACAATGCCTTTGTATTCGGCGTCAACCAATGACTGCGGAACTTCAAAAGAATATTCCTTATCCAGATTGTCCAAAAGCTGTCTTTTCAGTTTCATGCGGGAAGCAACGTCATAATCGCCTTTGATACGATCGGCAATAACGCTTTTCAGCTTATCCAAACTCTCTTCGCCCAAAGATTTTGCAAATTCATCGTTGATTTCAATGTCTTTTGCAACGCGGATTTCTTTGATTTCAACAGCAAAAACGGCATCTTTACCGGCCAAATCTTTAGCATGATAATTTTCAGGAAATTTAACGTTAACGTCAACTTTTTCACCTGCTTTTTTACCGACCAACTGGCTTTCAAAGCCCGGAATGAAGGAACCGGAACCCAAAACCAACGGATAGTTGTTGCCTTTTCCACCCTGAAATTCAACACCGTCAATAGAACCGACAAAATCAATAACGGTTGTGTCGCCTTCTTTAGAAACTCTGTCTTCTTCAACCTTAACGGTTTCCTTGCGGGATTCAGCCAAATATTTCAAAGCTTTTTCAACTTCTTCGGCCGGAACTTCGGCAGTTAATTTATCCAATTTGATTTTTGAAAAATCACCGAATTTGATTTCAGGAAGGACTTCCATGGAAATTTCAAATTCAACGTCTTTTCCGTCTTCAAAAGAAGTAATTTTAACATCCGGCATCATGGCAGGATTTAATTTTTTACTTTTGATAACTTCATCGGTGGAAGTTCTGACCAGTTCATCCAAGACTTCGCCCATAACAGAGGCTCTGTATTTCTGTTTCAACATTTCTTTCGGGGCTTTTCCCGGACGGAAACCCGGAAGTTTTGTTTTTTTGGAGATTTCATTAATTTTTTCATCAATTTTTTTATTAAAATCACTTGCCGGAACAGATACTTTGAATTCCTTTTTCAAGCCTTCAGATTTTATCTCGGTAACATTCATAAATTTTCTCTTAAGTTATTGATTGTTTATAAAAAAAAGCCATCTCGCGAGCCAATTCGGGAAGATGGTGCGGGCGGAGGGACTTGAACCCACACGTCTCACGACACTAGATCCTAAGTCTAGCGTGTCTGCCAATTTCACCACGCCCGCAAGCACGGTTAATAGTTGCTTGCATACTACATAAAAAAAAAATTAAATCAAGACAAAATTAACAAACCAAACAAAATTATTGTAATATAAGTTAATATTGAATAATATAGCGTTAACTATGCGACAACCCGCTTATTATATACAGTCTTTTTTTGAGGAGTACCCTTGTGTTTTCAAGCAAATTAGCCAAAAGTTTTCTGCTCGCTTTTACAACCGCTGCCCTGTTAAGCTCGTGCAGTTTTGTTCAAAAACACACCAGCAAAGAAACATACAACGCCCTTACCTTTAACGATGAGGGAAAAAAAGAAGCCGATTTGGCAACCGTTGCCTATTCTCAAGGAGATTTCGCCCAGGCCGAGGAACACTTCATCAATGCCCTTAACGAAAATCCGCATAACGCTCAGGCCTTAATGGTCGGAGCCCTGACTTATGAGCAAATCGGCCGTCCGAACCGGGCTCGTGCTTTTTATGAAGACATTGTTCTTTACGCCGGCGATCAGACTTCCGTCTTGGGCAGCAAAAACATGCTCCCTGAAAAAATGACAGACATTGCCAAAAAACGCCTCAAACTGATAAACATTAACCAAAGCAAACTGGTCGTTGAAGACAGAAACGGCGTCAAAACTTTCAACATCAGCGAAGAAGCCGCCGCCCAGCAGGGAAAGTCTGCTATGGAAGAAGCCCTCTTTATCCGTGAACAAAAACGTGCGGCTAACAACAAAGCCGTTTCCGAAGCCGATGTCAAAGCAGTGGAAGTTCTGTTTACGGATGAAGAAAAAAATACCATTTCCCGTTTTCTGATTTTAAAAGAATTGGCAGAAAGCGACATGATTACCAAAGATGAATTTTTAAACGCCAGAATGTCCAACATCGGCGGATTGTTGCCTTTAACCAACACGCCTCCGGCTTCCGGCGTTATTCAGCCGGTACCGGCTCCTGATGTAATTCTGGAACGCATCAAAGCTCTGAAAGAAGCCGTTGAAGCCCGTGCCATCACCCCAAGAGAGTTTTCCGCCGAGCGGGATTTGATTATTGAAGCCGTGCTTCCTCCGTCCCCTCGCCAGAGATTAAAACCGAAAGCTCCGTCCAAAGACATTCTTTCTGCCGCCAAAGACATCCGCAAACTGGAAGTCATTTATGACTTAAACCTGATTACTTCGGATGAAAAAGCAAAAGAGCAAAAAGCTATTGAAAGATATCTCGGCATCAACAAAACACCTGCCGCTCCAAAACAACAACAGGTAAAACCGCAGGAAGTTGTCGAAACCCAGACCGAAATAAAACAAACCGTGAAAGAAGAAATTATTCCGGCTCAAACCACAACACCGCAGCCTCTTCTTCCGGATGTTTCCAGCCCGTTCTAAACGATTTTGGGACGGTCAGACCGTCCCTTTTTTTTGCCCAGTTTTCTCTTGCAAAACGAACGGATATAGTATAAAAGAGGCTTAATTTTCAACAGACAATTTAATTTGGATAAAGCAATTAATGAACAATACTGTTAATAAGCGTAAAACCTTTGCGATTATTTCGCACCCGGATGCCGGTAAAACCACTTTAACCGAAAAACTCCTGTTATTCGGAGGTGCCATTCAACAAGCCGGTGCCGTCAAAGCCCGCGGCGAAAACCGCCATGCCCGTTCCGACTGGATGAAGGTCGAGCAGGAACGCGGCATTTCCGTTGCCTCTTCCGTCATGAACTTTGAATATAAAGGCACCACGTTTAACCTTTTGGATACTCCGGGACACGAAGACTTTTCCGAAGACACTTACCGTGTTCTCACCGCCGTCGATTCGGCTGTTATGGTGCTTGATTCTGCCAAAGGTATTGAAACTCAAACCAAAAAACTTTTTGAAGTATGCCGTCTTCGTAATGTGCCGATTTTAACATTCATCAACAAACTCGACCGTGAAGGCCAAGACCCGTTTTGCCTGCTTGACGATATTGAAAAAACACTGGCTCTTGACGTAACGCCGGCCAGTTGGCCGATTGGCTCCGGAAAAGATTTTCTCGGCTGCTATGACTTGTTGAACGACCAACTGATTTTAATGAACAAAACCGGAGACAAATCTCAAATCAATTCCACAATTGAAACCTGCCGGGGATTGGATGATGAAAAACTCGACCGCTTGCTTCCGGCTCACGCCGTAGCCAAACTCCGGGAAGACGTAACCATGGTTCGCGAGCTTTGTCCGGCATTTGATTTGGAATTGTATTTGGCTGGAGCCCTGACCCCGGTATTTTTCGGAAGTGCGATTAACAACTTCGGCGTCAAAGAGGTTCTTGAAGGCCTGCTTAATCTGGCTCCTACCCCTCGCCCGCAGCCCGCTGCGGAAAGAACCGTTTCTCCGGATGAAAATAAAGTAACCGGATTTATCTTTAAAATTCAAGCCAACATGGATCCTAAACACCGCGACCGCATCGCTTTTATGAGAATTTGCTCCGGACATTTTAAACGGGGAATGACTCTGGCTCAAATCCGTACCGGAAAAAATATCAAAGTTCCGACACCGGTCATGTTTCTGGCTCAGGAAAGAGAATTGGCCGAAGACGCCTACGCCGGAGACATCATCGGCATTCCGAACCACGGACAACTCCGTATCGGCGATACGCTGACCGAAGGGGAAAAGCTGCACTTTACCGGTATTCCAAGCTTTGCACCGGAATTATTGAAGAGTGTTCGGGCTCTTGACCCGCTCAAATCAAAACACCTCGGCAGTGCATTGCAGCAAATTGCCGAAGAAGGCGGAGCCAGTATTTTCAAGCCTGTTGTCGGTGCCGAATGGATTGTCGGCGTTGTCGGTGCCTTACAGTTTGAAGTTATGGCTGACCGCATCCGTTCCGAGTTTAACCTTCCGGTTGCCTTTGAACCGACACAATACTACACGGCACGCTGGGTCAGCTGTGAAGACAAAGCCGTCCTCAAAAAATTTATGGACGCCAACCAAGCCAACATCGGCGAAGACCATGACGGAGAAACCGTTTTCCTGGCTCGTAACGCTTGGCATTTGGGAAAAATACAGGAAGACTTTCCGAAACTGGTATTAAGCAAAACCCGCGAACAAGTTTTCTAAACTTCCAAAAAGCTCTCTCCGGAGGGCTTTTTATTTGTTCCAATAACGGTTCCCCATATCATCCCGAACCGTATTGACTTTCACGCCGTTTTCATTCAGATACAACACCGCTCCCGCACTTTTTGAAATATCCAAAACCTTCCCGTCAATTTCCACCCCGCCGGATTTAACAATTCGGATTTTATCCTTATACAAACAGCTTTCTTCATTACAAACCATATCTATCAGGTCTTTGTCAGAATCTTTTCCGTCATAAACGGCTTTAATTTTTTCTCTTTCTTCCGATGAAGGTTTATCATTAGCCGTTTTTTCCAACCACACGTTTTTAATAAAGTTATTTCCTCGGGAAGGCAAAATACTTATCTCTCCGGCTTTGTTTTTCACGGCAAAAACCTCGGCATTGCCGTCAATCATCACATCCGGAACCCTTACCGTAAAAATACTGAAAACACCAATAATAACCAAAGGTATTCCCCACCAACGCCATCTGCGTTCCCAAAGGCATAACCATAATCCGCCCGACACAATCAACAGCAATCCCCAAAACGGCATTGAAACTACCTGATAACCGGCATGCGGAAGAGAAGCCGTATAACCGGTAATACTATTAACGTAACCGATACCCCATCCCACGATTTTCAACGGCAGATACTCCAATCCGAAAGGCATCAGTATTAACGCCAACAAAACAAACGGCATAATGACAAACCCGATAACCGGCCCCGACAAACCGTTTGCCAAAGTCGTATAAATCGCAATCCGGTTAAAATGATAAACGGCAAAAGGAAGCGTTGCCACACTCGCTACCAAATCGGAAATAATCAGTCCCAGAATATAAACCGTAAAAACACGAATAACCCGCACCGGCAGTGCCAAATCATTTTTTCCGCTGCCATTCATAAATTTAGCCAAAGGCGAAGCATATTTTTCATAAAAAGCGATTAAAACAACAACTGCGGCAAATGACATTTGAAAACTGGCACTGATAAGAGCCTGCGGCGAAAATATCAAAACAATAAGCCCGGCCATGGCAATCATCCGCATTGAAATCGCCCTTCTGTCAAACAATACCCCCAATAAAACCACAAACGTCATAATAAACGCTCTTTGGCTCGGAATAGCCGCACCGGAAATACACAGATAAACAAAACTGATAAAAACGGCAAAAACCGCCGCAATTTTTTTGGAATTATATTTTCTGACCAGCGGAGGAATAAAAGAAATAATCAAACGCACCAAAAAGAACATAATTCCCGCAATCATACTCATATGCAACCCGGAAATCGACAGAAAATGAGCCAATCCGGAATCCCGGTAATTCTGAATAATTTTTTGACTGATACCGCCTTTGTCTCCGGCAACAATGGCCGAAGCAATTCCGGCTTCGTCGGCGGGAAGAACCTCGTTAATTTTCCTCACAATACCGTTTCTGATATTCTCAACAAACATTTTCAAACGAAGAAGCAACGGCGTTTTTGCAGCACAATCAACAGGAATTACCCGGCTTGGCACAAACCCCACAGCCCTGATTCCTTCAAAAAACAACTTTCGGTTCATCTGATAGCCGCCCGGCAAAACCGGCGTTGGAAGAGGAGCAACGGAAGCGATTAATTCCACACAGCTGCCCAAAACTGCAACATCTTTCTTAGATATTCCGGTCAACTTATATCTCCCGGGTATGGCTTCGCCGTCGTAATCTTCCATTTCTTCAAGAATAAAACGGGGGTTGCCGCGGTAGTTGTATTCCGTATGCGTTATCCGGCCTTTCAAATACAGTTTATCCTCTTGGGAAACCGCCTCATTTTTGCTGAGATAAAGAGCTTTAAGTTGAATATCGGCAAAACCCAGAACAATAATTGCCGCAATCGACAACCCGAACAACATCCCCGGCTTATGACGCCCCAGATAAGCGGAAATAATCATAAATTCGATAATCCCCAAAGTCAGCCACTTTGACGGCTCAACCGGTAAAATAAAATATATTCCAATTCCCAAACCGAACAAAACCGGAATCCACACAAACCAACGGCTGCGTTCGGCAAAAAAATACTCTTTCACATAATGCAGAAATATATTCAAACTTCTCTCCTTTTATGACTAATGTAATCCCGAAGAAAAAAGAATGCAAAAAAAAGTTGCCCGGCTTTAACAGCTTAGGCAACTTTTCTTTGTCAAAAAGCATATTGCTTAAAGATCTTTCACTTTGCGAAAATGCAGTGTTTCCGGAGTTTTTCCCCATATTCTTACAGCCATTCCGTCCGACAACATCCAACATTTGTAAGTTTCTTCCGAACAGACTAACTCCGAAAAATCAAACATTTCTCCCTGATAACGCAGTTCCGCAACATCAGGGCCATAAGCGGCAACTTTTCTGTCCAGGCTAACTTCCCAAAAAAGATGTTCCCAAGGATAAATAATTACCATCTCTCTGCCATGATCTGTTTCCACAAGCTTCATTTCCTCAAGATTAAAGGTTTCACAACTCCGGCCGCAGCAAACCTGCACCATGTGAACCTTCATCAAAGAGGTAATTTCTTTTACCGTTAAGGAAACTCGCAGAAAATTTTTAACTTTTTTCCAATTAATCATAATATAACTGTTTTAGTTCGACAAAAAAATACACTCTCATAATCTTAACAAGATGATACGGTTATGATATATTTTTGTCTAATTGTCAAACAGTTATTTATGCTTTTCAGCAATAATGCCTAAAATGGCATCACAGGCATTTTCACTCGGCGTCTGCCGTCCCATTCCCAAAATTTTGCGGACTTTCTCAAAACCGTCCATTTGCTTTTCATACAAATCGCCTTTATCCAACAAATCCAACATATAATTTTTAATATTTCCGCTCACACAACGTTCCTGCAAAAGTTCCGGTATAATTTCCCTTCCCAAAAGAATATTGGAGAGATTAACAAACTGAATATGCAAAAACCGCCGAGCCAGCATTGCCGAAAAAGGCGATACTTTATAAGCAATTACATGCGGAATATTGGCAATGGCCAGTTCCAAAGCCACCGTTCCGGACGCCGCCACGGCAATTTCCGCCGCATTAAAAGCATTATGGCGGTCGGCTTCATCCTCCACGACCACAATCGGAAGCTTGGATTGAGCCACCATGTTTTTGACTCTTTGGGCAACTGTCTTAACCGTCGGAATCACAAAACAGAAATGATTGTCTTCATCATAAATCTTTTGAGCTGCTTCCAAAAATACCGGCAGCAATTTGGCAACTTCATTATGCCGGGATCCCGGAAGCACCGCCATAATCCGCCTGTCTTCTCCGATTCCGAATTTTTTGCGAAACTCTCCGCCTTTTCCCTTAACAACATTGCTTTCAATTACCGGATGCCCGACAAACGTCGTTTCCAGACCATATGGCGTAAAGTATTTCGGTTCCTGCGGCAGAAGCGTCAACAAATGATCCACATATTTATACATCGTTCTGGCTCTTTTCTTTTTCCAAGCCCAAACCTGCGGAGCCACATAATGCACCTGAGGAATACCCAGATGTTTTTTTCTTAAAGCCTTCTGCACTCGGGAAGCAAAACTCCAACTGTCAATCGTAATCACCACATCCGGCTGCACGCGAACAATATCATTCACCGTTTCCCGAATACGCCGCAAAACTTTCGGAATACTGGGGATAACTTCCGCCAATCCCATAATGGCCAAATCAGAAATATCAAACAGCGATTTCAACCCCTGTTTTTCCATACTTTCGCCGCCGACACCGAAAAATTCGACATTATCCTCCGTTTTGTTCCGCATCGCCTTCATAAAACGGGAACCTAAAGCATCTCCGCTCGGTTCTCCGGCCACCAGATAGATTTTCAGTTTTCTATTCATATTCATCCGGATTCACTCCCATAACGAACAATCCCAGCTTATCCGCCTGCCGGATAACATCTTTTTCATCCACAATCAAACCGTTTCCGGTGTGAACGGCAACTCCTCTCAAACCGCTTTCCTTGGCTTTTAACAAAGTTTGCACACCTATTGTCGGCAAATCAATCCGCATATCCTGCTGCGGTTTGCGAAGCTTAACCAAAACCCCGCCGTCTCCTTTGCGACGATATCCGCCACAGCGGCGAAGCAGTTCATCCGTTCCTTCAATTCCTTCCACACCGAGAACCAAGCCTTGCTGTACCACAACCGATTGCCCGACATCCAGACGTCCCAAAGCCAAAGCGACCTCAACACCGCGTTTGATGTCTGCCATTGCCTGTTTATCCGGCTTGATTTTTCCGAGGATACCGTTTTTCACCAACAAATCCGGCATAACTTCATGAATACCTCTGACAATGATGCCTTCGCCCTCTATTTCTTTGACAACGGCTCGTAAAATACCGTCATCTCCCAAAGACTTCATACCAATTCTTGCAAAAAAAGCCGTTGTCCGCAAATCAGGAACCAAATCGGCAAAAGACGGACGTTTAATCGTTCCGATCATCACAACTTCTTGAACTTTTTCTTCTTTAAAACGCTTGAAACCGGTACCGGCCTGCCCAATCCTTATCCATTGATGAGGAATACCGTCACTGACGACAGCCCTGTCCGCATTGCCTTCAATCCCCAAAACAAAAAATTCCCGCCCCGTTTTCTGACAATACTGAATCAACATTCCGGGAAGAGAACCGCCTCCGGCAATAATGCCTAACTTTTTCTGCTTATTCATAAATGCCCCTTTGAATTAAATAAATCATTTTAGAGAGATAGATAGAGCGATTTTAACAGCGAAAAAAATTTTAGTGTACAAAGACGTACATGAATTTTTTGAGACTGGAAAAAATCGCTCTAGATACTCTATTAAATGATTTATTCTGCGGTCATGATGTTTCGACGCCCAGCCAATGCCTCGTCAATGAACTTGATTTGTTCCATAATCATTTCATTGTCTTTATACTTCTCATGAGCTTTTTCCAAACGGGTAACAAAGTTGTCTTCCTTACCTTTGAAAATATACATATAAGCACGGGTAATGGCTTTAATGACGGATTCTTCAAAACCGCTGCGTTTCAAGCCGATAACATTCAAACCACGCAGTTTTCCGCGTTCACCGACCACAATGCCGAAAGGAATAACATCACGGTCAACACCGGACAAACCGCCAATCATAGCCTTGCGGCCGATACGGCAAAACTGGTGAACGGCACAGTTTCCGCCCAAAATAGCTCCGTCTCCGACGCGAACATGACCGCCGATAACAGCGTTGTTAGTCATAATCACGTTATTGCCGACCACACAGTCATGAGCAACGTGAGAGTTAATCATAAACATACAATCATTGCCAACCGTGGTTGTAAAATGCTCTTTCGGCGTACCGGCATGCATGGTAACATTCTCACGGATAATATTGTTTTTGCCGATAATCAATTTTGCTTCAGACTTAAATTCATTGCCGTGATCCTGCGGACCGGCACCCAATACAGCCCCCGGAAAAACAATTGTCCCTTCTCCGATAGTCGTATCTCCCATAACGGTAACTCTGCCCAAAAGCTGAACATTTTCGCCGATTTTGGCTCGGGAGCTAATCCAGCACAAAGGTCCGATTTTCGCACTGGCGGCAATTTGAGCACCGTCTTCAACGACTGCTGTAGGATGAATATTAGTCATAAAAAATTTCCTTTTCTATAAAGTTGAAATACTGTTAATGATAATAAAATAACCAAATTTAATTGCAATGTAAAAACACAAAAACCTACAAGTTATTACAAAAAAAGCCCCGCAAACGCAGGGCTTTTTCATTGGTAACAACGTCAACAAATTACTCAACAATCATTGCCGTAAATTCAGCTTCGCTGACAACCTGTCCGTCAACTTTTGTTTCTCCTCTGAAAACAAAAACATTACGGCGGGCCTTAATTTTTTCAACGTGCATTTTCAACTGATCTCCCGGCTTAACCGGTTTACGGAATTTAACACCGTCAATAGACATGAAGAAAACACCTTTTTTATTTTCTTTATAATTTTCGGTTCCGGCAATAACCAATGCTCCGGCAGTCTGAGCCATAGCTTCGATTTGCAACACACCCGGCATAACCGGATTACCCGGGAAATGGCCTTGGAAAAATTCCTCGTTCATGGTAACATTTTTCAAGCCGATACCTTTCTCGCCCGGAACTTCAACCTCTAATCTGTCCACCAGCAAAAACGGATATCTGTGCGGCAGCATATCCATAATTTCTTCAACTTGATAAATTTTATTTTCAGACATTAGTTTTTTCCTTTATTATTAAACTGAAACCCTTTTACAAAAAATCCCTTTTTTTGTAAACCCTAAATTATTTCTTTGTGCTTTTCTGGATAAAAGAAACCTGACGCATAAAATCTTTAATCGGAACAGCCGGATATCCCATAACAACGCTTCCCGGTTCAATATCTCTCATAATACCTGACTGGGCTCCAATTTGGGCTCCGCTGCCAATTGTCAAATGATCGGCAAAACCGGTCTGACCGCCGCAAACCACATAATCTCCGAAAGTACAGCTTCCGGCAATACCGGTCTGAGAAACGACGACACACCCTTTACCCAGTTTATCGTTATGGGCAATCTGCACCAAATTGTCAATCCGGCATCCGTCGCCGATTACCGTATTATCCAAAGCCCCGCGGTCAATACAGGTATTTGCTCCGACTTCCACATCATTGCCGATAATAACCAATCCTACCTGAGGGATTCTCTTGTGCTGTCCGGCCACCATCATAAAGCCGAAACCGTCCTGACCAATTCTTGCTCCGCTGAAAATGTAACAATTGCTTCCCATCCGGCAGTAAGAAATATGGGCTCCGACACCGATACGGTTGTTATCTCCGATAACACATCCGGCATCAATAACGGCATTATGCTCAATCACACAGTTTTTGCCGATTTTAACATCTTTTCCGATAACAACATTTTCTCCGATAAAGCAGTTTTCACCGATAATGGCTGACGGATGAATACGAGCGGAAGAAGAAGTGTTCGGCTGCGGATGCCTCTCCGAATACAAAAGGCTGTTTAACTTCAAAAAAGCCAGTTTCGGATTAGCCACCGTTAAAACAACAACGTTTCCCGGAACAAAAGCGGCCAAATCTTCAGTCGTAACACAAGCCGTCGCTTTGATGTTTGCTGCTTTTTCCTTGGCCTTTTTATCATAGAAGAAACAAATTTCTCCCTCACCGGCATTTTCCATGGACGCAATATCCCGAACCTCAATAATTGACTTGCTTGCATCCGCCAATTTTGCTTCACAGGATTCCGCAATCTTTTGCAGTGTAAACGGACCGTTGTTATTATAGAAATTTGTATCAACCATATTTTTGCTCCTTCTTAATTTAGATAAAATATGATGTGTGAGCCTGATAACGTTATTTTGAAAGCGAGAAAAATTTTAGTGTACAAAGACGTACATGAATTTTTCGAGACTGCACAAAATGACGCTAGCAGGCCACAAAGCATATTTTTAGAGGCGGGTACCGAAATTCAAACGAAAAGCCTCTGTCTTGTCATATTTTTCTTTAACAATCGGGAAGGCAATATCAACATCGATTTGTCCCATCGGCGACATCCAACCGAAACCAAAACCGGCTGCCACACGAGGCGATGACGAATATTCAACAATATCCCTGTCAATATTATCCGGTTTGCCTAACATACCCATATCGACAAAGGTGCGGCCTTTAATGCCTAATTCATCCAAACCGATAGGGAAAGACATCTCGGCTCCGGAATAAACCATCCAGTTACCGCCCAAAGCGTCATCCGTATATTTATCACGGGCGCCGATACCGCCGAATTCAAAACCTCTCAGCGTAGAGCCACCCAAATAATACCGGTTCATCAGACGAACGTCTTTGCCGCCGTAACCGGTAATATAACCGCCGTTGACAAAGAATTTGAAGGTGTAATAGTCGGCAAGGGTATAATAAGTATAAGCCTTGGCATCAAATTTCAGGAACTTCTCATCCCCGCCGGCACCGGCAACATCATTACCCAAGGACAAATAATACCCTTCCTTCGGATTAATGGCACTGTCCCGTTTATCATAAACAGTGGTCTGACCGATAATGGAACCGGTATAAGATCCCTCTTCGTTTTTAATATACTGAGAAGCATCATGGGCAACATTGCTGATTTTATCCTGACGCAGCGTATATCTCGCATACTGGGACAAATCATCCGTATAATTCCAACCCAAACGAACACGTCCGCCCGTGCTTTCGCTGTCATAAGACCCTTCGTCCTGATAGTCTTCTTCAGTACGGAATACGTCAACACCGGCACTCAAACGTCTGCCGAGGAAATACGGCTCGGTAAAGCTCAGGTTATACTCGGAAGCCCGTTGGGAAATTCCGGCATCCAAAGACAGCTGCTGGCCTTTGCCCTGGAAGTTATTTTCGGTAACGCCGGTTCTGATTAAAGCACCGTTAACCGTGGAATAACCCACACCGACATTAAAGTAACCGGTAGATTTTTCCTGAACATTAACATTCAAATCAGCCTTGTTTCCGTCTTCGGTCGGAACCGTATCAATATCCACCTTGCTGAAGTAGTTCAGATTTTCAACATTGCGGCGGCTGGCTCTCAGTTTTGCGGCATTGAAAGCATCGCCCTCGTCTATTCTGAACTCACGGCGGATAACATCATCCTGCGTTCTGTCGTTTCCGGTAATGTTAATGCGGTTAATGAAAACGCGATCGCCTTCTTTAATATCAAAAGCAACGTCAATTTCACCCGCATCCAGATTTTTATTTAAGTCAGGAACGACATCAACAAAAGCGAAACCGGATTTGCCCAATTCTTCCGTCAAGGCATAAACGCTCTTTTCCACCAAATCGGCATTATACCAGTCGCCTTTTTCAAACAGAACCTCTTCATACATCGGTTCCACATTCACGTCGCTGATTTCAGAATTAATAACAATATCTTTTATCTTATAACGTTTTCCTTCATCCAAAACATAAGTCAAAACAAAAGATTTTTTATCCGGACTTAACTCAGCCACGGCAGAAACAACGCGAAAATCGGCATAACCGTGCTTCAAATAGAAACGACGCAGCAATTCTTTATCATAATTCGTTTTTTCAGGATCATAATTTTCGGAACTCGAAAAGATTCTGTACCAACGGCTTTCCTTACTCATAATTTCGCCCTGCAAATCCTCATCGGAATAATGCACATTGCCGACAAAGTTAACCTTGTCAATGCTGGCTGCCGGACCTTCGTCAATTTCAAAAATCAAATCCACGCGGTTTTGATCGCGGTTAATAATTTTCGGTTCAACCACAACGGCATAGCGTCCGGAACGTTTATAAACTTCCAGAATTCGTTTCACGTCTTCCTGAACTTTGGCTCGGCTGTAAATAGAACGCGGAGCCAATTGAACCTCGGATTCCAGAATTTTATCGTCAATCTTGTCATTACCGTCAAAAACACGTTTATTAACGACAGGGTTTTCAACAATCTTGATAACCAGCAAACCATTACTGCTGACATCAAACACCACATCGGAAAACAATCCCGTCGCATAAAGCTGCTTTAAGGAAGCATCCAGTTTTTCCTGAGACACTGCCCGTCCCTTTTGAATATCCAGATAAGATAAAACGGTTTCCTGCTCCACTCTTTGCAACCCGTTTACCTGAATATCCCGAACATAAACAGCGGACGCCTGAACGTCAGACGCCATTAACATTCCCCAAAGAATAGTCCATAAACATATTTTTTTCATAGGTAAAATCCCTTAAAAACAAGCCTGCTTACGCAAACCATCTGTGAAATAAACGAACAAAATCATTCCATGTGGCAAAAACCATCAATGCAACAATCAAAGCAAAACCCAGTTTAAACAAAACATCTTTCACCTGATTGCTGATTTCTCTGCCGGTAACAATTTCAATCACATATAAAACGACATGACCGCCATCCAAAACCGGAATTGGGAACAAGTTAATCAATCCCAAATTAATGGAAAGCAAAGCCATAAATACCAGAAAATCCAAAACACCGCTTTGTTTGGAAATATCGCCGGTCATTTCCGCAATACGGATAATCCCGCCCAATTCTTCTCCGCTGCGTTTTCCGGTAATCATCTGTCCGACGCCACGCAATGTCGCAGCCGTGATGTCCCACGTTTCAATCGAAGCATTTTTGAAAGCATTCCAAAGAGAAAGTTTCTGATACTCTATTTCAATGGCATTAACCGACTTAACGCCAAGCATCGGCCTTTTGGTAATTGTCCCGTCCATTCCGGAAACTTCCAGTTCTTTTAACTTAAAGTTTAAAGTCATCGGCTGTTCGTTTCTCAACAACTCAACTTCAACCTTGCCGTCGGTAATCAAATCTACTTCCCGGCGAATGTCATCAAAATGCTCAATCTTATGCCCGTTGATTGTCAAAATACGGTCATTGGCCTGAATACCGGCTTCTGCGGCGGCACTGTCCGGAAAAACTTCGCCCACGACAGGAGGAAAACTGATTTTTCCGAGAAAGAAAAAGATACCCGTAAACACCAAAATGGCAAAAAAATAGTTGGCTCCCGGACCGGCTAAAGCAATAGCCAGCTTCTTATAAGGATTCTGAAAATTAAAAGCATGCTTTTTTTCTTCTTCCGTTAATTCAACGGCTTTTTCGTCAGCCGTAGAGGAAGACGCATCCCCGTCGCCGAGAAATTGACAATATCCGCCCAAAGGCACGGCCGAAATCCGCCAGTTAGTGCCGTGTTTATCCGTTTTGCTCCATAACACCTTTCCAAAACCGATGGAAAAAGCCTCTACGCAAACACCGGTCATTCTTGCAACCAGAAAATGCCCGAATTCATGAACAAAAACCAATATGCCTAAAAGAACAACAAAAGGCACGACATAATAAACAGCATTAATTAACCAATCCATTTTCTTACCTTAACCTAAAAACATCATACCATATTTAAACAACAAGACGACAAAAGGAGCCGCAAAAATCAAACCGTCCACACGGTCAAAAACGCCTCCGTGTCCCGGAATCAAATTGCTGGAATCTTTAATGCCGAGACTTCTTTTAATGTGTGATTCGAACAAATCGCCGATCTGGGCAATAACGGCAATAACAGCCCCCAGAACAGCATAAATGAAATGATTTCCGTAAGCACCGAAAACATTGGAAAAAATCAGACTTATAATAACGGCAAACATCATTCCGCCCACCAATCCGGACCAGGTTTTGTTCGGGCTTATTTTCGGAGCCAGCTTCGGCCCTTTAAGCGTAGACCCGATAACATAACCGCCGATATCCATTCCCCAAACCATCAACACATACCAAATTGTCGTTGTAAACCCGACGGTATTATACAGCCAAACCAGCGAACCGATACCAACGGAAATATAAGATACGCCGAGCGTCAAAAGGTTTCTCCGTCCCTCGCCTTTGGCCTTAATCCAAACCAAAAGGGAAGCCCCGGCAATAAGCAGGGCAATCATTATCGGACAAGACATCAAAACGGCGGCTGCCAATGCCGTAACATAACAAATCACATAAACCGTAGATCCCCGGTGCGGAACCATATTATCCCACTCCCAACAAAGCATAGCCCCGGCAACCAAGGCCAAAACATTCAGATAAGGATGCCCGAGATAAAGAATCCCAATCGTCAGAGGAGCCAGAACAAGAGCGGTTAACGTCCTCTTGATTAAAGAGCTTTTCTTAGACTTTTCCATATCTTCTCTCCCTGGAGTTAAAGTTTTGAATAATAGTTTCCAATTCCTTTTTATTAAAATCAGGCCAAAAAGTATCGGTAAAATAAAATTCGGTATAAGCAAGCTGCCACAAAAGATAATTGCTGACTCTCTGCTCTCCGCTGGTTCTGATTAATAAGTCCGGATCCGGTATATCTTTGGTGTAGAGCATATCAGAAAACATTCTAATATCAATATCATTAACCGAGATATCACCCCTTTTTGCCAAAGCGGCAACTTTACGTACGGCACCGACAATCTCTTGTCTGGAACCGTAACTTAAGGCAATACAAAGCGTCAGTGCATCATTAGCGGCAGTCTCGGCTTCCAGTTTGTCCATGCTGTCGACAATGTCTTTATCCAGCATATCCCGTTCGCCGATAAAACGGATTTTAACGTTGTTTTCCTTCAACTCGTCCAAGTTGCTTTTCAAATATTCGCGGAGAAGTCCCATTAACGTATCTACTTCCTCTTTGCTTCTCTGCCAATTTTCCGTAGAAAAAGCATACAGCGTCAAATACTTGATACCGAGGTCTCCGGCGGCACGCGTAATTTCTTTAACGGTTTCCGCACCTTTTTTATGGCCGGCGGCACGCGGCAGACCACGCCGTTTTGCCCAACGGCCGTTCCCGTCCATAATAATGGCAATATGCTGTAGATTATTATTGTTTTCAGTCAAAATCAGTACCTTAATTCATCACAATCGTAAAAATGCAGACAGAAAAACAATTATTTCTGCCTGCATTCATATATTACACCTGCATAATGTCTTTTTCTTTACCGGACAGCTGTTCGTCAATTTTCTTAATCGAGTCATCCGTTAACTTCTGAATTTCATTTTCATATCTTTTTTCATCATCTTCGGAAATAGCGTTGTCTTTTTTGAGTTTCTTCACTTCATCCAAAGCATCTCTGCGAATATTGCGAATGGCCACTTTACCTTGTTCGGCATATTTTCCGGCAACTTTAACCAGTTCTTTTCTTCTTTCTTCACTCAACGGAGGAATAGGAATACGGATAAGCTGTCCGTCGGAAACAGGGTTCAATCCCAAATCAGATTCTCTCAGGGCTTTTTCGACAGCTTTAGCCAATCCTCTGTCCCAAACGCTGACGGATAAGGTTCTGGCATCGGGAACACTGACCGTTCCGACCTGAGAAATCGGAGACATACTGCCGTAAGCCTCAACCATAATGCCGTCCAGCAGGCTGGCATGAGCTCTTCCGGCACGCAAACCGCCAAAATCCGAACGCAAAGCCTCAAGCGTTTTTTCCATTCTGTTTTTGCTGTCTTCTTTAATTGCACTAAAATCAGCCATATTTCTTATACCTCTTCTTTAATTATAGTAAACTCGCCTTTTCCCGAGACGGCATCGGCCAACGCATTTTTACCTTTCTGGGCAAATACCACGATCGGGATTCTGTTTTCCTTCGCCAGAGTAACCGCCGCTGCGTCCATAACTTTCAACTGTTTGGAAATAACCTCGTCATAGCTGACTGCGTCATACCGTTTTGCTCCGGCATTTTTCTTGGGATCGCTGTCATACACGCCGTCAACCTGCGTAGCTTTCAGCAAAACATCGCATTTCATTTCCGAAGCCCGCAAAGCCGCTCCCGTATCTGTCGTAAAATACGGATTTCCCGTTCCGCCGGCAAAAATGACAATCCGCCCCTTTTCCAAATGGCGTCTTGCCCGGCGGTAAATGTAATTTTCGCAAACGGCCGGGATGTGCAGACCTGACATTACTCTGGCCTCAGCTCCGAGATTTTCCAAAGCATTTTGAACAAACAAGGCATTCATAACCGTTGCCATCATCCCCACATAATGGGCCGTGGTCAAGTCCATATCCTTTGCCGCATCTTTGGCTCCGCGGAAAATATTTCCGCCGCCGACCACAATGCACACTTCCACACCGGCATCCCTGATATGTTTAATCTGCTCAGCCAAAGAATTAATCACGGCGGCATCCATGCCGAACTCTTTGCTGCCCATCAGCCCTTCGCCGGAAAGCTTAAGCAATATTCTTTTGTATATCGGTTTCATACTTCTGCCTTTATTCAAAATTTTCTTTATATTAACGAAATTAATCATATTGTCATCAAGATTTTTAACTTTTCTCCATAATTTCTTGCTTTTAAAACCCGCTCTTAATCAACAACTCTAAAAAAACAATTGCACTTTAAGGGGTAAATGTTTAAAACTGACATCAGTTTAAAACTATTTTGGAAGGCAAAAACTATGGGCATTTATACAATTTTCACACTTTGTGCCGTCGGCGGATATTTTCTCGGCTCCGTTCCTTTCGGTCTTGTTCTGACCAGACTGGCCGGATTGGGAGACATCAGAAAAATCGGCTCGGGAAACATCGGAGCCACCAATGTTCTTCGTACCGGACGCAAAGATTTGGCCCTGCTTACCGTCATCTTGGACGCCTCTAAAGCCGGTATTGCCGCTTATGTCGCTGAAAAGCTTGTTCCCGACACCGGATTTGTTCTGTTCGGTTTGTATACAACTGCCAATGTCCTTGCCGGACTGATTGCCGGAACCTTCGGCGTTCTCGGACACAATTTTCCGGTTTGGCTCAAATTCAAAGGCGGAAAAGGCGTTGCTTCCGCATTCGGTTTCATCGTCGCCACCAATTGGCAGCTCGGATTAATCGCTCTCGGCGTTTGGCTCGTTATGGCCTTTATGTTCCGCTATTCCTCTTTAGCCGCCATTACCGCAGCAGCCTCCGTTCCCGTTTTTGCGTTTTTCCTGACCGAGCCGGTATACGCTGTCTTTTATTCGGCCATTGCCCTGCTGGTCTTGGTTCGCCACCATGCCAATATCAAACGCCTTCTCACTCATCAGGAAAGCAAAATCTCATTTAAGAAGAAATAAAAAGTGAAAACTGCCGACGAGGAAATCATCGACTGGCTCCAACTGATAAATTCTGACAATGTCGGACCGGTTACATTTCATAAACTCTTAGCCAAATACAAAAGTGCCAAAGAGGCTCTCGGTAATTTGCCTTCCAAATGCAAACGCTTTCCCCGAGAACTTGCCGTCAAAGAATTCGACCTGTGCCGTTCCAAAGGAATACGCATTTTAACTTCCAACGATTCGTTCTATCCCAAACCGCTTAAAAATCTGGAAGACGCTCCTCCCGTCTTATATGCTTTGGGAAACACGGAAATTTTGCACCATCCGTTGTCCCTCTCCGTCGTCGGAGCCAGAAATGCCTCAATTAACGGAAGAAAACTCGCCTCCAGAATAGCTTACGACCTCACGGAAAATGAAATTGTCATCGTTTCGGGCATGGCTCGGGGAATTGATTCCGCCGCTCACAAAGGAGCCATGTATGCTCTCGGACAAAAAGGACCGACGATTGCCGTTCTCGGCACTGGCGTAGATGTGCCTTACCCTGCGGAAAATACTGCTCTGTATCACCAAATTGCCGAACAGGGTGTCATTATCTCGGAATTTCCGCTGGGCACGGAACCTCAAGCCAACAATTTTCCGAGACGGAACCGCCTTGTTGCCGGATTATCTCTGGGAACGCTGGTTGTCGAAGCCACACTCCACTCCGGTTCTTTAATAACCGCTCGTCTGGCTCTTGAACAGGGCAAAGACATCTTTGCAATTCCGGGTTCCCCGAACGACGCCCGTTCCCAAGGGCCGAACAAACTTATTAAAGACGGAGCCGTATTGGTTGAAACTTCCGAAGATATTTTGCACATTTTAAGCATGAATAACCACCGGCAAATAAAATCTTATACTAATAAGTATAAGGAAACCCCTGAACAAAATTTATTCAGCAAAGCTATTGACAAACCGCTTAAAACCGACAATATTCCCGTTACGGAAAATATTGCCGCCACCAAATCCGTCCGGGAATATCTGAGCACGTCAGGCACTTATGTGGATGAGATTATCAGAAATTCCGGCCTTGATTCGGCAACGGTTTCCATGGAATTATTAGAACTGGAAATGAACGGAATTATCGAACGCCAGGTTGGCAACAAAGTGGCATTGATTAAGAAGTAAATGGAAAAAGCTATGAAATTAGTTATCGTGGAATCTCCGGCGAAAGCCAAAACCATTAACAAATACCTCGGAAAAGACTACAAAGTCCTGGCCAGTTTCGGACATATACGAGACCTTCCGAGCAAAGACGGCTCCGTTAATCCCGATGACAGTTTCGCCATGACCTGGGAATTGAGTTCCGGCGGCAAAAAACGCCTGAACGACATTATAACCGCCCTCAAAGACTGTGATACGATTGTCCTCGCATCCGACCCGGATAGAGAGGGAGAAGCAATTGCCTGGCACATTCTTGAAGAATTGACGGCCAGAAAGAAAATCAAAGACAAAAAAATCGAACGCGTGGTTTTCCACGAAATTACCAAATCCGCCGTTACCGAAGCCATCAAAAACCCTCGTCAAATTGACGACAACTTGGTTTCGGCTTACATGGCCCGCCGGGCTTTGGACTACCTTGTCGGCTTTACGCTTTCTCCTGTTTTGTGGAGAAAACTGCCGGGGTCAAAATCCGCCGGCCGCGTCCAGTCCGTCGCCCTGAGATTAATTTGCGAACGTGAAACCGAAATTGAAAAATTCAAATCGGAAGAATATTGGACCGTCGATGTCGACCTTATTACCAAAACTCAGGCTCTGATAAAATCCAGACTGATTAATCTCGACGGCAAAAAACTTGAAAAATTTGATTTAAATTCAGAAGAAAAGGCTCTGGAAGCTAAAGCAAAGATTGAAGCACAAACCTTTGCCGTTTCAAACGTCGAACGCAAAAAGACCAATCGTTATCCGTCCCCTCCGTTTACCACCTCAACCTTGCAGCAGGAAGCCGCCCGCAAATTGCGTTTCAGTGCCAAAAAGACCATGCAGGTTGCTCAAAAACTTTACGAAGACGGTTTAATTACCTATATGCGTACCGACGCGGTCAATTTGTCCAAAGAGGCCATTGCCGCTTGTCGGGAAGTTATTCTCAAATATTTCGGCGAAGCTTATCTTCCTAAAACGGCCAAGGAATACAAAAACAAAACCAAAAACGCCCAGGAAGCACACGAAGCCATCCGCCCGTCCGATTTAACCAACACGCCGAAAAAGCTGGAAACAAAACTCGACGCCGACGGACATAAATTATATGAACTCATTTGGAAAAGAACGGTTGCCTGCCAGATGAATCCTGCCGTTATGGACAAAGTCGTTATAGATTCCCTCTCTGCGGACAAACAGATTTTACTGCGTGCCAACGGACAGGTAATCGACTTTGACGGTTTCCTCAAACTCTATGTCGAAAGCAAAGACGACAATGACGAAGATGATGAGAACCGTATTCTCCCGAACGTTGAACAAGGCGAGAATGTTGACAAAGGAGAAATCACGCCGGAACAACACTTCACCACCCCTCCTCCGAGATTTACCGAAGCCAGTCTGGTAAAACGCCTGGAAGAACTGGGTATCGGACGTCCGTCAACCTATGCGTCGATTATGGCCGTTTTACAGGAACGCAAATACGTCCGTATTGAAAAAATGCGTTTTATTCCGGAGGACCGCGGCCGGATTGTAACCGTCTTTTTGGAAAACTTTTTCAAAAAGTATGTTGAATATGACTTTACCGCCCAACTGGAAGAATATTTGGATAATGTTTCCAACGGCGAAATGGAATGGAAAAAACTTTTAGGCGGCTTTTGGGTAAAATTTATCAAAAACATTGATGCCGTTAAGCCTTTGCAAATCAGTGAAGTCATTGAAAAGATAGATGAAGTCCTGTCTTACCACTTATTTCCTCCTCGCGAAGACGGCTCGGATCCGCGTATTTGCCCGGAATGCGGAAAAGGACGCTTAAGTATCAAGCTCGGCAAATTCGGAGCCTTTCTGGGTTGTTCCAACTATCCGGAATGTAAATACAC
The DNA here is from genome assembly GCA_017626035.1 of Alphaproteobacteria bacterium. Lineage (GTDB taxonomy): Bacteria > Pseudomonadota > Alphaproteobacteria > RF32 > CAG-239 > JAGAJR01. Next base: position 2,300 of record JAGAJR010000026.1, on the reverse strand, counting down.
CAAACCGCTGACCGACGTTGTCGATGAAATCAACAACGACACGCCGAAACCGGCTAACCCAGAAGATAAAGAACTGGGCGAACTCAACGGCTTAAAAATGTATCTCAAAAAAGGTCCTTACGGCTATTACCTCCAACTTGGAGAAGATGCGACCGCCACAACCGAGAAACCAAAACGTTCCGCCCTCCCGAAAAACATCAAACCGGAAGAAGTAACCCCCGAACAGGCCTCTGTTTTGTTAAGCCTGCCTCGACAATTAGGCAACGGAATTGAAGTTAACATCGGAAAATTCGGACCATACCTCAAACAAGGCGGAAAATCCAAATCCCTGACCGGTAATGATAACATCTTTAATATCACTTTGGAACGTGCCGAAAAAATTTTAAAAAACGTTGCCGAAAAACCTCAAGGCGTTGTTTTAGGTAAAAATCCCAAAGATAAAAACGATATTACCTTGTTAAGCGGACGCTACGGGCCATATATCAAATGCGGCAAAAACAATTATGCCATTCCGAGAGATATGAAAGACAAAGAACTCACCTTGGAAGACGCATTGAAAATTATGTCTGCTAAAAAATAAATACAAAAAAATCCCCTCGACCTAATCGAAGGACTTAATACCAAAAAAGCTCCGGTTTTACGGAGCTTTTTCTCAGAAACAAACTTTATTTGGCTTTTTTGGCAACTTTTCTCATTCCGGCAGCGGAAATAACCGTCTTGGAAGAAGCTTTCGCCAAAATATACGGAGCAGCATGAGCAGCAGCCTTGCTGACATCAAACTTCAAACGCGGGGTCAAAGAAGCTGCTCTGTATAAAGAAGAAATTTTCTTGGCAGCAGCCAAAGCGTCTTTTCTTTCCAACTGCTCAATAGCGGCACTCCAGTCCTGAACGCTGGTATTGGCAGGACAACCGTTATTTTTCCAAATATAATACGCCGTCTCACGGATTGCATCTTCACTAAAATTAGTCATCTTCAAACTCCTTCAAAACAAATATGTTCTTTTATAGTCCATAAATATTTATCAAAACATTAACAAACAACCCCGAAATTACAAAAAAAAAGAGGCCTGCAAAAGACCTCTTTTTCAGAGAAAAAACTAATTTATTTAGCTTTTTTGGCAGATGCTTTTTTCAAAGTAGAAGCAGCTTTATTCTTCAAAGAAGCAGCACCGGCAGACAACTTAGCCAAAGAAGACGCAGCAGATTTGCAAGTTGCTTTTTTGGTTGTTGTTTTGGCTGCGGCCATAGCATTCAATTGATTAATGGCGGCATTCCAGTCCTGAGCACTGGTATTAGCAGGACAACCGTTGTTTTTCCAAATATAGTAAGCAGCTTCGCGAATAGCGTTTTCATTAAAGTTAGTCATTGATAGTCTCCAATAAATTTTCAATTAAATCGTGTTTTTTATACTGTGAAGTTATTAAAAAAAGATTATCAAAATACAATTTTTAATTTATTAATTGCTTTTTTCTCGCATTAATGCTATAAGATAAAATACAATTTTTAAGCATATCTCTATTATTAACTAAATACACTCAAAATTATGGAACAAAAAAATCCTGAACTTATCCGTAAATACACCGGCATAATGTATTTTATTATCGGAATTGCTTTTGCTGTCGCCCTGTTTTTTAACATTAAAGCACTTGCCTTAAAAGAGCTTATAAACCAAATGTTCGCTCTCGCTACATTGGGAATATTAATCGTCTCAATAATTCTTCTCTATATCGGAAAAGATTTTCTCAGCAAAGTTGACTTCAAAAACAGAAAACACAAAATAGCCTTTCTGAGTACTGGAAGCCTTTCAATCCTATGCATTTTCAATGGTATTATCTTCGGCAGCATCAATGCCGGCATAAGTCTTTTAAGTCCATGGAAAATCATACTGTTACATATACAAATGGGCAGTCTTATGTTGGGAGCTGCCTTGTTTTACATATTGCTATGGATAGACTTCGCTAACAAAAAATAAACGGATTTCCAAACTTTATAAAAAAGTCCCCTTATCTGAAGGCGGACTTTTTTTATAAATAATTGTGAAAAAAATTATAATAATTAAATTTTATGCTGGACAAGCAAAAAAATATACTATATAAACCTTTTCGTTGATTGCTTAAAAATCAATGCTCGGGTAGCTCAGTTGGTAGAGCAGAGGACTGAAAATCCTCGTGTCGGCGGTTCGATCCCGTCCCCGAGCACCACTTAAAAGCCTTGATTATCAAGGCTTTTTGTTGTTTTAAGGCTGTTTCATATTTTTCGCTTAAACCATTGGTCGGATTTTTGCTTTGTATTGATTCTCC
>JAGAJR010000025.1 GCA_017626035.1 Alphaproteobacteria bacterium | reverse complement strand
CTGAAAATCCTCGTGTCGGCGGTTCGATCCCGTCCCCGAGCACCATTAAAAAACCCCACCATAGTGTGGGGTTTTTTAATGGTATTCTGGATTGGAGTGAAACGACGACACGACGTGTCGGTGGCTTGAGGAAAGAAAATGCTTTAAAACGCATTTTCTGACGAAAGGTGTAGATTTGTTAGGCGGCAAAAGAACGACAGTGAGTGGAGCCGGCGTTACAAATCAAACCGGTAAATCCCGTCCCCATTTTTCTCTTACACCTATTCAACAAAAAACCCCACCATAGCGTGGGGTTTTTTAATGGTATTCAGGATTTAAACCGCACCGAACTAATTATAACAAAACTTTGAACGAGCCAACATTTTCAAAACCAAATCATCCGACACATTAAATATTTCTTTTTCTTTACAAAAAGCCTGATACTTTTCATAAATTCCGTTTTCAACCGCCAAAGCGTCATCAATTTTATTCAGTTTTTGTTCCACGGCACCGAAACGATCCAAACTGTCATAATAAACGGCTGTTTTTCTTGTAATTGAAGGAGAAAATTCATCTTCCGCAATCAAATGACGATGACGCAAAGTCAACTCTTTGGCATGATACCTTACCAGAGAAGAAATAAAACTTTTCGTTTCCGGAGAATAAAACTCATAACCCGGGATTTGCATCAAAGACAATTCCAAAGCCTTATCGCTTTTATCCTCATGATGATACATCGGCAAAATATAATTTGACGTTACGGCTTCATCAATTTCTTCAGCAAGACCATCCAAGTCCGTATTTCTCAAATCAGAAAAACCTTCCGCTCCGCCGGCAAGAAAATCATTCAAATTCTCCCTGATATCTTCATGCTCAATCTCAACATATCCGGCAGCAACTAACCGAAGAGTTTCCTGCTCCTCAAACGCCTCATCAGAAACTTTTTCAAACGCCTCTTTGATAACGGATAACATCTCTCTTTTTTCGGCACTATGCGGCAAAGCAATAATCAAATCCAGAGCATCTTCAGCGGCTTCCGCCTCGTTCTGGTTAAACAAATATCCCTTATCTTCAAAGTTATCACTGACAGAATCAAGAACGAGGTCAACAGCCTTAAAATGGTTAGACGACCATGTGCCCTCCTCCGGAACCTGAGCCAAATCTTTAGCAGACACGCCGGAAGTATTCAAAACCACATTCACATATTTCTCGCTGGCTTTACTCAAAGACAGTAATTTCTTTGCAAAAACGGCCGTATCCTTCTTAATTTCACCAATAACGACATTCTGCCCTGAAAGCGGCTGTTCATCCTCATCTTCTTGGTCTTTGCCGTCTAAATTATCCAAGATAAGATCTCTGTTTTCCTTAAATTTATAAAAATCTTCGGAAACCAAATTAACCCATTGTGTAACAACCGTTCGCATATATGCTTTCAGAGGCTCCGATTTTGCCTCTTTGCCTGCCTCTTCGTATTTTTTCCAAAAACCAAGCTTTGAATTGACCTTTTGAAAACGTTCATCGGTTCGGTATGACTCTAAATATTCAGGCAGTACTTCGGCCTTATCCCAAGACAGCATCGCTTCATCAGAAACCTGAAAAGAAGGCACTCCGCCGAATTTCAGCCGATTTTGGTAAATAAGACGGCGGACTCTCTTATTATCAGGCCCTTTTTCCAAAGATTGCATAGCCAAATTAATGCTTCGTATCGGAGAATTTATCTTTCGGATTTCCGTCCTTGTTTCTCTGACAAGGGAGATAAAATCATCAACATTTTGCATAACCGGTTCAAAAAAATCTTTTTCATCTTTGCCTAAGCAGCATTCCTCTTTAATTTTGGGAACAATCGCCTGTACAACGGCATTTTTATCAATTTGACGATGTGAATAAGAAAAATCTTCTCCGACATCATATAAAACGCCGCAAATATCGTCTATCTGACTTTCCTTGACCATTACTCCCGTATTTTTAATCGCTTCGGCAAGTTGTTCACCGATATTCCGGTTATCAATATCATCAAATAATTGTTCGATTCTGGATTTTCTCTGATTTTTCAAAAGTTCCTGCGATAAAATTAAAGAGTTTCTGAACCAATAGCGGCACTTTTCCTCATCCAAACCATTGTCCGGATTTTGCAATATTTCAGATACGGTATTAAGCTGAGAAACAATATCGTCAGAAAAAGCATCATATAAATCAGGAACATTGACAAATTCCTTCTTTTGAGAAATAGTTTTCTGGATTTGCCTGCTCAAATCATAAAAAGCCTCTGATTTTTCCGTAAATTCCAAGTCCTGACCATCAGCAAAACGAATTTCGGCACCATAATTCAGATTGAGTTCTTCCGCCAGATTAGCCAATGCCGGATAAACAACGGCCAATGTTTTATACCCTTGGCAATATTTAGCAGATTCCCCGTCTCGACACGCATAGGCCTCCAACAAATCCGCGGATGCCGAAGACAACATTTTCAAATAACTCTCATAGCAAATTGCTTTTTCATTTTTCATAACAAAACCACCAATTTTATTTTTATGTCTAATATATAAACAAAATTAGTGGTTTTTGTCAACAAATGATTAGGCTTTTATGATTTTAAATCAATCGCCACGCTTGTCATTTCGTTTGCCGTGGTAAAAGCACTGGAGTTCAGGGAATAAGCCCGCTGAATAACAATCAGATTGGAAAACTCTTGTTCCACGTTTACATTAGAGTTTTCAACAGATTCCGGCACCACAACAGAACTATTGACTGTATCTGCTCCGATAACGTAATAAGAAGAACCCGTATCGGAATTTGACTCAAACAAGGTTCCGTTAACAGGCGTAAGATTTTCCGGAGACGTAAATCCGACAATGGCAAGCTTTGCATAATTCAAGGTTTCCCCGTTGCTGTATTGGGCTTTGACAACGCCATAGTCATCAATCAGGGCACGGATAAAATTGCCGCTTTCCCGCCCGTCTTGAGATACTTTGGTAATTCCCGTGCTTCCGGCATATTGCGTCATATTGGAAATATCCAAATCAATCGAATTTGTGCTTCCGTCATCCCAAGTAACGGCAAGACTCATATTTTTAGGAGAAACGACCTCGCCGTTCGGACTGAATAAAACTTCGCCGCCGCCCGTAACTGTCCCGTCTTCCAAAGCAAAGGAAACATCCCACGTATTGGCTTTGCCTTCCACTTTGTGAAAAGTCATCGTCATCGGCCGACCGTCGTTATTCGGTCCATAAATGGTAATTCCGTAAGAACTGGAATCAACCCCGTCCGCCGGAACGTTGGCAATTACCTCCGCCACACTGGTCGGCTTTGACGGAATTTTTTCAATGTATTTCAATTCAATATCCGACAAACTTGAAGAAAAACCGCCGCCTTCCGCAGCCGGAAATCCCTGAACTTTAAAACCGTTGTTTCCGATTAAAAACGTTTGTCCGTTCTGAGTAACAGTGGAAAAACTCCCAGCTCTGGTATAATACAAATCGCCGCCGGCATCTTTAAGCGTAAAAAAAGCATTACTCTGATTAAGTGCCGCATCAAAATAATTTCCGGTCGTAGCAATAATGCCCGGACGTCCGATATTTGTCCGGTCATAAGCCCCCACGCCGTCAATATCCACTCTGGTTGACGACAATCCCCACGCAGAGTTTCCTTTCACAACAGGGTTAGAACCCAACAGAGAATAGAACAAAGTTTCATTGGATTTATAACCGACGGTACGCATATTTGCCATATTCGTACTGACCGACGTCATTGCCTGAGACTGGACATCCATACCGGTAACCGAAGGTGTAAAAATACTTAAAGCCATTTTTTTATCCTAAAAGTTATTTCCTCACCATTTAATATGCAAATTTCGTGCCATTTTAGCCAAAGGTTACGCAAAGCACGCCGGCCGTAATCAAAACAATTCCTCCGACGGCAAGCAAAGATAAATGTTCGTTAAGAAAAACAACGGCAAGAATTGCCGCCAAAACCACACTCAACTTATCAACGGGAGCTACTTGCGACACTTTTCCGTATTTCAACGCCGCAAAATAAAACAACCACGACAAAGCCCCTGCTATCCCGCTCAGAGCAATAAACAAAATTGCTTTTTTATTGGTTATAATTCCGGCAATATGATTGTAATTTTTCTGCATAACCATTACCATAATCAAAAACAAAGACATAATTACCGAGCGGATAACCGTTGCCGTATTTGTATCAATCCCTTGGAGCCCTATTTTTCCGAAGATACTCACTAATGCGGCCGCAACTGCCGCCAATACCGCATAAATCAGCCATAAATATTCAGCCATGATCTTTCCTTTCTTTTTTGAAACACTTTTTAAGTGCCAAATAATAAAAAAACAACCGCATTTTATGCAAAATATAATTTCATTGAAAAATAATAAATTTTTTGCACTTTTTAAGCAATTTTATGCTCATATTTATGCCTTTTTCAATATTTTTATTGTTTTTTCTCAAAATCAGAGTTAATAATCAATCTGATTTTTTTAATTTTATAAGAAAGAGAGATTACAAATATGTCAAATCCTGTGGATACTAAAATCATCAGCAAGTTAGCTGAAATTCTTGATAAAACCAACCTCACGGAATTGGAATATGAAGATGAAGGCTGCCGTATCTGCCTAACCAGAGATTTTTCCGCCCGCACGGCTCCTGCCGCCTATGTTCCGGCTCCTGCCGCTCCTGCTGCCGCAGCTCCGGCTGTTTCTGCCGCTCCGGTTCAAGCCGTTGTCGAAACCGCAGCCGAAACCGATTATTCTAAAAATCCGGGCTGCGTTAAATCTCCGATGGTTGGCGTTGTATATCTTTCTGCCGATCCAAATACGCCTAACTATGTCAAGGCCGGCGACAGCGTTTCCGAAGGCGATATCGTTTGCCTGATTGAAGCAATGAAAACCTTTAACCCTGTCAAAGCTCACAAAGCCGGAAAAGTTACCAAAATTCTGGTTGAAAGCGGAGACCCTGTTGAATACGGCGAACCACTGGTCGTTATTGAATAATTTTTATCAACAATTTAGGATATTTGCTTCATGTTTGAAAAAGTTTTAATCGCCAATAGAGGTGAAGTCGCTCTGAGAATTCATCGTGCTTGCCGCGAAATGGGCATCAGAACCGTTGCCGTCCACTCCGAAGCTGACGCCAACGCCATGCACGTCCGCTTGGCTGACGAGGCTGTTTGTATCGGACCGGCTCGTTCTTCCGATTCTTATTTGAACAAATCGGCCATCATCTCTGCCGCTCTGATTACCGGGGCTGACGCCATTCATCCGGGTTTCGGATTCCTGTCGGAAAACGCCGACTTTGCCGAAATGGTCGAAGCTCACGGCATTACGTTTATCGGACCAAGTGCCGAACAAATGCGTCTGATGGGCGACAAAATCACCGCCCGCAAGGCCGCGGTTGAAGCCGGACTTCCCGTAACACCGGGGTCTCCCGCACTTGAGAGTGTCGAACACGCCATCAAATGTGCCAACGAAATCGGTTATCCGGTAATCGTCAAGGCAACGGCCGGAGGCGGCGGAAAAGGCATGAAAATCGCCTTTAACGACGATGAAATGAAAGAAGCTTTCACGATAGCCAAAGCCGAAGCCAAAGCCGCATTTACCAGCGATGTGGTTTATATGGAAAAATATCTCCAGAAACCGCGTCATATTGAAATGCAGATTTTGGCAGACAAATACGGACACGTTGTTCATCTCGGCGAACGCGACTGCTCCATCCAAAGAAACAACCAGAAGGTTATTGAAGAATGCCCTTCTCCTGCTTTGAATGCTCAACAGCGTAAAGAAATCGGCGATACGGTTCGCACGGCCATTGAAAAAATCGGCTATACCAACGCCGGAACTTTGGAATTTTTGTATGAAGACGGAAGATTTTATTTCCTTGAAATGAACACCCGTCTGCAAGTAGAACACCCGATTACCGAAGCCGTTACCGGCATTGACATTGTTCGTGAACAAATCCGCATTGCCAGTGGTGCCGCTTTAGGATATACGCAGGATGACATCACTTTCAACGGCCACGCCATTGAGTGCCGTATCAATGCCGAAGATCCTGAAACCTTCGCCCCTTGTCCGGGAAAAATCACCGAATGGCATGCTCCGGGCGGACTGGGCGTTCGTGTTGATTCCGAAATCTATTCCGGATATTCCATCCCGCCGTATTACGACAGCATGATTGCAAAACTGATTGTCCACGGCAAAACCCGCAACTCAGCTTTGATGCGTCTGCGTCGGGCTTTAGAGGAATTTGTTATTGACGGAGTAAAGACCACCATTCCTCTGCAACAGGAAATCATCTCTCAGGCAGAATATATTGACGGACAGTATAATATTCACTGGCTTGAAAAATATATGGAAAAGAAAAAACAGCTTGAGAACAAATAATCTCTCGGACAGCCCTTGTCTTTCAAGGGCTGTTTTTTTTTACATCCGTCCATAAAAAAACACCGCTTGTTTTCAAGCGGTGTTTTTCCGTTGAACTGCTTAGAGGTTAAGCAGCTTTAGAGGATTTCTTTGCAGCAAATTCATTCATTTTGCTGATAACATAATCCAAATCTTCATTATCCAGATACGGTGTCATCGGGATAGAAAGAACAGTCTTAGACAGTTTTTCACAAACAGGCAGAGAACGAGTGTTCCATTTTGCATAAGCCGTTTGTGTGTGAACCGGACGCGGATAGTAAGCACCGCAAGGAATACCGTTTTCTTTCAACCAAGCCATCAATTCGTCTCTGTCGGCACAGTCAATTGTATACAGAGCATAAGCAGACTTGCAGTTATCCAAAATCTTTTGTTTGTGGAAATAATTGCTCAATTCATTGTCATAACGGCTGGCAACACGGAAACGATCTTTGAGTTCCTGATCAAACACTTTCATTTTCTGCAAAACAACGGCAGCCTGGAAAGTATTCATACGGCCGGTCATACCCAAACGAACATTGTCATAGTGGTCTTCAGGGCTCATACCGTGAACGCGGCAGGATTTAACCAGTTCATTTTCTTCTGCGGAATTTGTAAATACGGCACCGCCGTCGCCATAACAAGCCAAAGGCTTTGTCGGATAGAAGGATGTTGCGGACATATCGGCAATGGAACCGGCTTTTTTGCCTTTATAAACAGAACCGTAAGACTGGCAAGAGTCAGACAGAACTTTCATACCGTTTTTGTGGGCAATTTCAATAATGGCGTCATAATCGCAAGGAGAACCGAAAATATCAACGGCAACAACGGCCTTCAGATTTAATTTACCTTCTTTTTTAACTTCGGCAATAGCTCTTTCCAAATCTTTCGGATCCATATTGTATGTGTCCGGATCAGAGTCGACAAAAATCGGAGTAGCGCCGAGCAAAACCGGAGCTTCGGCAGAAGCAACAAACGTAAAGGAGGATACAAACACGGCATCGCCCTGTTTAACATCCCAAGCCATCAAAGCCAAAGTCAGGGCATCTGTACCGGAACCGCAGGTGGCACTGAATTTGGTGCCGGAATAAGCGGCGAGTTTTTCATCCAGTTCACGAGTTTCAGGACCTTGAGCATAACCGCCGTGATTCAAAATGGTTTTGAAAGCGTCTAAAAAGTTTTCCTGTCCGATAATAGACTGAGAAGTTTTGCAGTCAAAAAGCATAATCGGTTTAGAAGGTTTATTTGTCATAATATCAATTCCTCTTAAAGTAGTTTCAACTGGAAGTGATACTATGCAAAAAATCTCCCGATTGCAAAACACAAAAAATTACCGCTTTGTAACAAAACAAACTAAGCACATTCCCGAGGGACGGCCACCACGTAAGACATAAACTTTTCGCCGTCAAAACGGTGCAGATAAAAGCCTACCGGAAGTTTGTTGGCGGTCAGATACTCTCTCGGCTTAAAATCAAAATAAGCCTGCCAATTTGTGGAAAAAGTCGAAATCATCGGAATTTTTCCCACCGATCCGATAAGGGAATTATGCAAATGCCCGCAAGCAATAAGTTTTATCGTATCTTCATGCCGGGCAGCCAATTCGTTAAACTTTCCAAACCATTCCTCGGCATAAGAGTCGAAAAAAGAAAGCTTTGTTTTTAGGGTAAATTGGTGAATCATCAGTAAAACCGGTTTTTTATCAGGATTATTTTCCAGCTTTTCCCTCAGCCATTCCAGTTTTTCGTCATTCAGGATTCCGTTCGGATGTTTTTCGGCATAAGTATCCAAAGCGATAATCCGCACCGGATAATCATCAACCACATATTGGAGATAATCCTTCATTTCTGATTTCGGATGTGCCGGACAATACATCGCCAACGCTTCTTTCAGCTGGTTTGGCTCATCATGGTTTCCCACAATGGTAAAATAAGGCATTTTCAATTTATTGAGTTCCGTAAAACAAGCTTCATAATGTTTTTTCTGCCGCAAATGAATTAAATCTCCGGTTACGAGCACGGCTTCCGGTAAAATATCCATACTGTTAATACAACGGACAATTTTATTCAAATTGGCGATTCCCGGCTTATCGGCATCCCCTATGTGCAAATCAGAAATATGAGCGATAAACATATTTTTTCTCCGTAAAACATTATTTTGTCCAAAATACATACCAAATATTAAAATTCATATAATAAAAAGGATTGATTTAGTAAAAATTACTGCTATATTTGTAGACAAATTATTAATAATTAACCCCACTCGGAAAGGGATTCACTGTGAACAGAACACGTGCATTACTTATGGTGCTTCCGGTAATTTTAGCCGTCAACACTTCCTGTGCTACCAAAGCCCCTCTGGACCGGCATGATCAGGCCGATACTTTCGAAACATATAACCGGGCAATGTTCAAATTCAACTATCAGGCAGACAAATATGTCATCAAGCCTGTTGCCGAAGGATACCGGGCCGTAACCAATGAATTTACCCGCAACCGGGTCAGCAATGTCTTGTCAACCATCAAGGAACCTGTTTCCGCCGTCAACCACCTGCTGCAGGGAGAACCTTTGCAAATGGCGGCCAGTCTCGGAAGGACTGTTATCAACGCCACGCTCGGCTTGGGCGGTATGTTTGATGTTGCCGAAGGCTGGGGCTTGAAAAAACAAAAAACCGGATTTGATGAAACCTTGGCAAAATGGTGTGTTCCGGACGGACCATATCTTGTTTTGCCGATTTTAGGCCCGTCAACCCCTCGTGCCGCTACCGGACTGCTTGCCGATTCTGCCATGAATCCGGTCTACTTGGGAACATTAAACGCTCCGGCTGATGTCAAAGACAAAATTTACTACTCTTATACCACCATCAACGGAATGGCCTATCGCGAAGCAACGCTTGATTTGACTAACGATTTGGAACGTAATTCCGTTGACTACTACACAACCATGCGTTCCGCTTATATGCAAAATCGCCGCGGAATGTCTTGCTCAAGCAAAGATAAAGGCGAAACTGCAAATTACGACTTCGACTTCGGATATGAAGAAGAAGACGAAATTTTCGATGAAATGGAAAACCAATAATTATTTGGAGCGAAATAAATGAAAAAAAATCTCTTCACAATCCTCGTTGCCGCTTTGTTTTTTGCCGGCAATGCCAATGCCGCCGTTGACGGAGCCAAAGCAGAAGCTTTTGTAAAAAAAGTAACTGATGAAGGCATTACCCAAATCATTAATGCCGACATCCCGCAAAAAGAAAAAGACGCCCGTTTTGAAAAATTGTTCAACAACGCTTTGGATTTGAAATTCATCGGCCAATTTGTCCTCGGCCGCTATTGGAAAACAGCTTCCAACGAACAGAAAAAAGCATTTATTGACGCTTACAGAGATTTAAACATAAAAACTTGGTCTCAACGTTTTGATGAATTTAAAGGCAAGGAATTCATCTTCAAAGGAACAACCCCGTCCAACTCTGCCAACCAGATTTTTGTAAACTCTTTGGTTCCGATGGATCAGGGCGAACCGGCAAAAGTAGTCTGGAGAGTTAAGCAAACCGGCGACAACTTCAAAATTGTCGACATCATTATTGAAAATGTCAGCCTGGCAATCACTGCCCGCAACGAATATACTGCTTATGTTAAATCTGCACCGGGCGGCATTAACGACCTGATTAAAGACTTGCAAAACAAAACCAAACAGGTTGTAAAAAAATAAACTTTAAGCCCCTCGTTTGAGGGGCTTTTTTTACGTTATTCACCAACCGTAATTTCTTTTTTCGGAGCCTTTTGATAATCATTCAATTTATCCACAACGGCATCTTTTGTTTTTTCTGCCATATCGGCCGCTCCGTTTTCCACCTGTTCGGTAACTTCGCCCACGGTTGTCTGTTCATTAATCTGTCCGTCATAAATCCCTTTTCCTACCAAATAAATAACAACGATTAAGGCAAGATAGAACACATATTTCAAAAACGTACCCATGTTATTCTCCTAACAAAATAAAACAATTCTCCTTACTAAAATAAGCTTTATCAACACCATTTCAAGAACTCGGACAAGAATTTAATTGTAACAGAAATGTGAAAAATCCTTTAAATCCGCCGCCGCGTACACTTTTTTGTTGCAAAAAAAAAAAAAGACTTAGTATGGATAGTATATAGGCTTTGGTTCTTAATTACTATGAGGTGTACTATGACTAATACTAAGTTTTTATTGCTTGCCTCCGCCTGCCTTTTGCTCTCCGGCAATT
>JAGAJR010000024.1 GCA_017626035.1 Alphaproteobacteria bacterium | reverse complement strand
CGAGGGCGGTTATGCCACTTCTCTCACATCGTGTCAGAATGGCACGGCATTTTCTTTTGCCAACAAAACCTGTTATAAAGATATTTCCGATAAGACCTGTGAAGACCGCGGGTATAGTTCTTCCTGCCCGACAAACCAAGAAGGAACCCCGGTTTCTTACTGCGGCAAAAACTGTTACTCCGGCTGTAAACAACCAAGCTGCGAAGACGGAGGCTATCTCTCCAATACTCCCGCAAACAATGTTTGTAAGGATATAACTTATTATGGGAGAACATGCAAAACAGATTGCAAACAGCCAAGCTGCTCCGACGGCGGATATAAAAACGGTATTCCGACAAACAATGTTTGTACTCAGGTTGATTATTACGGAACAAAATGCTTTAAAGACTGCTATCAACCGACTTGCGACAACGGCGGGTACAAAGACGCTGTCCCTGCAAACCAGACTTGCACGCCCGTTACCTATTACGGCAGAAACTGCCAAAAAGATTGTGAACCGAATGAAATTCAAATTGCCTGCAAAATCGGCTCCATTCTTTACGAAGACCAAAAATGTTACTCAAAAACAAACAAAACGCCTATCGCCGTCGTTTTTGATACCGATAAAAAATTAGCTATGGGTTTTCTTGCCAATAAAAAATCGACCGGATGGGTTGATTATGTAGTTAATCTCAACAATATCGTGAAGTATGATTACGATATTCTTAGCTTGGAAAATTGCAAGGAAGATAATCTTCTTTCCTGCGATACGGACGGCAAATTCAACACGGCTAAAATTATTCAAGCCGGAAAAGTTACGAAACAATCTTTTCCTGCCGCAGAATATTGTTATAATTACACAACAGCGGGTACAAAAGCCGGAGATTGGCATTTGCCAAGTTTTGCCGAAGCTAAAAAAATCTATGACGTACAGGATACTCTGAACTCTTCTCTCCGTTCTCTTTCCATCTCTTTCTACTTTAACATCACTTTATGGACATCTAATGAAATGAACGGAACTAACGCCATTTATATACTTATGAATTATGGTCTTTCCAGTGATTATTGCTCAGAAAAAACGTATAATTATCATGCTATACCTGTTTTGCATTATCATGATGAAGAAGATTTTTGCTCTGTCGGTTCTGTCCTTTACGAAGATAAAAAATGTTATGGAATCGGAACGACAAACAAAACTCCTATCGGCATCGTTTTTGATACAGACAATCGTTTGGCTGTTGCTTTGTCTGCGGCTCCAAATAATTTGAAATTTAGTGAAGATGCAACAATAAATGTTCCCGGTACGGAAGATTGCACAAATTTACTGAAATATTATACTACTTGCGGCATTGACGGTAAAGTTAATACGGCTGAAATTATTGCCTACGGAAAAAGCAATAACGTTTCCTTTCCGGCTGCCGAATATTGCAACAATTACAAAACCGCAGGAACAAAAGCCGGGGATTGGTTCCTGCCAAGTGCCGCACAAGCTTATCAATTCAGTAAAGCACACAACCAGATAAAAGCGGCATTACAATCACTGGGAAAATCTGATTATTTCAGCAATTTCTTTTGGACATCTACAGAAAATACTACCGAGAATTGGCTTTTTAATATTGCATACGCTAATAGTCCTACGTATAGCGGTACTGATCTTAAAACTAAATCATATAAAGTAATTCCTGTTTTAGCTTATTAACAGAAACACCAACAAAGCCCTTTCTGTTGAAAGGGCTTTGTCTTTTCATTTACAATATTTACTTTACGCAGACATCCGGGGCTCTTAAATATAACGGCTTTGGAAAATCAACAACTTTATCCTGATATTTTCTTATTCCCGTCATGGCCAATTCTCTTATCGGCGGGCAATTTTCCATACGAATCACATGCAGGCTTAATCCGGTCGGGCTATTTAAAAAGCGTTCCACACCATCACCGATAAAAGTTACCTTAACATTCCGCAATTTATCAATAATCTCTTCTCTCATTCCGGCGGAAGGTTCCGTAATTTTTTTCAGGTGCTTATCAAAAAGCTGATAATAAAAATCTTCTCTTTTGGTTTCGATAATCACGGCATTAATATCGGCAATCTCATCCGGCTGCAAATCTCCGGCATAGGCCTCAAACGCCGTTACTCCCAAAACTTTTATTTTTTCATTGGCAATACCGAAAGCCCTTGCGGCAGAAATTCCGGCTCGGACACCGGTAAAAGAGCCCGGACCGACACAAACGGTTATTAAATCCAAATCATTAAAACTTACATTTTGGCTTTCCAGAATGTTTTTAATTTCCGGAATTAGGACTTCCGCCTGACCAAAAGCCATTCTTTCCGTATAAGACGCCAGTTTTGTGCTGTCTTTCATCAATATAATCGAGCAGCCGGCGGCTGTCGTGTCAAAAGCTAATGTATACATTTTATTCACTTGCCTGATTTTTTAATATTGCTTATTCGCTTTTATATTATAGAATCGAAAAACAAACAACGAAAATCAAATTAAAATCAGAAAAAAATGAGCAGAGACTTACTTTTAGATATGTTTTACGCCGCTCCGGAGTTATGGTATGGCATCGGAGTGCTTTTTGTTATTCTGCTCGGCCGTCTGCTGTATTCGGAAATCTCCGTTCTCCGCCTCAAACAAAAAAACTATTTTTTAAACAGGGACCGAGAGCGTTATGCCGAAACGCTTTATGCTTCCAAAGACGGTTATTTTGCTTTTATTTATCCGGATGAAAAAGTCAATGATCCCCGCAAAACGGTAAAAGAAAGATGTTCCAGGAGGTTGGCCGTTATTCTCGGACTGCCGAACGGCACCAATTCCGGTTTTGAGGAAATATTGAAAAACTTTTATAAAGAAGATGCTAAAAAAATCCAGAAATACACCGGGCTTTTAAGAGAAGACGGTGTTTCATTTGAAGATCAATTTCCCCTGAAAAGCAACAACAAGCATATCCGCCTTGCCGGTTCACGGATTAACGGAATCGACGGCAATGTTTATTGCGATATGATTTGGTTCAGAGATATCAGTTTCGAATCAATAAAAATCAGCAATCTGGAAAATGAAAAAATCGATGCTTATCAAAACATTATCCGCCTCAAGGACATGATTGACAACATTGCTTATCCGGTTTGGCTGAGAGATGAGAATCTTAATATCGTGCTTTCCAACAAGAAGTTCAAAGAATTTCTTACCGGCGGAGAAGAAGAAATTCTGAATCCGAAAGGAGAAAGCATTTCCAAAAATCTGGCTCTCATTGCCCAAAGCAGCAACAAAATCAAACGCCAAACCGTTAATATTATCTGTAACGGGGAACGGCGTTCTTACGAAGTTATCGAGACTCCGTTCCATATTGAACAATCCCTTGATAAAATCTGCACGGTCGGTTCTCTGATTGACGTAAACGAATTGGACGATTTAAAAAGAAATCTTAAACTCCATCAAAACGCTCATTTGGAAATTCTCGGAACACTCGGAACAGGATTTGCCGTTTTTAACGACAAATACAAATTATCCTTCTACAATAAAGCTTTTGCCAAACTTTGGGGGTTAGAAGACGTCTGGCTGGAAAGCAAGCCGACTTACTTTATGTTTTTGGAACTTATCCGCGAAAAAAGAATGCTGCCGGAAGTTCCCGATTTTCGATTATATAAAAACGACGAGCAAAAAGATTTCAATGCAATTATCGAAGCAAAAGAAGATATGCTGCACCTTCCTGACGGACGGACATTTCGACGTGTCCGCTCTCCGCATCCGATGGGCGGATTGACCTTTGCCTTTGAAGACGTTACCGACCGGTTGGCTACCCGCCGGGCATACAACGCTCTTCTTTCCGTGCAACAGGAAATTCTTGATAATTTGTTTGACGCCGTTCTCATCTTTGGTTCTAACGGACGTTTAAAATTCTATAATCAGGCTTATCTTAAACTATGGAATGTTGATGAAATGTTCCTGCAAAAAGAACCGACCTTTTCCGAGTTACTGGACTCGCAAAAATTATTTTTTAGCAATGTTGAGGATTGGCCGTCTTTGAAAAAAGATATTCTGACCCATTTGACCAGTATCACAACAAAGGCGTTTAATCTAAATCGTAATGACGGAAGTTGTGTCGAGATTATGTCGGGAAGCCTTTCAGACAGTTCCATGATTGTTACTTTCAAAAAACTTTAACAACTCAAACGCTATTATAGACAAAACACTAAACCTTAAATCTCAATATTTATATTGGAAATTAACATTTTGTTCTTGTGTAATTGACAAAAAATATTTTTTGTGTCATTTTATAAATAGTTTTAATGTGTATGTGATGCGATAAAATTTGCAAGAACAGCAAAAAATAATGGGAGTAACCTATGGCCAACAATAATCCGAATTTGGAATGGAAGAAATCCGGTTTCGATGCAAAGGAAAAGTTAACTCTTAAAGTTAATTTGAAAGAAGCTTTGAAGTATGAAGCCAAGAAAAAAACAAACGTTCAAAAAAATACCGTTCCGACACCTGCCGACCTCCCCCTCGGATTGAAAAAAATCCGCAAAAAAATTAAAGACGTTTTTGATGAAGACGAAGATGAAAACGAAGACGATTTTGCCATTGTCGCCCCTTTGTCTTTGGATGAAAATAATTCACTGCTGAAAGCTCTCAACGATGATGAAAGAAAAATTCTGAAACAGCAGGAAGTCAACAACACGATTAAAATGCAGCAAAATGCCGGAAAGATGGAAGCTTTATCCATCGCCGACAGGTTTGCCAAAGACGCCGGACTGAAAAAACTTTCTAAAGAAAGCATTGCTAACGGAATGCAGGAAATCGGTCTGGGCGAAAATGCCATAAAAAATATCGTAAAAGATGACATTGCCAAAAAAATGAACATCAAAGGCAGCAATTTATCCGATGCCAAAACTATCCAATTGCTTCGGGGAATTAAGCGAATCCGTGCCGTCGGCGGTGCCGATGCCGTAAAGGGATTGAAAATCAGCGAAGTTGTTCTGGTCGGAGAAATTGACGAGAAGGACTGGAAAGTCGATGACCGCAAAGTTGCCAAAATCATTCAGAAGAAAAGAGGGCTTTCAAAAGAAGATCCTAAACAACGGAAAAAGACTGCCGGAAAAAAGAAAATGAAAGTAAATGCTCCGGTTCTGACGCAAAAGAAATCGTTAACATACGATTTGCTCAACTATCGGAATCAGGAAAATTTTTCCAGCAAAGACTTATAAGCAACCGTCAAAAGCTTAAATTTTTCTTCCATTTCTTTATCACCCTGATTTAAATCGGGATGATATTTTTTTACCAGCTTTTTATACTGCTTTTTTATGGATTCAACAGAAACTTCCGAAGCTTTTAATTCCATAATTTCTAAATAGCGGCGTTCCTGCTCGGTATAATAAACATCATCCATTGCCGAAAAATCTGATGTATATTCCCCGAAAAAGCCGAACTCATCTTTCAGGTCGTAGCCGAAATTATATTTAATTTTGGAGCGAAACCCCTTAAAGTGCATTCTCGGTTTGGCTTCCGCTTCCGGCTCATCGGAAGAAATGCCTTCGTAATAGTTCCATTTGGCATTATATTCCTGAACATGTTCCAGACAAAACCAATAGTACTCCTTAAGGCGTCTGTCCTTAGGAGCACGATATTCTCCGGCTTTATTACATCCGGGATGATCACATTTTCGGTTCGTATCTTCGGACTGAGGAGCAAAATATTTGCGAGTCCGACGAATTTTCCTGAGCTGCATTGTTTTTTTCTTTTTTTTCTTT
>JAGAJR010000023.1 GCA_017626035.1 Alphaproteobacteria bacterium | reverse complement strand
CGATAAAGATGTCTTCCTTCATGTAACCGCTCTCGAAAAAGCTGGTATCCGCCATATCCCTGACGGTCAGCTCCTCTCTTACTCTGTCTATGATGATCGGGGTCGGCAAGCCGCTACCGATATTAAATTTATTTAATTTAGAACATATAGCTTTCTCTTTATTCCCTTATAATCCCTATGTCTCCTATCCATAGGGATTCTTTTTTATGTAAAGAATTTGAATGCAAAATTAAGAAAATCGTGTAATATTAAATAAATAATTATACTAAAAGGTATGTGCAATGGGTGCGGATGAGTTTTATAATCAGGATGAAGAGTTGGAGATAGCCTTCATCAAAAAGAATAAAGCGGAATATGCTGCCTCTGCAGAAGGAAAATCTCCTTATGACGTTGCTGAAGCCGGAAGAAAAAGCTTTGACGAAGCCCGAACCGAATATGCTTTAGAATTTTTGAAACGTTTGGAAAAACGTCTTTCGGAATTAGATAATCAGGAAATAAGCAATCTTTTATTAGCATTGATGGCTGCGGGATTGAGTATTGAAGACGATGAAGAATTGGAATATTGGATAAATCGTTTAGAACGGGAAAGCCTTCATCGAATTGCCGTTTATTTTATCTCCAGAAACGAAGGTTTGGCAACGCCGGGAAGCCTGAAGATGTCTCCCAATCATAAAAAGAAACTGCTGAAAAATATTCGGGATTTTACGGCTGAAGATATTGAAGCATTTACAACCATGATGGGAGCGATTAATCAGCTGATGCCGAAAAAGGCTCCGAAGAATAAAAACAGCGAAGAATATAAGAAATATTTGGAAAAGGCCAAATTTTTCAAAAGGGTTGAGAAACTGCTGAAACGGGATACTCAGGAAAAGAAAAAAGAAGAGCGTCGCCGGCAGCAGGAAAAAAGCAATGATAAAGCCAATAATAAAAAGCCGGATTATTTGCAGCTTTTGAAAGAAAAAATGGAAAGTCAGGGCATAGAAAACGGAAGTAATTATTGGAACAACGTCATTGGCGATTTTAACCGCAGTGAAAATAAAGCAAAATTTGTTCAGCAGTGGGAAAAGAATGATGTAATAAAAAAAGCCTTGGATGAACCTGAAAAACTGACAAAGGAACAGCTTAGAGAACTCAGGGGCATAGATAACAAAGAGTTTAGAAAAGTTACCAAAGAAAAATTGAATCAGAAGTCAAATTCAGATAACGGACAGGGCAAATCCGGAATTTCTCCGCAAAATATTGCCGGGGAAATGAGCCGATAAAAGGGTTGATTTTTTCGCTAAGATTCGATAAACGTCAGAACAAGTAATTTTTTTTAGGAATGCAAATGACTTTTTTAAGTATTTTTTTATTGGCTTTAGCCTTGTCAGTAGATGCTTTTATTGTTTCGTTTTCTTATGGCTTGGTTTTAAAGAAAAATCGGACGGAGAATGCGTTAAAATTAGGTTTGTCAACCGGTTTGGGGCAGTTTGCCATGCCTGTTGCCGGATGGTACGGGGCAGAGGCCGTGCACGGGTATATTGAGAGCATAGACCACTGGATTGCTTTTTTTGTTTTTCTGGCATTGGGACTAAAGGTTATTGCCGATGCTCTGGATGAAGAAAACGAACATAAACAATTGGCAAAATCATTGACTTTTAGAGTTTTGTTGATGATAGGCGTGGCTACCAGCATAGATGCTCTTGTCGCCGGGATTACTATTTATTTTATGAATTGTCCGATTTGGCTTGCCGCTTCAGCCATCGGAATAACGACATTTACCTGTGCCGTTGTCGGATATAGTTTAAATTGCTGTTTTAAGAAAGTTCCGACAAAGTATCTGGAGATTACTGCCGGAATTATCCTGATTGGATTGGGCTTCAAAGTTTTGTATGAACATTTATCCGTATAAAATATGATAGACAAAAAAATTTAATGTGATAATCTTCTTGTTAAATAATCACTTAAATTAGATATATTATGACAGAAGTATTTTTATGTTCAGTGTTGGCCGCTATCGTGTTTTGCATTTACCGATATTACGGCACTTCGGCGAAGTATAACAACATAAAAGCCCATAAGGCTTGTCGGGAGTTTGAAAAAACAATAGGTAACGAAATGCTGTTAAAGGATTTGGATTCTGATATGATTCTCAAAGTCCTTAAACGATATTCCGTCAGAAAACGAACAATGCTGCGTTTTGGGATTGTCTTGAATGTGTATGAGACGCAGGGAAGTGATGGAATTATGTCCGTGAGAGAAGAGGCTCTTTTGGATAAGGTTCACAATCGTTATCGGCAATTGTATGAGTTGGTAGACCAAAGTCTTCCTGCAAAACTCCGAAGAGAGTACTACAATCTTAAATTAAGAAGGGAAGCGTAAGCTTCCCTTTTGGGTTTTAAAGAGATGTCCATTTAATTTGAACTTTAGCGAGTTCTCTGTTGTCTGTCATGGATTTAATGCTGTGCCGGGAAATTGTGCTGGATGTTTGGGTTTCAACCTTTACTTTCTCTCCAAACAAGCCTTCTTTTTTGAATGCGATTTCCACTTCCTGAGGCAAATGCGTCTCCCTGAAAGCATTGTCAACGGTTTCAGAGGCCCATAACAGATAAAGGGCATTATTGACATGCTTATTCAAATCAATATCATCAAAACGGACGTTAAAAACATTTTCGTCGGTTATTTCTTCCACATCCTCGATTTTGATAAAATCCTCGTCAATTGCCCGTTCTTCAAGAATTTGATATTGAGGAAGGTGTTCTCTTAAAGCAACCGGACGTTTTTTGGCAAAATTAATCAAAATCCATTGGCTCGCGGCTCGAATGATTGTATTCCCCAAAGCGTCTTTAATTTCAAAATCGCGAACGGCTCCAAGTTTCTTTTCAATACAAGGCCAAGTATAAACGGTAATGGTTTCGTGCCATTTGGGCATTCGCTCAATTTGAATTTTGTAATTGGATCCAACCCAAGCCAGTCCTCTTTCTTTGCAAAAATCATAGCCGAGCCCCATAAGGTTAGCGTGTGTGTCTGCCATATCCTGAAAAATATTCATTAACGTAATCAAACGGAGCTGTCCGTTTTTATCACATTCATAACTGCGTATAGAGTAGGATTGTTCAAGCTTTTTTAATTCCATTGCCCATTTTCCTTTTATGTATATACATTTTGAACCGTTTTAAGCAGCGGCGGTTGCTGATGGTGCGTTTTAAAAATCCCATACCGGAGGTGGCACACTGAAAGACTTCTTTCAGATAAGCAAAATCATCATTATAAATAACCACAAGCCATTTGGCCGGAAGACTTTGAACTTTAACGCATTCGCTTCCGTTAAAGCGGAAAATTTCATTATTCAACGGCGTTTTGCCGATAAGGTTCATCCCGATGGTTTTCGCTAATTCTCTGAAATTATCAATAACAAATACCGGACAATGTGTCGGGATAAAAATAGGATGTTCCAAAATAGAATTCAAATATTCATAATCTCCGAGGAAACCATGTCCGAACCCCTGCAATTCGGGGGCATCGTCAACGCTGATAAAACGAATGTTATGGGCGTTAAAAGCTCCCTTAAGCGGATTAAAGAAAGTGGATGCCGTGATAATGCCGAAACTGTTCTGGCTGTTGGCGTCAAAAGCCAGAGAAACGTGGTTATATGTTCCGATAACCACAAAATTATTGTCAAGTTTGGCAACTTCTTCCCTGTCGTGCGTATAAATAACTTTAATGCGATTTCCGGCGATTCTGTTAAAATCAATCCCATATTCCATAATCAGGTTTAAGTAGGTGTAAAAATCCGGATTTCCGAAAAAGATAACATTCTTTTTAAGTTTTAAGGCTGCTAAAAAAGCTATAATATACATTTCCGGATGAGTTGGATAAACCGGAATAAAGATTTTGTTCTTTTTGCTTTTTTTGATAAGAGAAACAAGTTTTTTGAAGGTATCAACCTCCTTAACGGCAAATCCATCGTCATAAATGCCGTAAAAATCGGCTACAACGCACTTAATTTCATTTTTAAGCTGTTTAATGCGGCGGATATTTGTCGGCTTTCTGAAATAGGTGCTGGAATCTATTTTCATATCTCCGGTATGATATACAACGGAATTAGGGGATTTAATGATAAAGCCGAAACTGTCAAAACAAGTATGGCTTGCGGCCACGGCCTCTATGCTCATAGAACCGATTTTGACAATGTCTCCGTCATTAATGATTTTACACTTAGGATGCCTGTTTGCCAGAATTTTATATTCTTCCAATAAGTCATCCAAAATCATAAGCGTATATTTTCCGGCATAAATCGGCGGCAGACGGTAACCGGCTTTAAGATAGTGAACAATTCCGTTCAAATGATCTGGGTGGGAATGGGTCAAAAAAAGAGCTTTGGCAGTGTCAACCCCTTCAGCCAACAGTCCCCGAATATCAGGAATTGCGGCGGAAGAATTTTTCACTCCCAAAGCTTGATGATTATCAAATTTGCCTAAATCAACAATAATTGTTGTGTGTTCCAACATTCCTTTGCGGTTTTCAATAACATCCGTATACCGGTAACAATGACCGCTTATCTGGTCAATATTATTGCCGCCCAGGGCTTGCCAATACAGGCCTATGTGATTAATTGCCGAACTCATTATATAAACAGACTTCTTTCTGTTTATTGCTTACCAAATAATAATCCTATTAGCAATTATTTTATTTTTGTTTTCCTATATTCGGCAAGTTTAGCTTCACGCCATTCGTTAGCCTTAATGCTTCTGGCTGATTTTCTTGCCTTTTCGACAATAGCTTTTGTCTCAGCAAGTCTTAGGCGGTCCTTTTTGCTCAGATTCGGAATCTGGGCGGAAGCTGCGATAACAGGCTTTTCAAATGTTTTGGCATTATTTTGAGCCTGCTTAATCATTTCATATCTTGAAACGATTTTTTTCTTATATTTCAAGGCTTTTGTCGGAGTGCTGGAATGGTAGGCCATTGCCGCTTTAATCCAATCGTTGCCTTTGTTTTCATACAAGCTTTTTAAGAAGTTTGCTCCGTATCTGACATTCTTTTCCGGATCAAAAGCTTCTTCAATATTCTTAAAAGCATCGCCGTGGTATGAAAGATTAATCTGCATACAACCGACATCAATGCTTTTAACGCCTTGAGCTTGTAATCTTTTTACTTCTCTGACGGCTTCAGCTTTGGTCTTGAAAAATTGACCTTTACCCTGGGCGTTAATTGTCCATGGCCAAGCCAATGACTGCTGCTCTTTTTCGTTCCATCTGCCGGTTTCCACGCTTGAAATAGTGGTCAGCAAATGTTCTTTAATCTGCAATTCTTTTTCGATTTTTTGAGTAGCATTCATACAAGCAAATGTATCATCGGCATATGCCTCATACGAACTTGCTTGCACCGGCTGAATCAACATCAGCAATATCATAAAAAACATTAAATTTGTTGATACGAAAAGTCGCATCCCTCTGCTCCCTCAAAACGGCCACAAACATCCCTTATGCAACAAATGTGCCAATTTCAATTTGCTTAACGGCGAAAAAAATAAACGTCCTGAGGTTGGTTACTCTTAAAATTTATAAGTCCTGTTTTCTTTTTTTAACAAGTTATCCTTATAATTCCAACGACAGCAAGCATATATTTATATGCTGCTTTTTTTAAAACAAGGGGATGTATATCACGATTATTTTTTAAAATCCAGCAAAAAATTGCCCAGAGCGGCGAGGGACTCCGAAACGCCGGAGCTAATATTTTGAAAATTATTGTTTTTTTTGTACACAGCTTCCTCCATATAGAGGCCTCTGTTAATCTCAATTTGCAGGGTATAAATGTTTTTTCGCGGCTGACAATAGTTAAAAGTGATAAATCCTCCGGAGTACGGACGGTTGTATTCGACGCGATACCCTTTTTCAGACAGGCTTCCGGATAGAAATTCGAAAAATTGAGCAGGACAACTTTGGTCAAACAGGTTGCTGATGCAAAAGTCGACCGGTTTGCTTTCATCCATGATTTTGCAAATGCTGGACGGCATGGAATGACAGTCAATCAGCAAACAATAGCCAAATTTTTTAACACATTTGTCAACGAGTTGTTTGAGCTTTTTGTGATAAGGTTCATAAATGTTTTTGATGCGTTTTTGTGCCTCTTCCCAAGAAATCTGCCCGTTATAAATATTTTTATTTTGAGAAACGATTCTCGGAATAACACCCAGACCGACACGACACCGACGGCTTCCGACCGGATTTGCCTGCTGAGGATAATCATAATACATTGTCTCGTCAATTTCGATTTTATCCCGGTTAACGTCAATAAAGGCTCGGGAAATATTCATCGCAATCATCGGAATTCCCAAATCGGCAGCCGGCTTGATAATGTCTTCGACGAAGGAATCTTCTGAAGAGCGAAGTTCATTGACATCTAAGACGGAATTGGCAAGAAATTCTTCAGGAATAAATTGCCCGCTGTGCGGAGAAGATAAAACCATGGGATAACGCATATCTTCGGGAAGATATTCACGGAAAACATCAATTTTTTTGTAGTTCACATTAAAATTTATGTGCTGTTCAACCACGTTAAAAGCCCTCAATTGTTAGACTTGGGAAGAATAACAGATAAATCTTAATGTTTTAATAACAAGGGATATGTAAAATTATGCTTGCAATTATCGAAACGATACTGTAAAAACAATGACGATATGCAACGGGTGTGTAGCTCAGTGGTATGAGCACTACGTTGACATCGTAGGGGTCGCTGGTTCGATCCCAGCCACACCCACCATAAAAAAAGCCCTCCAAAGTGAGGGCTTTTTTATGGTCTGGGCGGCTAGATAGAACCAGCGAAGCGGTTCGGAGTCGATAGTTGTTGAGAACGAACGAAAAGTGAAGTTCGAAACTTACGAGACGAAAAGGACCCAACTCGTAAAGGGGTTAAAGAAAGAGTGGTGTTATAAAGAGTTGGGAATTTACACCCCAGCCACACCCACCAATAAGGCTTTCAGAGTTATTTCTCAGAAAGCCTTTTGTTTTAGAGTCGGATTTAGTTATTGAATAAATAAATTTTTATCGTATAGTATAAGAAAAACTGAGAATGCTATGACTGATATAATATCATTTCCTCCTAAACTATCTAAATTATCTCATACAAAGTTAGCACTATTAAGTAGTGAAGAATTTGCTAATTTAAGAGAAAGTATAAAAAGAAGAAATAAAATACATCTTCATAAGAAAAAAATTCATTCTGTTGATAGGAAATTAATATTAAAAAAATATCCAAATAAAAGAATGGAGCACATTCCTTTATTGAGGTCTCAGATGGCTAGATTATATGACAAATCTAAGGCATCAGAAATTCTTGATTTTTTCAACCCGCAAAGAGAAAAAGAATGGAAAAAAGGATACAAACGAAAGAAATTACAAAATCGTATTATAATTCAACACTTTTCTTTTATTGATTATCCTAATGAGACATTAGATTTGTTTTATAAATTTGCGGAATATGAGCCTAAAATATTAGAGGCTTTTGCTGATTTTACAGATGATAGAATATATGATATTGCTCCATATTTATTATGGGGCATTGTAAAGAAAGAAATGTACCATTATATTCGAGGTGGAAAAATTAGTAATAGGATTTCAAACGTTATAAAAGGCTTGGATTTAGAGCGCTTTATGGATATGAAACTTCCAAATGCTGATGATAGAAATGTAATAGCACTACCACCAATTGAAAAGCCAAGAAGGTCATTAGTTGAAAATCAAAATGTCACAACATTAGAAGTGAGTGCAACGCGACTTGTTGAAAAAATAAATGAATGGCTTATACGGCTAGACCCTCCAATGATGCTGAGTGATGAAGGATGTATGAATGTTACGTCATTTACTATTGAAATTTTGGAAAATGCTCAAAGGCACAGTGTAAAGGGGGAGGAAGGAAATTGGTATATGACTTCATTTATGGAATATAGAGAAGGAAAATACTTTTGCAGCCTTTCCTTTATTAATACAGGTATGCCAATTTGTGAATCAATTTTATCAACAACAAATAATTCCGTAAAACAAGAATTAGATGCATATATAAAAATGCACAAAAATGTATCACAAAAAATATTGGCAACAGTCTATGCTCTGCAGGATGGTTCTACCAGAGAGAATTATAAAGATAGCAGAGGAGGAATAGGTATGTTAAGAATGGTGAAGTTTATTAATGAAATAGGAGATACATTTATTTCAGAGGAAAAACCTCAAATTGCTATAATATCAGGAAATGTCTATGTCAAATTTTCTGATAAATATGGAAATGCAGTAAAATTAAATGATAAGAGAAATTACCAGTGGTTTAATTTAAAACAAGATAAAAAAATTGCACCGGATAAAAAATATGCCTATTTATTGCAAAAAGCATTTCCAGGAACTATAATAACAACACGATTTATGTTAGACGCTGAATCTTTACAAAAAAAGGTAAAAAACAATGACAATAATTAATCTAGAGATATTAACACAAGGAAGAACAACTGTTCTAGGCAGTAAGGTTAAGGGAGCGGATGCTAGAGAGAAATTTGGTTTGGATGAACTTGATAAAAATGCGGATAGTATTGATGTTCTTATTCCTGATTATATAGTAACATTTACTCCATCATTTTTTCTGGGATTGTTTTCTAAAAGCTTAGATGCACTAGGTGAAGAAAAGTTTTTTTTGAAGTACCATTTTAAAAATGCAAGAGAGATTATACAAAAACAAATTTTATCTGGCGTAGATGATTGGAAATGTGCAAGATGATAAAGTTTATACTTCTATTATTGCTTTTAATAATTGCTGCTTTTATTCCTTTTATCGCAGATTTTGTTTTTGTTTCTAAGATTAAATTTATAAAAAGCATAGATTGGATTGCATGGTATGCTGCATTATTAAGTTTATATGGATATTTTGAAAAACATTTAAAACGGCATAAAGATATTGAACATTTAATCTACATAAATACTTTGGTCAATCAATTGGAAAAAATGGATGAAGCTACAGTCAATATTGATATTCTTCAAAAGATGACTATAAACGATGGTCTAGATAAAATAACCCAAAAGGTAGAAGGTATCCAAGAAGATGTAACTACAATTTTTAATATCATTGCAAATAAGTTAGGAAATGTAGATCAACATTTTAAGAGTGAATTTAAAAAAGCATTTAATAATGATATTGAAGAGAATATATACCCTAAGTTTTCATATTTACTCCAAAACATACAACAAAATCCAGAAAATCAAAAGAAATTCAAAGAAATAGTTCAAAGATTGCATGATAATATGGGAGATGAAAAAGAAAAATTGGTACAAATAATAGAAAAAATTCGAGATAAATGTTAATAATAAAAAAATTTATATTAATTAGTTATTACCTTTTTCATCTCTCAAAATCTTTTTTTATTACTTTAAATATCTCTTTTTATAACTCGACTTATCTTTTCATTTTTATCACAAAATAGCTTGCAAAATAGTAGAATTAAATTACTCTTATAACAGATAAGATGATAACTTGTCTGAGGTGTGGTAACCTCTTACTTGACGTCTATTGTGTAAAGACGAAACTTTTGCACGCCTGAAAGTCTATAATAATGACTGGAAGGCGGCAAAATACGCTATTTCAGTCAATATGTCGCACTATTCAAGTATAGTTACCAACTTCCAGTCGCCCTCATCCGGCGGCTTTTTTGTTAATAGGAGGTTGATTTGATAAAATATGCTTCATTGGCTTGCCGAGGAGGTTTAAGATGAAAGGAGAACTGCATCTTATTGTCCTTTGGGAAAGGGCCAGATATAAAGAAAAAGAGATTTTAGAAGATATTCAAAAACATCTGAAAATTCTGGAATGTTATGATATTGCTTGGAACAAAAATAATGTTGCTGAGAATTTTACCCGATTTTACGGAATAAAGCTTGAGAATAATTCCGTTAAAGAAAAAGAATGCGGCAACGGGAGTTTTTTGTTGATAACGGTTTGGGATGAACATCCTGAATATGATTTTGCGGAAACTTCCCGCGGATATGAATATGTTAACCGGAACATTTTCCGGCTCAAAGAGAAATATCGCACTTGGACAAATGGCGGGCATAAAATACATGCCACCAATAGCATAACGGAAACCAATCATGATATCACATTGTTATTGGGTATCGGTTATGAAGATTATTTGAAATCTGCTCCCAAGCAATGGAATGGGAAATGCCAGAAACGGGAGCAGGATCTGGTGGGGTGTAATGGTTGGAAAAGCCTGAAAGAATTGTTCTATACCTTAAATAACACAATAAATTACGTTGTTTTAAGGGGGCTGGAAAATGTAGAAACTTTTGAAACGTCAGAACAGCACGGAGATATAGATATTCTTGCCGAAGAATATGCCGAGACGGTATACATTATTAAAGGCATCCCTAAAATTAATGTTCATCGTCCCCATTATGAGGTGCTCGTTGGCACGAAAAAAGTTTTAATTGATATTTGGGAAACCGGCAAAAATTACTATGATAAGAAGTGGGAAAAAGACATTTTGCAGCATAAAGTATTGCAAAACGGCTTTTATTCTCCTGATTTGGAAAACAGGTTTTATTTGCTGATTTATCATTCAATTATTCATAAAAGCAGAATTGCAGATGATTATCATCAAAAGGCGGAGGATATGTTTTTACGCCTTAAATTGGATTCTTCGGTACGGGTAAAGAATTATCCGTATGCCTTTGACGCTTATTTTAAGCTCTTAAAAGAATTTATGTATAGACAGCATTATGTTTTTACTAAACCGCTGGATAAATCAGTTTACTATAATGAAACAGTCATTCTTTCCGAAGACATTGCCGAATATCTGGAACAAAACTATTTTCTGTCAAATGTTGAACCCATAATGATTAATCATTACGGGGCATCTGGATATATTTATTTTCAAGGCTATAAAGACGAACAGAAATTGTTTGTTAAATGGAATGGTCTTGGAGATACATGTAAAAACGAGTTTGTTTATACAAAGCTTTTTTACAAGATGAATCCAGATAATTTTATCAAACCGTGGTTTTATAAGTGCGATGGTAATAAAAAGTTTATTGCAATGAACTACGAAGAAGGAATCTCTTTGGAGAATTTAATTAAGGAAAACAATCTGACACAATCACAGAAGGACATAATCGTTATGCAGCTGGGAGATATTGCAAAAACTTTATTGAGCTGCAAATTTGTTCATCGGGATGTCCGTCCGGCAAACTTTATTTTAACCAAGGATTTTAAGCTGAAACTGATAGATAACCAATTTACTGTTAATGCGACTAAATATAAAGAGACCAGAATGATTCGAAAGAATTTTCGTATTGTTGAAGGGCTGGGATGTGAATATGCTCCCGGCAAATTAAAATGGGATGATTTGTATTCTATCGCTAAAATGATTGAAAATATTGGTGTTTCTGATAAAACAAAAAATGTACTGGATACAATTAGAGCCAACATAGGCAAAGTCAGTATCTGCTTTCCTAAAAGGAAGTATATCATAGCACGGAAAAAAGCGGTTAAACTAGTTTCTGGAATAATCCCCGTGAAATCATGGCGTAAAAAAATCAGGAATATGTAAGAATACTATATGGTAGAGGAGAAATATAATGAGTTTTACAAAAAACGAAGATGTAGAAGCTATACAATGCCCAAAATGCCAAAGACACACATTGTCCTTTGGATATTGGATTGATGAACATCATAATAAAGAGGTTGTTCGTTATTGTGAGCAGTGCCAATATCATGAGAATGCATTAGCCGTATTTTTAAGAAAATTAACGGATATTAATGGGCAATTAAAGGTTAAACAAGAACAATTGGATAAAATAGTTAAAGCAATTTCGTCATTAGGTGATAATATGGTTTTAGAAAATAAAAAATTACAAAGACAATGGCAGGAATTTTATGCAACAAATATTGTACCATTACAAGCGGAGATAGATAGTATATTATTAGATTTCGATAAATTTGAAAAAGAATATTTATTAAATAAGAACCAATAATAAAAAAAGCCCCTCAAACGAGGGGCTTTTGGTTAAGCAATATATTCGAATTCTTGTTTTAAATTGCGTTCAAACATGCTGCGGATGGTACTTTTGATATCCGCCTTTTCATAAACGCCTTTATACAATGCCTGGCAAATCGGCATATCGATTCCTTCCTTGTCGGCAATGATTTTGACGGCTTTTAATGTGGCAACGCCTTCGGCCAGTTTTCCGAAATCCTGCCCTTTAGCAAACAGTTCTCCGAAAGTACGGTTATGGCTGTATTTGGAGAATAACGTTGCTTCATAATCGCCGAGGTGGGATAAACCGTAAGCCGTGTGCGGATTTCCGCCGAAATGTTTGATAAAACGTCCGACCTCAACCGGAGCACGAGCCATCAGGGCTCCTTTCAGGCCATACCACTCCAAACCGTCCAAAATACCGGCAGCAATACCGATAACGTTTTTAAGAGCGGCACCGATTTGGTTGCCGATTAAATCAGACCCGTAATACAAACGGATTAATTCGCTCTGCATCAGTTTAATCAAACGATCTTTTACTTCATCCTCATCGCTGTCGATAACAGCACAGGACGGAACGCCTTTCATATAATCTTGAACATGTCCCGGACCTGCTAAAATGGCAATATGGATGTCCTGTTTAACTTCTTCTCTCATAACCTCAAACAGAGTTTTTGCACTAGGCTCTTCCAAACCTTTCATTGCCAGTAAAAATGTTTTTCCGCTGAGGTTATAACCGTTCAGCTGTTTGCAAAGGGAACGGAAATGCTGACAGCCGATAGAAATAATGATGATGTCATTTTTCAAAACTTCGGCAATGTCGGCGTGAAGCTCCATGTTGTCGGCAAGCGTCAAATATGGATTCTTGCGGGTTTCTTTAAGTTCAATAAAATTGGGAGAAGTTGGAATATCATACATATCGACTTTATCAGCAAAATGCGTTGCTGCGTAATATCCGAGAAATGTTCCCCAGCGTCCGCAGCCGATAAGTGAAATATTTGTCATAATCAGTCCTCTTATAAAATTTATATCAGAATAAATCTTTTGTAGCTTAAGTTTTAATTTAATGCAATGCAGATTGTCCAACAACACACAGATTGTCGTTTGTGGGGAGGAAATGTTCTAGTAAGAACCTTTTTTGACGTGTTGGCGGCCGACAATGGCATTAATGTGGTCAAATTCTTCAAAAGAATGATAAGCATAATCATAACTCTTCTTATCGCAGTCATAAAAGACCTGATTCGCCAGAGTTTTGATGGCATTGTCGATACGTTGGAAAGCTTGATTGTAATCTTGATTGTAATTGTTCTTGGTGCGTTTTTTAACCAAATCATGATATGCCGAGATAACCTTTGCGGTTTCATCAGCGGAATTGGCATACCCTTTCTCTTCAAAGTCCCGCATAATCTGTGCGGTCGTTTGATAAAAACATTTGTTAGTCAGAATGCTTCTCTGCTTTTTATTGTTACTATCAATAATCATGATAAAACATCCGTCATTTATTCCGTAGGCATTATGTAACACACAATTCTTAATTTTGCAAGTGGTAAGCTGTAATAATTCTCAGCAAATTTACTTGTTAACTTCAGGTTATAACAGCAGAAATTAAAAATCGGTTAAAAAAAGCCTCCCCGAAGGGAGGCTTAAGGCTTATTCCACGTTTCCGAAAGGATTAACAACCTTTTCTTCCTGAGATTTTCTCAAATCGAACAAGTTGAGGAAAACGGCGGATACATAAATTGAAGAATATGTTCCGACAATAATACCCCAAACAATGGTGAAAGAGAAACTGCGAAGAGTGTCGCCGCCAAAGATAAACAAGGCCAAAGCGGCAAGCATTGTTGTCAAACCGGTTAAAATCGTTCTGGAAAAAATGTCGTTAATACTTTTGTTCAACAGTTCGTATTGCGGCATTTTTTTGTATTTGCGGAGATTTTCGCGGATACGGTCATAAGTAACCACCGTATCGTTGACTGAATAACCGGCTAAAGTCAAAATGGCGGCAACCGTTGTCAGGCTGAAATCAAAGCCGAACAGCGACAACAATCCGACCGTGGTTAGAATATCGTGAATCAGACCGACCATGGCACCGAGGGCAAATTGCCATTCGAAACGGAACCAGATATATACCGAAATAGCCAAAATAGCGATGACGGAAGCAATAATGCCGGCCTTTTTAAGTTCGTCGCCGACTTGCGGGCCGACCAGTTCCACTTTGCGGTATTCATAATCAGTTCCCAAAAGGGCTTTGATTTTGTTTACCACGGCCATCTGTTCTTTTTCGTTCAGTTCTCTGGCCTGTGCACGGATCATAATTTCATCGCCGTTTTCGCCGATTGTCTGAAGGTTGACTTCGTCAATATCAACATCAGACAATTGGGCACGGACTTTTTCCAGGTCGATTTTGTTTTCGCTTTTGATTTCCATCAAAATACCGCCGGAAAAATCAATGCCGTAATTAAATCCCTTAACGGCAATGCAGACGCATGACAAAATAACCATAAGGAAAGACAAGGCGTAAGTGAACTTTCTTGCCTTCATAAAATCAATGTTTGTGTCTTTTGTTACCCAACTGAAAAGTTTCATTTTATTATTCCTTATTAAATTAAATTGGCAGTTTTGTCGGTTTGTAGCGGGAAATCCATCCTGCAATCATAACTCTGGTAACGGTAACGGATGTAAACATAGATGTTGCGATACCGATTGCCAAAGTTACGGCAAAACCTCTTACCGGACCTGTTCCGAAATAAAACAGAACAAATGCGGCAACCAAAGTTGTCAGGTTTGAGTCAAGAATAGTTGCCCATGCTTCGGTAAATCCGGCTTCGGCAGCGTCTTTTGTGGAACGCCCGTTCTTAACTTCTTCACGCATACGCTCAAAAATAAGCACATTGGCATCAACCGCCATACCGATTGTCAGGATAATACCGGCAATACCCGGCAGGGTTAAAGTTGCTCCCATAATGCTTAAAGCTCCGAGCAGAAGGAACAAGTTCATGAAAACGGTAATCGTCGTAAAAATACCAAATAACCCGTATGCGGCAACCATGAAAACGACCACGGCGATCAAACCGATAATGGAGGCAAACACGCCTTCACGGATTGAGTCTGAACCCAAACCGGCACCTACGGTTCTTTCTTCCAAAACTTCCAACGGGGCAGGCAATGCACCTGAACGCAGAAGCAGTGCCAAATCATTGGCTGATTTAACCGTGAAACTTCCGCTGATAACGCCGCTTCCGCCTAAAATGGCACTTTGAATAACCGGAGCGGAAATAACTTCGTTATCCAAAACGATGGCCAGTCTTTCGCCGATGTTGTTTTTTGTGGCTTCACCGAATTTTTTGCCGCCGAGAGCATTAAACTTAAAGCTGACGACTGCTTGCCCTTCCTGAAAAGCAGGTTGGGCGTCAATGAGGTTTTCTCCGCCGACAACCGGTTTGCGGCTGATGACGAAATATTCGCCTTCGGCTCCCGGAACCAATCTGGATGAGGTGCTCAGTTTTCCGCGGCGGGCTTCTGAGGCGGATGTTCTGCTGTCTACCATGTGGAAAGACATTTTAGCGGTCTTTCCGAGAAGGGTTTTAACATATTCCGGATTTTGCAGACCCGGCAATTGAACCACAATACGATCGGAACCTTGTCTTTGGATGACAGGTTCTTTTGTTCCGAGTTCGTCGATACGGCGGCGGACAATTTCAATAGACTGGTCAACCACCTTTAATTTGAGTTGATTTAAGGCTATGTCCGAATATTTAATGGTTAATGTTCCGTCTTCGCCTTCTTCAACTTCAAGGCCATCGTCCATTTTTAAGAATTGAGCCATGGCTTTGCTGCGGGAACCCGCATTTTCGATTTTAACGGTAACGGTATCCGGATTGGCTCTTAAAGCCTGATAACGGATTTTGTTTTCACGCAAAACCTGACGGGCGGAATCTTCCAGAGAAGACATTCTTTCTTTCATAACATCGTCAATTTTAACTTGTAAGAGCAGGTTTGAGCCGCCTTGCAAGTCAAGGCCGAGGTTAACCGGCTGCCACCAGGACGGAAGTTTACTGGTATCTTTCAGCATATTCGGAATTGCGAAAAAAATGCCGACTAAACAGATAGCCAGGATAATAAAGATTCTGGATCTTGATAATTTATACATTTTTTAGCCTTTTACTTTTTTGTTTGAATTAGCTGCTTTTGCTTTGGAAGCCTTTGCCGGTTTAATATCAGCCTTTACTTCGTCGGAAACGACATCGCGGATGGTTCCTCTGTTAATGGTAACCTCCACACCGGAAGCGATTTCCACAACCATTTCGGCTGAATTGCTGTCAGCTTTGACAACTTTGGCATAAATTCCGCCGCCGGTAATGATTCTGTCGCCTTTTTTAACGGCGTCAAGCATTTGCTCATGTTGTTTAAGTTTCTTTTGTTGCGGACGAATGAGCAGAAAATAAAAAATCACAAAGATTAAACCGAGCTGGATAAGCGTTCCGGAAAGAGAACCTTGTGCCGCTGCTCCGCCTGCTTGTGCAAAAGCTTCACTAATAAACATATTTTTCTCCTATTTTCTATATTTACCTCTGGCGAATATACACCAAAATAGCGTGATAACAATAAGAAAAAAATATTTATTAAACAAGTATTTTTATTTTACGGAAGGTATGCGGACGGGTTAACCGCCTTTTTGCCGGCTCGTATTTCAAAATGCAGCTGCGGGGTGTTGACGCCTCCGGTGCTGCCGACAGCGGCAATCTTTTCGCCTTTCTTGACTTGTTGGCCTTTTTTCACAAACAACCGGTCGTTATGGGCATAGGCGGTTACCCAGCCGTCATTGTGTTTGATTAAAATCAAATTGCCGAACCCTTTAAGTTCGTTTCCGGCATAAGCGACTTTCCCTGCGTCGGCGGCTTTAACGGCCGTTCCGAGCGGGGCTTTGATGTTAATGCCGTCATTATGCCGTCCTTTGCCGATAGTCCCGTATTTGGAAATGATGGTGCCGCGAACCGGCCATGCAAATTTGCTGGTGCGTTTTTTCGGCGGAGTGTAGGAAGATGAGGACGAGGCCGTTTTTTTGGTTGTGCTGGCCGCCGGAGCGGATTTTTTCCAGAAACTGAAAGAACTTGTTGATTTTTGCGAAGTTGTTTGGGAGGTCGAAGACGCGTAAGAACTGCCGGCTGAAGTAACGGAACCAGGCAAAATCAGACGCTGCCCGATTCTCAGCGTGTATGGCATTTCAATGTGATTGATTCGGCTGAGCGAAGTAACATCGACGTCATATCTTTTTGAAATATTGTATAAGGTATCTCCTTTGGCGACAATATGGCATTTGGCACTCGGGAGACGCAGTGTCCTGCCGATAATGAGCGTGTAAGGAGGTGTGAGGCTGTTAGCTTCGACAATGTCCCGGATAGGCACATTGTAACGGCGGGAAATACTATATAACGTATCTCCCTTCCGAACGGTAATCCTGTCCGGATGGCTGTTAAACATGCTGCTGAAATTATAAAGTTGGATTCGACCGTTATAATAGGTGCATCCGTTTGTTAAAAGGAGCAGCGGCAGCAGGAATATGGCAAGCAGCCTGCGAAACATCAGTTTTTATATCCGATTTTAAGTTAACTTATCGGAAATATCGTAACAGCAATTAGTTTAATATTTTCTTACTGTTTGTCAGGAAGCTGAGATGGTTTGCTGCGTAAGTCGGAAGAAATAATGCCGTATTGGCGGTTGCGCAAGGCATTGCGGATATGTCTCCGGACTCTTTCCAGCATGGCGTCATCGGTGTCATTGATGTTTTTGCGGTTGGTATAGGAGATGACAATCATTTCCGCATTATATTCGTCAACGCCTAAAGTGCGGATTTTTTCCACAATAAGGTTATAGAGGTTGCCGCTGAGTTCCACGGCTCGTTCCCGGCTGGTTTTGTTTAAGATAATCCCGAATTTCGTCTTATCAAAACGTCCTATGGAAGCGTCTCTTCCGGCAGTGTCAAGACATATCTCAGCAGTGGATTTTAAGAGTTTGTCTCCGGTCTCAAAGTCGATTCCTTTATTGATAAACTCGTAGATGTCGGAGAGCTCGATAACAATCAGGGAAAAATCGTTGTTGTAACGTTTGCTGACTCTGAAATCATGTTCCAAACGTTTGATAAAAGCGTCTTCATTAAGTGTTCCCGTAACTAAAATATCCTTGTCGGCCAGAGATTGAAGCTTTTGTTCCAAACGGTTTGCCTCGCTCATGTCTTTGCACATGAAACTCATGCCCTCGCATTTTAAAACGCCGTTTAACAGAGGTCTTCCGCGGCATTTCATCAAAATCTTTTCTCCGTCTTTTTTGATTAAAATCCGGTCAGTGTTGACGGTGGCTTGTTTTTTGCTGACTTTTCCGAAATCGCTTAAAAGGGTTTTCAAATTGGCGTCGTCGTTTTCAAAAACGGTTCCCAACACATGTTTTCCGATGAGCTCCTCCTGAGAATATCCGAGAAGATTGAAAGTGGCCTCGTTGGCGTAAGTAATCAAAAAATCAAGGTCGGTTTTAAAATAAACGTCGCCTTGCGGGTGTTGAGTGTTCTGAGTCGTCTGGGTATCGTTCTCAACCAGAAGTTCTTTAATATTCTGTCTTGCTTTGTGAAGCTTGAAGTGCAAAAAAACAATATAGGCGGCCAAAAGAAAAATAATCAGACTTAAAGGCAGTGTCATGATAAGTGTCCGTAAAATTAACCCTGGAGAAATCAGAGTATCGTAATAAAAGCTAAATATTGGTTAAATAGAGGTTGCATTTTTGGTTTAAAAATCTTAATTTTATGGCAAATAATGGAGATAAAAAAGACATGGGTGCAAAAGAAAAGCCGGAAATTATTGATGAAAGCGGCGATAAGTATAAATACGGCTTTGTTACCGAAATTGAAGCGGATACGGCTCCAAAGGGCTTGAATGCCGACATCATTCGTCTGATTTCAACCAAAAAAGGCGAACCGGAATGGCTGTTGGAATGGCGATTGAAAGCGTTTGAATTCTGGCAGACAATGACTGAACCGACGTGGGCCAAACTGGTTTATGACAAAATTGACTATCAGGATTTATACTATTATTCGGCTCCTAAGCAGAAAGCGGCTCCGAAAAGCTTGGACGAAGTGGATAAAGAACTGCTGGAAACTTATGAAAAATTAGGTATTCCTTTGAAGGAACAAGAAGCTTTGGCCGGAGTTGTCGCGGTGGACGCCGTGTTTGACAGCGTTTCTGTGGCAACGACTTACAGGGCTAAACTGGCCGAGCAGGGAATTATTTTTTGTTCTATTTCCGAAGCGGTTAAAGAACATCCTGATTTGGTAAAAAAATATCTCGGGTCGGTTGTGCCTTATACGGATAATTTCTTTGCCTGTCTGAATTCGGCAGTATTTACCGACGGGTCTTTTGTATTTATTCCTAAAGGTGTCCGCTGCCCGATGGAATTGTCTACGTATTTTCGTATCAATGCTAAAAATACCGGACAGTTTGAAAGAACATTGATTATTGCCGAAGATGACAGTTATGTGTCTTATTTGGAAGGCTGTACGGCTCCGCAGCGGGATGAAAACCAGCTCCATGCCGCAATCGTGGAAATCGTGGTTTTGAAAAACGCCGAAGTAAAATATTCGACGGTTCAAAACTGGTATCCCGGCGATAAGGACGGCAAAGGCGGAGTCTATAACTTTGTAACCAAACGGGCGGCCTGCCGCGGGGATAATTCCAAAATCTCATGGACACAGGTCGAGACAGGCTCTGCCGTAACTTGGAAATATCCGTCTTGTGTTCTTCAGGGAAATAATTCTGTTGGCGAGTTTTATTCTGTTGCCATTACCAATAACAAACAGCAGGCCGACACCGGCACAAAGATGATTCATATCGGCCAAAATACCAGTTCAAAAATTATTTCCAAGGGAATTTCCGCCGGATTCTCCAATCAGACTTAC
Source organism: Alphaproteobacteria bacterium (assembly GCA_017626035.1). Lineage (GTDB taxonomy): Bacteria > Pseudomonadota > Alphaproteobacteria > RF32 > CAG-239 > JAGAJR01. The sequence goes on along the minus strand of JAGAJR010000023.1, from coordinate 51,952 downwards.
CGGGGACTGGTCAAAGTCAGCCCGAACGCCAGAGGAGCCAGAAACTATTCACAGTGCGACAGCCTGTTAATCGGTGAAAATTGCGGTTCTCATACAGTTCCGTATATTGAAAACAGAAATAAAACCGCGGTGATTGAACATGAAGCGACAACTTCAAAAATCAGTGATGAACAGTTGTTTTACTGCCAGCAGAGAGGAATTGGCGAAGAAGAAGCTGTCAGTTTGATTGTTAACGGATTCTGTAAAGAGGTTATGCAGCATTTGCCGATGGAATTCGCCATTGAAGCGGCCAAACTGATTAATATCAGCTTGGAAGGGAGTGTCGGCTGATGAAAGAAACGGAAATTTACGCTTTGGCACTGAAAACTTGGGGCAAAGAGCCGCAAATGTTGCAGGTTATTGAAGAAATGTCGGAATTAACCAAAGAAATTTTAAAAAATATTAACCGAAACCGGAATAATATTCCCGAGCTCATTGAAGAGACGGCGGATGTCGAAATTATGCTGGCTCAGCTTAAACAATGTTACGGTATAGAAAACGAGGTAGCCGCATATAAAAGCCAAAAGCTTGAAAAGATTCGCCTTCGTCTGGATGAGTTCAATAAAAAAGCAATATAATAATATATTTTAGAGGAACTAAAATGACTAAAACAGAATGTATGAAAAATAATGAACAAATGCTTGGAATCTTAGAAGGAATGGCTGAAACCGCCCGTAAATTTTTAAGAAAGCAGAATGCCGGAAAAATCATTGATAAGTTTGATGAAGCCGAAAAGCTGCTGAATAAATTAAAGAAAGAATACAAGCTCTGAGACAGTTTGAGGAAACGATTGATGAAAATACCGTTGTTGGAAATTGAAGATTTATATGCCCGTGTTGGCGATAAGGAAATTATCAAAGGCTTTAACCTGACAATTAATGAGGGGGAAGTCCATGCCGTAATGGGGCCGAACGGAGCGGGAAAATCCACGCTTTCGTATGTTTTGACCGGAAAACCGGGATATGAAATCATTTCCGGCAGCGTAAAATTCAAGGGAAAAGATTTGTTGGCAATGTCTCCGGAAGAAAGAGCCCGGGAAGGCGTTTTTCTGATTATGCAGTATCCGGTCGAAATTCCGGGTGTGCCGACATCTACTTTCCTGAAACATTCAGTCAATGCCGTTCGCAAACATCACCACCTTCCCGAACTGGATACAATGGAGTTTATCAAGCTTCTTCGGGAAGAAGGCAAAAAGCTGGGGATTGACAATGAAATGCTCAAACGTCCGGTTAATGTCGGTTTTTCGGGCGGAGAAAAGAAACGTATGGAAACTTTTCAAATGTCGATTCTCAAACCTGATTTTGCCATTTTGGATGAAGCGGATTCGGGGCTGGATATTGATGCCTTGAAAGTTGTTGCCGATGGTGTCAATGCCCTTCGCAATGAAAAGCGTTCTATGTTGGTCATTACCCACTATCAGCGTTTATTGAACTACATTGTTCCTGATTTTGTTCATGTTTTTGCCGACGGACACATCGTGAAGTCAGGAGATAAAAATCTAGCTCTTGAACTGGAAGAAAAAGGCTATGCCGAGTTTGTGAGAGAAAAATAAATGGCAAATTTGGTTCAGGACATAAAACTTATCGGCAATGAGATTCTCTGGTTTCGGCAATTGCGGGAAAACGGCTTGGAAGCTTTTGGAAGGCAGGGCATTCCAACCGCAAAAACTGAGGCGTGGAAATATACCAAACCGAGAAATTTAAATACGGACGATTTTGTTATTGAATTTTCCTTGGATGAAAAAAACAGTTGCCCGAAAGTTCCGTTTGACGGATATTGTATTTGCTTTTCCAACGGGATATTTAATCCGGCTCAAACAAAACTTCCGCAGGGAGTGGAGGTTTTGCCGCTGATTGAAGCGGTTATGTTTAACAGTGAAACAAGGTTGTTTTTGGGTAAGTTGACGGATGTGGAGAAATATCCGTTTGCCGCATTAAACAGTTCATATATGAATGAAGGCGTCTTTATCCGTATTGATAAAAACGTCAGCCTGAAAAAACCGTTGGTATTGATAAACCATACGACGTCCGGCAATAAGAATTTGTTTTTCAACTTGCGTAACCTGATAGTTTTGGAAGAGGGGGCAGAAGCGGAATTTGTCGAGTATTACACCTATTCCGGTGATGTTAAGTCCCGTTACTTTGCCAATGTGGTCAACGAAGTGTTTATTGGCCGCAACAGCAGGCTGAACCATTACAAATTGCAAAATGAGGCATTTAAATCCGATCATATTGCTTTGACAACGGTTCAGGTTAAGAGGGACGGGGAATATAACAGTTTCTGTCTGCAAAAAGGAGCAGACATCGGTCGTAACGAGACCCGTGTGATTTTGAAAGAAGAAAACGCTCGCACGAATGTTGATGCCGCGTATATTATGAACGGCTGGGCAACCTTGGATACAACAACGGATGTGGAGCATTTGGCTCCGTATACTTATTCCGGACAATTGGTCAAGGGGGTTGTCGGCGGAGATGCAAAAGGTGTTTTTCAGGGAAAAATACACATTGCTCCCCATGCGGTGAAAACAGAAGGCCGACAGTTGCATAAGGCTCTTTTGTTGACAGATACGGCGGAGATAGATTGTAAGCCGGAACTTGAAATTTTTGCGGACGATGTTAAATGTTCTCATGGAGCGGCCAGCGGAGAGTTGGATGAGGAACAGCTGTTTTATATGCAGTCCCGCGGAATTGGCAGGGAAGAGGCCAAACAGATGCTGATTGACGCCTATCTGGACGATGTGGTTAACCATATTGCGAATGAAAAAATAAAATCCTGGTTTAAGGAAAACATACAGGCCAAATAAAATGTATGATGTGTATGAGATAAGAAAAGATTTTCCGGTATTGGGCGAACTGATAAACGGCAAGCCGAACGTCTTTCTGGATTCGGGGGCTTCTGCCCAGAAACCCTTAAGCGTCATTAGGCGGATGAATGACATCTATTCTCATGAATACGCCAATGTTCACCGCGGATCATACCATTTGTCGGAACTGATTACGTCCGATTATGAAAAAGCCCGGCAGACAGTGCAAAAATTCCTGAATGCCAAATCGGAAAAAGAAATCGTGTTTACACGCTCGGCGACGGAAGCCATTAATCTGGTTGCGGCAACTTGGGGAAGAAAAAATCTCAAACCGGGGGATGAAATTTTAATTTCCGAAGCTGAACACCATGCCAACCTTGTGCCGTGGCAGGCTCTGAGGGATGAAACCGGATGCACATTGAAAGTGTTTAAAATCGCTGATGACGGAAGTTTCATCCGGGATGAATTTTTGAAGCAATTAAATGATAAAACGAAGCTTGTGGCAGTAACCGGAATGTCCAACGTATTGGGAACGATTTTTCCGATACGGGAAATTACTCAAGAGGCTCATAACCGTGGGGCACTGGTTTTAATTGATGCGTGTCAGTATGTTGTGCATCAAAAAGCAGATGTTCAAGAAATAGACTGTGATTTTCTGGCTTTTTCCGGACATAAAACATACGGTCCGAGCGGAATAGGCGTTTTATACGGCAAATATCATATATTGGATTCGATGCCTCCATACCAATATGGCGGAGATATGGTGGCTCATGTAACTTATGAAAAAACGACTTTTGACGAACCTCCGGCCCGTTTTGAAGCAGGAACGCCGGCAATCGTTGAAGCGATAGGCTTAAGCGAAGCTTTGGAATATATGATGAAACTTGGCATAGATAACATTACGGCTCATGAGCAGGAATTGACAGAGTATGCCGCTTGGGAACTTTCAAAAATTGACGGCTTGAAAATTGTGGGAACGGCCAAAAATAAAGGCGGCGTTTTTTCTTTTGCAGTGGATGGGATTCATGCCCAGGATATGGCCTTTATTTTGGATAAAGAAGGGGTGTCGGTAAGGACCGGCCATCACTGTGCCGAACCGTTGGTTAACCGTATGGGATATTCTTCTTTGGCACGAGCAACTTTTGGCTTGTATACGACTAAGGAAGATATTGACGCTTTGGTAAAAGCAATAAGAAAAGCCAAAACGTTTTTTTAGAAAGCTGAAAACAGATGCAGAACTATTGGTGGGTATTGGCAATAAGTTTAAGCCTGATGATGACGGCTTATGTTTCCTTAAACCAGTTCATTCGGGTAAAAGGTTCTCTGCTGATGATTTATCGGGGATTGGGAACGGCATTGATAATGCTGCCGTTTATTCCTCTGTTTGCTCCGATACACAACTGGGGTTTTTATGGCCTGTGCTTGATGCAGGGGCTTGTCATTTCTTACGGAGATAACCGTATTCTTAATTCTGCCAAAACTTTTGGAGCGGAAGTTACCAGTTTGATTCATCCTTTAAGCATTGCTTTCATCTTTTTGTTTTGGATAGTTCTGCATCCGTCCGAATTGAATGTGTTCTTAAATCATCCTCTGCATTTCGGGGCAATCATTCTGTGCCTTGCCGGAGTAACCGTCGCAATGATTCTGATTTGCAAGGCAAGAGCCAATCGGAAAGCCTTATTGTTTTTGGCGGGCGGGATGCTCTGCGAGATATTTATTGATATTACCAATAAGGAAACAACACATTTGGGAGCGGAGAATATTGTTTCTGCAATATTTTACTATACGCTGCTGACCTCATTGGTTGCCGGAACGTGTAATCTGTGTTTTTATTTGAAAGGTGGTCGGAAGTTAAAAGAAATTGTGGCCGTAAAAAATCTGAGGTATTCTTGGTTTTTTATGTTGTTTGCCATAGTGTTTGCCGGCATAAAAACTTATGCGATGTATCTGACGCCGAACCCTGCTTATGTTGCGGCAATTGTCCATTGTTATCCGGTTTGGATTATGTTAGGCAATAATGTATATTTTAAACTTCACAAAATCGGGAATTATGCTAGGGTTAATCCGAAATTTTTGAGCTTGCTGCTGATTTCAATCATCGGCCTGATTTTTATTGTTGAGTAGAGGAAGAGAGAATGTCTGAACCGGAACAAATTGAAGAAAATGAAGCGATGCTTATGGAAGCCCTGAAAAAACAGGAAGAACTCAAAGACTATGTTGCAAAAGCCGGAGAAGAAAAACCTGCCGATGAAGCAAATGCTGCAATGGAAGATATTATTGAGGTCTTAAAAACCGTATCAGACCCTGAAATTATGATTAATGTTTATGATATGGGTTTAATCTATAATATTGATCAGAAAGAAAACGGCGATGTGTTTATTGATATGACGGTAACGGCTCCGACCTGTCCGGTTGCCGGAACCCTTCCTCAGGAAGTTGCCGATGCCCTGTCAAAAGCGGAAGGGGTCGGACGAGTGGAAGTCAAACTCGTTTGGGAACCTGCTTGGAGCTTTGAACGTTTGAGCGATGAAGCTAAAATGATGTTTGAAATGTTTTAAATTTACTTTTTAGCCAGTTTATCGGCAAATCTTTGTTGAATTTCCGCCAATTTAATCACACTGTCAATTTCAACGTTTTCATCATCGCTGTGGCAGCCGGAGCCGTTACAGCCGTGCATAATGATAACGGAATTGTCGGCAAACACGCGTGAATCCGTTGCTCCCGGCATTTGTGAAATTACAACGTCTTGACCGGTTATCTGTTCGACAATATTTTTATATTCTTGAATTGTCGGATGGTTTGCATCCATATATACGCCGTTGCTGGACAACAAAACTTCATAAGAACAGTTATTGGCGGCACAGGCTGCATTTAAGATTTTTTCCAATTCGGAAAGCGAAGTTTTTTCGGTTAATCTGAAATTAAGACGGGCTTCCGCTTCTGCCGGAATAACGTTTAAAGTTACGGGAGAAGAAATGCCGGTAATGGTCATTGTGTCGCACCAGGACGTCGGTTTGGCCGTATTAATATCAAAGTAAGGAAAGTTTTCTTCCAGTTTTTTGAGGCAGTTCATCAATTGGTTAACGGCATTCACTCCGTGCCAAGGGCGGGAACTGTGTCCGGCTTTTCCGGCGGCGGTAAGTTTTACCGAAACCGGATGTTTGTATTTGTCAATAATGGTATTTAGGGAGCCTGCGTCAACATCCATAACGATTTTGGCATTAATCTTGTCTCTGGCGGCCAGAGTTTTAATGCCGGCACTCGTGGTTTCTTCATCGGTGGTAATTAAGACGCCGGCTTTAAGAGGAAGGCTTTGCTTGATGATATACATCAGCGTATAGAGGGAAGCGGCAATGCCCGCTTTCATGTCCAGAGCACCGCGGGCATAAATTTTTCCGTTCCGGATTTGCGGGATAAACAACTCGTCAACAGCGGGAACAACATCCAGATGCCCGATAAAAATCAGGTCAAAATCTTTCTCTTCTCCGTTGGAAAGAAGCATAACCGGAGAAGCCCCTTCATATTCAAATATTTTGCAATATGGTGTGGCAAAATTCTTTTTCACATAAGCCAAAATTTTTTTTATTTCTTTTTGGTGTCCTGAAATACTGGGAATTTTGATTAAATCCAATAATGTTTCAATAACGCTTTCCATTGATAATCCTTTACAAAAACACATATATTGCTATACTCTGGGAAAAATTAAAATTTCATAAAAATAAAGAGAAATTAAGATGAATATTGAAGAGCTGACGGAAAATTTCGAACTGTTGGAAGACTGGGAAGACAAATACCGTTATATTATTGATTTGGGCGAAAAACTTCCCCCTTTGGATGAAAAGTTCAAGACTGAAGAATGGAAAGTACGGGGATGCACGTCGCAGGTATGGCTCGTGCCTGAAATAAAAAACGGAGTAATCAGCTTTAAGGGCGACAGCGACGCCGCAATCGTTAAAGGGATTGTCTCTATTGTTCTGATGATTTTTTCAAATAAATCTGCACAAGCGATTAAAGAAATTGCAGTTGAAAATATTTTTGCTAAACTGGGTCTGGAAGAACATTTAAGTCCGAGCCGGAGAAACGGTTTGGTGTCAATGGTTGAAAAAATAAGGTTTTATGCCGACAATATGTAAGGGTTTCTGAATATATGAACATTCACGAGTATCAGGCCAAAAAGATAATCAGCCAATACGGAATTAATATTCCCAAAGGTTGCATCGCTTATACTCCGCTTGAGGCCAAAAAGGCCGCTGCCGAAATTTCTTTCCGCGGTCCGTGGATGTTGAAATCTCAAATTCAGTCCGGTGCCCGCAATCAGGGATATTTTCTTGAGAAAAAAGCCGGAAAAAAAGGCGGTATCCGTTTAGTCAAAAGTCGCCGGGAAATTGTTCAGGAAGCGGAAAAAATGCTTGGTTCCACTTTGGTAACGGTACAAACCGGACCTAAAGGAAAATCGGTCGGACGGATTTATGTGGAAGCCTTCAAAAAAGTTAAGAAGATTTTTTATACCGGTTTGGTGATTGACCGGATGATTCCGGCAATTACCCTGCTGATTGCAGATGCCAAAGATGAAGAAATTGTCAATTTAGCCATTTCCTGTCCGGAAAAAATTCTGCGTATTCAATTAGACCTGCTGACCGGAGCGTCTCCTGAGCAAATTCAGCAGATTTTGGAATTTTTGAAATTAAAACCGCAAAGTGCCAAGAGTTTGGAAACTTTTGTAAATGGCCTGCATCAGGCTTTTGTAGATTATGATGCCGCTATGCTGGAAGTTAATCCGGCCGGTGTTTTGCCGAACGGAAGCATTATTGCCTTGGATGCCAAATTGACAATTGACGATAACGCCTTGTATCGTCATAAAGACATCAGTCTTTTGTTAGATGAATATGAAACGGAAGAACGGGAACTCAAAGCTTCCAAATACGGATTTCAGTATAGTTCGTTTGACGGTTCTATTGGGTGTATTGTCAATGGAGACGGTATCGCTTTGGCGGCGATGGATTTGATTCGAGCCAAAGGCAGTGATACGGCGTGTTTTTTGAATGTCAAAGGCGGTGTCGATAAAGATAAAATTGCTGCGGGAATTAAAATCATTATGACCAATCCGCGGGTGGAAGGTATTCTGATAAACATTGTCGGCGGTTTTCTCCGGTGTAATCTGATTGCCGACGGAATTATTTCCGCTGCTTCCGAAGTCGGGTTGAACGTGCCTTTGGTCGTTCGTTTTGAAGGAATAAATAAAGACGAAGCCAAGGATATTTTGGAGAATTCCAAACTGCCGATTATCATTGCGGACGAAATGGAAGAGTCTGTTGACAAGCTTTTGCAGGCAATGGAGGAAAGCGACTGATGTCAATTCTGGTTAATAAGGATACAAAAGTTATTGTTCAGGGAATTACCGGTACGCAGGCTTCATTCCATGTCAAACGCTCTTTGGATTACGGAACTCAAATTGTCGGAGGCGTAACGCCGGGTAAAGGCGGGACAACACATTTGGATTTGCCAGTTTTTGATACGGTAAAAGAGGCGGTGGCGGAAACGGGAGCCAATGTGTCAGTAATGTTTGTGCCGGCTCGGTTTGTGAAGGACGCGGTAAAGGAAGCTGTCGAAGGAGAACTGGATTTGGCGGTTTGTATTGCCGACGGTGTGCCGATTAAGGATATGTTGGAAATAAAATCAATGCTTAAGGGTTCCAAAACAAAACTTATCGGCCCGAATACGCCGGGAATTATCACTCCCGGAGAAGCCAGATTGGGAGTTTCCCCTGAAAACATTCATAGGCCGGGACGTATCGGTGTAGTTTCCCGCTCTTCCTCTTTGACCTATGAGGCGGTTATTGAAATAAACAGGGCAGGGTTGGGACAGTCAACGGTTGTCGGCCTTGGAGATGATACCCTAATCGGTATGGATTTTGTTGAAACGCTGGAACAATTTATGGCAGATAAAGATACTGAGGCTGTTGTTATGATTGGGCAGCTGGGAGGAACATTTGAGGAAGCCGGAGCCGGATATTACAAAAACCTTTGCGATAAGAATAAAAAGCCGGTTATCGGTTTTGTTGCAGGAAACGCAGTTCCTTTCGGACATAAAATGGGTTATGCCGGAGATATTATTACCAAAGGCCATGTAACGGCTCAGGATAAAATGGATGCCATGGCGGATGCGGGCATGATTGTGGTTAATAATATCAATGCCATTCATACGGAACTTCAAAAGCTTTTTTCAGCCGGATGTTAACATTTTTTCAAAAGATAATAGATGCTGTTTTGCCGCCCCGATGTATTAAATGCGGAAAAATACTCAACGGGGAACCCGGTTTGTGTCCGGAATGTTTTAACCGGATAGATTTTATTTCAAAACCTTATTGTTCCAAATGCGGAATTCCTTTCGAAAAAGCAGAACGTTCCGATAATCTTTTATGCGGGAAATGTATTAAAGAAAAAAGAAGCCCGTTTCGGATGAACCGTTCGGCAATGCGGTATGATGATAACTCAAAAAATCTGGTCTTGTCTTTTAAATTTATGGACAGGACGGAAAATGCCGCCGTTTTGGCAAAATGGATGAAAATCGCGGGGGAAGATATTTGGGCGGAAGGCGTAGATGTTTTGGTGCCTGTTCCTCTGCATTATACCCGGCTGATTAAACGGAAATATAATCAATCGGCATTGTTGTGTGCGGAGTTGTCAAAATTAACGGGAATTCCCGTTAATTATAATTCAGTTGTTCGACATTTAAAAACGCGTCCGCAAGTGGAGTTTTCCGGAAAAGAACGAATAAAAAACATCAAAGGGGCTTTTTGTATCCGCCATCCGGAACAAATTCAGGGAAAAAGAGTGGTATTGGTTGATGATGTCATGACAACGGGTTCCACCTTAAAAGAATGTGCCTCGGTTATAAAGAAAGCCGGAGCGGTAAGTGTCGATACATTAACGGCTGCCCGGGTCTGCAAATAGATAATTAGTCTTATCTTGATTGAAAAAGGGAATGTAAGAAATATATCTTTAATGTTCACGATGATGATATTTTGAAATAAATTTTCCCAATAGCATTATGAGTGAAACAAACAAGCTTTAGTGTTTATAGTGGCGAAGAAAAATAATTTCATTTATCTTTCTCTTGTTACATACAACATCAAAAGTTTGCGGGAGAGGAATTTTATTTCCTCTCCTTTTTTATTATGTTTTTTTTACGGAAAATCCCTGATTTGATTATGTCAGGGATTTTGTTGTTATTCGTCTTCTGCTTCGGAAACGCGGCGGATCTCGGCACCGACGGCTTTAAGTTTTTCATCCAGCTTTTCATAACCGCGGTCAAGGTGGTAAACACGATTGACGGTTGTTTCTCCTTCCGCTGCCAGCCCTGCCAGAACCAGAGCGAAAGAAGCCCGTAAATCTGTTGCCATAACCGGAGCTCCGGATAATCTTTTGACTCCGCGGACAATAGCGGAAGCATGGCCGTGAACGTTAATATTGGCTCCCATTCGCAATAATTCGGGAACATGCATAAAACGATTTTCCCAGATTTGTTCGGTAACCAGAGAGGCTCCGTCGGCAACCGTCATCAAAGCCATAAACTGAGCTTGCAAATCAGTCGGAAACCCTGGATAATAATCCGTCATGATGTCTTTTCCTTCAAAATTAACATTTTGAGCGTCGACGATAATGGAATTTTCCCGTTCCTCAATTTTAATGCCCATGCTTTTCAAAATTTTCAACGGAACCTGCAGTGTTTGCGGCTGAGCGTTGACTAATTCTATTTTGCCTTTGGTAATGGCTGCGGCAATTGCATAAGAACCTGCCTCGATTCTATCGGCAATTACTTTATGGGTGGCTCCGTTTAATTTTTTAACGCCGGTAATTTTCAGAATAGAAGTGTTGATACCTTCAATTTTGGCTCCCATTTTATTCAAAAGCGTAATCAGATCGCCGATTTCTGGTTCTTTTGCGGCATTTTCGATAATGGTCTGCCCCTCGGCCAGAGTGGCCGCCATTAAGATATTGCAGGTGGCACCGACGGATGCCAACGGAAAAATAATATGAGCTCCTTTTAATCGTCCGTCTATATCCGCATGAACATAACCGTTTTTAATTTCAATTTTAGCCCCCATTTGTTCCAAAGAAGTCAAATGAATATCCATCGGGCGGGCACCGATGGCACATCCTCCTGGCAGGGATAATTCAACATGGCCTTTTCTGGCAAGAACAGGGCCGAGAACATAGTAAGAGGCTCTCATCTTTCGCACATAGTCATAAGGTGCAACTAAGCTGTCAAATTTTTGAGTCCGATAAGAATAAGTTTTGGTTTCATGCCCATCCATAAAGTCGTTGAACTCGTCAATTTTTGTTCCCATGGTTTCCAATAAGGCGTTCATTGACTTAATGTCGGAAAGTTGCGGCATATTGGTCAGTGTAACGGTATCATCCGTCAGCAGGCTGGCACAGATAAGCGGCAAAGCAGCGTTTTTGGCTCCGCTGATAAAAATTTTTCCTTCCAGTTTTTTCCCGCCGATAATTTTGATTTTATCCATAACTTCAGTTGTCCTTATTTATTGTTTTCTTTTTTTGCAGCTTGTTTGAGTTTTTCACGGGCTTCCTGCTGTTTTTTGCGTTTTGCCAGATTTTTTTGCAGAGCTTTGGCCTCTTTTTCAAAACGAATATCGCTGCGTTTTTTGTTCGCTGTCATGTTAATTTCCTTAATATCTATATAAAAAGCATTATAAAAGGAATATTTTATTCAGGTATAAAAAAATCCGCTTTATCCCTAAATATCGGCAGATAAAGCGGATATATTTCGGCAGTTTCAGCGGTTAGCTTGCTTTGTTGCTGCTTTGTCGCAGAATGGGCAGCGGTTCTCCTTTGAGCGACGGGACGGGAACCGGATTTTCAAGCTTTTTCATAATGTCTTTGTAAAAGTTGATTAAAGTGCGGACTCTCGGAATGTCTTTGGTCAGCCTGTTGGCATATAAATGATAGGTAATGGGACAATCGCATATAATGTTGTCCAGACAAACCAAACCGTGTAAGGCAAAACTCAATGGCATGATGCCGATACCGGTATTGTTTTCCAAGGCGTTGATTAAGGCTAAAGTATTGTTGGATTTAAAGCATATATTAGCCTTTTTAAAACGCTCTTCTCCAAGAACGCGTGCCAGCAAACTGTCATGTTTGGTAATGAGACGGTGGTTTTTTACCATATCGTCCAAATCAACAGGGTATCCTTTTTGGGCAAGATATTGCGAAGAAGCAAAAAAGCCGCAGTGCACTTTTTTCTCAGAGATTAAAACCGTGTCTTGATTGTCGATTTCTTGATATGTAATGGCGATGTCAACATCTTTAATGTTAAAAAAAGAAGTATCCATAGCCGTAATGGAGTTAATGTGAAGCCCCGGAAAAATGTCAAATAAGGCGGACAAATCCTGCGGCACCATATATGAGGCATAGCCGAGAGACATAAAAACTCTGACTTCGCCTTTAATTTCCTGATTATTCAGCTTGATGTTATATATATCATCAAGAACTTCTTTGATTTTTGATGTCTTGTCGACAATCCGTTTGGCCGTTTCGGTCAAATCGCTGCCGCGGCCGTTGGTCGAAATAAGTTTAAGTCCGAAATAATTTTCCAGGTTATCAATATACTTGTTAATTGTGTCAACGGAAGTTCCCAAGGTTTCGGAAGCTTTCCGTTTTCCTGAACATTGCTCAATGGCTCTGAGATACAAGATACTTTCCAACATGGACATATCTTTTTTGTTAATCATTTTATCCTCACAAACTGCGTTTTCCGGGATTTCAAGGTGGTCGGAGAGTTCAGAAATCAAATGCATTGAAATGATCCTTTAACCTTTAAAGCCGAGAGGCTTCTGTACATTCGTTAAAGCTCCCCGACCTTACAAAAAAGACGTAAAGCAGGAAATTCATTTTCGGACTAAGCAGCACTGTGCGGCAATGCATTGAGCTTCTGAAGGCTCTGATAAACTTGAAATTTTGTAGTCCAAAGAGTTTTCGCCTAGAGTATAGATATCGAAAAACAATTAAGCAAGAGCCAATTTTTGGATACTACCTATCGAAAAATTCGTGCACCCGAGATAAAAAACATATTATTTTTTTTGTATTTCACCAAATACTTTGTTGTAATCTTTATATCCTCGACATTTTATGGTTTTTGTCGGGTTCGTTTTCAGAAAATCGGTAATTTCGGCCGAGATTTGTTGTCCTGCGGCATCCCATTCGCGGATTTTTTTCAAAGTTATTGGGCGGTAATGATAAGCTTGAACCGGCAGATCTTTATCAATTTGTTTGCCGATTAATTTTTTTGCTTTAATAAACCTTGTTGTAAATCGCCATATAGCAATGAATCGGTTAATACGCATATCAATGATTAAATCGGGAAAGACCTTTTCATATAAATAGCGTTGGCAGCCTTCCATGACCCAGGAGTCGTTCTGCTTAAGAAAAGTCTGCAGTTTTAAAAATTGTTCTTCTTTTGAGTAGTAACTGCCGTCTTTGGGGTTTCTGCAAACCTCGTCCAAATTTAATCTCTTGAAATTAAATTTTTTGTTAATAGCGTATGCAAGGGATGATTTGCCGGCTCCTAAAGGTCCTATTATCAATATTTTCATGGCAGCAACCCTATTTTTTCAAATCAGGCATTTTTTCTGTCCGCTGATAATGCCGCCAATAATTGTCAGATGTTTTTAGTTTCATTGTCCGAGGACTGATTTCAATCACAAGCCATTCTTCTGAAAAATCTATTGTCTGCCTGTTTCCGATGCTTTTTCCGGATAAAATAAGACGGTTATTTTGGACTGTCCATTTTTCATATTTAAGGGTTTCCATACCGATTGATGAAGCTGTTCCGTCCGGATACAAAATTAATCCCTGAACAAATTTCTGGTCAGCACCGGTTTCTTCCAGCCAATAGCCGAAAAAAGGCGTTTCGGTCTTATTTCCAGACCAGTTGCTGGCAATACACAAAATTAAAAATATCAAAAACGATAATCTTTTCATAACAAGCTCAGTTTTTATCTCGTCAAAACAGAAATAACATTTAAATCTTTATTTTTTCTAAAATACAAAATTAGCAACACTAAAAATCAATATGCCGGTCTGTATAATTTTCTTGACTCTGTTTGTTTTGGGTTTAGTCTAAAGCCATTGAAATTTGTAATTATGTAGTTGGCATTATTAACATTAAATAATTGTTGCGTATGAAAAAAAGTATCATTAATTTATTCAGAAAATCCCCTGCCAGCATGGGTTTGTTATCTTTGTTGATAGCCTTGCATTTGGTAGGTGTTAAAGATTTAAGAACGCCAATAGCGGAGGTGTCAAAAGATGTCTTGCTGATTTTTGGCCTTTATTGCGGTATTATGCTGCTTTTTGTAATGTTTGTATTGAAAAAAACAGAACAGCAAAAAAGAGAAAAACTGGCATGGACGGTCGTTGCTTCAAGTGTCTTGTTACTGACAATCATTGCGAAAATTTTTGTTTCATAATTTAAATCCCTTGTAACTTGATTGTTACAGGGGATTAAAATTATGCATGTTATCAAAAAAGCAGTTTATAAATATCTGCCGGCCCGAGTTTATAATGCTCGACTTTTTGTCCTTCTTGTGCTTCCAGCCAGATAGGGTCTTCGGCAGCTTTTATCGTAATACTTTTTTGATTAGTAAAAATTACATTTACAACAGTGCTTTCTCCTCCTTTGAGTTTTCCTGAAACAGAACCGTTTGCTCTGGGGTTGTAGATTATTCCGGCAACAAAAGCTCTGTAGGAAAAATCTCCGTTCAAATCGGCCTCAAATTCAGCCTTTACTGTCCGTACAAATGCCTTTTTGATGGTATATATGCCTACTTTTTTCAAGGAAACAACATTATATGAGTATCCTGAATGTGAGTATCCTGATTTGTAGATAATCGTGCCGACGGGGTATTTTTTGTTATATACAAAATTGGTCTTAATGTTTGGACCTCCTAAAACTCTAGAATTTCCATCGCTGTAGATAATCAACTTTTCTCCGTTGGATAAATATACCTTTAACCAAGTGGAAAAAAGCCTTGAATCAAAAAATTCAGTTCTGGCAACCTTCAGAAATTGAGCGGAAACTGAACCGCACATTGTAAAGAAAAAAAGTATAAATAATATTTTTTTCATAAAAGTAACGGAATATTTAACGAGGCTTATTTTGACCGTGTCCTCAGTTTTTAACTAAAATAATTTTTCAACAGTCCCAAATATAACAAAATGAAATTTATTTGTCAAATTTTGTGTCATAAAGATGGAGAAAATAATGTACTTTTTGTCTTATAGGTTTGTTCAAACTACTCTGACTCATTGTTAACTTTTGTAGACATTATTAATCCATCCTTTTTCTATTTGACCATAAAATTATCCTCACTAAAAACATTAGTGTCTACAACTGATAGTTCAATGTTATTGATTGATTTTTGTAAATAACTAGCTTAAAGTTGTAAAAAAACAATTTGAATGCCGAGGCTATTATGAAAAAATATATTTTATTTACAATTCTTATTTTATTTGGCTGTACTCAAATGCCATATACAAATGTTCTACCGGTGTCTAGAGAATATAACAAAAATTGTATGGATATGAGACGTTTTCAGGTGTTTCAAGTTTTTGATGATAGTTATGCTTTGGCAAATGCGTGTACTTCAGATTGGGATTCTTCATATTGTAATGGAGCCGTTGTTTTATTAACTCCACAACGCAATATAGAGTATTATGATGAGATGTATGTTTCTACTCCTGATAATAAATGTGCTGTTCAAGATGGTGTTTATAAATATGAAACCAAAAAGAAAATTCATAAAACAGTTCCTGTAGTTCGTTTTGAGTATGAATTTAGTTCTGTCTCAGAGGAGGAAGATTTAATTCGTTTTCAGGATGCTATGGAAGATGTTCGATATATCTGTAAATTATCTGCAGCTAATAGTAAAAATAAAAAACAGAATACACAAGAAAGTATAAGTAAATGTGATTGTGTTATTGATTTTATTACAAATGAATTTATGAATTTAAAAGATAGGACTGATACAGATAAAGAAAAATTTGAAAAAGAATTTTCTAAAAGACTAGAAAAGAAATGTGGTAAAATTCCTGATTTTATGAAAAATTAAAATATGAAAATATTTTTATTTGTACTTTTTGTTATTGCAAGTGCAATATTCAGAGTTATACAGCCTAAAATTAAAGGGTATTTAGGAGAGAAGAGTGTTGCAACTATTCTTTCATTTCTTCCCTCTGATAGATATAAAATAATTAATGATATTCTGATTAAGTCAAATGGCAGAACTATCCAAATAGATCATCTTGTTATTTCTATTTATGGAATATTTGTTATTGAAACAAAAAATTATAAAGGTTGAATTACAGGTTCAGACGATTCTGAATATTGGACTAAAAATATGTTTGGTAATAAATATAAATTTTATAATCCAATTAAACAAAATAAAGCCCATATTTTAGCCCTAAACAAACAATTAGGAATAAAGCTTAGCAATTTTATACCGATTATCGCCTTTTCAAATGGAGCTGATTTAAGAGTAAATACCACTTACAATATTATTTACACCACTCAGATTAATAGGCTAATAAAAGAATATACAGATATAAAATTTCAGGAAAACGATATCCAAAAGCTATATGAAAAAATTTCATCGCTTAACATTGTATCTTCTGAAGCAAGAAAACAACATATTTCAGAAGTGCGTAATATTATTGCGACCAAAGAACAAATGATACAACAAGGGATTTGTCCGAGGTGTGGGCACAATTTAGTTTTTAGAAGTGGAAAGTATGGAGATTTCTTTGGATGTAGTAACTACCCAAAATGCAGGTTTACACAACCAATTGAAAAATGAAATGACTATTTTTTGAATAAATTAGCAAAAAAATTTTTAAAAGCTTATTTAAATAACACCTCTATCAGACTGGTTGAAAGGATTGGTTTATAAACAAAAAAGCACCTAGAAAAAATCCCATTGCAAAGCAATAGAATTTTACATACTGTGCAACTATCGGACTGAAAATATGCAAAAATTCAAGTAATTATCTATTCAACTTGCTTTGAACGGTTCTTATCGCAACAACCAATATTAATATTTTCAAGAATTCTCCTGCTACTGCCATGTTTAGGATATTTTAAAGCGGTATTATAAACCAAATTTCTAGCATCTGGTGTTAATCCTCTTTGTAATGTGTCTATAGAGATGCTAGACATCATAGAAGTTTCAATATGTTTTAATTTGGGATCAATAATATCCTCAGGTGCGTTCATTTTATTAACCATAAAATCTTTCAATTCTTCTATGCAAGAGACACTATATGGTGTAGAACGAAATTTCTTAGGATTTTCACCATATTCTATTTCACTACCAAAATAACGCCATGCTTTAATTTGTAGATCTTTTTCAATTTCAGGTAAGAGATTCTTATTTTCCGGATTGCGAGATTGTTTAATAACATTATATAAACGAAGTGTTTGAGGCAAATCTACTTGTTCTCTTAACTCAGGACTTCGTTTAAACATTTCTTTGCTTATAGAAATGGCTAACATCTCGAAATCATCTCCAATAACAAATTGTTTTTGCTCTTCACAAACGTCTTTCCAATTTTTTAAGAGGCTTTCATTTGTTGCTGATGTTAATTTATCACGTTGCTCTATAAAACTTAGCTCTGCATCTACGATATTTGACTTTGCTGGAATAATTACATATGTTCCATGAGCATTAGTTTCAGCTTTAATAGGTCTATTTTCATAACAAGATAAAAGGGCTATTTGTTCAATATTTTCTTTATAAGACATATTCTCCCATGGGCGTTCTATAGCTTTAGAATGTAATAATTTAGATTTAACATCCTCTAGCTTTAGATTTTTACTTGAGTCTTCACTCATCTCTTATCTCCCATTTGTGATATTTTGTTCTAAATTAAAATAAAATTGTTAAAATATAATTATATATTGCCATATATTTAAATTTTTGTCTATTGAAAAAGATGGGGAAAAAGTAGCACCAGTGTGGTGCCGAGAAGAAAAGAAGTCTGATAATTTGTTTAAAATCTGTCTTTTTCAAATCTCAAAAATCAGACTAAATAAATGCTTGTTTAAAAACAAAAAATCCGCACAAATGGCGGAATTCTTAAAAATGGTGCCGCTAATTGCGAAAGGGTACTCCCGCTATCGCAGGTCCTCCTCGCGTCGTAAGGTTCAAACTTCGCCAGCTCGTTTTCTCCGACTATCCGCTCCGGACATTACTTCGTAAGTCTGATTTCAACCGCTGATCAAACCATTAAAAAACCCACCATAAAGGTGGGCTTTTTAATGGTGCCGCTAGTAAGAATCGGACTTACGACCCCACCCTTACCAAGGGTGTGCTCTACCACTGAGCTATAGCGGCATAATTTAACTGTATGAGAACATACCCAAGCATTTAAATAAAATCAAGTATATTTTTCAAGATTTAATCATTTTTCTTGCAAAAAGCCCTTTGTAACACAATTGTCATAATTTTGTCTAAAAAAGAACTTGCCGGGATAGCAAAAATATGATACCTTATTTCATACAAAGAGATTATTTTGTTTATTAGATGTTAAATGTTCCGGTGGGAATTTTCTGATAGTCAAAATAATCTCTTTATTTGTATTGAACACTCTAAGTTAAACAATAAAAATAAAGTAAAGCTATGGCAAAGTATCAAAAAATGACCCCCGCAGAAAGAGACGCAAAACGAGTTACAAAACGCGAACGCCTCGCTCAGATGAAAGAAGAAATGTTAGAGGAATACGAAGGTTTCACGCTCTCTGAGCTGGCTACCGAACTCAACAACCTTCTTGCTTCACTGGATCGAGATGAAGTTCAGCTCCGTATCAACGTTCTCCGTACCCTCATCAAAGAAGCTCAAGCTGAGATGGACATGGATTGGGGATTTGATTAACATCGCTGTTCTCTTCAGGAACAACCCAAAGGGCCTTCAGATTATAAACATCTGGAGGCTTTCCTGTTTTTAAAACTTGGTTATTTATTTTTTGCTGTTATATTAAAAACAGTTAAAAAGACCAAGGAGATTTAAAATGAAAAAATTTTTAACAGCGATGTGCGGTCTTGTTCTTTTGGCCGCCTGCTCAAAATCAGAACCGGTAAAGTTGAACGGAAAAGAATTTATGCTTTTGGATACTCCGTCCAATGCCTATGTAACCATCAGTTTTGACGAGACCGGAACCAAAATTGCCGGACAGGCTCCGATCAACCGTTATATGGGAAGTTATCAGTCTGACGGAGAAAACATAACGTTTAGCTCTATGGGTGTTACCATGATGGCAGGTCCTCAAGAATTGATGGATGCTGAAAATACCTTTTTGCAGGCATTGACCAGAGTTCAAAGTTTCAAATTAGAAGGCCGCAAATTGATTTTGACAACTAATTCCGGTGAAAATCTTGTGTTTGAGGAAGTAGAACCGCAAGCTCCGATGACCGAAAATGAAGAAGCTCCTTCCGCAGATGTGTTGACAGGGGAAGCAGAAGAAACAACTGAAGCCGAAGTGGAAATGGTTCCTGCACAGGAACAAGCTCCGGCACCGGCTCAACCGGCAGAATAATTTCTTGTTCTGAGAAAAATAAAACCCTCTCAAATGAGAGGGTTTTTGTTTTATCTGTTTCCGAACACGGTGTCTTTCAACCGTTTTAATGTTGCTTGTGCAACCGGACGGGCTTTGGCTGCTCCTTCTTGCAGAAATCTTTCCACTTCGTCGAAATGTGCCATATAGTAATTATATTTTTCCCGAGCGTCTTTAATTTCGGTAATGACCGCGTCTAACAGCATATTTTTAATATGTCCGTAACCTAGTTTTCCTTGTCTCAAGCCGTCGCCCATTTCCTGTAACTGCTCAGGCGTAGCGATGGATTTGTAGATTTCATAAACCAGAATTTCTTCCGGATTTTTAGGTTCTTCCATCGGACGAGAGTCTGTTTTTATGGAAAAAATAGCCTTCTTAATGGCTTTGTCATCATCGAACAGCGGAATAACGTTTCCGTATGATTTACTCATTTTCCGACCGTCCACACCCGGCACGACGGCAACATGGTCGTCAATGTAATAAGTCGGCAAATGAAGCAGTTTTTCATTGTAATGGGCATTAAATGCACCGGCAATATCACGGGCGATTTCCACATGTTGAACTTGGTCCCGCCCGACGGGAACAATGTCGGTATCATAAGCCAAAATATCAGAAGCCATTAAAGTCGGATAGGTGTATAATCCCATATTGATACTGTCATCATCTGGTTTTCCGGCTTCGCGGTTTTTATCCACGGCGGCTTTATAAGCGTGAGCCTTGTTCATAAAACCTTTAGGTGTGTAGGCATACAAAATGGTAGTGATTTCGTGGATTTCGGGAATATCGGATTGACGATAAAAAACAGAAACGGAAGGATCCAAGCCGGCGGCCAGATAAATACAAGCGATTTCCCTAAGCTTTTGGTTCAGGACGGCCGGGTCTTTTTCGGCGTTAATCGCATGATAATCGGCAATAAACATATAGTGTTTTCCGCCTTTGGCCAATGCTTCTTTACCAAGTTGGATGGCCGGTTTGATTGCCCCGAGATAGTTGCCCAGATGAGGGGTGCCGGTAGGTTTAACGCCGGTTAAAATTACTTTTCCTTCAAACATTTTGTTGCGTATCCTTCAAATTCTTATTGTATTTATTTCTAAAATTGATACTCTATCCTACTGTTAAAATCAATTAAAAATATAAAAAACTAATAATAGGACACTAAAAATGCTGGATATTAAATTTATTGTTGAAAATAAGGAACTGATTAAAGACGGGTTGAAAAAGAAAGGTTACACCAACATAAATATTGATGATTTAATATCTTTGCACTCAAGTATCACCAAATTAAAAACCTCTTCGCAGGCTTTGGCCGAAGAGAAAAATAAACTCAGCAACTCCATTAAATCGGCTTCTGCTGAAGAACGTCCGGCAATTATTGCCAAAAGCAAAGCTTTGGGCGAGGAACTGAAGAAAGAACAGGATGAATTGGCTGCCGAACAAGAAAAGTTTGATGACATTATGCTGCGGATGCCGAATATGCCAAGTCCGGAAAGCCCGATTGGTCCGGATGATTCTGCCAATGTCGTTCGCCGCAAGGTCGGTGAAATTCCTCATTTCGATTTTACCCCGCGTGATCATATTGAGTTGATGGAAATCAATGATTGGAGCGAAATGGAACGGATTGCCAAAGTCAGCGGTTCCCGCACCTATGCGATTAAGAACGAACTTTCCAAGCTGGAACTGGCAATGCACATGCTTGTTCTGGACAAACTGCGTGATAACGGTTTTACCGTCATTACCGTCCCGTCCATCTCCAAAGAAAAACCTTTGTATGGGCAGGGTTATCTTCCTTTCTCCCGGGATGAAATTTATTATATGCCGGCCGATGATATTTATCTTTCCGGAACAGCGGAATTGATTCTGAACTCTCTGCGTGCGGATGAAATTTTGCAGGAAAATGAATTGCCGATTTTATATGCCGGATTCTCTCCTTGTTTCCGCCGCGAAGCCGGAGCCGCCGGAAAGGACACCCGCGGATTGGTGCGTGTTCACCAGTTTATGAAAACAGAACAATTTGTCATTTGCAAGAATGACATTGCCGAAAGTGAAAAATGGCATCAGAAACTGTTGGCAATTTCTGAAGAAGTTTTACAGGATTTGGAATTGCCTTATCAGGTTTTGGAAGTCTGCACCGGGGATATGGGAGCTCCGAAATATCGTCAGTATGATTTGGAAGCTTGGGTTCCTTCTCAAAATTGCTATCGTGAAACCCACAGTTGCTCTAATATTACCGAATGGCAGGCTCGCCGAACCAATCTGCGTTATCGCGACAATGCCGACGGTAAAGTAAAATATGTCCATACTTTGAACAACACCGGTATCGCCACACCTCGAGCATTGGTTCCGTTCATCGAAAACCATCAACAGGCAGACGGCAGAGTCCGTATTCCGGCCAAACTGCGTCCTTACATGGGTGGGGTTGAATTCATCGGAAAAGGAACCAAATAATTCTGAAGAATAAAAGGCTCGCCGATGCGGGCCTTTTAATTTAAAACGGAGGAAAAATGCCTGAAACAAAGTTATCGCTTGCCAAACTTAAAGCCGTTTTGTTTGACTGGGACAACACATTGGCGGAAAGTCGGACGCCGTTGGTTTATGCCGTTAATAAGGTGTTGGAAGAATATGGCCTGCCGGATTGGAATGTGGTTAAACAGCGTCGGGATAATAATTTGTCTTTTCGGGACAATTTTCCTCGTATTTTCGGGAACAAGGCCGGAGAAGCCTATGATAAATATTCCAAAATATATCTGAAAAACGTGGCACGTTTAATTTCGACCTTTGAGGGCGTGAGTGATGTTCTGAAATTTTTGCGGAAAAAACAAATAAAAATCATTATCATGACCAATAAAGACCGGCGGCTTCTTGATTTTGAACTTCCATTGCTTTTTGAAGCGGAAATGTTTGACCGCATTGTTGCCGGACATGAAGCTCCGCGGGACAAACCTTACGGGGAACATGCTTTATATGCTCTTCAAGGCATTATGGCACCGGAAGAGATTAACCCGGATACCGTCTGGGTTGTCGGCGACAGTCCGCAAGACAGTTCTTGTGCCATGGCCGTCCGGGCCCGGCCGATACGCATCGGAAAACCGATTTGGGGCGATGACGGGGACAAGTGTCCGGATATTGTTTATTTTGATACTTTTTGCGATTTTTACAAAGCCCTGATTTCTTAAAGAAAATTAGCGAAATTTTAAGCACCCGGAATGTATGCTTTCCATTATTTGCAAATTGTTTGATGATGGATGAAACATGGGTAAAGATTCGGATATTGATTACGGCAGAATTGTGCATTATATACTGATAGCCATCGTGGCGGGAGCTTTGTTGTGGCTTAATTACTGCAATTTTCAGGAGCATATTTCTTCAAACAATGCTCTGATTAACAATTATTCGCCTAAGGAAGATGAAATGGCCAAGTATCGCAATCCTGTTGTTGCCGGTTTGTTTTATTCCTCGGATGCCCAAAGTTTGTCTGAGGATGTCGAGAATTACCTGAAAACCGAAAATAGGATGAGCAGCTATCAGCCGCAGATTTTAATTGTCCCTCATGCCGGATATCGTTATTCGGCAACGGCGGCGGCCAAGGCTTATGCCTCATTGCGAAATTTCTCGGATAAAATCCGCAATGTCATTTTGGTCGGGCCGTCTCATCGGGTTGCTTTTGACGGCGTGGCTGCTCCGAGTGTCGATTATTTCAAAACGCCGTTGGGCAGTGTTGCCTTAAATCGGGAAATTATTCAGGAAATGCACAGTCAATCTGGTGTGAGAATCTTGGATAAAGCCCATGCTCAAGAACATTCTTTGGAAGTTCAGCTTCCGTTTTTGCAAAAAGTGCTTAAGAAATTCAAAATCATTCCGCTGGTATATGGAAATGTTCGGGCAGAAGAAGTGGTGAAGGTTTTGAATCCTTATTTGCATCGGGAAGACACAATCATTGTTATTTCCGCTGATTTGTCCCATTATTACGATTATGAAACGGCAAAAGCACTTGATAAAATCACTGCGGATTTGGTCGCCCGAAACGAGGCAGATGTGGACGAACATTTGTCTTGCGGAGCAATAGGGATAAATGCGGCTCTGATTTTGGCCAAAGAAAACAACTTTCGTCCGGAAATGCTGGATATGATTAATTCCGGAGATACGGCAGGCGATAAAGACAGCGTTGTCGGTTATGGGGCTTGGAGTTTTGAAAAAAACAAGGAGACAGAACCTCAAACCGAGTTGGAAAAAGAAGTTGCCAATCTTAAATCATTTACCGAAAATTATGGAGAAACGCTGTTGAATATTGCGGAACAAAGCGTGCGTGAAGCCGTAATCGAACACCGTAAATACTCTCCGGCAAGGGATGATTATGACAATGCTTTGTTTGACAAAGGGGCGGCGTTCGTAACTTTAACCGATAAAAACGGTGATCTTAGGGGGTGTATCGGAACCATTGTTCCTAATCAGGGGATTGCTAAAGACGTGGCCGGCAATGCTTATCGGGCAGCCATGGAAGATAACCGTTTTTCTCCGGTAAGCGAAAAGGAATTGGACGGTTTGAACATTTCCATTTCTTTTCTGACCGGGTTTGAGAGAATACGTTATATGGATGAGGCTGATTTGCTGACAAAAATTAATCAGGACATTGACGGCATTATCCTCCGCGACGGTAACCGCCAAGGTGTCTTTTTGCCGTCGGTTTGGAAACAGCTTCCCCAAAAACAGGAATTTTTGAATAATTTGAAAATCAAGGCGGGTATCAGCCCGAGCTATTGGTCAAACAAGATTAAAGTATATCGTTTTAGAACAGTGGAGATAAAGAAAGATGAAAATTAACGGATACGAAATTGCAATTCCGGAAGAAAAACTGGCTCATATGGTGCAGGAAGAAATGCTTCCGATTGAA
Organism: Alphaproteobacteria bacterium; assembly: GCA_017626035.1. Classification (GTDB taxonomy): domain Bacteria; phylum Pseudomonadota; class Alphaproteobacteria; order RF32; family CAG-239; genus JAGAJR01. The sequence continues at coordinate 27,591 of JAGAJR010000023.1, read as the reverse complement.
ATGGTTAATATGGAATTTGAGGGTTATAAAACTCTTCCCGAAGGCGATAAAAAAGCGTTGGCTCATTTGGTGGCTGCAGCCAAAATAATGAATGACGTCGCACTGGAGCAGGATCATCCGTTAAACAGAACCCTGAAAAAAGGATTGGAAGAAGCTGCCAAAGGAAGCGAATATGCCGCAAATGCTTTGAAAATATTCAATTCCCTGAACGGGGTAACCGGTTTGAACGGGGTGGATCAGGAACCTGTCAAAATCTTTGCCGGAGTTGAGGGATATAAGGGCAGAAATTTTTACCCGACAGATTTAAGCGTGGAAGAATTTCATAAAATCATCGCTAAAATGCTGGATGAAGGAAAAACGGACGAAGTCAGAAAAATTCTCAGTGCCAGAACTATGGTGCGTCGCAGCGGTAATGAATTGAAAGCCGTAGACTACACGGAATATTTTGCCAAAGAGTTTTCTGCTATGGCAAATGAATTGGAAGTTGCTGCTCATTATGCGACGGATGATTTGTTTAAAGATTATCTTGGTTGGCAGGCTCAGGCGTTTTTGCAGAATAATGAAGATATGGATATGCTGGCTGACCGCCATTGGGCACAAATGCAGGACACTAATCTGGAATTTACGGTAAGCCGTGAAAATTATGACGACGAAATGACCCCGACAATCTGCGAAAATGCTGAATTGTCTTCCCGTCTGGCAGAAAAGAGAATTGAAGTCGTTTCCAAGGATATGTTGGGCATTCGTGTCGGTATCGTCAACAAAAAAGGCACGGAATTAATTTTGAAATTTAAGGAACAAATGGGCAAATTGGCCAAGTTAATGCCTTATAGCGATTCTTATGTTCAGTCCGTAGCCGGAGGAGGAGATGTAAACCAAACGATGGTTGACGCGGATTTGGTTGCTTTGACCGGAGATTATGCTCAGTGCCGGGGAGCCATTACCACGGCTCAAAATTTGCCGAACAATGATAAATTATCGGTAAAAACCGGCGGTGGCAGAAGAAACGTGTACCACCGTCAGGTTCGCCAAAGCCATGACAAAGCAAAAACGCAAAGAATGTTAGATGCTTTGGTGGCTAAAGAGTTTCATCAATATTTCAATCCGGAGGCGGAACATATTTTTGTTATCGGCCATGAAAACGGACACTCTTTGGGACCAAACAGCGAATATCAGAATGCTTTGGGGGTTTATAAACACACGATTGAAGAAAACAAGGCCGATGTGGTTTCCATAACCTTTATGCCGGAATATGTCAAAGCCGGAGTTATCACTGAAGAAACTCTGAAACAGGTTTATGCAACTTGGATTATCCGCTTGTTCTTAAAAGCCAAACCGCAGTTGATTCAGCCGCACCGTGTCGGAGATTTGATTCATTTCAATTTCTTGCGGGAACACGGAGCCATTTCTTTTGATGCAGACAACAAACTGGTTATTCATTTTGATAAAATGAACGAGGCTATGCACAAAATTTTGGATGAAACAATAGCAATTCAATTGTCAAAATCTCCGGAAAAAGCTAAAGCTTTCATTGACAGATATTCAACTTGGAGCGATATTTCGGAACATATTGCAAAAGTCCAAAAAGAGCTGGGTATCAAACCTTATAAGGATATCCGGACATATTTTTAAGAGAGTGATGAATGTATTACAGTTTCTTTGAGATTTTCTCGATAGGCGTCGGCCCTTCGAGTTCACATACTGTCGGCCCGATGCGTGCGGCCAAACGTTATATTGACAACCTTCACGCCAAAGGCTGTTTTTCGGAAGTGGAGCGGGTTAAGATAACCTTATACGGTTCTTTGGCACTGACCGGGGTCGGACACGGAACCGTCAAAGCCGTCATTTATGGTCTGATGGGTTTGGAAGCGGAAGCGATTGATCCGGAAAAACCTTATGTCGTGGCTGTTCAGAGAGACGGTCTCTTGCACTTGTCTCAGGAAAAGCCGATAAAGTTCGACTTGGATAAAGACGTAGTGTTTGAAAAAGAGATTTTTCTGCCGGAACACTCTAACGGGATGAAGTTTGAAGCTTTTGACGGCAAAGGAAAATGCCTTTTGGAAGAAGTTTATTTTTCCGTCGGCGGCGGAACCATTGCCCGTCAGGATGAAATGAACAACAGGATTGAGCGGGAACCGTATAAAGTTCCGTATGATTTCAGTACCTGCAATGAACTTATCGCCTTGTGTGAAAAACATGATAAATCAATAGCAAATCTTGTTTTTCAAAATGAATGTACGTTAAGAAAACAGGAAGACGTGATAGCCGGGGTTTTAAAAATTCACGGCATTATGCAAAACGCCATTGACCGGGGAATGAAGTCCAAGGGCAACCTTCCGGGGGGATTAAATATCAAACGCCGGGCTCCGGAGATTTACGAACGTCTGGAAGAAAAATTCCGTAATAATGATTATGATCCTCTGTTGATGATAGACTGGATTAATTTGTGGGGGTTTGCCGTGGCGGAAGAAAACGCTGCCGGCGGACAAATTGTAACTGCTCCGACCATGGGTTCGGCGGGGATTATTCCGGCAGTGTTGCGGTATTATGAACGTTTTGCTTCCCAGAAATCTCCGTATACGGTTGAAGAAGGCATTTGGAAGTTTTTGTTGACCGCTTCGGCAATTTGCAGCCTGTATCGAACAAACGCCTCAATTTCCGGAGCCGAAGTCGGTTGCCAGGGTGAAGTCGGCGTGGCTTGCTCAATGGCTGCCGGAGGCTTGGCTGCGGCAATGGGCGGAACCAATAAACAAGTTGAAAATGCCGCTGAAATTGCCATGGAACATAATTTGGGACTGACTTGCGACCCGATAGGCGGATTGGTTCAGGTTCCGTGTATTGAAAGAAATGCCATGGGGGCTGTTAAGGCCGTTAATGCGGCTCGTATCGCTTTGAAAGGCGACGGAGATCATATCGTTTCTTTGGACAGCGTTATTAAAACCATGTTTGATACCGGAATTGATATGAATAATAAATATAAGGAAACATCACTGGCCGGGTTGGCGGTAAATGTTTCTTACTGTTAAAAAAAGCCCCTCGGTTGAGGGGCTTTTTTATTTTAATCTTTCAGACAGTTTTTAACGCTGTCGATAACTTCTTCGACCGTAATGCCGAAGTATTTGTATAATTCTTCAGCCGGACCGGAAGCTCCGAAACCGTCCATACCGATAATATCGCCTTTTAAGCCGACATATTTTTCCCAACCGAATTTGGAAGCAGCTTCAATGGCAATACGCGGAGCCGAACCGAGAATTTCTTCCTGATAGGTTAAATCCTGAGCATCAAACAGTTCGGTGCAAGGCATGGAAACGACAGCCGTTTCAATACCTTCTTCTCTGAGTTTTTCCTGAGCTTCAACAGCCAGAGAAACCTCGGAACCGGTGGCAATCAAAGTAGCTTGACGTTTTTTGCCTTTAGTCGTATCGGAGATAACATATCCGCCGCGGGCGGTCAGGTTACTGTCGGCAGAAGTTCTCAAGAGCGGAAGATTTTGCCGTGTCAAAGCCAAGATGCTTGGTTTGTTGTCCGTCTCAATGGCAATCTGCCATGCTTCGGCAGTTTCAACCACATCACAAGGTCTGAAAGTCAGAATATTCGGCATACAACGGTAAGATGCCAAATGTTCTATCGGTTGATGGGTCGGACCGTCTTCGCCGACGCCGATTGAATCGTGAGTCAAAACATAGATGGCTCGGATTCCCATTAAAGCAGCCAGTCTTTGAGCCGGACGCATATAATCTGAGAAAACAAAGAATGTGCCGCCGTAAGGAATAATGCCGCCATGCAGGGACATCCCGTTCATCACGGCTCCCATAACGTGTTCGCGAATGCCGTACATAACGTTATTACCGTTATAATCGCCTTTAACCACGGTTTTCATTCCGTTGACAAAGGTTAAGTTTGAGGCAGCCAAATCAGCGGAACCGCCGACAATTTCGGGAACATTCGGAACAATGGCTTCCAGACAGAGTTGGGAAGCTTTGCGAGTGGCGACTTTTGTTTTTTCTGCAATGGCTTTTTTCTTGAGTTCTTTTAAATCTTTGTCCCAACCGCGAGGAAGTTTGTCGGCAATCGTATCCAAAAATTCTTTGCCTTTTGCTTTTGCTCTTTGTTCCCAAGATTTATATTCAGCTTCGTTTCTTTTTCCGGCTGTTCTCCAAGCGGTAAGTATTTCATCGGGAACGACAAACGGATCATAATTCCAATTCAGAGCTTGTCTCATTGCGGCAACTTCTTCCGCTCCCAGAGGAGACCCGTGGCATTTGGATGTGCCGCATTTTGTCGGAGCACCGAAGCCGATTTTGGTTTTGCAGGCGATTAATGTCGGCTTGGAGGATTTTTGAGCCTTTTTAATCGCTTTGTCGATTTGGTTATAATTATGCCCGTCAATTTCAATAGTATTCCAGCCCACAGCCTGAAAACGCTTAATCTGGTTGGTTGAGTTAGCCGCGGTAACATTGCCGTCGATGGTAATGTTGTTGTTGTCCCAGAAAACAATCAGCTTGTTGAGGCCGAGATGACCGGCCAAAGAAATAGCCTCTTCGGAAATACCTTCCATCAGACAGCCGTCCCCGGCAATCACATAAGTATAGTGGCTGCATACGTCATCGCCGAATTTTGCATTCAGGATTCTTTCTGCCAATGCCATGCCGACGGAAGAGGAAATTCCTTGTCCCAAAGGGCCTGTTGTCATATCAATACCGACAAGATGCCCGTATTCCGGATGCCCGGCTGTTTTTGCCCCGAGTTGGCGGAAGTTGCGAATATCGTCAATGCTGATATCTTCATATCCCAACAGATAAAGCAGGGAATACATCAGCATGGAGCCGTGTCCGGCGGAAAGAACAAAACGGTCGCGGTCAAACCAGTGCGGCGTTTTCGGATTGAGCTTAATGTATTTTGTAAACAAAACAGTGGCGACGTCAGCCATACCCAAAGGCATTCCCGGGTGTCCGGATTTTGATTTTTCAATAGCGTCGGCACTCAGAAAACGAATGGCATTGGCCATATCGCGGGCTTGTTTCTTACATTTGCAAAAACACATTATACATACTCCTGTTGTTTTCTAATTATTGTAATATTTGTAATTAATATCAAAAGTTCGTTTGTTATATTTAAATTCTTCCGGGCTGATGACCATTCCGAGAGTTATGTCAAAAGAATATTTCATACTTTCCGGAATACGAACGTCAACAGGACGGCTTTTGTATTCGACCAGTTTTTCGTCTGCCGGAATTTGAACATGTTCGTAATAGGTTTTCTTGCCCAAAAATTCTTTAGGGCCTTTAACCGCAGAAGTATAATAAGCAAAGTCAACGGCGGTTTCATCGCTCGGACGCAGGCGTTTTATTTCAAACAAAGCGGAGATTCTGGCCTTATGTTGATTGGTTTTTGCATCAAAATAACAAAAACCTTCATGCCCGATAAGGCTGATTTGAAACTGCTCTTTATAATTGACGACTTGCGTCAGGTAAGCATTATCCCGATTGATTTGCACTCTGGGACAAATGTTATAATCGCCGGACTGCCAATAAGAACAGGAAGAAATAAAGACAACTGAAAGAAAAGCGATAATTTTTTTTAGCATTTGAAAGGTCCTATTCAAAAAGATGCTTTAACTATAAAACGTTGCGGTTATTTTGTAAACAGAGCAACAAGTTCGCTGTGGTTAGAATAAATAAATTGGTCGACCAAAGTAATCTCGCTTATTTTATATCCGGCGGAAATTAATGTATTGGCGTCATTGAAAAAGGTATTGGGATTGCATGAAACGGCAATGATTTTTTCCGGCTTCTCCGCCATCTCGGCGATTTTTTTGACTTGGGCGGCGGCACCGGATCGCGGCGGATCAAAGACAATGGCGGAAAATCCCTTTAATTCTTGTTCATCCAACGGATATTTAAAGAGATTTTTTGCGGCAATCGTAATATTGGAAATCATATTTTTGTTAACAGAGGTGCGAAACCCTTCCAATAACTCGGCTGAAGAGTCAATGGCAAATATTTTATTGTTGATGTTGCGGGAAAGCGGATAAGAGAAAGTTCCGACCCCGCAAAACAAATCGGCAATTTTTCCTTCCGTGGTTCCGAGATATTTTATGACCAAATCCGTTAAAGCCTGTTCACCGGCTTTGGACGGCTGCAAAAATGTTCCGGCCGGAATATAAATGTCATATCCGGCAATATTAATGATTGGCTTGACTTTTTCGGCAATCGGTTCGGGAAATGTATCGGCTTTGCGGCGGTGGGAAATCCTGATAATGCCGTTGGTGTTTTGAACGGTTTCAAAAATAATCATCCGTTGTTCCAGAGCAAGAGCTTTATCAAATTCCAAAACCACGTCAATGCCGTTATCTGCTTCGCAAATAAAGACATCGCCCGTATTAAGGTAAGATGTTTTTTGCTTTTTGCCTTTTCCTTCCACAAAAGGAACGGTACAAATTTCAGTCAAAAGCTGCCGGATGTCGGTCAGGACGGCATTAAGCTTTTCCGTGAGCAAGGAACAGGAGGTAATATTGATAATATTTTCGCTGCGGGCTTCGTTGAAACCGAGGATAAGAGAGCCTTTTCTGTATTGAAAAGCCAATCCGGCTCTTCGACGGCATCCGTCGGGAATAAAAACCGGCTGTCCCTGAGGAATATTCTCCTGGTGAATATTTTTAAGCATTTGCTCAAAAGCGGTTATTTTTTTTTGCCGGTAAGCCGTTTCATCCAAATTCCGAAAACGGCATCCTCCGCAGATTTCACTTACAAGGCAGGTCATCGTTTTTTATAAATCCTCGTTGTCTATGCCTAAAATCGGGAAATATTCCTCTTCCTTTTCTTTTGTTTGCGGAGCGGACGGTACCGGAGCAACAGGCTGCTGAGGAGCAGGCGGAGTTTGTTGAACTTGCTGAACCGGAGCACTTGGAACAGAAGCCGGATTCGGAACCGGTTGTGTCGGCGGAACCGGACGAGGGGCTTGAGCAGGTTGTGGCTGGGCAACCGGAGGGACTGGCCGCTGTGGTTGCGGTATAGCCGGAGTCGCCATTTGCGGCTGGGGTTGTGGTGCCGGTTGTACCGGTTTGGGTTGTTGAACTTCAGCCGGATGCGGAACCTGAGGAGTTGGCTCCGGATGTTGTTGAGCCGGTGGCTGAGCTGCCGGAGTTGGAGCCGGCTGCGGTGTCGGAACCGCTTGAGCCTGAGGCTGCGGCTGTTGTGTAAACGGAGAAGTCATCGCCGGATGCGATAAAATCGGCTCGGGAATGTTTTCCGTTACGGTTGGAGAAGTCTGCGGTTGAACAGCTTCAATCGTTGTTTGCGTATCAAGAATGTGGTTGGCGGCAATCCCGTCAAGTAACGAAATTTCTTCGGTTTCTTCTTTGTCAAAAATAGGGTGCCGGTTCAAACTCTCGTCTTTATGTTCTTTTTTCTCTTCGCTGTTAAAGCTTTTCATGTCGTCAGGCGTAAAGATTTCACAACGGTTTCGACCGCTTTCTTTGGCCTTGTACAAAGCTTCGTCGGCAGTTTTGATTAAAGTGTCGATATTATCGGAAATATTTGAGGAAGAAATACCGATACTGACGGTAAAATGAATAGGTTCGCCGATTTCAGAGTAAACCACAATCTTGGAAATCGTTTCTCTGAGACGGTCGGCAACGGTTTTGGCTTTTTCGGCATTGACTTTTGCCAGATAAATCACAAATTCCTCTCCGCCGTAACGGGCAACTATGTCATCGTCCCGGAGAGCCCGCTCGCAAGTAGAGGCAAGTTCTATCAAAACCTTGTCGCCCACTTTATGCCCGTAGGTGTCGTTAACCCGCTTAAAGTGGTCGGCGTCAATCATCAAAACGCTGAAATTTGTTCCGTTCATACGAGATAACGCAATACGTTTGCTGACTTCTTCTTCAAAATAACGGCGGTTAAACAGTGAAGTCAACGGATCTCTGGTTGCCTGATTTTTCAACAGGGCTTCTCTGTTTTTGCGGGAAGTAATATCCTGAAAAGCGGCATAAATGGCAATATCGTAGTTGTAGTCGATGATATTGGCCGAAGTCAAAAGCCAGAACGGAGAATTTCCGGTCGGTGTTTTAACCAGAATTTCAAAATCCTGAACTTCCCGTTCTCTTTCCAAGCGTTCGTTTAATAATTTTCTGTTTTCTGAATCCGCAAAAAAATCTTTCAGACGGTAACGGTCTAACTCGGATGCCTCAATACCAAACAGTTTTACGGCATTGTTATTGGCAAGAATAAGTTTGTCATCGCTTAAGCGGGAGATGATAATCGGGAAAGGTGAAGATTTGATGATTTCTTCAATTCGGGTATTGTATTTTTCAATTTCCAGTTTGGCGTCATCAAGTTTTTTTCTGACCCATTCCGTTTTTATCATTAAAACGGCCATGCCCAGAGAAACATAGGTTAAGGCAGAAACATACCAGCTTTCGTTTTGAAAATATTCAAAACCGAGAAGTCTTAGAGCCAGAACAACGGTAACGCATCCGGTGGTAAGGGCAGCCAGCAAATATCCTCCGTGATTGCGGATAAAGCTTTTTGACCAGAAACTTGCCGAGATATAAGCAAATCCGGCAATCGGGAAAATCTGCCGCATACTGATAACCATATTGCCGTCGGGAGAAATGAAGACAAAATAAATAATGGCCAGCAAACCAACGCCGGTCAAGAGGGCGACAACCGGCAGATTGGGAAGATTATTAATTAAAATCTGGGAAGCGGCAATGGCCAGAAAAACCATGGCCACCAAAAGCAAAAGCAGTTCCATGGCCACAAGCAGGGTAATCGAAACGCCTTGGGCGTAATATTCGGATGTTTTGAAACTCAGCCAGGAGGAAAGGAATTCAATGCCCAGGCCAAACATCAAAAACCAGATTCCTTTGCCGATATTCAAATCGTCGCTGTTACTGAATTTGACGGCAATGAACAAAATAGCCAATGCGGTTAAAGTAATGGCTAAATGTGTCGGGTTGGTAAAAATTTCGAAACTTCCCATTATAATATATCCTTTTGCTATCACACATTTTTAATAACTTGCATATTATATTACACATATATTATTAAAATAAGTTAAAACTAAAAAAACATATTTTGAAAATAAAAGATGATTATTTAATAAAAATAATATAGCATAACTTTGTCAGACTGATTATCTATCCTAAAACAAAGGGGAATATTATAATGAATAACGCTCCAGATCACTTCAGCCACAGCTATGAATTAAAAGTGGACCACCGTCCGACCCAAAAATCGGATCGTATCGCCTTGCGGATATTGTACCCGGGACTTTTGCTCGGAATGGCCCTGGTTATTTTGGGCGTATATGAGTTTTTTTACGGTTTCCCTGCCAAAATAAATATTTTCGGAGAAAATGTTACCGACGAACCGGTTTATGAATCTCTGATTAATCCGTATTTTTTTGATGCCGTGGTTACGATGGTAGGGCTGGGAATAATTATTTCCCTGATTTTTTCATACATTCGCTACAAAAAAGTTGCCCTTGACGACAAAGGAAACGTCATTGTTGTTCATCGTCCGGTTTTCGGTGAGAAAAAAACTTATAAGGATAAGATAAAGAATTATGAAGGAGTGCGTCTCCGGATAGAGTTTTTTCAGTTCGGTATGCTGAATAAAAACAAATATATCATTGAACTTTATCATAAGAATTCTTTTAAGACGATACCTCTGTATATCAGTACCAGCGGCAAATATATCCGCAAAAAATGGGAATATTATGCCCGAATGCTGAACATGCCGACATTGATTATGACTGATGAGGGAATGGTCAGCAGAGATATTGAGGATTTGAATAAGTCCATTAAAGAAATGGCGGAAAAATGGCATTTGGCCAATCAGTTTGATGACAGGGCTCCGCTTCCGCCGACAATCGCTTATGTCAGAAAAGCAGACAAAACGGTTATTAAGGCTCGAAAAATCCGCTGGGATGCCTATAATTTAATTATGTGGTTTTGCATTTTTGTTTTAGGCAGTGCTTTTATTATGGCCCTGACATCCTATTTGAATCAGGAGCAGGAGCGTAATCCTTGGGTTTTGAGCGGATATGCGGCAGGAATTTTATTTGTTCTGGCTCTGGTTTATTCTCTTTTCCGCAAAGATAAAATCGTTATTAAGTGTGAAAAAATCATTATCGTTCACAAGTTTATGCTTTTCTCCAGAAAGAAGGATGAACTTCGCAAGGATAAGATAGAAGCGATTGATGTAACGTTTAATCCGGCGACAGAACGCTATTTTGTGGCAATTGCTTCGGATGAAAAAACGCTTGTTTTCGGAAAGAAACTGCCGATAGACGATTTGCGGTGGGTTAAAAAATTCCTGATTAATGAGGTTATTAAATAAATTTGGTGGTTGTTGGAATAAATAATTTGCTAACCGGTGCTTTTAGGTTATAAATATAACAATGTGTTAATTTAAGATTCTAAAGAGAGAACAATATGAAAAAAAGAGACGGAATGGACGCTGATGAAACTTTCTTCAGAGAAGTAAGCGAAGAAGTTAAAAATGAAAGTATCAGAAAATTTTGGAACCAATATGGTCTGTATATGATTGCTGCCTTGGCTGTCGTTTTGACTGCCGCAGTCAGTTTCGAAACGTTTAAGGCTTGGAAACTGAAACGCAATCAGACTTGGGCTGATACGTACTCTTATGCGTTGAGCCTGCAAAATCAGGGCAAATATGACGAAAGTATCGTTGTATTGGATAAAATGCAGCAGGCCAATCACGGAATCTATGCCGATATTGCCAGACTGCAAACGGCCAATATTCTCTTTGAACAAGGTAAACAGGAAGAGGCTTTGAATATTCTTAATATCTTGGTTCAGGATAAAAAAGTAAACGGAAAACTTCGCAATATGGCTGCCGTCAAATTGGCTTCTTATAAGTTAGATACAGCTCCGAGCGAAGAAATAAAAGAACTGCTTCGTCCTCTCGTCGATGAAAATACCAGTTGGAGAAATATCGCTTTGGAAATGTTGGCAATGCTGGCTATCCGCGACAAAGACATCGACGGTGCCAAAAAAATGTATACGGATATCCTGAATACGGATAATGTTCCGGAAGCTTTAAAAGCCAGAGTTCAGGATATGCTTTCTATTCTGGACAGTGAACAGTAGTATTTAACACAGTGGGGTTTTAAATGGATTCGGCGATGTATAAAAAACTGGCATTTTCAGGCTTATGCCTCTTGCTGGCGTCATGCAGTTTGTTTGAAAAGGATAAAATAGCTTTAGACGGGGAAAGAATTTCCGTTTTGGATAATGAATCCGCTCTTCAGCCGGATTACGCTCCCGGTGAGGTTAAAATTGTCCTGCCGCGTCCGGAAGCCAATACCTCGTGGACGCAAAACGGCGGAAATTCCGAACACCTGATGGGACATTTGTTGACCGGAAATAAATTGAAAGCCAAATGGGACAGCGGTTTCGGCGAAGGATCTTCCCGCCGGGATTTCCTGATTGCTTCTCCGGTTATTGCCCACAAGGTTGTTTTTACGATTGATGCCGAAGCCGTTGTTTCCGCATTCCGTCTGGATAACGGCAAGAAAATCTGGAAAAGAAGGTTGAAACCTTTGAATAAGGACGATAAGGCAATTTCCATGAAAGGTGCCGGTGTCGCCGTTATGAATAAAAAAGTATATGCCACCACCGGATTCGGCGGCGTATTTGCTTTGGATATGGTCAGCAGTAAAAAAATATGGAGATATGATGCCGAAACCCCGATACGCATAGCTCCGACGGTTGCAGAAGACAAAGTTCTTGTTCAAACCATAGATAATCTGTTAATTGCTTTAAATCCTGAAACGGGAGAGGAATTGTGGCGTTATAAGTCATCTCAGGAAGCAACAGTATTGGTCGGTGGAGCCAGCCCGGCTTACAGCCCGAAACAAGATGTCGTGATTGCTGCTTTTTCAACCGGAGAATTGCGGGCGTTTAAGGCTTCCACGGGTTCCCCGTTATGGGCAGATATTCTGGTTTCCGGAAAACGGAAAAATTCTCTGACAGACATCAATGCGATTAAAGCCTCTCCGGTAATTGACGGAGATAGGGTATATGCCGTTGGAAACAATAATGTCCTGGCAGCAATAGATTTACGAAGCGGTGCCCGGATATGGGAACTGGAAATCGGCGGCGTTAATCAGCCGTGGATTGCCGGAAAATATTTGTTTGTCCTGTCCAATGATTTAGATTTGCTGGCGGTCGAAACGGCAAGCGGCAAAATTGTCTGGAACACCAAAATTCCGACCGGAAATTCAATTGAAGACAAAGTCGGCGTTTTTGCAACCGGTCCGGTTTTAACCGATAACCGTTTGCTGATAACCACATCTAACGGATATGCTTTTGCGGTTTCTCCGTATACGGGAAAATTCCTGAGTTTTATTTCTTTGGATGACGGAGTGGAACTGCCGCCGGCTGTTGCATACGGATATACCGTATTAACTACAAAAGACGCTGAATTATTGGCTTATAAATAGGAATATCGGAATGTTAAAAGTAGCCATTATCGGTCGCCCGAATGTCGGAAAATCAACTTTGTTTAACCGCTTGGTGGGCAGAAAAACGGCCATTGTGCACGACCAGCCGGGTGTAACCAGAGATCGTAAAGAAGCAGAAGCCAAACTTCGCGATATTAAAATGCTGATTATTGATACGGCGGGATATGAATATTCCAATGAGGATAATCTGGAAAAGAGAATGTGGGACCAAACCAGGCGAGCCATTGAAGAAGCCGATGTTTCTTTATTTTTATTTGATGCCAGAGATGGTCTTCAGCCGTATGACGAACATTTTGCCGATTTAGTCCGCCAAAGCGGGAAACCGGTTATTCTGTTGGCGAATAAATGTGAAGGAAAACTCCAGGAAGACGGCATTTTTGAGGCATATAAACTGGGGTTGGGAACACCGATACCTTTTTCGGCAGAGCATGGTTTGGGGCTGCTTGATTTATATGATGCCCTGAAAGAAGTTGAAGAGGCCAAGCCGGAAGAGGAAATCCGTGAAACAGAAGAAGACGAAACGGAAGATGAAGAAAAAATCAAGTCTCGTCCGATTCAGTTGGCAATTGTCGGTCGCCCGAATGTAGGCAAATCAACTTTAATGAATGCTTTGCTGAATGATGAAAGAATGCTGACCGGTCCTGAAGCCGGCGTAACCAGAGATGCGATTACCGTTGCTTGGGAGTGGAAAGGACGGAAAATCAATCTGGTTGATACGGCCGGATTGAGAAAACAGTCCCGCGTTTCCGATTCTCTTGAAAAAATGTCGGCGGCATCAACCAAACATGCGGCTTTTATGGCTCAGGTGGTAATACTTGTGTTAGATGCCGATGCCGTTTTGGACAAGCAGGATTTAACAATTGCTCGTCAGGTAATTGATGAGGGAAGAGCTTTGGTCATTGCCGTCAATAAGTGGGATATTGCCAATCGCAAAGAGGCCTTGCAAAGATTGAACGATAAGCTGCAGACGTCGTTGACGCAGGTGGAAGGTGTCCCGACGGTTACGGTTTCCGCTCTTAAAAAAGAAGGGCTGGACAAGCTGATGAGTGCGGTATTCAAAGTATATGACCGTTGGAATGTCCGTATTCCGACGGCTCCGCTGAATAAGTGGTTTCAGGATGTTTTGGACAATAATCCGCCGCCGCTCGGCAAAAACAAAAGAAGGATTAAGCTTCGCTATATTACACAAGCGAAAACCCGTCCGCCTTCATTCTATATCTTTTCAAGTAATCCGGAAGGTTTGCCGGATGCTTATCTTCGGTATCTGGTTAATAATCTGCGGGAGACGTTTAATTTGGGTGGAATTCCGATTCGCATTACCGTCCGCAAGACCGGAAACCCATATGCCGATTAATAAAAAAGCTCCGTTAAACGGAGCTTTTTTGCAATCATCGTCCGTCGTTGCCGCCGTTATGGAAAGGCGTAAGGTTATTTCTCCAATGGCACTGCTGAACATAATGAACCATTTTCTTTGTGATGCCATATTTGTTAAGCTTGTCTTTTCTTTTTTGTATAATTTCCTCGGCCGGATTAATAACCTGTTTTTGAACTTGAGGCGTAATCGGAATATCTTTTTGAATAAACGCCGAAAAATCAATTTGTTCTTCTTTCATTGTGAGCGGATTCAGCATTTTAAATGTTAACATTCTGGCACGGCGTTTGAGGTATTCTTTGTCATCATTTCCCATAAAAGAAACAGGCGATTTTTTTGCCCATTTTCGAACAATGTTTTCAAACTGGAAGAGATAGCTTTTTGAATGTACTTTGTCCCAATAAGCAAAAGTGCCTTCCACAAGCATTTGTTTATTGCTGAGCAAAAGTTTCCTTTTATGAACCGGAACGGATTGTAGCTTGTCAACCAGCCATTGGCTTTTTTCCGGAAAAACACTGAAATCATTTAAGTTGCCGTTGTTCAGATATTGCCGGACAGCTTCAAGGTTTTCTGCCAGATGAGCGGATTTTTCGTCATATTGGGCAAGCCGAAATCGGTTTTCCGGACTGAGCTTTCCTCTGTTGAGAGCCAGATTGAAGCTGTTGTTGCATATTCTGTTGCGGATATGAGTCATTTCATGGCGAAATGTGAATTTCTTTTGTTTCTGCTCTTTTTGAACACGTTTTACGGTTTCTTCATAAGCGGTTATCAATGCCCGGTCTCTGGGAGCCAGAGCCGCTCGCGTTATGCGTTTGTTGTTAAGGGCTTTGTGAATGGCTTGCAGTCTGAGATAGTCTTTTTTCTCAAAAGCATACATATTCAAATACATCTTGATAGAATCTTTATCGCTTTCCGCATGATTTTTGTAACGGCTGCAAGGGCGTCCCTGTTCATCTGTAAGAATAAAACTCTGCGAAGATTCGTCATACTTCATTTTGTAAACGATACATTCGTTATGAATTTTGCCGCCAATGTTTTTAAACCCCTCGGGAACATCTTTGTCGTTTACGGTAAAATCGGCATAAATAAAAGTATATCCGGGATTTTTGTTGATAGCTTCTTGTTGAGTTTTTTTATCTTTGAGCTCGTTTCTGTATTCTTTGGGAGCATATTTATATTCGCTGAGGGGAAGTTCCGCTCCTAAAACAAACGATTGTTCGGCGTCAAAAGATTGATATGTTGCTCCGTTGACGGCTTCATAACCTTCAAAAGTTAATTTCAAAGCTCGTTCTTTCTCGGAAGGAAGGACAGACTTTCCTTTCAAAACCAGATAAGAATTTGCTATTTTAAAGATATTCATAAACAAAACCTCATATAATATTTAACTATGAGTATACCATAAAATATAAATTTGTCATCGGTTTTGTCTAAAAATAAAACCGCTTCGGAAAATTAAATCCGAAGCGGTTGAAAAATGTTTGGTATGCCTCAAAAAAGCATCCGGAGAGTAAAGATTACAGCCCAAATGAGCCAAAAGTAAATCAGCCAATTTCCATATCTTTGAGCAAAGGGGCGACGATTTACGCTCCTGCGATGATAAAAGATTTTCCTGACCGTAAGAATCGATGCCGTCAAAGCTGTGCAGCCCAAAAAGGTAAACAGAAACGGCTTGGAAAAATCCAGGAAACCGAAAACTGATGCGGCCGCGAAAAGAAGAAGCATCCACAGCCATGAGGTTTCATACTCTTCGTGGGCATAGCGTTTTGCTGAAACAAAAAACAGTACACCCAGTAACATTCCGATAAATCCGGAAAATAAAAATTCAACCATAATCGTAAAATTTATTGTGTTAGACAAAAAAATATCAAATTTGTATTTCGGAGTATAAATAGTTTTTTATAAAAATCAAGTTTATTAACGATTAATGTTTTAATTAAGAACTTCCCTAAAAAAAACTTGCAAAGCACAACCAATGGAATATATTTGCCAATAGCGAAAACATAAAATTACATTAAGGAGAAAAATATGCCTTTAGTATCTATGCGTCAGATTCTTGACCATGCCGCAGAAAACAATTACGGTGTTCCTGCTTTCAATATCAATGATATGGAACAGATTTTGGCCGTAATGAATGCCGCTAAAAAAGTTAATGCACCGGTTATTTTGCAAACTTCAACAGGTGCCCGTAAGTTTGCCGGCGATCCGATGATCCGCCATATGGTTGCTGCTGCGATTGAAATGTATCCGGAACTTCCT
The DNA here is from genome assembly GCA_017626035.1 of Alphaproteobacteria bacterium. Lineage (GTDB taxonomy): Bacteria > Pseudomonadota > Alphaproteobacteria > RF32 > CAG-239 > JAGAJR01. The sequence goes on along the minus strand of JAGAJR010000023.1, from coordinate 11,468 downwards.
GTTTGTATCCACCAGGATCACGGTTCATCCGTAAACATTTGTCAGTCTGCTATTGTTAACGGCTATTCTTCCGTTATGATGGACGGTTCTTTGGCCGCTGACGGCAAAACTCCTTCTACTTTTGAATACAACGTTAATGTTACCAAAGAAGTTGTTGCTCGTGCCCACGCTGTCGGTGCTTCCGTTGAAGGCGAACTCGGCGTTATCGGCTCTTTGGAAACCGGTAAAGGCGATAAAGAAGACGGACATGGTGCCGAAGGTGTTATCTCCAAAGATAAATTGGTAACCAACCCGGATGAAGCCAAAAAGTTTGTGGAACTGACCAATGTTGACGCTTTGGCTGTTGCCGTCGGAACTTCTCACGGAGCTTATAAATTTACCCGCAAGCCGGATGGAGAAATTTTGGCAATTGACGTTATTGAAAAAATTCATGCCAAACTGCCGAATACTCACTTGGTTATGCACGGTTCTTCTTCCGTTCCGCAGGAGTTGCAAGACTTAATTAACGCCTATGGCGGTGCAATCCCTCAAACTTACGGTGTTCCGGTTGAAGAAATCGTTCGCGGCATTAAGTCCGGTGTTCGTAAAGTAAACGTTGATACGGACTGCCGTATGGCTATTACCGGTGCAATTCGCAAGTTGTTTGCCGAACAGCCGAAGGAATTTGACCCTCGTAAATATCTGAAACCGGCAATTGAAGAAATGCAGAAGGTCTGCGAAGCCCGTTATATTGCATTTGGTGCTGCCGGCCATGCCGACCAAATTAAGGCCATTCCGTTGTCTGTTATGGCAAAACGCTATGCCGACGGCGAACTCTAAGCCTTACAATATGATTGAAGAAACCTCCCCTAAGGGAGGTTTCTTTATTTTTAAATTTGTAGCATTTTTGTTGTGGACAAAATTTCGAAAATATGGTATTTTACAATTCAAATAAATAAGAATTGTTTCACCTAAATTAAATTGTATATGAGATTATTAAAATTTCTCGTCATAGCAATAGCTGTGATTTGCGGAGGAACCGTTTCCGCCCAGAGCGTCAAAAAAGTTCACATGGTTACTGAACTCAAAGCTGACACCACATTGGTTTTTGAATATCCCAAAGGGGAAAATATCATCTCCGCCGTGGCTCAGTTTACCGCTGCTGATCAGAAGGCCGAAACCAAGGAAGAGCATGTTTATCTGTGGGAGACGCAAACTGCATCTCTGGCCGTTGTTGTTCGTGATGTTCCCGGCCGCTGGATGTACGTTGCCGCTGACAAACCTCTCTATGAGGTCTACTTCCTTTCTCAAGAAGGCAAAAAAATTCAAATAGCCTTTGAGGAGAAAAAATAGCAATCCTCCGCGGTACGAAAAAAAGACAGGTTCACAATCAAATGATTGTGAACCTTTTCTTTATCAGTTCCCCTGCGTACAAGGGATATTTATACTAAAAAAGGATATGAAATATTAGGCTTTCATATCCTTTTTTGTGAACTTAACACCTGACGGAGTTAAGTTATTCCCGTTCAGTTTGCCTACGAACCCGTTGTTTATTTGGAGTTAATTTATAGTTCGCAATGCTTGTGTTTACTGACGAGAGAATTTCTTCCTTCCGAGTCATCTCTTGAGCAGATTCGGAAGCCAAATCAAACAAACGGTCTTTTTCACCTTTTTTGAGTTTTGACTTTTTAATCTCTTTCAGAGCCTTCTCCATATAAACAAATCCTGCTTCGTCTTGCATGGCAACGGCCAGACTGATGAGAGCCTGACATCTGTCTGTTGGTGTAAATTGCGGAGAATATGCCATTTCCTCCTTAGTTTCTGCCCATTTTGCCTTATTGCCGAGAAGCTTCTGCAGTTCGGCGATTTTTTTTAGGGCATTTAGTTTTTCATTTTCAGGAGCTTCTTCCTTGGCAGTAATGTAATATAATTCAGCTTTCCTCAGATTTTTTATGTCTTCGGCATTATGGCGGTTAAAAGAAACTTTGTTGTTTTTAACGCGTTCCCGATATAAATCGCCGATTTGGGTATTAATTTTATAACGGCGATATGGGTGGTTTTCATTAGTCAAAGCTCTTTTATAGGCGATAATCAGAGCTTTGTCGTCAAAAGTTCCTGCCTTAAAGCGGTTTGTCCGGCAGCAGGCAATTAATTTTATGTCCGAAGTTTTATCCAAAACCTTTTTCAGGCTTTCGATTTCTCCGGGACCCGGTGCCGGTTCGGTATAACATCCCGGCACAAAGTTAGCTTTGCGGAACAACCTTGATGCCAGATAATACATTTTGGCTTGTTGTTCTTCGGATAAATTCAATTCAAAATTTTCAAATTCGCTGTTGATTGTTTCTGCCGTATAAAGGGTAAAGCCGGAGGTTTCGGCATTGGCAGCGGTGTGTGCCGCTTCAAGGGACTCTACAAAACCGATGATGGCACTGATTTCTTCAATATTGGCAAAACGGCTCTTAATATATTTAGGGAGTTCATAAGGAGCTTTTTCTCCTTCAACTGCGGAAATATAACGTTGGTCGTCTTCGCTGAATCTGGATAAATTCAAAAGAATGTTTTGAGCATCGGCAATCCGGTTATCCAAAGCCAAATCTAATACTTTGTGCATTGTGTTGGCTAACAGAAGATTGCTTTGGTTGACGATGTTGTCGGAAAGCTCTTGATGTTGAGCGATATAAGTAAACGGATCGTCTATTTCCTGCCGGTCTTTTCCAAAAGTTTCAACAAATTCGTTATCATCCATCAGGCTGATGTTTTCTCTGATGACAATATCGCCGAATTCTTCGCGGGATAACGGTTGAGGGGGATATAAATAAATTTTTTGCGGTTCTTGATTTTGCTCGTCGGTATTGTAAGAAACCTGTTCGTTGCTAAAACCGCTTGTATTGGACATAGTATATTTTTGCATAATTCCCCCTGAATCGATTGCGGAAAATTTTGTCATATTTTGGAATATTTAAATAAATTTGTCAATATTTTGTTGGAGAAAAAATAAACCGCCTGTAAAAACAGGCGGCTAGAGGTGTGCTGTAAACTAATAATACAAAATTATTTGCCACACTTGCAGGCATGTTCCATGGCTGTTTTAATATCTTCCATGAAATCCTCAATATCCTGCTCGTGTTCCAGTTCATCCTGCAAAATGTGTCTGGACATATGGAAAGTTTCAAAATCCTTTCCGCCCGTCATTTCGCAGATTTGCTGATACCGGCTGATGGCACAGCGTTCGGCATCAAGATTCTGTTCCAAAATAGCGACAATAAATTCGTCTGCCGGAGCTTCATATTTGCACAAAGCGTGTTTTTGCCAATCAGCCGGATCAATAACCGGAGTGCCGCCTAATTGGATGATACGATCGCTGAGCAATTGGGCATGCGACAATTCTTCATTGGCATGTTTTAAAAATTCGGCGACAATGGTGGAACGCATCGGGCCTTTTGCAACCTGTGCTCCAATCCAATATTGATAATAAGCCAGCCATTCTTCGGCAAAAGCGGTATTCAAAATTTTCAACAACTCTTCATGATCGACTTTACTGATTTTTTCAGCCATTTGTCCCATAGTTTTTCTCCTTAATGTTTTATCTTGTCATCACTATTGAGATAATACCCGAAGATGGAAAAACAAGTTGCCCGCAATTATATTTTACTGGAATTTAGAAGGAGCTTGTTTTATGATAATAGGAAACAGAAAAAAGGAGAGAAACGATGGTGTTGATAGCCCCGAGCATTTTATCCGCCGACTTCGGCAATTTAAAAAAAGAAATCGTATCTTTAACGGAGGCCGGAGCAGATTTGATACATATTGACGTTATGGATGGGCATTACGTTCCTAACTTGACGTTCGGTCCGGGAATTGTCCGCCAGATACGTCCTTACACTTCGCTTCCGTTGGATGTTCACCTGATGGTGGATAATCCGGATCAGATGATAAACTGGTTTTCGGGAGCGGGAGCCGATATTATTACGGTTCATGCCGAAGTTTGCCCTCATCTGGACAGAACATTAAGCCTGATACGAGATTGCGGCAAAAAGGCCGGCGTGTCGCTTAATCCCTCCACTTCGGAAAAAGTGCTTGAATATGTTTTGGATAGGTTGGATTTAATTTTGGTTATGACGGTCAATCCGGGATTTGGCGGGCAGGCTTTTATAGAATCTCAATTGGAAAAAATCGCCCGGATAAAGAGCATGATTGGAGACCGGGATATTAAAATTGAAGTAGACGGCGGAATTAATCCGATGACTTCTGCCGAATGTATTGCTGCCGGAGCAGATATTCTGGTCGCCGGAACATCAGTATTTGCCGGTGGGGAATACAAGAAAAATATGGATGCTTTAAGGTAATTTTAAGATACCCGGCTGTATTATTTTTCATAAAGTAATGTCTCGGGAGTGTAAAATATGGCATATAAAGTAATGGTTATCGAAGACGAGGAGGCTTTGGCTCTTTTGCTGAAGTATAACCTTGAAAAAGAGGGATACGAAGTTTTATGGGAGTCCCGCGGCAATAAAGCATTGTCCGAAATTGAAAAGTTTTGTCCGTCGGTAATCTTGCTGGATTGGATGTTGCCGGAACTCTCCGGGGTGGAAATTTGTAAATTGGTTCGCAGTAAACCGGATATAAAAAATATTCCGATTATTCTTCTGACGGCCAAAGGTGAAGAAGACGATAAAGTAAAGGGGCTTTCCGCCGGGGCTGATGACTATGTTACCAAACCGTTTTCCGTGCCGGAACTGATGGCCCGCGTCAAAACCAATCTTCGCCGTGCACCTGAATTGATGCAGCAAAAAGAGTTTGTGTTTGAAGATATCCGTATGGATTTGGTCGAGAAAAAAGTCTTTCGCGGTGAAAATTATATTCATTTGGGGCCGACGGAATTTCGTCTGTTGAAAACCCTTTTGGAAAAACCGGGGAAAGTATTTTCCAGGGAATTTTTATTAAAGACGGTCTGGGGAGACAATATTTATGTGGAATCCCGGACGGTTGACGTACATATTCGCCGTTTGCGGAAATCCTTAAATGATTTCGGTCCGGATTATATCCGAACGGTAAGAGCCACCGGTTATGCCATAGATTTGCATACCGGAGATGACGGAGAAGAAGTTGAAGAATAAACAAACAGGGAGATGTAAAATCTCCCTGTTTGTTTTTGCTTAAATAATAAAGTTTTCTCAGTTCAGCATTTTTTGCAGCTGTTCATACGTTGTGTAGGCGGAAACTTTTCCGTGCACAATATACGTCAGCTTGGAACTGAAAATACCTTCTGCCGCCTCCCTGATTTTTTCCGGAGTAACCTGCTCGATTTTCGTAATAAGCCCTTCGGAGGTTTTAAGTCGTCCCAGCTTGATGAATTGTTCGGCATTGCTTCCGCAGACGAACTCTCCTTGTTCCATATTTCGGATAAGGGCAACCAGCATTTGTTTTTTGACGCGGTTGAGTTCTTCTTCTGCAACAAGAATATGCCTCAGCTTATTAATCTCCAGAGTAATAAGTTTGAGAATTTCATTCACGTTGGCGGCGTTACATTCGGCGAAAATATCCAGAATTCCAACCTTTTTGCAGGTTTGCAGATTGGCGGAAATCTCATAAACCAGTCCTTTTTTCTCTCGGATTTCGGTATACAGTCTGGCGGTGTCGCCGGTGCCCAGAATTTGAGACATCAGGATAACAGCCGTTTCCAGCTCTTTTCGGTAGGGAATGTCAAATCCCAGACCAAGCATAACTCTGTCGCAGTCTTTATTAATATGTTTAAAGCCTCCGACATAGTGGATAGGAGCAGTTTCCTGACATTGCCCTTTGGGAACGGAGCCGAAATAGCTTTGAGCCAGAGAAACGATTTTTTCGTGTTCAAGGTTTCCGACTGCCGATAAAATCAAGTTAGACCCGACATAGAAATTTTTATGAAAAGCCATAAGCTTCTTACGGGTAACGTTTTGGATGTTGCGGCGAGAACCGAGAATATTCCGGCTCATGGCCTGCCCGGGATAAATAAGAGAATGGAAACTTTCCGAGAGCATAAGTTCCGGATCATGCGATTCGTCTTCCTGCTCTTGTAAAATAACCTTTCGTTCCAAATTTATTTCCGAGGTGTCAAACTGCGGGTTCATCATCATGTCAGACAGAATATCCATGGCAAATTCGCAGTCCTCTATCAAGACTTCCATGGAATATCCCGTATGGTCGAGAGATGTCCAGGCGTCGGTTGTTCCGCCCCGGTCGGCAATTTGCTGTGAAATCTGGCAGGCATTGCGGCGTTTGGTCCCCTTAAACAGCATATGTTCCGTAAAATGAGAAAGCCCGCTGGTAACAGGTGTCTCATATAAAGAACCGGCTTTAACCCAAATGCCGATATTCAGCATTCTGGTATAAGGTTTGCACTCGGTAATAACCGTCAAACCGTTTTCTAAAACAGATACTTTTGCACTCATACGCAAAGATATTTAATATGTTAGTAATAGCAAATTAATATGTAAAAAGAATATGTAACTATTTATCATTTTGTCTAACTTGTCAATTAATAAAATCCCCTTGCTAAAAGGGAGCAAATAGTGCATTATCGTGAAAAAATAAGCACAATTGAGGTAAAAATGGCACTTAAATTCGAGGTTTTGAAAAAACAGGGAAAATCCAGACTGGGAAAACTTCACACCAAACACGGCACGATTGATACGCCGGCGTTTATGCCGGTCGGCACTTGCGGAACGGTTAAGGCAATGATGCCGGAATCGGTAGCGGCAACGGGTGCCCAGATATTATTGGGCAATACCTATCACCTGATGCTTCGTCCGGGAGCCGATTTAGTTGAGAAAATGGGCGGTTTGCATAAATTTATGAATTGGGACAAACCTATTTTGACCGATTCCGGCGGCTTTCAGGTTATGAGTCTGACGGGGTTGAGAAAATTGACCGAAGAAGGCGTTACGTTCAGTTCTCACGTTGACGGAAAAAAATTCTTTTTAAGTCCGGAAGAATCAATGAAAATTCAGCATAAACTCGATTCGAACATTACCATGTGTCTGGATGAGTGCGTCAAACTTCCGGCCCCTTATGAAACGGTAAAAAAATCTATGGAAATGTCTATGCGGTGGGCCAAACGCAGCAAAGAAGCTTTTGTCGACCGGGAAGGTTACGGAATTTTCGGAATTCAACAAGGGGGAGACTATCAGGATTTGCGTCAAATTTCCGCTGATAAATTAAAAGAAATCGGTTTTGACGGATATGCCATCGGAGGTTTGGCCGTCGGTGAAGGTCAGGAAGTTATGTTTAAGGTTTTGGACTATGCTCCGGGAATGCTTCCTGAAGACAAGCCGCGTTACCTGATGGGTGTCGGCCGCCCGGATGATATTGTCGGTGCGGTTTTACGCGGAGTGGATATGTTTGATTGCGTTATGCCGACCCGTTCCGGTCGTACGGCTCAGGCCTTTACCAAATATGGTCCGGTGAATATCCGCAATGCCCGCCATCGGGAAGATAATCGTCCTTTGGAAGCGGAATGTGATTGCCCGCTCTGCCGAAATTACACCAGAGCGTATATTCACCATCTGCAAAAGTGCAATGAAGTCCTTGCGATTATGCTTCTGACTTGGCATAATATCCGTTATTATCAACGCTTGATGCAGGGACTGCGTAAGGCAATCGCCGAGGAAAAATTAGAAGAGTTCGCGGCACGTTTTTATGAAAATCAGGCAAAAGGCGACATTGAACCTTTATAGAAAGAATATTTACATGGCAGAAGATAGCAATAAATCACAATGTTTGATTGAAACCCCGCAGCACTTGCGAGTATGCGTGTCGGGTGGTTCCCGTCCGGGAAATGACCCCCTGTATCAGGAAGAAGTTTATAAGATGGGCGTTAAAATTGCCAAAATGGGGTTTCGCCTGGACTATGGTTTTTCCAACAGCGGTATTATGGGAGCCGTTGCCCGCGGTGTGATTGAAACCTGGGAAAGCAAGAAGGAAAAATATTACGGCGATGTCAGTCCGATTGTCGGAGTAACGACACAAGAATATTTTGAACTTTATGAGAAAGACGAACTTCTGCAAAAAATCAGCGATATTGTCCTGACCGACACTCTGGAAAACCGTAAGAACAAACTGTTTGAAGCAGATATTATCGTGTTTGCTCCGGGCGGGGTCGGAACATTGGACGAATTAGCTTATGACTGTGTGGCCATGCAGGATGGTTTTATTCAGATTAAACCGTTTATCATTTATAATATCAACGGGTTTTTCTATCATATTTTAGAATATCTGAAAGAACTTTCCGCCCGTAAATTTGCTGATCCGATACCGTTTATCGTGGTGGATGACAGTGAGGAACTGGAAATTGCTTTCCGTTTGCTGAAACTGCGGTACAATCGTTGCAATACGACCAAAGAGGCCTATGCTTATGCCCGCCAACTGGCTTATGAACTGCCTTATTTTATTAAGAAGAAAGTCGATAGTTCCGTCCATGTAGAAGATATTATTTCTGAAATGCAGAATATCTGCAATCATGGCTCCAAAGAAGAACAGGACGAATTGTCCAATGAAATTGAAAAAGCCTATTTGGAAAAAGAAATTGAGCGAATGTATGAACGTTTGGCCAAAACGGGACGGGATACCTCTGTTGTCAGCGATAAATTAACAAAGCTGAAAAATCGCAAAAAAGGGACAAAATAAGAAACAAAAAAGCGTTATCTGTTTTGATAACGCTTTTTTGTTCTTTCGGCTAAGATTAGTGTTTTGCATAGTTTTGGTATTGCAAAACCAATTCTCTGATTTTTGTTTCGGAAAAAACCTTGCGTTGCAAAGCCTGATGAACAGCTTCGTCGTTTAACATGCCTAATTCTGCGATAATCGGCATAATCACGGATTCCATACTGGGATAATGCTCAATCATGGTTGAGAAGGCAAGAAGCGGTTTATCTGTTTTTGTAATCGGGGCACATTCCCAATCAATCGCCATTTCAATCAAATCATTTTTGTTTTTGGGTTTTGAGTTTTCAACATGATGAGTTGCAAAACGGCGATGAATTTTTTGAATTTGCTCTTTTTTTACTCCGAAGAGCAACAGCCAGTATAAAAACAGCTTGTCCGTATCATGAAGATATCCTCTCAGCGAGTTAAATCCGCGGACTTTTTTCTCTGTTTTCAGAAAGGCTTTTTTGTGCTGCCATGTATAATTTAAAAGCAGCAGACATTCTTTTAATGTGTTCATAATATATCTATGTTTTGTAAATTTCCTGAAACTACTATATCTGTTTTCTGAAAAGTGTCAATTTTTAATAAAACTTGTTTTGCCTGACGGACGGAATTACTGAAAAACGAAAAATTTCGCAACTTGGTTTTAAACATCGGAGCGAATGTAACACTTTATTGCGGAGGTATCTGCAACGGCAAAACAGGAATGGAAAATCCGGCTGAATACGGGAAAGTTTTTAGATAAGGCGAAAACGATTTAAGGGGTTTATTTATCCCTGATGATGTGCTATACTCCGCCCGTATTATTAAAATATCGGAGTAGTTATGGAACCGTCTGTTACAAAATTTTTATGGAAATATGCCCGTAAGTTAAAATGGTTTGTTTTTGCACTGTTGCTTCTGATTATCCTGAGCACGTTTCTCTTTAGCTTTCGCAATTATCTTTTTTCTCAAATTGTCGGTTTTTTCTCGGATGAAGGCAGATCCGCCGAAATATATCATAAAGCGATTCTCTATACCTTTATTATCTTTGCCGTTTTAATTTCCCAAAGCACGCTGGAGTCATGCAAAAGCCTGCTTGATGCCCGTTTTATGCCTTATTACATGAGTAAAGTTTCCAAAGATTTGTTTATCATTGCCCATCGTCATTCTTCCTCTTTTTTTGCGGAAGAGATGGCCGGGAATGTCTCCGGCAAGATTAAAACGATATTGAATAATACCGAGCGGGCATATATGCACCTGACTTACGGCTTGATGTATCCGGTTATTAATATGAGTATGATTTTGGGCTTTATCTTTTTTATAAATGTCTCTTTGGCCGGATGTTTCCTGACTTTAAATCTGCTGACACTTTTTATTATGGTAAAACTCAAACGCAAAGTTGTGTCTTATGCCGAACGGCGTTCAAAGCTGAATTCGGAATCAACCGGTGTTATGATTGACAGTATTACCAATTCTGACTTGGTTAAGAATTTTGGCAATCTCCAGTATGAAAAACAACATTACTACCGCTCGGTAAAAAATGCCGCCAAAGCGTTTCGGATAGAAACGTTTAAAATCGCCGTTCTGGATTTCTTCAATAAATTGTCTTTTGATACGATGAATTTGTTGTTTTATTTATTGGTCAGTTTGTATTGGTATAAGTTTGATTTAAGCATTGCCGACGTTGTTTTGGCGGTTTCGTTGATTGGAATGTTGGTAAATGCGGTGCGAAACATCGGCTTTTTTGCAACGGAGTTTTCTCAGTTGGTCGGGGGCATCAGAGATGGGCTGAAATTGTTGTCCAAACCGTGCGAAATAACAGATTCTCCCAATGCTGAAAAGCTGGAAGTGAAAGACGGAAACATTTCTTTTAAGAAAATAACTTACCACTATAAATCTTCGCAGCCGTTATTCCGAAATTTTAGCCTGGAGATTAAACCGGGAGAGAAAATAGGTTTGGTCGGGCGTTCCGGTTCCGGAAAGTCTACTTTGATAAAACTGTTGTCCCGCTATTATGACGTCCAGAAGGGAGCCGTATTGATTGACGGGCAGGATGTGAAGGGGGTTACACAAGACAGCTTGCACAAAAACATCGCCATGATACCTCAGGACCCGAGCCTTTTCAACCGGACGATTATGGAAAATATCCGTTACGGAAATACACGGGCAAGCGATGAAGAAGTTTATGAAGCCGCCAAAAAAGCCTATATCCATGAGACGATTATGCTGCTGCCGAACGCTTATCAAAGCAAAGTCGGGGAAAGAGGCGTAATGCTTTCCGGAGGAGAAAGGCAGAGAATAGCCATTGCCCGGGCGATTTTGAAAAACGCTCCGATTTTAATTTTGGACGAAGCCACCTCCGCCTTAGACAGCGAAAGCGAAAAATATATTCAAAACTCCATGAAAGAACTGATGAAAGGCAAAACCGTCATTGCGATAGCTCATCGTCTGTCCACATTAAAAGAAATGGACAAGCTGGTTGTAATGGATAAAGGAGAGATAGTGGAGAAAGGAACGCATAAAACCCTGATTCGGAAAAAAGGAATGTATTATAATTTTTATAATATGCAGTCTTCAGGATTTCTTCAGATTGAAAAATAAATATAAAAGTAAAGCCCCTCAATTGAGGGGCTTAAATTTATACCTCCTTTTATTGCTGATATTCTTGTGCCAGGGTAACAAAATCCCGATAATGGATGAACATATAAGACGTCATGGAGGTGTTAGGATTAGCCTGACTTGCGTATGCTTTGCTTGTTCCGTCAGCATAACACTGAGACCCATCCCATCCTTGAGAGGAAACCCATATCGGTTCTTCTTCT
>JAGAJR010000022.1 GCA_017626035.1 Alphaproteobacteria bacterium | reverse complement strand
TGTCAGAAGCCTGTACATTGCCTGAAAACAGCAGACAGGTTGAAATACATAACAAATACTTAGTATTAATCATAGCACACCCCACACAGTTATAAGAACTAAAGCCTACACACTATCTATACTAAGTCATTTTTTTTTTTTTGCAACAAAAAAGTGTATGCGACCCGTAACTTTAATATTTCTGTTACAATTGAGGGAGAAAGAAAAAGCCCCTTAATCAAGGGGCTTTTTCTTATTTGTATAAATCCGGCAGCGGAGATGCCGATGCAGATTTAAGATTGACTTTCTGTTTGTTGACTTTCTCAAAAATCTCAACGAAAGCTTTTTCGTTCCATTCTGATTGATTATCGGAATAGAGCAGGGAAGTCAGAATTTCCAATTGCCGTTCAAAGTCTTTATTGCGGGTATATTTAAGAACATCTTTAATATTTTTAATATTGTCATCTTTATACCGGTCTGCGACCCAAGCGATAAGGCTGTCGCGAAGAGCTCGAAAATCTTTGTTCTTTGCTGCAGCAAGAACCCGTTTTTTATAATTGCTTATCAGTTCGTGTTCTTCAGATTTTTTGGAATGAAAAAGAAAATAGCTGACAATCAGGCCGATAATGAAGGCCGCCGAAACATAAACATAAAGTTTTAAATTATTAGGAATATTCGGCACAGATTGTTCTGCAGCCTCGGCTAAATCTTGTCCGATTTCCTCAATAGTTTGTCCTCTTTGCGAAAGCGTTTCGTTCTGAAGAGCGGAATTTTCCGGAGCCGCCGAGGCAAAATCTGCCGGAGCAACGTTAATGTTGACTTCCGGAAGAACGGCGGTTTCCATTTGGTTGGTCTTGACATTAAACCATTTTACTTCTATTGCCGGCAGGATCTTTTTCCCTGCGGAATTTGGGATATAAACGTTGGAAACTTTTTTAACGGCAACAATTTCATTGTTTTCAATACCGTTTTGAGTAATAGCCTTTTCCGGATATTGCTTAACGCCGTTAACCTTGTTGAATTTAATTTCCGGCAGTTGGTTTTCAACAACGCCGACAGCTTTCAGATAAACTGTTCGGTTAACGGCTTCCCCGACTTTGAATGACGGATGTTTAGGTTCCCATTCCGAATACAAGGTAACCCTGGTTGCCGGAAGCCACCAGTTGCCGTGATTTTCCTGAGGGGCCGGACGAACCTGAATTTCCAAAGGTTTAACGGCAAGAGAAACCGGATTGCGAGTGGCAAACATATCAGATAAACCGATACCGGCTCCGAGCAGGTTGCCGCCAAACATGTCTTCAAACGGATCCGAACCGATACGGCTGTTGGTCAGATAATAACCGTTAAAACGGACTTCCGGGGTTTTCAACAATCCACTTTTTTGCGGAAAGAGGGCATAAAAAAACTTAATTTCGCGAACGGAACGACCATTGATAACCTTGGCGTTGACTTCCGGTTCTCTCAAACTCCGAATAATCCAGTCATTTTGCCCGTTATCCAAAAATTGCGGAGCTTCGCCTTGTAATCCACCGGTATCGTATAAAGTAATCGTGTAATTTATTTGTTGCTGAATATACGGATTTTTATTGTCGGCAGTTCCCCTGATAGCAAAACGAGGTTGGTTGCTGCCGGCTTGTTGAGCTTCGGGAGAAGTTGTTGCCGCGTCGGAAACCTGAATAGTCAGAGAATTGCTTTTTAAATTACCGAGAGAAATCGGCGGAATGGCAATTGTTCCGGAAGTTTTCGGCATTAAAGCGACTTGCCATTGCCTCAATTGTGAAACATTGCCGTTGACATAGCGGGATTGAAAGGAATTAGAAATGGAATAAATGGTAAAATCCTTGTCCAAAACGCTGAAATCAGGTGTTTCGGAGGTGTTTGCCCCGTCATAATCCAATGTCAGAAGGAAAGTTTCTCCCTGAGGAACATTTGTTCGGTTGGCCTTGGCCGTGAGCGTTTGGGCAAAGGCGTTAAGACTGAAACAAAGACCGATAAGCAGTGCGAAAATAAATTTTTTCATTGTTCAAACCTCAATCCTGATATCTGTTTCTCATATATTCTTTTTTGATAAAAGCTCTGATTAAGCCGCCGGCATCTTCCGGAATTTCCCGATATTGCTGAATGTCGGCCTGCATTTCTTCATCGTATTTTTCGTTTTCGTCCCCTTGCTGAGGCTGAGGAGCGGCGGTTTCTTCCTGATTGTCGTTAGGGTGTTCCTGCTCCTGCATTTGCTGAGCCTGAGACTGTTGCTTCTGTTCTTTGTCGGCAGAATTATCCTGGCGGTCTTGAGAGGCTTGTTCTTGCTGATTATTGTCTTTGTCTTGACCGCTTTGTTGGTTTTGTTGTTCGTTTTTATCTTCAGGATTTTCTTTGTTTTCGGATTCTCCCTGATTTTGTTGTTGCTGGTCATTTTCCTGCTGGTTTGAGGAAGAAGAACTGCTTTGCTGATTATTTTGTTCCTGATTGTTTTGATTTTGATTCTGGCTTTGCGACTGCTGTTGCTGTTCTTGTTTCTGTTGTTGCTTCAAATATTCCAAATTAAATTTGGCGTCCTCGTGGTTTGGTTCTTGTTGCAAAACTTCTTCATATTTTTTGATAGCCTCGTCGATTTTTCCGGCTTTTGCCAAAGCATTGCCCTGATTATACAGAGCTTCCGGAGTGTTGCTCCGAGAAAAAGCTTCATAAGCTTTTTGATAATCTCCCAGACGATAATAACTGGAACCTTTCCAGTCGCTGCGTTCAAATTTTTCGGCGGCGGTGCTGAAGTCTTGTCCGTTAAAAGCTCTCAATCCTTCCTGATTGTTGTTGAGAAAAAATCCGGCCGATGCAGTATGGGAGAAGAGCAGGACAAACGCAATTGCCAGAATTCCCTTACGGAAGAAATACAAACAGCCCAAAAGCGGCAGGATAACAAGATAATATCCGTAATCCAGCCAGCTGGAACGCAGATTTTCCGAAAGCTTTAACTCATTGCTTGCCGCATCGTTAATTAATGCGGAAAGCCGTGAAAGGTTATTTTCTCCGGCGGCCGCAGAAACAAAAACGCCTCCGCCGTTTTGGGCAATCAATTCCAATTTGTCGGTATTGTCTTTGGAAATGGCGGCGACACTGACTTTATATCCTTTGGCAAAAGCATTGCGGGCAGCGTCTAAAGCCAAGTCGAAACGATGTCCGACATCTGAGGAAAAGAGAATGATGTTGCCTTTGCCGTAACCGGCATTTTGAAGTTTTTCTTCAGCTAAGGCAATGGCTCTGTCCAATCGGTCGCCGTTTTCCGGCATAACGCTGAAATCCAAAGCCGGCAGCAGGTTTTCAACCAATTTCAAATCATCGGTAATCGGCGTAATAAGATATGGTTCGTTGCTGTAAACAATCAAACCGCTTTGAACGGAATGCAGAGAGGCGAGCAAATCTTTAATTTCAAACTTTGCTCTGGCCAAACGGGTAGGGGTAACGTCGGTTTCCGCCATATCGCTGGACAGATTAAGCAAGAGCATAACCGGATTTTCCGGAGAAAGGCTCGGTACCTCTTTTTTCTCCCAACTCGGCCCGGAAATGGCAATGCCGGCGGCAATAAAACTGCAAAGACCGATATGCGAAATAATACGGCGTTGCTTTGAACTTCCCTTCACCAGCAAAAAATCCAAAAGGCGTTTATCGCAAACGTTTTCCCAAGACGATTTGTTGTTAATTCCCCGAAAATATTTCCAATAAAGAAACAATGGTATCAGGAGCAGTAAAAGCCACAACGGACGTAAAAAATGAAAATTATTGATAAACTCCTGCATCATTTACGCCTCCTGCCCGGAAAAACCAAAAGAGATGCCAACACAAACGCACCGATGAGCGGAATATAATAAAGTTCTTTTGTTTCCTGAATAAATTTATCTTCGTTGACACTTGGTTCCATTTCGTCAATAAGGTTATAAATTTTTTGCAGGCTTTCGGTGTCTTTTGCCCGAAAATACGTTCCGTTGGTTTCTGCGGCGATTTGTTTTAAGGCTGTTTCATCCAAGTCGCTGCGTCCGAGTTTAATCCCGAAAACGCTTTCTAAATACCGATCGTTGCCAACCCCGATGGTATAAACTTTAACTCCTTCTTTTTTTGCCAGGTTGATAGCCTGAGGCAGTGACAGACTGCCGTCATTATTTTCACCGTCGGTGAGCAGAATGATAATTTTTTTATCAGGATTCGGAGCATCTTTCAGGGACTTGAGCGATAATCCCAGAGCATCGCCGATAGATGTGGAATTTCCGGCCATTCCGGCTTCGGCAGACCAAAAAATTTCTTCGACTGAGCGTTTATCATAAGTAATCGGAGCTTGTAAATAGGCTCTGGTTCCGAATAAGACCAAACCGATTCTGTCATCGCTTCGCTTGCGAATAAATTCTCCGGCCGCTTTTTTGACGGCGGTCAAACGGTCAATCCGTCGTCCTTGAAGCACAAAATCCGGTTCCAGCATGGAAGTCGAAATATCCATAACCATTAAAATATCCCGGCTGTAATTTTTCAGTCGGATAGGTTCTCCGACCCACTGCGGACGGGCAGCGGCGGCGACTAACAACACAAAAACCAAATACAAAAGCCAAAGAGGTCGGCTCCATCCCGTTGAACCGTTGCCGCTGATACTCCATAAATTTCCTGATTTGATGTTGATTTTGGCAATATCATTAATAAACGGAATTCTCAGAGCGTCTCCGTGCAGGCCTTTGACAGCAGGGAAAAATCTGCGAATGATAAAAGGGAGCAGAAGCAACAAAAAAGCTAAAGGATAGGCAAAGTGATTCATAAATTTTCTCCTATCCAGTTTTTACAGAAACTTTTGAGTTTTTCGGCATCTTCAATGGTATAAGTTTGGGTGTTTTGAGCAATATAAGGGGCGTCAATCAATAGGTTGGCGGCTTTTCCTTCCAATTTGTGTTTGGAATGCCCGTTAAGAAAATCAATCCACTCTTTTCCGAATAAAGCGGCAGCGGTTTTATATTTATAAACGCAGATACGTCGTAAAATTTCAGACATTTGCAGAGCGGCAGCGACGATATTCTGCTCCTGAATATGGTTAATCAACCGCAAGGCATAAAGTTTTTTGCTTTTTTTTCGGAGAAAGAGAATAACTTCGGTTAACACGAATAAGGCAAGAGCTCCGCCGATAAGCGCCCACCAGCCGTAAGCCGGCGGAAAGGCGGAAACGCCGTCCGGAAGGTGAATATCCCGCAATTCCGGGAGATTGTTATCCATGTTTAAGCCCCTTTTATTATAATAAAGATAAACCTCTTGTAAATTTAAGAGGTAAACGGTGAAATATCAAGAGCGGATTTAAAAAACAACAATCCCGAAATGCGTTTTGAAGGCATTTCGGGATGAAAAGGGGACTTTTTATTCAAAATCCCTGAGTGTTGGCATAAACCTGAATTTGTTGTTGCGAGATAAATTCCTTTTTTTCGTCTCCGCAAACAGGATGAGCCATAACCAGTGAATTAAGCAGGTTGTGTCCATACCAAGTGCCGTCTCCTCTCCGGTCATCAAGAAGAGCAAGTGCCATGGTTGAGGCAAAAGCCACCGGGGTGTTTTTGAGGTGTTTATATTTATCCTCAAACACAATCTCATCTACAAGAAAAATGTCTCTTACAGAGAGCATTTTACCCACGCGGTATAGATGGAACACGTCTGCAATGGCTTCAGCCATCAGACATCCGGAGATTTCTCTCGCGTCTTTTTGTTCATCCCAGTCGGGGATAATCATACGAAGCATTTGAATACGGTGCTTCATTAAAGACCCCAGCATGTTGAAGTCTTTTTCCGTTTCAGTGTACTTTCCCATAGTTACATACTAATTAGTGAAATATATGATTTAATTTGGTTTAAAGAAACATCTACAGGTACGAAACTGTTTGCATACGGCAGAAACTTAGAATTTTCGAAGGCTTTGTCTATTGAGACGGCGGCAAGCCAGCAGTCTTCTACATAAGCCCGAAGCATGCACTTCGTTTCATAGACGCAGATATCCAGAACCTTATCATAATCTTTTGCCGGAAATCCAACCTCAACAAGCGTTTTTCTTATTTCTTCCTCACTTGTATTTTCAATATCGGACTGGCTCTGGAAAACATGTCGGAAGCAGATTTTTTGAATTGCCCGATGCATGATTAATTCTAAAGCCATTCTTTTCTGCCAGATTTCTTCCTTGGGAAGTGTCTCACGCATAAAGTTATGTCTGATATTCATAAAAGCAGGAAGTTCCGCTACGTCATCCGCGGTAACGGGAGAGAGGGCGATAAGGAGATTTTTCATCTGTTTCTCCGTATCTTGGGCATAAAGGGCTACCGGATAGGGGTATTGAGCCTCTTCAAGCAGATATATTCTCTTTTTGTTAATTGTAACGCCGACCACATAAGGGCCGATTTTGTCGAGAGTAACCTTATGGTACCTGTTCCATAACTTTTTGCGAGGAGGTTTCCCGTGACAGAATTGCTCCGGAAGTTGAAGACTTCGGCCGGTTACGGAATGAATAACCCATACGGTCTTTCCGATGTCGACAACAGTAATGCTGCGAACATTCCAGTTTTCTTTTACTAGCTTAATCATAATGGTAAAGTTTTTTAATAATACAATCAGAGAGTCTTATAAATATCACTCGTTATCATATATTGTTTTGGACAAAAATCAATAAAAAAGGTTCCCGAAGGAACCTTTTTTATTTAGTAATTCGTATACCTCCAAATTTTTTCTTCCCTAGTTGGACTTTAGCTTCTCCGTTAATTAAATCATTTGGTTGAATTTTATATAATTCATCAGTAACAAGTATATCATTAATTTTCACAGCATTTTGTTTAATAAAACGACGGCCTTCTCCACGGCTACTAGTTAATTGTAATTCCATTAAAACATCTATCAAATATTTATTATCATCATAAACTTCCCAATCCAGAAATTTTAATAGTTCTCCTGTCCTTTTTAATTCAAATACATGAGTTGCCGTTTTTTGAGCTGCTGCGGCTTCTTCTTCTCCGCGGCATATTTTTGTTGCTTCAAAGGCAAGAATTTTTTTTGCTTCATTAATTTCTTTGTCTTGAAGAGCTTCCAGTCTGCGGATTTCATCAATCGGCAGATCGGTGTAAATTCTCAGACATTTTCCGACTTCGGCATCGCCGATATTGCGGAAATATTGATAATAGTCATAAGCCGGAAGCTTTTCTTCATTAATCCAAACGGCATTACCTTCGGATTTGCCCATTTTTTTGCCGTTTGAATCCGTGATAATCGGACTGGTGAAACCAAACAACTCAACATCGTATTTACGTCTTCCCAGTTCTGTTCCCGACGTGATGTTTCCCCATTGGTCGGAACCGGCAATTTGAGCCCGGCAGCCGTATTGTTTGTAAAGCTCGCAGAAGTCATATCCCTGCAAAAGCATATAGTTAAATTCAAGAAAAGACATCGGCTGTTCACGTTCCAAACGGGTTTTGACACTGTCCATGGTCAACATCCGGTTGACGGAGTAATATGTTCCGATATCGCGAAGAAAAGCCAGATAGTTAATGTCTTTGAACCAGTCCCAGTTATCAACCATAACCGCGTCGTTGGCACCGTCGCCGAACTTCAAAAACTTGCCGAAAGACTTTTTAAGCCCTTCAATATTGTGTTGCAAAGTGGCCTCGTCAAGAAACGGGCGGAGTTTGTCTTTGCCGGACGGGTCACCGATACGGGCGGTGGCTCCGCCGACCAGAGTTAACGGTTTGTGTCCGCATTTTTGAAACCAACGCATCATCATTAACGGGACGATATGTCCGACGTGCAGGCTGTCTCCGGTAGGGTCAGAGCCAAGATAACCGACAGCCGGCTTTCCGCTTTTTTCGCATTCGTAGAGGTAGGAGTCGAAACCGCCCTCGTTTGTGCATTGGTTATAAAAACCGCGTTCCAGCATAAGGTTAAAAAATTCTGATTTAAATTGACTCATTTTCCCTTTCCTTTTATTGAAAATTTTCCTTTAAGAATTTGTCTGAAACAATTAAACAAATTCTTAACCAAGGAATATTATCATATAATGAAAACAATGCAACAAAAGAGGTAATTTTTTTTACAATGGAAGCGATTAAGACACTCAATGCTTTAGGGCTGCTGAGCGGAAGTTCGATACAAGGGGTGGATGCGGCACTGATTTCAACCGATGGTGTTGATGTTTATGATTACGGTCCGTGCGTTAATGTTCCGTATGATGAAGCCTTACGCGACAAAATCCGCTCCGTTATCGGCAGAAAACCCGAAAGTGAGGAAGAGCTTGCCCGCATTGCTGAGATTGAAAGGGAAATTACCGAGTTTCACGCCCGGATAGTTAAAGATTTTATTGCTGATTATGATGTTAAAATAGATGTTATCGGCTTTGAGGGGCATACGGTATACAACAACCCCGCAGAACATTATACTTTGCAAATGGGCGATGGGGCATTGTTGTCTGAGTTGACCGGAATTAAAGTTGTTAACAAATTCCATAAGGCGGATATTTTGGCCGGAGGACAAGGCGGCCCGTTAGAACCGGTATATCATGCGGCGGTTTGTTCGGATATGGGAAAGCCGATAGCCGTAGTGAATATCGCCGGGCTTTCCAATGTAACCTGGATTGGTTCTTACGGCGAAATGATGGCTTTTGATACCGGCCCCGGCAATGCGGCTATTAACGACTGGGTTCGAAAACACGCCGGAATGGATATGGATTATAACGGCAAGCTGGCGATTACAGGAACAGTGAACGAACAGATTGTTGCCAGTCTGATGCGGCATAAATATTTCGGAAAATACCCGCCTAAGTCGGCAGACCGGGAAACATTTAAAGAAAAACTTGAACATCTGGAAGGCTTGAGCCTTGAAGACGGAGCGGCGACCGTAACGGCGTTTGTGGCAGAAAGCATTGCTTATTCTATTTTAATGTATCTTCCTGAGATTCCAAAAATTCTTCTTGTCTGCGGCGGCGGAGCAAAAAATCCGACCATCTTGCGTTTTCTGCGGCAAAGACTGCCGGATATGATTGTTAAAACCGTAAGTGAAGAAGGGCTGAATTCGGAGGCTTTGGGAGCTCAGTCGATTGCTTTTCAGGCGGTGCGGCGTCTGTATTACCTGCCGATAAGTTTTCCGACGACAACCGGAGTCAGCGAGCCGATGGTCGGCGGTCAGATAAGTGAATATGTCCGATTGTAAAATTGCTCTTCTTCTTTTTTCGAGTTTGGGGCAGAGATATATAGTTGAAAATCGCTGAAACATCTCTGTTTGCAATCGTGTAATTTATATTTGACTCGCAGATTTTCTTGTATTAAATTACCAGAAGTTTAATCAGAGAATTTAAGAAAATGATGCAAAATTTTATCATACGTTCCGTTTTCATTATTATCCCTTAGGGGATGCACTTTTCTTATATATAAATCAATTTTTCAAAAATCGTTATTTCAATCATTTATTTTAAAAATTAAGGTGTTTATTGATGACTAAACATTATGCTGAAGTTAAGGCAAAGCCGGACTTTGTCGAAGTGGAAAAAGAAGTCCTGAAGTTTTGGGACGAAAACAAAACGTTTGAAAAATCCGTTCATAACCGCGACGGGGCGGCCGAATTTGTTTTTTATGACGGTCCTCCGTTTGCCAACGGCACCCCTCACTACGGACATATTATGGTTTCTTATGTCAAAGATGTGGTTGCCCGTTATCAGACAATGAACGGCAAAAAAGTGGAACGCCGCTTGGGATGGGATTGCCACGGCCTTCCTGCCGAAATGTCCGCCGAGAAACAATTGGGCGTTTCCGGACGGAAGCAGATAGAAGAGTTTGGCGTGGAAAAGTTTAATGATTTCTGCCGTCAGGATGTTTTGAAATATTCCGGTATCTGGGTTGAGATGTTCAAACGTATCGGCCGTTGGGTAGATTTCAGCCATGATTACAAAACCATGGATTTGCCGTTTATGGAAAGTGTTATCAATAACTTCAAACAGCTTTATGACAAAGGCTTGGTTTATGAAGATTACCGCGTTTTGCCATATTCCTGGGCTGCTGAAACGCCGTTGTCCAACTTTGAAGTCAACCAAGGCTATCAGGATAAAACCGATAATGCCATTACCGTTATGTTTAAGCTTGAAAACGGAATGAACATTTTGGTCTGGACCACAACGCCTTGGACATTGCCGTCAAACCTGATGTTAGCGGTCGGTTTGGATATTGACTATGCCGTTATGGAAGAAAACGGTGAAAAATATGTTTTGGCACAAGCTTTGCTCGGTCGTTACAAAAAACAACTGGAACATGCTTCCCAAGTCGGTACGTTAAAGGGAAAAGACCTGGTCGGAATGAGTTATGAACCGATGTTCCCTTATTTCAAACATTTAAAAGACAAGGGAGCTTTTAAGGTTTTGAGCGGAGAGTTCGTCTCTACCGAAGACGGTACCGGTGTGGTTCACATTGCCCCGGGTTTCGGTCAGGACGACTTTGAAGCCTGCCGTGCTTATGATGAGAATTTCCCGGTTGTTTGCCCGGTTGACGAGGCCGGAAAATTTACTTCCGAAGTTCCAGATTATCAGGGTAAACAGGTTTTTGAAACCAATGAGCCGATTATGCAGCTTTTGAAAGAAAAAGGGCTTTTGGTTAAAAAAGAACAATATACCCACTCCTATCCGTTCTGTTGGAGAACGGACACGCCGTTAATTTACAAAGCGATGTCTTCTTGGTTTGTTAAGGTAACGGATTTCCGGGACGATATGGTTAAAAACAATCAGGAAATCAACTGGGTTCCGGATCACATTAAGGATGGGCGTTTCGGAAAATGGCTGGAAGGTGCCCGCGATTGGTCGATTTCCCGCAACCGTTTCTGGGGAACGCCGATTCCGGTTTGGAAATCGGATAATCCGCAGTTTCCGAGAATTGACGTTTTTGGTTCCGTTGCCGAAATTAAGGAAAAAACCGGCATTGAAGTTACCAACCTGCACAAGCCTTATATTGACGATGTTGTTTATCCGAACCCGGATGACCCGTCAGGTAAAACCATGATGAGAAGAGTAGGCGATGTGTTTGACTGTTGGTTTGAGTCCGGCTCTATGCCTTATGCCCAAGTTCACTATCCGTTTGAGAACAAAGAATGGTTTGAGAATCATTTTCCTGCAGACTTTATTGTTGAGGCCATGGATCAAACCCGCGGTTGGTTTTATACATTGACCGTATTGTCTACGGCTTTACACAATCGTCCGGCATTCAAAAATTGTATCTGTACCGGGTTGTTGATGGCCGAAGGCGGACAGAAACTCTCCAAACGTCTGAAGAACTATCCTGATCCGAATGAAGTTCTTGATACAATCGGTTCTGATGCCTTGCGTTGGTTCTTAGTTTCTTCCCCGGTTTTGAAAGGCGGCAACTTGGCCGTTGACAAAGAAGGTAAAGAAATTGCCAAAGCGGCTCGCGTTGCGTTGATTCCGTTGTGGAATGCTTTTTACTTCTTTACATTATATGCCAATGCCGAAGGGTATAAAGCCAAAGAAATCTCCTCTTCTTCGGAAGCGATTGACAACTACATCCTTTCCAAGCTGAAACATCTGCGTGATGTTGTAAAACAAGGTTTGGATACTTATGATGTGGCTATGGCTTGTAATGAAGTTGCAAGCTTTATGGAAGTTTTGAATAACTGGTATATTCGCCGCACCCGTGATCGTTTCTGGGAAGGCAATACGCAGGCTTTTGACACTCTGTATACTGTTCTTGTCAACTTGAGCAAGGTTTTGGCTCCGTTAATGCCTTTTGTTTCCGAATATGTGTTCAAAACTCTGACCGGAGGCGAAAGTGTTCATTTGACGGATTATCCGTCTTTGTCAGCAATTAAATTTGATGAAAAACTCGTGAATGAAATGGACTTCCTGCAAGATTTGTGCTCTGCCGGAAAATTTATTCGTGAGGAAAAGAACATCCGCAACCGCCTGCCATTGGCGAGCCTGACATTGGTCGGAGCGGAATTAACGCCGGCTTATCAGGAAATCGTCAAAGATGAGTTGAACGTTAAAGAAGTAAAGTTCGACAGTAACCTGAATAATTATGCGTCTAAAACGGTTTATCTCTATACGCCGCTGTTAGGAAAAGCTTTGGGAAAGGATATGGGACCGGTAATGGGAGCATATAAACAAGGTAAATGGGAATTGAACGCCGACGGCACATTAAATATCGCCGGTAAAACATTAACCAAAGACTTGTTTGAAGTCCGTCTGGAGATGAAAGACGGCGTAGCCGGCAGAGCTTTTGCTGATAATAAAGCCGTAGTCAGTCTGGATACGAATATTACCGAGGAATTGAAGCGGGAAGGTATGGCCAGAGATTTTGTCCGTTTAGTTCAGACATTGCGTAAAGATAAAGACTTCAATATTTCCGACCGTATTGAACTTTGTTATTTTGCCGCTGATGAGGAATTATCAAAGGCTTTGGAAGAAAACAAAGAGTATATTGCCGAGCAGGTTTTGGCTGTTAAAGTGGACAATACTTGTTCGGGCGGTACCAAGGCTGATATTGAAGGCTTGGAAATCTGCTTTGACGCTAAAGTCGCTTAAAATAAAAAATCCCTCTCATCAGAGAGGGATTTTTTTTTATTGCAAATTAACTGGTTTGCTTTATCATCTTTTTTGCAATCCAGAGATGGATTGTGGAGTGTGGAAGCTCCTCTCAAGAAAAAGAACAACTCCTTCTTTTAGAGGGGGAGTGCTAAGTAAAAAGCACCTAAGAAAGGTGCTTTTTGTCTGCAAACTCTTAGAAAACATTAGTAAGCTAGGCGGATGACAATCGCCGCAGCGAACTTATGTTCCTAAGAGAGGATATAAGCTATTCTTTCACAGTTCCTCCTTTGGCATCTAAATTCGTTTCGTTCATTGTCATTTCACTCACTCATTAAGATGTTCCAAAGAACTTGCAGATAAAAAAGCAATAACATTGCTTTTTTACTTAGCGTTCCCCCTGCCTTGTTTTTAAGGCAGGGTTTTGTTTACTAAGGCAAAGAAGAAAGATAAATTCCTCGGTTGTTTGTATGGATTTGCATATTAAGCAGAGAGAACTTGATAATGTGGAAATCGGACGGGAAGCTATCAATTGGAAACTTATCCAAAAGCTGGCAAATTATTATCAACTCCATGTTTATGCTGGGTTTCTTTCTAAGCCTAAAGAATAAAAAAGAACCCCCGCGTTTTACGTGGGGGTCTTTTTTTACTAATCTAAAGATTAGAACAGGCTCAATACGGACTGGGCAGCCTGAGAAGCCAAACTCAAGGAGTTAATAGCCAACTGCTGTCTGGTCTGAAGAGCCAACATGTTTGCACTTTCTTCGTTCATATCGGCCAAGGTCAGTT
>JAGAJR010000021.1 GCA_017626035.1 Alphaproteobacteria bacterium | reverse complement strand
CAAAACCTGTGAAGACATGGGTTATCTGTCTTCCGAACCTGAGAATAATATTTGCGTACCGGTTACGGAATGCGGAAAATCGTGTCAAAAAGGCTGTTACCAACCGACCTGCGAAGATGGCGGATATAAAAGCGGTATTCCTGACGATAATATTTGTACTCAGGTTGATTATTACGGCAACAAGTGCTTTAACAACTGTTATCAACCAACTTGCGACAACGGAGGATATCTGAACGCCCAGCCAGCCGGGCAAACCTGTACCCCGATTGCCTACTACGGCAGAAACTGTTTTCAAAACGACTGTAAAAACGTTACATTAGTAACACCATTGCCCATTCTTTATTCGGATATGACGGTGGATGATAAAATTATTTCAGGTAAAACGCCGATAGGTATTGTGTTCGATGACACAAACGGCATTGCCTTGTCCTTACATCAATCAAGCGGAACTTTAAAATTCAGTGAAAATGAAAGTGATGTCAGCGGCTTGGCAACTTGTGTTGATCCATATAGTTGCGGAACTGACGGCAAAACAAATACGGCTATGATTATAAAGGCCGGAAATCCAGATAACTATCCGGCAGCCAATTATTGTCATAATTACTTTTCCGACGGCACCGAAGGTGGAGACTGGCACTTGCCTAGTGTTGTTGAAATGGATGGTATTTACAGTCAGAAAAACAAAATAAACGAAACTTTAACTTTACTGGGTAAAGCATTACTAACGGATGATTATTATTGGACATCTACTACCCAAGCCAAACTTTCCGATGTTTATGAATTCAATATGGAAGGTAATTATGAAAATACTTTCTCACCAACCCAATCTAATTATGTCCGACCAGTGATTTATTATGGTAATCATAAACAAAGATGTGATGCCACATATGCTGATGTCAAGAAAGTTACAACGGAGGCCGAGTTGATTGCGGCAGACGCTTATGATGCAACAATCGTTCTGTTGAACGACATCACTGTTACCAGCAATATAACTTTCCGTGCAAAAACCATTACTTGGCCTTGGGCGGAAGCTTGTGCTTTATACTACTCTAATCGCCCGACCCTGAAAATCAACAACTTTAATGCAACAGAAAGTACTACTCATCAAATTGATGTCAACCTTGAGGCTCAAACCGTTAATCTTCCTAATGGTGCAATGATGACTTTCGGCGGAAAATTAACTGCGACAAATCTTAACGTCAATGCCTCTATGATTGACTTTTTAGGCGACGTGGAAGTAGGAACTTGGACTCAGAAGGCTCCGATAACCGGAGTAATCGTTGACGGCAGCGGCTTGGATGTAAGCCGTCCGTATCTGGGAGGCGACAATTCAAAAGTTTCCACCATTAACATTAACAACTATGTTAAAAACACCAGTGCCGTAGGCTTTGGTTCCGGTTGGTCAATTGATAACAGTAATATTACGATACCGGCCAGTTTGTATGAAACCATGAACGGAGAACTTGCTCTGCAATGTAAAGCCAATATCTACGTTCAAGGTTCTACTTCTTATTGTGCGGATATTCGTATCTACAGCTTGGGAGACAATGAATGCTCTAGCCAATTTACAATCAACGGCAAAACCATTATGGGTGATGATTGTACAAGCGGTATGCCAGGATGCAGCCGAGGAATATACACCGCCTATTAGAACATTCCTCAGCTATAAAAAAAACAATCCCCCTCTTCCAAGGGGGATTGTTTTATGCCGGAAGTTTGACTTTTTGAAGTTTCTCGACAATATGAATATCTGCCGGCGGCATTTGGTAGGAAGGCAGTTCGTCAACCGTTACCCATTTCAGTTGTTGGTGGACATTCATTTTTAATTCCGCATTTTTAGGAAGATGAACCCAAAAAACCTGCAACGCAAACTCGCCATGTTCATATTTATAATCTGATTCCATAATAAATTCGCCGATTTCGGCTTCTGTTCCGAGTTCTTCCCAGAGTTCACGCTTCAAACACTCTTGAATTGTTTCGCCCTCTTCCAGTTTTCCGCCCGGAAACTCCCAATAATCAGGCAGGCTTTTGCCTTTGGGACGCTGGGCTATCAGGATTTTTTCGTTATCGACAATTATTCCCGTTCCTACAATTTTCATTTCACTCTCCGTTTTTTGGTTTAATTTCTTTCTACACCATTGAAAACACGGAAGCAAGAATTATATCTTTTTCGCACTGGATGTCTCATGTAAAAAAACTTCGGCGGAAACAGAAATGTTTCCGCTTTTTTAACATCTGGCTGCTATCTTAAGCTAAACAGACAGAAAGCATATAGTAATGAAAACTCTCAGCGAACACTGGCAAAGCATTAAAAATATTCTCTCTCCCCTGTCGGCTTTTTTTGCCGGAACATTCATCATGTATATCGCCAACGGCCTTAATGCTTCCATTCTGGCTATCCGCCTTACCGACAACGGGGTTCCTACCTTCTATACCGGTTTGATTTTGTCATTGTATTATCTGGCTTACATTGTTTCCACCCAAACATCTTCTTTTATTATCAACCGTGTCGGGCAAGTTCGGGCTTTTACCACTTATATTTCGGTTTTATCATCCTTGGTTTTAATCCATTCGCTCTCACCTTCCCCTTTATTATGGGCGGTTTTGCGTTTTGGCGAAGGATATTGTCTGGCCGCGGCGTTAATGTGTGTCGAAAGCTGGCTTAATACCCGTTCCACCAATAAAAACCGCGGCACCATCATGTCGGTTTATATGGTTATGACCTACTGCGGCATGGCGACGGGACAATTATTGTTAAACATTCCGGACAAATCCGGCTTTTTGATTTTCATTCTTGTTTCCGTCTTCTATTCATGGGCACTGGTTCCCGTCAGTCTGACCGGACAGCCGTCGGCTGAAATCAAAAAGCATGAGAGTATGTCGCTTAAAAGAATTTACAAACTTGCTCCGATGAGTATGGCCGGCTGTATTATCAGTGGCGTTTTAGTCGGCAATGTTTATACGCTCGGTCCGATTTATGCTCAGAAAATCGGCTTAAATATGCAAAATACTTCCTTATTTATGTTTTTCTGCATTGTCGGGGGAATGCTCGCTCAAATTCCGCTCGGCAGATTATCTGATCGGATGGACCGCCGGTTTGTCATGATGTGGTTATGCGGCGGTTTGTTTCTTGTTGCTCCGTGGATGCATTTTCTGATTGACGCCAACATTCTCTTTTTGGCGATATGTGCCATGCTGCTCGGCACGGGAACTTTTGTGCTGTATCCCATCTGCATTTCACACCTTAACGACAAAATTACCGATGACGAAAGAATCGAAGCCAGCGGAATGCTCATCCTGCTGCAAAGTATCGGCATGATGTCGGGGCCGGTTATTATTTCTTTGGCTATGCAATGGTGGGGAGCAATTTGTTTTGTTATGGCCTTTTCTTTTTTCAGCGGAATCTTTGTGCTTTTTGCCTTCAAAAATATTGTTTTCCGTCCGACCGGATATATTGCCTCCGGAAAAACGGATCCTATTCCGGCATCACAAACACACGTTTTTACCAATATTTCACAGCATGATTCCCTGCTTGACCGGGCAAAAGATTTGTTTACGGAGAAAAAACACTAATCTGCTAAAATAGGGTGTTGATTTAATATTCTTTTGCGATATATTCCCTGAGGTTTTTAATTTTAGGTATGTTTGCTATGAATAAATTTAACGCTCTGACTGCTTCTCTGAAAAATGTTATTTACCCCTTAACCGCATTGTTTATGGGAACAATGTTTGTCTGCTGTGCTTATGCTTCTTTGGGTTCGGTTTTGGCCTTCAAGTTAAATCAATCGCATACGCCGACAACAATTTCAGGTATCATTCTGGCTCTGTATTATCTGGGCAGTATTATTGCTTCTTTTAACGCTCCAAAATTCATTAACAAGGTCGGGCATATCCGTTCTTTTGCGGTTTTTGCCTCATTATTGTCGGTTTTGGTTTTAGGGCACGCTTTTTCTGCAAATCGTTTGGTTTGGGTTGCTCTCCGACTGGGCGAAGGCTTTTGTATCGGCAGCACAACCATGTGTCTGGAAAGCTGGATTAATACCCGTGCAAACAACAAAAACCGCGGAATGATTATTTCCGTTTATATGGTTACGTCTTATCTGGGAGCCAGTTTGGGACAGTTATTTCTTAACATTCCGGACAAATCCGGCACTTTTCTTTATATGATTATCTCCATTCTTTTCTCTTTGGCCTTGATGCCGGTTTCTTTAACCACTCTTCCGGCTCCGAGTATTCAAACCCACAAATCCATGTCTTACCGAAAAGGTTATGCCGTTTCTCCGGTCGGCTTTATTTGCTGTATTACCAGCGGTATTTTGGTCGGCACCTTTTATATGTTGGGAGCAATTTATGCCTCCAACATCGGGCTTGATTTGAAAAATGTTTCAATGTTTATGTTTTTTGGCGTGATGGGCGGTTTGTTAGCTCAATTTCCGCTGGGAAAACTCTCCGACACTATGGATCGACGCTATGTTTTGACGGGAATTGCCTGTTTCTTGGTAATTTTGGCTCCGGTTGTTCATTTTATGGTTCTCAAAGGCGGTTACTATCTGATTATTTCCACCATGCTTTTGGGTGCCGGAACTTTTACGCTTTATCCAATCAGCGTTTCACACGTCAATGACTTAATTCCCGATGAAGAAAGAATCAACGCCAGCGGAATGCTTATCCTTACTCAAAATATCGGCTTGGTTTCCGGCCCGATTTTGGTTTCCGGCGGCATGAGTTTGTTCGGACCGTTCTTCTTTATGGCCGCTTTTGCCATTATTCCGGCATTGTTCATCTTATTTACGATTAAGAAAATTAAAATCAAACCGGATATTAACTACTTGAACGTTACTCCGACACAACCTATTCCTACCGCTCCGGCCAATACTTTCAACGAATTGGCTCAAGACGACACCCTGTTGGACAAAGCCAAAGATTTGATTACTCCGGTAAAAGAATAGGTTTATCTCAACAAAAAAATAAAGCCCTCTCAAACGAGAGGGCTTTATTTTTAAGAAAGTTTCTTAATTGCCTCGTCAATGCGGCGTAAAGTTTCTTCCTTACCTAACACGACAGACAATTCCGTCGCCCCGCCCGGAGTGGTTTCCAGACCACTGACGGCGATACGAACCGGATATAAAATTTGTCCGTTTTTCAAGCCCAGCTTTTCGGCCAGAGCTTTCAGCGTCGCAAACAGATTATCATTGCTCCAGTCGCTGACTTCCGCCAAAACTTTGCGGGTTTCAATCAGGGAATTCTTAGCAATTTCAGCATCCGTCTTCATTTTCTTATTAACATAAAGTTCGTTTGAATATTCGGGAACATTCTCCAGAAAAGCAATCTGAGCCGGAATGTCGCCCAAAACTTCCACACGCTGCTGCAAAACGCGGCTTAATTCCTCTTCATTTACCTGACGAGTCAGAGCCTGTTTGTAATAAGGCTGTGCCAGTTTGTGGAACTCTTCAAACGGCAAAGCACGGATATAACAACCGTTCATCCAAGTCAGTTTGGTAATGTCAAAAATTGCCGGAGACTTGTTTAATCTTTCCACCGTGAAGACTTTTTTCAATTCATCCAAAGAGAAAATTTCCTGATCCGTTCCCGGGTTCCATCCCAACAAAGCAATATAGTTCAAAATTGCTTCCGGAAGATAACCTTTGGCCACCAAATCCTGGAAAGAAGCATCGCCGTTGCGTTTGCTCAGCTTGTGCTGGGCATCCTTCATAACCTGCGGGACATGAACATAATGCGGATGTTCCCAGCCGAAAGTCTCATAAATCAGATTATATTTCGGGGTGGAAGAAATATATTCATTACCGCGGACGACGTGGGTGATTTCCATTAAATGGTCATCCACCACATTGGCAAAGTTATAAGTCGGGAAACCGTCAGACTTCAGCAAAACGCCCTCATCCAACTCATCGTAGTCGATTTCAATATCGCCGTAAACTTCATCATGATATTTGGATTTGCCTTTTTTATTGACTGTCTGGCGGATAACGTAAGGTTCACCTGCAGCAACACGCTTTTTGGCTTCTTCCAGAGGAATCATCCGGCAAGGGTCTTTGAACTTGATATTGAGTTCTTCGTTCTTTTCCTCGTCAGCTTCACTCTTGGAACAGAAGCAATAATGGGCTCCGCCCAATTCAACCAGCTTATGGGCATATTCGGCATAAATCGCTTTGCGTTCGGACTGAACATAAGGGCCGTAATTTCCGCCGATGTCAGGGCCTTCGTCCCAGTTCATGCAAACTCTTTTCAGCGTGGCGTAAATAATGTCCGTTGCCCCTTCGACATAACGTTTTTGGTCTGTGTCTTCAATGCGGAGAATAAAATCTCCGTTATTGGCTTTGGCTATCAAATACTCATATAAAGCCGTTCTTAAATTTCCAATGTGCATATAGCCGGTCGGGCTTGGTGCAAATCTTGTACGAGTTTTCATTTCAACACCTTATCTTTAGTTATTTATCTGCGGTTTAAGATAAACCAAAAAAATATTTTCACAAGGATTTTGTTTGTTTTATCTGCTTTTAATCAAGTCAGATAAAACAAACAAAATTAGTATTTATCATTAACCTTAACAACCTATCAGGACTTTGGCGGCGGCACGAGCCTCGTCGGTTATGGTTTCGCCGGCCAGCATACGGGCGATTTCTTCAGCTTTTTCTCCGGTGTTTAATTCTCTGACCGTGGTCGTGGTTACATTATCCCGAGTGGATTTTTCTACCTTAAAGTGATTATCCCCTTTTGAAGCGACTTGCGGAGAATGAGTTACTACCAGCACTTGGACGTCTTTCGCCAGACGGGAAAGCCTTTCGCCCACAGCCTGAGCCGTCGCCCCGCCGACACCGGCATCCACTTCGTCAAAAATCATTGTTCCCACGCTTGAACTCTGAGCCAGATTCACTTTCAACGCCAACATAAACCGAGCCAGTTCGCCACCGGATGCGATTTTATTAATAGGGCCTTGAGGGGAATTCGGATTGGTGGCAACCGTAAAATACACATTATCAAATCCGGTTTCGTTCATGGACGTTTCATCCATTTTTTCGATAATCGTTACAAATTTTGCCTTTTCCATTTTCAAAGGCGGGAGTTCCGCCATTACCTTGCCATCCAAAACCAAAGCCGTCGCCTTACGTTTGGCACTGAGTTCATTGGCTGATTTCAGATATTCCAGACGACACTCCTCTTCCCGGCGGCGAAGAGCAAAAATCCCCTCTTCCCCTAACTCAATACTGTTCAGGCGGCGACGAAAATCTTCCAACACCCCTGGCAGTTCTTCAATTGTCGTTTGGTGTTTGCGAGCCAGGCTTTTTAAGGTAAAAAGGCGTTCCTCAATATTTTCCAGTTCATTTTGATTCAGGCTGACGTTTTGGGAAGCTTCTTCTATTTGATTAATCGCATCGGAAGCCTCAATCAATGCCCTGTCCAACGCCGCATAAATCTCGTCATATTTCCCGTCAACAATCCTATTGGCCCGGTCAATTCCCGATTGAGCCTGACGCAAAGCCGATTGGATGTCTGCTCCTTGTGTCAGGGCTCCGTAAGCATAGCTTAAACTTTCAATGATTTTTTCGGAATTCATCATTTCCAGACGGCGGCGGCTTAATTCCTCTTCTTCTCCGGAGACGGGATTTAATTTTTCCAACTCATCCACCCAATGGCGAAGATTTTCTTCGTCTGTTTTGGCTTTGCTTAAATTATTTTCAGCTTCCGCCCGCTCTGCTTTAGCTTTTTTATAAACAGAGAATTTTTCTTTTACTTCCGCCAAAAGCTCCGCGTAGTTTCCGTATCCGTCCAAAACATCCCGATGATTGGCCGGATTCAATAACCCCTGATTATCAAACTGCCCATGCACTTCAACCAAATATTTGCCTATTTCCTTAAGCAGTTTGGCACTTATCGGCTGATCGTTGAAAAAGATTTTTCCCTTGCCGTTCCTATCCAGAGAACGTTTAACGACGATTTCCTCTTCCGCGTCCAATTCATATTCGTTCAGTAAATTCCACAACGGGGAAGTTTTGTCTTTTACCGAAAACTGGGCCGTTACGCTGAGTTTATCCTCTCCCTGCCGGATGAGAGACGTTTCGGCACGGTTGCCGATAACCAGCCCCAGAGAATCAAGCAGGATGGACTTACCGGCTCCGGTTTCTCCGGTCAGCACACTTAAACCGGGATTAAAATCCAAGTCCAATTTATCAATCAAAACAACATTGCGGATAGACAGAGATTGTAACATTTTCAGCCTTTAAGAATTTTCTTCGCCCGTTTGTTCCACTTGCTGTCAGGGTAATTGTGGTTCAGAACTTTTCCGGTCTTTTCAGCTTCCTGATTTAAGCCCAGAATGGTATAAATTTCAACCTGACGATACAACGCCTCTTCAATATGGGAAGTTGTCTGATACTCAACCACAACTACGGAAAAGCGGTTCAATGCCGAAAGGTAGTTGTTCTGGTTCAGATAATAACGCCCGATTTCCATTTCCTTGCCGGCCAGATGATCGCGAGCCAAATCCATTTTCAGACGAGCGTCTTTGGCATAATCCGTGTCAGGGAAACGCAGAACTACCTGTTGCAAGGCGTTCAAAGCTTTTTGGGTATCGCTCTGGTCTTTTTCCACACCGCCGATTTGTTCATAATAACACAAAGCCTTCATATAATAGGCATAGGCAATGTCCTTGTTGCCCGGGTGGAATTTGATAAATCGATCCAAACTGATAATCGCGTCATCATACTGCTGATCTTTGTAATAAGCATAAGCTCCCATCAACTTGGCTTTGGTTGCCCATTTGGAATAAGGATGTTCCAGTTCAACCTTTTCAAACCCTTCCGCCGCTTTTTTATAGGCCGTTCTTTCCAGTTCTTCATAAGCCTGATTGTATAGCTGTTCGGCCGACTGGTGTGTTTCGTCCTCTTTAGGCGTTGAGGAACATCCGGCAACAAAAACAACCGCAAAAAAACTAAAAAGCAGAGTTCTGAATTTTGACATGGCTTTACCTTTACACGATTTCATAATTGGAACTATCTTTAAACAAAACCTTTAACAATTCGTTAGAATGGAAATGTCCGGTTTTGGAAGCGACCATACGGCCGAGAATATAATATCCGGAAGTGTATAAATCACCCACGGCATCCAAAACTTTATGGTTTACGCACTCATTTTTAAGCCGAAGCCCGCCCGGGTTCATAACAGTTTCTCCGTCCAACACCACGGCATTGTCCAAACTTCCGCCTTTGGCCAAACCAACGGACTGCAGATAATCTACCTGATATTTTTCACAAAAAGTGCGGCAAGGGGAAATTTCCCGTTCAAAAACTTCCGGTGTAATTTCGTTGTCAAACACCTGATGCCCGACAATCTTGGAAGGAAACTCAATTTCAAACTCCACGGAAAGCTTATCCGACGGAAGCAGTTTAACCGTGTTGCCCTTTTCATCGGAAAAAGAAACTTCCTTTTTGATTTTCAAATATTTTCTGGCGGCATTTTGTTCTACTTTTTCGGCTTTTTTCAGAGCATCAAAAAATACCTTGGCACTGCCGTCCATTATCGGCAGTTCTTTATTGTCAACGTCTATCAGGGCATTGTCTATTCCGGCAGCATATAACGCACTCATTACATGCTCTATCGTGCTGACCAGATTTCCGGCTTTATCGCCGAGGCAGGAGCAATTGCGGGTATCGACAATATTGGAATACAGAGCTTTGATTTCAGGCTTTCCGTCCACGTCAACCCGGCGAAAAACAATTCCGCTGTCAGCCGGTGCCGGATTTATCGTCAAATTAACATTCACGCCCGAGTGAAGTCCTATTCCTTTCAGCGATAACGGTTCTTTCAAAGTTCTTTGCTGCATTTCACATCCCCATTTCACTTTGCCCAATGCAAAAAATTCAGGCGGCCTATAAGCCGAGTTCTGTACTTTCATCCCCTTTGCCGGAAAGCAAAGGCGAAAGCGATAGCTATTCATCTAGGCCGACAGTCTCCTGACGGCTCGTGCGACCTACCTCTGGAGCGGATTGGGAACCCTCCGTATGACATTCTCATAAAAAGAAGCCCTCCTAACTTGGTCTTGCTTCGAACAGGGTTTGCCCTGCCAAAGACATTACTGCCTTTGCGGTGAGCTCTTACCTCGCCTTTTCAACCTTACCCCGCATGCGGGGCGGTATGTTTTCTGCGGCACTTTCCCTTGGATTTCTCCAGCCAGACGTTATCTGGTATTCTGTTCCCTTGAAGCCCGGACTTTCCTCATCTTTGGATTTTCCTTTCCAAGACGCAGCTATCCGGCCGCCTGCAGTTGTAAAGAATATATGATTAACAATCCGATTGCAACAGCTTTGTAATTTTCGTGCAAATTAATTTAAAATGATGAAAGAGTTTTCCTTTTCAGGGGAAAACTCTTTCATCTTTAGGTTTGAGATTCAGCTTACATAAGCGAGGAACTCCAGCGGGAACGGACATTCCACAAATTCGGCTTTCGGAATATCCTCCAGACACAATCCGTATCCGGCGATAACCCCGGGCGTGTGGAAATAGTCGGTTTCCAGCGGCTCCACAGGCAGAAACAGTTTCAGTTTCTTGTGGCTGCCCTGAGCAAGATCATTGCCGTTGAACACCTCGTAGTTACATCCGTAGACATCATCCGGATCCGTGAGGTTAATCATTGCCTTGGCAAGGAATTCAAAACCTCCCCACAGGATTCCGAAGATGTTTTCGTTCGTGAACGTCCAGGTCTGCAGAGCATCCTTAGGCTTCCATATCTGGATGCCTTCACTGGTGGTTTCCACATACTCATACTGCTTCAGAAGCTTGGGAAGTTTCATTTTGTAGGTTTCGCCGTGATACATATTCTGCACCTTGACTTCGCCTTCTTCCATGAACGTATCATGCTCCTTCACACCGTTGATGACTGCCTGAACAGCCTCTCCGACTTGTGTGTCGAGCAAGTATACCGGTTCAACCTTCTGAGCCAGATAGTATCCATGCGTCCGCTTGCAGATTTCTCCGTACGTTGCATAGTCTACGAACTTGTAAGCAACACCCATTTCGTTCCACAAGGTTTGAGGGAACGAAACCTGTTCGCCATTTTTCCACGCCTCTGCAACATACGATCCGTCAGGCCATTTGCGGGCAATGATGTAACCACATCCTGCAGCCTCAGCCTTCTCCTTGATTTCAGCTTCGGTTCTTTCGTTGGCCCGAAGGTAGCTCACACCGTTTTCATCGCTGAAAACATTGTTGGGAACCAGAACGGGGTTGAGAGCTTTCTTGCCGTTGCGAATGGTAATGACTGTCTGGATTACCTTACCGCAGACAATGAAATTACCGTGGTTCTCAGTTTCTTTTTCTTCGCTGACACGAGACCAGATGTTACCTTCGTTGTCCATTACTTTGCGGCCGAAGCCTGTGCTTAAACGCGGAAATGCTAATGCTTCCATAATTATAAAATCGGGCGATTGTTTTCCTGTTTATCCGGTTATGCCCTTATTAATAACCGACAGGAGACATTTAATATTATTCAGGCTTTCAGAATATCATATTTTCCCTTTGTCTGCAATAGACAAAAAACAAATTTCCGTGCCGTAAAAAATATTAAAAATTATCCCCATTTTTTTCATAAAACAAACTTCAAACCCAATAAGGGATTGGAGAGAATCGGAAAAATATTTTTAAGAACAAATTAAGAACAGTTAACAAAATACTAAAAATTCCCATTGATTCCCAATAAATCCCATGTTATACCATATATTAGTGAAGGTAATCTTTTGAGGGTTAAAACATTGAGAAAAACTTTTCTCTTTTTGGATACAATCGTAAACAAGGTCGACAACAAAGGCCGTGTTTCGCTGCCTTCAGATTACCGTGCAATCGTTAAGGAATTGTCAACGGAAATCGTCTGCTATCGTTCGTTGACAGCCCCTTGCATTGAAGGCTGCTGCGAAGAAATGCTTGAAAAACTTGCCAGCGATATGGAAAATTCTCTGGATTTCTTTTCTCAGGAACAAGACAACCTGACCAATCTTATTTTCGGAGATGCCAAGAGATTTACCTTTGATTCCACCGGACGCATTCTTTTGACCGACAAGCTTTTGCAATATGCCGGAATTACCGACACGGCCGTTTTTGTCGGCAAAGGACGCAAATTTCAAATCTGGAACCCGGAAAACTGGGAAAAAGAAGAAGCCCGTATTCGTGCCGAAGTCTTAAAAAACCGTCCGTCTCTTAAATTGCCGGAGAAAAACAATGGCTGACATTAAAACGCCTCATATTCCGGTAATGCTCAGCGAGGTTCTCTCGTCTCTTGCTCCCAAAGACGGAGAAATTTATGTCGACGCCACATTCGGAAACGGCGGCTACACCGAAGCCATTCTTAAATCCGCCGATTGCAAGGTTATTGCCATCGACCGGGATCCAAACGTCATCAAAAGAGCCGAAGAGCTAAAGTCCGTTTACAAAGACCATTTTGAATTCAGAGCCGGACAATTCAGCGACATATATTCCCTTATCAACCAACCGATTAACGGTGCCGTATTTGACATCGGCGTTTCCTCCATGCAACTCGACCAGAGCGAACGGGGATTTTCTTTTTCCAAAGACGCCCCGCTGGATATGAGAATGTCTTGTTCCGGTTTATCCGCCTATGACATTGTTAATGACACGGAAGAAAAAGAACTGGCCGATATTATTTATAAATACGGAGAAGAACGCAAATCCCGCCAGATTGCCGCAAAAATTGCCGCTTACCGCAAAACCAAGCCGATTGAAACAACCAAAGAACTGGCTGAGATTATTTATACCGTTCTTCATAAAACGCCTAATGCCATTGATCCGGCAACCAGAACTTTTCAGGCTCTGAGAATTGCCGTCAACAATGAACTGAACGAACTGGAACAAGGGCTTAACGGTGCCTTGAAACTGCTTAAATCCGACGGACGGATGGTCGTGGTTACTTTCCACTCTTTGGAAGACCGCATCGTTAAAACCTTTTTCAAAGAACACACCGGCAAAAACATGCATGTCTCACGCTATATGCCGGAACCCGTCAACACCGGAGATGCTGATTTTGCTTCCTGCTCCAAGGCCCTTATGCCGTCTCAGAAAGAGTTGGATGAAAATAAGAGAGCCCGCTCGGCAAAATTACGCTTCGCCGTCAAAAAATAGAAATTAACAACGCAAACCTAGAAAGGATCGCGAAATGAACAGTACAAAAACAGCTACTTTGAGTTTATGGGTTACTCTGACCTGTCTAGTTGGTTTTGGGATGTTTGTTATGAAAAACCAAGTGCAAAACCTTGAGCATGAACTGGCCCGGATTAATCGTAACATTCAGGACGACGTTAAAACCATTCATGTGTTAAAAGCTGAGTGGAGCCATTTGAACAACCCTTCCCGCCTCCGCAAGCTGGCTAACAAACATATTGCTTTAAATCCTGTTCAGGCTGAACAAATTATTAACTATTCTGCGTTACCATTTGAGTATCAGCCGGGCGAATCAGACAGAAGAATGATTGCCCGCCAGAATATCAACTCTCAGGCAGAACGTAACAAACAGCTGAAACGTCTTGTTAAAGCTCAGAGGTAAACAAAGAAACACAGGCAGAAGCGGATTATGATAGGGAAGTATTTTCCCCGGAAAGAACAGAAGAATTTTTATCTTCCCGGGCAGGAAATTAAAATAGACAGAGACTATGCTTTCAAAAACTTCACATGTGAGAAAGACCCTCTTTCCACGGTAAAAAACCGTCTCTCTTTTGCGATGCTTTCCTTTTTGCTGATTTACAGCGTTATTTGCGTCCGCTTGTTTAATCTCTGCATTGTTCCCAATCAAACTTCCGAAAAAAGCATTGAAACCGCTGATGATGTCCGGGCTTATGACAAAAGTCCGATTAAACGGGCAGACATTCTTGACCGCAACGGAACGATTATCGCTACTTCCCTGCCGACCGTCAACCTCTATGCCAACCCGAAAAAGGTGTTAGCCCCGCAGCAGGCCGCTGTCAAACTGGCTCAAATTCTGCCGGATGTCCGCTATGAGGATATTCTTGCCAAACTGACCCGCAGGGGAAAATTTGTTTACATTAAAAGAAACCTTTCTCCTTCCCAGCAATATCAGATTAATGCTTTGGGCATTCCCGGTCTGGAATTTGAAAACGGAGAAAAACGCATTTATCCGCACAAAAACCTTTTTGCCCATATTATCGGCAACACCAATATTGACAACAACGGCATTTCCGGTATTGAAAAACAGCTTGATGAACGTCTGACTCAGTCAGACATTCCGCTTCAACTGACTATTGACGCCGGCATTCAGGATACCATTCGCGAAGAGCTTGCCGCCGCCGTTGAGAAATATAATGCCGAGGGAGCTTCCGCCATTTTGATGGATGTCAACAGCGGAGAGGTTATCGCCATGATTTCCTTACCGGACTTTGACCCGAACAGCGGCAGATTTCCGTCCGAACGGGCTCAGTTCAATTTCTCCACCAAAGGCGTTTATGAGCCGGGATCGGTTTTGAAAATCTTTAATGCCGCGTTAGGCCTGGAAAGCGGGAAAGTTAAAGTTACCGACAAATTTGATGCGACCAAGCCTCTGAAACTCCGTTACAACACGATTAAAGACTACCGCGGCGAAAACCGCTGGCTTAACCTGCCGGAAATTTTGATTTATTCCTCCAACATCGGTTCCGCCCAAATCGCTCTTAAAGTCGGCAAAAAAGAACAGCAGAATTTTTTGAGCAATCTCGGATTTTTCAAAACAGTCGAAAATTTTGAAGTTGCGGAAAAAGGGGCTCCTCTCGTTCCAAAACGCTGGGGAGAAGAAACCACGGCCACCGTCGGTTACGGTTATGGTATTTCCGTTACCCCTTTACACTTGGTTACGGCTTTTTCGGCGGTTGTCAACGGCGGAACCTATCATAACCCGACTTTGTTAAAAGAAAATGTTAATACGGAGAGCCACCGCGTGGTTTCCTTCAACACCTCCAAAGAAATGAGAAAACTTCTCCGCGGCGTTGTGGTTGAAGGTTCCGGCAAAAGAGCCAATGTCCTCGGTTATGAAGTCGCCGGCAAAACCGGAACGGCAAACAAACTCGTTAACGGCAGATATATTGATAAAAAGGTTATGACTTCTTTCTTGGCAACTTTCCCGGCCTCCAATCCTCAATATGCTTTGTTTATGATGATGGATGAACCGAAAGCGACCAAAGAAACCTGGGGATTTGTAACTTCCGGTTGGAACACCGTCCCGACTGCGGGAAAAATTATTTCCGCCATTGCTCCGCAGTTAAACATCAAAGCTAATTATGATTTAGATGAGCTTCGCCGCAACCGCATTATTGAAGCCAGCGGAACGGAAACCGTAAAAAATCTTATTAAACATTAGACCAGGCCACACTATTCACATTAGACAAAAAAACATCTTGACCCCTAAAGGGAAATGTACAAATATTGTTTCGATATTTGGAACATATAATACAGAGGAGGTCAAAATGAATTGGGAAAAATTGCTTTTTCGTACATTATATCTCCTTTCCGCAAAAAAGTGCGAATTGTTCAAACGCCGATATAAAACGGCTCAATTTCAAAACAACAAAATTATTTTAATCCGCGACGGAAAAGAGACCGTTCTGCCGCCTTATACCTATATCAAAGGCCTTCATTTTGAATTTAACGGAAACAACAATACGGTATGTATTGAGTATCCATCCCATTTTCACCATTCAAAAATTTCTTTTAACGGCGACAATAATCAAATCAATTTCGGAAAAAATGCCAAAGGTGTCTTTAGCTTTATACTCTATTACGGCAATAACATTCATCTTGGTAATAATGTTCAATCAGAAGGTTTATATGCTACCTTATATGGCGACAGTTTAATTATCGGTAACAACTGCCTGTTTTCCAGTTCCATTAAAGTCTGGTCAGACGGACATGCTATTATTGACGCCGCCACAAGAAAACTATTGAATCCTTCCGGATATACCATTCAAATCGGAGACCATGTTTGGATTGGGCAAGATGTTGTGCTCTTGAAACGAACAAATATTCCTTCCAACTGCATTGTTGCCCATTCTTCCGTGGTTACCAAAGCTTTTGACGAAGAAAACTGCATTTATGCCGGAAATCCGGCCAAGGCGGTGAAAAGAGGCATAAACTGGAACAAAAGTTCTCCTGTTGCTTACAATCCGGAAACAGTCAATCCTTTGTTTTAATGTAAAAAACATTTTAAATATCCACACTGGACGAAAAATAAATTTGACAACCCTTATGTTTTGTACAAATTTTGACGAAACTGCATTTAAAAGGGGGAAATATGAATTTCGGCCATTTCATAAAAAATATTTATTATCTTTTCAAAATTAACTTAAAAAAAGATCATGAGCGGCTTAAATCATCCGTCGATTTGACGCAGTTGCACAATATTTTGGACAGTTTTAAGTATGAAGTTCTTCCCAATTCGGATAAACCTGTTTTTGCATCCGATGACGAATGCTTTTCCCTCCTGATTAACAGTAAGGCGAGTATTTGCCGTTTTGGCGACGGAGAACTGAACTTGTGCGAAGAAAAAGGCATTCCCTTTCAAAAAGCATCTCCTCAACTGGCTGAACGCCTGAGAGAAGTTTTATCCTCCGATATTCCCGGCATTTTGATTGCCATTCCCGAACTTTTATATTCTGACCGAAGTTTTTATTCTAAATGTGCCAGAAATTTTACTCGAAATTTCGGATGTTTTTTTATTGATGTTCTGAACAAATATATTCATCCGCAAAAAACATATTATCCGGCGGGAATAACACTGAGATACGCAGGTATCAGCGAATATGACTTCAAAAAATATTTTGACGATTTTATTCGTATTTGGAAAGATAAAGATATTACCATTATTTGCGGCAAAACCGTTTTTGACAAGATAGAGCATAATATTTTTGATTTTGCAAAATCCGTGGAATATCAATATGCTCCGTCAATCAACGCCTTTGAAGAATATGATACTGTTTTGAAACAAGCTTTGACTATCAATAAAAACAGAATGGTGATTATCATTTTAGGGCCTACTGCCACTGTTTTGGCCTATGATTTGGCGTTACAGGGATATCAGGCTCTCGACTTGGGGCATATTGCCAAATCCTATGATTGGTATATCAAAAAAGATTCTTGTAATGAACAGGCACAAGCCAACGACTTTTACGCCCCGGATTAACAGATACTTCGGCAGATGCTCGGCATTTTATGGAGGAAAAATATTTTAGTCCCTATCCAATTGTTCGTCGAGGGCTTTTTCCAGTTCTTCAAGTTCCTGTTCATCAACATCGACAGCCGGAACGGCATAACTTTCATTAAACCAATTGCCCAAGTCAATATCAGCACAACGTTTGGAGCAAAACGGCCGATACTTGTTTGCAGGAGCCAGTTTTCCGCAAATCGGACACTTATACGTTTTTACAACTTCGCTCATCTGGCAACCCGTCCGGTTCCCTGACAAGTTTCACATTCTTCCGTCATCAGGTCGGAAAGCGTCGGACGTCTTCTTACTCTCAGAATTTCGACCATTCCGGCTTTGCTTAAACCCATAACACGGCTCTTGTTGCTGTCTTTGGCAAGTTCCTGCTCCAAAATTTCAATAACAGGTTTTAAGAACTTGTATTCGGAAGAACCGGCAAAATCAATCAGAATTTTTCCGGATAAATTCCGTAAACGGATTTGGCGGGCGATTTCATAAGCGGCCTCTTCGTTCAAATGAGAAATTGAGCCATGGCCTTTGTCATCTCCGCTGTCAACATCTACGGCCACACAAGCTTTGGTTTCTTCAATAATTACCCGGCCGCCTGAGGGAAGCTTGACTGTTTTTTGCAAAGCTTCGCTGATTGCATCTTCGACCCCGTATTTGTCAAACGGTTCACTGACAATCTCCACCTCATATTTATCGCCGAATTTTTCTTTCAGTTCACTTTCCACATTACGGGAGTTCAAAATAATTTTACGTAAGCTCTCGCCATGGCGTTTAATGTGTTCAAAGAGCGGATTTTCCCGAGCATAAAGCAATGCCGGGGCTTTGGCGTTGCGGGCTTTAATCCGCAAAGAATCATAAGTGTTCCGCAGTTCTTCCATTTCTCGGGCAATCACGTCAAAAGGTACCTCAACGGAAGAGGTTCTCAAAATCCAGCCTTCCTGCCCGGTGGTGTTTTCCAAAACTTTTTCCTTATACTCGTCCAACGTCTGCTTGTCTTCAATACGGGAAGAAGCTTCCACCGTCAAACGATACGGGCAATAAACGATATGTTCGCCGACAAGCTGGACGGCCCGGACAACTTTGGCTCCTTTTTCGGCACGCTGTTCCTGAGCCACCTGAACGACAATGCTCTGCCCTTCGGAGATGTTCAAATCTTTCAAACCATATTCATCGGCGTTCAAAAAAGCTTCGCGGTTGTCGGCAATGTCCACAAAAAAACCCACCTTCTGATGAGCCAAATCCAATTTACGCACCACTTTTCCCAGATAAACGTTGCCTTCCGCCGCCCGGTTTCCGTTCACAAACTCCAGTTCTTTCAGGCGTCCATCTCCCATTAACGCTATGCCGGACTGCCCGCCGTTGATTTCGTAAAGAATTGTATCTATTGTCATTTTATGCCTACCCCGTTTAAGAGATTTTTCGTTTCGAACAGCGGCAGACCGACAACTCCCGAATAAGAGCCAATCATTTTTTTGACAAAGCCTGCCAATTCGCCTTCTATTTTATATCCCACACAGCCGACCCATTCATGGGAAGCCACATAGTTCTCAATTTCCTCTTCGGAAAGTTTTTTCATTAAAATTCTGGTACTTACGCATCTGAGAGACGCCCGACCGTTGCGGTCAACGACACAGACGGCACTGATTACCCGGTGAGCACGGCCGGAAAGCAGACGCATTACCTGAGTCTGCTCCTCGTCGTTTTTCGCTTTATGAAGGATTTTGCCGCCGGCAACAACTATCGTATCGCCGCCGAGAATGATTTCTCCGGGATGGAGAGAGGAAACTTTCAAGGCTTTTTCCAGAGCCATTCTCTTTACATAAGCCGTGGCCGTTTCGCCTTTTTTGCAGCTTTCGTCAATATCCGCCGCCTCTATGCTTTTGGGAACCAAGCCAATCTGCTCCAGCAGCCGTTTACGCTGCGGGGAACCGGACGCTAATATAAAGTCCTTTGCCGCCATCGTCTTGGCCCGAACCTATGCTTCGTCGTCGTAAGTTTTTTCCATTCTTTCGTGACGCTCCTGAGCCTCAATTGAAAGCGTGGCCACAGGACGGGCTTCCAGCCGCTCAATTCCGATTGGCTCGCCGGTTTCTTCACAATAACCGTAAACGCCGTCTTCAATACGTTTCAGGGCATCATTGATTTTAGAGATTAACTTTCTGGCCCGGTCTTTCGTTCTCAAATCCAAGGCTTTGTCAGCTTCCAGGGACGCACGGTCAATCTGGTCCGGCTGGTTTAATCCTCCCTGACGCAAGTCGTCAAGCGTGCCTTCCGACTGGGAAATCAGCGATTTTTTCCAATTCAGGAGTTTCTGACGGAAATATTCCTGCTGATAATCATTCA
Organism: Alphaproteobacteria bacterium; assembly: GCA_017626035.1. Classification (GTDB taxonomy): domain Bacteria; phylum Pseudomonadota; class Alphaproteobacteria; order RF32; family CAG-239; genus JAGAJR01. Next base: position 52,463 of record JAGAJR010000021.1, on the reverse strand, counting down.
TGTATTCTTCATCAGCGGACGGTTTATAGTCAGGCGGGAGAATAATTGCGGTATCCATTTACTGTCTCCTTATAGGATAATTAAACAATTTGTTCATATAGCAAGCAAAATACAAATTTCAATCAGGAACTGCAAGCAAAAACATCGTTTTATCACAGCTATTTCATTAACTTTGCCAGTTCCACTTCCACTCTCAATTCGATTTCGCCCAAAATTTCCATCAAGCGTTCATCCGTACTTTCAAATTTTCTTTCTTTCACAAAACGGGATATTTCAATCAGGCGTTCCCTGGAAATATACCCTCTCAAAAGGGCATCCCTGATTTCTTCCAGTTTCTCAAGCAGGGTCTCGGCCTTTTTTACCAGTTTTTTGCGAATTTCCCGTTCTTCTTCCCCGTTTACCATTTGGGCCGCAAAGATAGCGTCGGCCACGGAAATGGAACTGCTGCCGCCGACCGGAGCAGAGGATGGTTTCATGGTTTCTTTCAGATAAAGAGAAAAGCTCTCCCCGCCGGAAGTCTTCTGCGTTTTGCCTCCGGTTGCCAAATCTCTGGTTTTATTGACGTCGTTTACTTTTATCAAAAGCCTTTCTCCGTTTTACTGAAAATTCCACATAATTTCATTATCGTCCCCAACACATTCGTTAGACACATCGCTCAGCTGCAACGGCAGCAGTCTGGCACCGGCTCCCGGAGCGGCCGGCCAGCGGTAAGTGTGCCCGTTTATCTTCAGATTTATCAAATCGGAAGAATCTCCCATTGTCCAGTTAATCATCGCCAATTCGACGCAGGCTTCCAACGGCAGATTGCTGAAAGTTACCGTATAGCGGTTAAAATACCCGCGGACGCTCACACCGCCCATAAACGCATGTCTGAGTTCATTGTCCCCGGCCGCCATGTCTGCCGGGACGGCTCCGTCTTTTATCAGGCCGGAAATCGTCAAACCCACGAACGACCCCGCCGCCATATAGCGATTGGAGATACTTTTTCTGATTTCTTCAATCTGCTGGCTGACGCGGCTGACTTTATATTTGTCATACATCGTGCTGACCACATGGACAATCCCTGCCGAAAAAGCTCCCAGGAAACCCAGGATAGAAATAATTTCAAGCATTGTGTGCCCACGTTCGTTTATTCTGCTTTTCATCGGAAAAACCCTTCCTTATCTATCCTTATAGTTATACCACTAAAAGCCATTCTAAACAATAAAGATTTCATTTTTATAAATGTTTTCAACAAAATTCACAATTTGTAATATTTATTTACTTTAAATTTAACTTATTTGCTATATAGTAGTTCCTGTAATCGCCCCAAAATATAGATAAATATGCTATATGGGCCGTTTAATATCTTTTTTAAAAAAGGAATTTTTACATGAAAAAAACAATTAGTGCATTAATGGTAGCTGTTTCTGCTGTTGCTTTCGCTGCTTCCGCAAACGCTGCAGACTATACTCCTTACGTTGGTGTTGATTACATTAACTCTCACGTTTTCAGCAAAAACCTGCAAAACGCAGCTGTCAACGTTGGTACAAAGTACAACAAACATTTTGGTACTGAAATTTTTTATCAGACTCCTATTGAATCCAAAACTTGGAACACTCGTGACGAAGATGGCGTATACAAACACAAAGCCAGCTACCGTTCTTACGGTTTGGACGCTTACGGCTATCTGCCTTTAGGCTGCGATCAGGTTTGGTCTGTACTCGGTACTGCCGGTATTGCACAAGTTGATGCCAAATACAAAGAAGCCGGTGAGAAATCTCACAAAGAAAACGGCTGGGCTTATCGTATCGGTGCCGGTGTTCAGTATGACGTTACTGAAGATTGGGCTGTAAGAGTATTGGCTCGTTATTCCTTCTTGGATAAAGTTGCCGGTGTTGACCACATTATGGACGTTACTGCCGGTGTCAGATACTCTTTCTAATCGGAAAGTTTCTTAAAAAAGGAAGGACTTGTTCCTTCCTTTTTTTTGTTTTAAAGGCTGGACATTTTACTTATCTCTTCTTAAAATGCTGTTCAGAATTTTTTTAGTTTAAGGATTATCATCATGAAAAAAATCATTTCTGTTTTTGCTCTCGCCGCTTTAATCTCCGCTTGTTCCGACAATCAGGAAAACAGTACGGAAAACCTCTCCACCCAAGAAGCCCTTGAAAGCGGAGAAGTTGTCGTTGTTGCTCCGCAAATTGACATTGATTTTGAAAACAAGCAATATTCTTACACGCTTAACCAAATTGAAACCGGCTGCGACAAAGGAAATGACGCCGTTTGTGCCATTGACCTGACCCTTAAATGTACCTTAAATCCAAAGTTTTCCGAATGCGACCCCAAAAAAATGCCTAAATTCGTCTTTATGGAAGACGAAAGCCTCGGCCGCCCGACAGAGCTGACTTTTGAAATCCTTAAAATCAAGCCGATTGATGTCAACACTGCGGAAATCTACACCAAAGGAACCTGCAACGGAAACTGGTTCGGGCTTTGCAACGGAAACATCATTTATGTTCTCAGCAACAAATCCGAAAACTGGGTAGTCAAAGACATTTACGCCCTTCAGAGTTTCTAGGTGGTCGGCGACCACTGGCGGAAGTTGGCTGTGTTGAGTATGTGCCCTGAAACGCTCGTTGGCTTTTCCCTGCCGCTTATAAGATTGTGGCTTAGAATTTTAATTGCAAATTAACCTATATCCTTTATTATTTCTCTTGCAGTTCAGAGGTGGACTGCGGAGTGTAGCAGCTCCTCTTACGGATAAAAGAAACTCCTCTTCATGGGGGAGCTGCAGGTATAAGCATATTTATATGTCGAAGAATGCAGACTGTCGTAAGCAGTTGCTAACTCCCTCACCTTATTTCTCAATAAGGTGAGTTTTGTTTATCAACAAAACATGGAGTTTGAAAATGACTGAACACAAAATCAAAAACAATTTTTTCTATCAATCGGAAAACAAATCCATTCGTAAAGCTATTCAACGGTCTTTAGGGATGCACCTGTTTCGTATCCGCCAGAAACGGAAGTTAAATTCTTCCATTGTCTGCATGGACTTGCAGATTAAGCAGCGGGAACTGGACAATGTGGAAATCGGGCGGGAGGCGGTTAACTGGAAGCTCATTCAAAAGCTGGCAAATTACTACAATCTCCATGTTTACGCCGGGTTTCTTTCCAAGCCTAAAGGATAACAGAAAGCCCCTCAATTGAGGGGCTTTCTTTTTTAATCAACAACTTCTTCGGTTACCGTTTCGTCAACCGTTACGCTGCCCTGATATTCAGGGTTGGCAGAATTAGTTGTGCCGTCAGCGTCTTTATTTTGAACTGCCGGAACCGCATCATCTGGAGCCGGTGCCACTTCTACGCCCGGATCTCCAGGCAAAGCTTCCATACCGTTGTTTGCCGGCGTATCGGCCGTCGGAGCGACAACCTCATATCCCTGTTCGATAATAACCATATTGGCAGAATCCGGTGTTCCGACAACTGCGGAAGCTTCCGATTGAGCCATTGCCTGACCGATACTGCCTCCGGCTAACGCCAACGCAGCTCCGGCCGCCATACCTAACATTTTTTTCATCTCTAACCTCTTTTATCTGTTAACCTCTGTTTTGATATATTCTCCCTTGTCCTTTTTTCAATCTTTCTTATTGAAAAAAACAATTATCGGCATTGACGAAAATTCTACAGACGTCTATAATTTGAAGGTTGCATAATTGTATAGAATATGGAGATACAGCGTGATTTTTTGCAAAAAAGCCATTATTTGGGATTTAGATAATACTTTATATCGCCTTACCCCTGAATATGCCGATATTCTGGATGGCGTTATGGCTAAAGTTCTGGTAGAAGACTTTGGAATTGACATGACTTATGATCAAGCAAAAAGTCTGGTTAAAGAATCTTTCAAAAAATACCGCGACGGCGGCGTTTTGTTCTACAAAGAATACGGTATCGACGAGATTGACTTCTATCATGCTTATCATAACAGCGTTCCGGTTGATTATATCGAACCATACGAAGGCCTGCCTGAAAAATTGCAAAATCTTAATATTCCGCAGTATATTTTTACCAACAGCACTCGGAAACTGGCTGAAAAAATTCTGCATAAAATCGGTTTATATGATTTGTTTAAAGACCGGATTTATTCCGTTGAAGATTTTGACAACCTCAAGAAAAACGAAACACCGAACGTTTATTACTGGCTGTGCGAAAAAATCGGCATTGACGCCAAAGACTGTATTTTTGTTGATGACAGCTATTCCAACCTCAAATATCCGAAACAAATCGGCATGACGACGGTTCGTTTGTATTACAACAACAATTCGTCAAAAGACCTTCCGTATATTGACGCGGCTTATAACGGCATTGACAACTTTATTGATGCCTTTGTCGAGGAAACCAAAAAGTGCCCGGCAGCTACTTCTTGTGCCGGTTAACATATTTGCACAAGTCGCCTTCCATCTGGTAATTGCCGTGATTGTCCAGCTTGCTTTGCTCTTTTAAAAGTTCCTGCTTAAAATAGCTTATTAAAGGTTCAATCCGGCGGATATATTCATCGGTCAATTCGTTTGTCGCGTTATCTATCATAGAACTGCTGGTTACATGAAGCGGACGGATGTCTTTCACAATCTCGGAAATGGATTTTTTCAGCTGCGGAATAAAATATTCAAGAGCTGTTTTGTTAATCTGGTGGTGGGTTTGTTCATGCCTGAGCACCACATTGTAAATACAGCTATGCGGCTGGAGTTCCCGAGACATAAAAATAATCGGATCCTGATAGCCGATGAACACTTCCACGGTTGTCGGAATAACGCAAATATCATAATCTCCGACAATCCGGCTTACGGAATTGAGAGAAACCTCCCAATTAATTCCGACCACAGACAATCCCGAGGCAAAAACCCCCTGTTCCAAAATACCGTAAGTTTTGCCCATCCGGGTCAATTCATTAAAATTTTTGCTGAAATCATAAGACAGTTTTCCGTAAGAGGTGGAAAAGGTTACTTTCGGCTGGGGAACTATCTGGCTGCACGGATCAAAATTTTCTGCTTCGGAAAACGGATTTTCCGCAACCTCTTCTGCCGCCGGAGCATATTCGGCAGCAACGGACATAAACAAACAACTTGTTAATATAAAAAAAAGTTTTTTCATGTAATCTATTATAAAGGCCATTTATTAATTTTGGGTTGATAAGAAAATGAAGAACTCCGTATTTGCCGTTTTACTGCTTTCCATTATTCTTCTGTCCGTGGCGGCAGTTGCTCAAGAAGGCCGCTATGTGAGAAAAAAGCTGACGCCGAATTTCTTTATTCCCCAGTCCGAACTGGAGCGACGGGAGGTTTTACCGCCTTTTTACTATGAAGAACCTAAACCGGCACCAAAACCCAAAGCCGTTCAACAACAGCCCCAGCCGGAACAGGAAGAAATGATTGAAGTCAGTTCTCCGCAAATTGAAACGACTACGGTTACTTCTCTGCCCAAACCGTTTAACATTGACGAAGCCATTCACAGCCAATACCAAAAATACAATAATCAGGATTTGGCACGAACTCCCGAATATCAACAAAAATACAATGATTATATCAGAGATTTGAAGTTTATTGCCGAAACCGGAAATTATCCGGAAAATCAAACCTTAAATAATGATTTGGCAATGATGAACTCTAACGACCGGATTATTGTCGGAGACACTTTCGGTATCAAGCCGCCGGAACCTCCTCTCCCCGAAAATACGCAAAAAATTGAAATTTTAGACGTTTATCCGGGAGTTGAGGAGGAAAATGACGACAGTTCCGACAATTAGCTGAAAAAGCCCCGCAGAAAATCTTTATAAATCTTTTGCAGCAACTCAATATTTTCGACTTTTTCACATTCATTTACTTTATGAATGGAAGCATTTGTCAATCCATATTCAACCACCGGGCAGTATTTCTTTACAAAACGGGCATCAGACGTTCCGCCGGCCGTTGAATAGGCCGGTATTTTTCCCGTATGGCGAAAAACAATATCTTTCAGCATTTCCACATTCTTACTAATCGGGCTGAGGAAAGATTCCCCCACATATTCCGGTTCCAGAACAAATTTCCCTTTTGCGGCGGCAATGTGTTTTTCCGCCCAATCCACGATACTGCGGGATGTATGATTTGAATTAAAACGGATATCAATCTGGGCATAAGCCTGTGCCGGAACAACATTTGACGCCGGGTTGCCAACATCAAACGTGGTTATCTGGAGTGTTGACGGGCCAAAAAACTCGTTTCCGTTATCTAAATTATCCGTTTGCATAGCATTTAACAGCCCGACCAGATTGTGTATCGGGTTCACGACCATATCCGGATAAGCCGTATGCCCCTGCTGCCCAAAGGAAGTAATTCTCAAAACAATATCTCCGCGGCGTCCGACTTTGATTTCGTCCCCCATTTCTTTCGGATTAGACGGTTCGCCGACAATCGCAAAGTCAAAAACTTCGCCTTCGGCATGGAGCTGTTCCAGCATTTTTTCCGTTCCGTCCACCAGAGGCTCTTCTTCATCTCCAGAGATAACAAAGCTGATTTTTCCCTGAAACTTGTTTTCTTTGACAAATTCACGGCAGGCATCGGCAAAACAGGCTATTCCGCCTTTCATGTCGGCAATGCCCCGCCCATAAAGGACATTATTGTCAATTTTTCCCTCAAATGCGGGAAACGTCCAAGCAGCGTCATCTCCGGACGGAACAACGTCCATATGACCGGAAAACAACAAATGCGGATGTCCTTCCCCGTAAGAAGCATATAAATTCGCAACACTCTGCCCTTTGCTATTTTTAAAAGTCATTATCCGGGCGGAAAACCCCATATTTTCAAAATATTTTTGCATAAAGGCCAAAGCATCTTCAACTTTACTGTTCCAACTCGGAAATCTGACAAGATTCCGGCACAAATCCACGACTTCAGACATATAAATCTCCTTTTCTTTCATAAAATAATTTATACGGAGAATATTTTTGTTTGACAACTAAATTATTTATACTTATCTTTAGGGCAGATTTTACGAAGGGTAAAAAATGAATAAGACAACCTTGCATATCAGCTCCCGAAGCAACCGACGCAGCCTTTATCTGCGACGATGATTTATGTTTGCTTATAAAAACGAATATGAATTTAAGTTGCGGGATTTGAAAAACTTTTCAAATCTTTTTTTATTTTAACGGAGCCCCTTATGAAAAACAAAGAATTAGTATTAAAAAAATTAGATATTACCGATTTAAAAAGTTTAATTGACTTGCAGGATAAAATTATTGCCGGTTTCAAACCTGACGAACAACATTTTATTCTTCACCGGACGGCAAATGATTTTCTGAAAGCTTTAGAAAGCGATTCCACTTATGTCTTCGGCCTTTTTGACGGTGAACGCCTTGTTTCTCAATCTATCCTTTCCCTGCCGAAAGACGGAGAAGAGAGAGAACTTTCCGAATTTGCCGGAGAATTGAAAAACTCCGAATTAGCCATTTACAAAGCGGTTTTGGTTGACCCGGAATACCGCGGCAACGGTTTAATGAAAAGAATGCTCCGTATCCGTGAAGACACCGCCATTATGAACGGCAGACACACCGCCATTACCCAGATTGCCGCCGACAATCCCGCCAGTTGGGTAAACGCCATTCAATATGGTATGCAGATTACCAAAGTGGGATATGATCCGGAAGATAATGCCGAAGTGATTTATTTGCAAAAACGCCTTGACGGCAAAATTGATCCTAAACTTAATATGGATAAAAGTTTCAGTATGTCTTTAGGAAAAGACGTGCATAAGCAAGTTCCCATTTTATTTAACAAAATGCAGGAACTCTCTAAAAGAGGAATGGTCGGAACGGCTTGGAACTCGGAAACAAACTCTATTATTTGGAACCCGAGAGAAGATGAAGGCCGCCTCCTTGAAGACTCTTTGACATATACTCCGGCAGAAAGGCCTAAAAGCAAAATGTTTAAACCGGCGGATATTATCAGCACAAACAGAGTTTTTTCCAAATAACAGTTACAAAAAAGCCTCTCAATTGAGAGGCTTTTCTTTTTTCTTATTACTTTTCTTTCTTTGAAGTTGTTTTTTTAGCTGCCGGCTTTTTAGCTTTTGCCGTTTTCTTGGTTTTTGGGGCAGCTTTTTTAGCCTCGGCTTTTTCTTTACGGGATTTAGAGAAAGAAATTGATGCGTCCAAATCTTTTTCAGAACACAAACCGATTGCTACCGGATTTTTAGCCCGGATATTAGCCATATCTTTATGAGTCCCGTTGCGAATAGCTTCAATTGTCGGTTTGGTTGTTCCGATTAACTTACAAATTTGTGAATCCATAATTTCAGGACAATTCTTCAAAATCCAGGCAATAGCGTTCGGCTTATCGCTTCTTTGAGACGGAGACAAAATCTTTTTAGCTTTGGCATTCTTGGCCTTAACATTTCTTTCCATCGGGTTAGCCTGCAAAGAAGCTTTGCGGTCAGCTTCGCATCTCTTAATTTCTTCAATTGTCAGCTGATTGGTTTCAACCGGGCTGATACCGATGATATTAAATGCAACATCACCATCTGCGATAGCCTGAATTTCCAATTCGTGCAATTCACAAAAATCAGCAATCTGTCTGAAAGTAAGAGTAGTGTTTTCAACCAGCCATACCGCCGTGGCTTTTGGCATTAAAGGTGATGTCATTATTAAAATCCTTTCCATTCATAAAAAAAACTATTGTTCATACAATAGTTTTTCTTTTAACATTTTACAAGTGATTTTTTTAACTAATCTACTGCTCTACAGCAATGAGGAAAATAATTTAGCCGTAGCGTTTTGTTTATTTTTAATACTAGCCATATTCAGATAACCAACCGCCAGCATTTGAGCCGTGCTTTGATATCTTTGTGCCTGAATTAACATCGCATTTCCGGCAGACAGCCTTCCGCTTGAGGTCGTTTCTGACGGAACGGTTGAAATCTTTTTGTTTTTGGTATCATCACTGACGGTTTCCGTTAAAACATAATCATGTTTAAATGTGGTTCCCTGCATAATCTGCATTGCATAAGCAGGATCTTCATCAAACTCATAACCGTCTTGCGTTCCCACTTCAATATAGTAATTTCCGGCTTTGGCTCGATAATCTCCTTTGAGAATTTCTTCCAGAACTTCACGCTCTTTGCTGCCTTTTTCGGCAGTGCTGTCTGCCAAGAGAACCTGTCTTCCGTTTTTAACGGTGTAAACCTTCAGCGTCATTCCTTTTGCCGTTGTATCCAGCAAATCGGTCTCTTCCAATTCTTTTTGCTTTTTATCCTGTTCGGCTTTCCAGCCTTCCGGATCAAGCATTTTTTTAATTTCATCCAACTTTTCTTCATATTTGGACAAGTCCAAAACTTTTTCCTCTTCCGCATTGGTATTGCGGAGAGCTATGCTTAATTTTCCGTTGGACTGAACCTGAATGGAATAAATATCTTTAGAGTCATATTTTCCCAGTTTTCCCACTGCGGTTACCCGGGCGTGGTTTAAGCGGGTATATCCCAAATCGCGGGCATTGGCAAAAGTCTCGTCAATATTATTGACATCCTTTACCGTTTTTTCCCAACCATAGACGCCGTTTTCATCTCGGTTCGTCGTTTTTGGAATACTGCTTACCATATTATTTCTCCTGTTTTACCAGTATATAGAATACCATAAAATACGGAACAAAACAAGTTCTTTACGTTATTTTTAATAAATTAATTTATATAACGCCACCATTTTATTGCTTTTATTCAACCTTTTATCGCCCAAAAAGTCTACACTGTATTTTCCGACCGCCAGTTCCTTTTTGATGTTATCATCAACAATAATTTCATTATCGTAGGTGTGCCAGAAAATATCTTCAATATACGGCGACAGATTTAAATCCTCAACACTTTGAATCTCAAGAATATTTCCTTTGGTTTCAATTTCAACGCCGGATAAGCCGTTTTCTTCCCGATAAACGTTGACATCTTGCAAAACCTCAATGGTAAATTTAATCGCGTCATTTAACTTATTGAATTCAACGGAAGTGATTTCATTTTGTTCCAATACATTTTTGCCCCGAAACTTGCTTACCAGATTAAAGATAATGTTTCGGACGTCAGCGGCTGCCTGATCTAAAAGTTTCTGAGCATCGGGCATTTCCTCTTCATCCAAGCGGATTGTCGTTTTGACACTGCCCACGCAGGTAAAGACAATATCGACGTCTTGCTGTTCTTCCTCTTCTTTGTCTTTCCGCATCCGGTTTAAGTCTTCCCAACGCTCAAACGTAACTTTAAGAACATTGTCATCCAAAGGGGCTCCGTTTATCAGGCGAGCCATTAAATATGCTCCGACACCGGTCAAAAAAACAGCAATTTTATTGTCTTTATAAGTTCTTTTGGCATCATAAAATTCGACCAAATCGGTATTTTTACCTTCGATAAGTTCAAACGCTTCATTTAAAAGGGAATTCGCTTCCGAAAGTTTTAAGCCGCTGTAACGGGCCAATTCCAGACATCCCCCATAAATAACCAGCTTTACACCCAGCTTGGTGAAATCATCTTTCATGGAAATGTGAGAATCCAAATTCGTAATAATCTGGCTTAAAAAGTCAACAATATGGCGTTTAAATTCCAAAGGGGCTTCCGGATACGCCGGAGTAACGGTTTCTTTGCCATCATCATTTAAATTATACCGGCGAATAAGAACATCGGCTTTATCCAAAAACTTTTTGTCATTCAGAACTCGTGTCCGGGGCATTTTGTTGCTGACAAAAGCATCCAAAGGCACTTTTTTTAATACCAAAGGAACCGCCAACAACAGGAACATACCCAAAAAGACAATGAACATTATGTTTTTGGCTGTTTCCCCTTCGGCAAAAATTTCAATAACCGGAACAAGCAGAGAAACCAAAACGTTGGCAAACAACAAACTTAGAACAATAATGGTAACCAATTTCAGAATGGCCAAGCCCAAATTATGATTCCCGGAGAAAGCCTCGTTTTTTTCAGACGGGGAAGCCCCGCTTCCCAAAGAAGATACCGTATTTCCCGGCAAAGGTTTGTTTTTTTCGTTTTTACCATTCTGAACGCTGATGTATTCCACATTTTCAACATACGAGTTATCTTGAACATCAAAAACCTCCCGAATAATTTTAACGGGGATTTTATCCTGTTCTTTTTCCTTTGCCAGATTAATGGCCTCGTACCGCTGTTCGCTGGAAAACCTGTCTTCCAATTTCCAGCCGTCTCCCCGGTCCGTGTAAACTTCGTAATGTATTATTTTTACCATCTTGTTCTTCCAAATAAAAAACCTGCATTATTATTACATAATGCAGGTTAAAAAAGACTAAACCTTTTTTACTTTTAGTTAACGCTGGTGTCTGTTTTAAGACCAAAAGCAGCAAATTTATTGTTGAATTTAGAAACTTGTCCGCCTGTATCAACCATACGGTGAACACCTGTCCATGCCGGATGAGATTTAGGGTCGATTTCCAGATTCATTTTGTCTCCGGCTTTGCCCCAGGTAGACTTTGTTTTAACTTCAGTACCATCAGTCATGACGTATGTAATTTCATGATAATCAGGATGAATTCCGTTTTTCATCTTACTTTCTCCAAAACTTAAAATTTCAATGACACATAAATTTAGTGCTCTTATACATTAGACTCTTAATTAACGCAAGCACAATTTTACAATTTTTTAATTTTTTTCGCGAAAATTTCCTAAAATCTACTTCAATTCTTCAATTTCAACCAAATTCCGCTTTTCGGCATCTCCTGAAATGTTGATGACTTTAATACTGAAGTTCTTATATCCTTTGCCCAGAAGATAAGATCTGACTTCAATCGCACGGTTCAAGCTGATTCTTTTCTTTTTGAAGCTGTCTTTTCCGTCTTCATAATTGTATGAGAGAATCATAATCTTGTTTTTTTCAGGATTTTCAAATTTCCGAATAATCTCATCTACCTGTTGTTTCTGAGTATCGTTCAGTTCATCAAGGCCTTCTTCAAACAAGATGCTGTTTTCAGAAACCGGAAGTTTTGGTTCCTGATAATCGGAAATCAGAGGCTGAATAGGAGCTTCTTCGGCAGGAGAAACGTTTTCCGCAACATTTTCTTTAACTTCGTCCGGTGTTTTGGTTTCGGCAGGAACAACGGCTTCCATAACATTCTCATGAACAGGTTCCAAAGCAGGAAGTTCTTCATTTTTAACAGGTGCAACAACGGCCGGAAGCGGATTTTCGACAACGGCAGGCATTGCTTCGGTTTGGAACGGCATATCATCGGCCGGCTTTTGAACAGAAACTTCAGAAGTTTTTTCCGGAGAAGCGACCTCGGCAATAACTTCGCGGTTAGCTGCCGTGTCGGTAATTTGCACCGGTTGAGGCGTTTCGGCTTTTTCTTCAACCGCAGGAACGACTATTTGCGGTTTGGCCGGAACAGTTACCTTCTCGACAACCTCAACTTTGTTTACCACAGCCTTTTGTTTTTTCTTTGCGGCTTTGCGGGCTTTTTTAGGTTTTACGGACGGAACTTGCGGACGAGCGGCTTTTTTTACTTCAGGAAAAAGAGGCTGAGAGGAAAATTGCGGACCGGAAAAATCTGTCGCCGGCAAGCTGTTCAAAACAGACAAATCAACATACACGCCTTCTTCCGCTCTTACATCGGCAACAGCCAGACTTATTGCCAAGGCCGCCGCAATAACAACACATCTTCCACCCATTACTCTGTTTCCTTAAACCTAAATTGTTATTTCAGTATTTCAAACACTCTTTTGCTCAATTCCGAATTTACGGCAACCAGATTGCCGGAATCCATAACTTCGGACAAGTTTTCGCTGCGAACGTCTTTTTGATTAATGTCAAAAATATACCCTCCGGCTTCTTTAACCAGCAAGATACCGGCAGCAAAGCTGTTCAACAGATTGGCAAGGCTGATTGCAGCGTCAAACTTACCGGAAGCAACATAAGCCAAATCCAATGAAACGGCTCCCAAAACCCTGACATTATCGGCAGCGGCAACAATTTTGTTGTGAAGAGCAAGATAATCTCCGAGTTCCTTTTTATAATTTACCTGCGTTGCCACCAAAGCATCAGACAAATCTTTGCGGGATGAAACACGCAGACGCTCATGATTGCGGAAGCCTTCCTTATAAGCTCCTTTTCCTTTTTCGGCAAAGAAGAGTTCGTCATTTGCCGGATTATAAACCACGGCAGACGTAATCACGTTATTTTCGCATACAGCGACAGAAACGGCAAAATGCGGCACGCCATGGGCGAAGTTGGACAATCCGTCAATCGGAGCAACCAAAAAACAAGAACCCTTTGCCGATGTATTATCCGTTATCACGGCATAATCCGGACGGATTTTTCCCAGTTCGGCCCGCAGAGCCCGTTCTGTTTTTCCATAGGCGGAAACGACAAACTCCTTGTGGTTTTTAACGGAAGACTGCAATCTTTCAATCTCGGAAAAATCGCGGTTTAAAGCATTGGCTGCTTTTTTAACCGCTGAAATCAAAAGCGTTAAATTAGGCGAAATATAAGACATTATTTGGCTCTTTCGACATAAGTTGCTTCAGAAGTGCTGACAACGATTTTATCGTCAACGCCGATGAACGGAGGAACCATAATCCGGACGCCGTTATCCAAAATTGCCGGTTTATAAGAGGAAGAAACAGTCTGGCCTTTGACGACAGGTTCAGTTTCAACGACTTTGCAGGTTACCTGCAACGGCAGTTCAACAGAAATCGGACGACCGTCAATATAGTCGACCAAAACTTCCATACCGTCAGTTAAAAACGGACGGCTGTCGCCCAAAATATCAGACGGCATGGTAAACTGTTCAAAAGTTTCGCTTTCCATAAAAGTCAACCCGGTAGAATCTTCAAACAGGAACTGGCAGTCTTTTTCTTCAACCATCAATTTTTCAACGGTGTCTTCCGTTCTGAAACGTTCGTTGGTTTTTGTTCCTTCTTCAACGGACTTCATTTCCACCTGCATAAAAGCACCGCCCTTGCCCGGTTTGATGTGTTGGGCTTTGGTAATGGTCCAAGGTTTGTTTTTATATTCGATTACCCAGCCAATTCTGATTGATCCTGCGAGTTGTTTCATTATTTTATCTCCGTATTTACAATTTTGATTTTTGAAATTTTAATTGCAAATTAATCTAAACTTTTATTTTTAGCAACTAAAATCGTATAATCTTTTTCATTTAAAATGACGATATCGCACTCAAAGTCTTTAAAATCCATATTTTCATCCATGCAATAAACGGCTGATTGTATCAAAAACAATTCATTATACCAAGCCGTCAATTCCCGAATATTTTCAATGCCGTCCTTCCAAGCCTTAAATGCCACAAAGTCCGGTTCCTCCTCGCTGGCAATCATGGCCTCGTGGCGGCGGTTTCTGCAGACAACGCCCAAAAACTTGTGTTTGCCGATAATACCGCGAACGGTTTTCAGCTCGTTTTTGATTTTTTCGCTGCGGCTGACATCAACCACAACACCGTCCAAATCAAGATTTTTACACAACAACGGAGCATTTTCCCCGTCAAGAAGAACTATTTTGTCCTTTCGGGAAGCTTCCTTGGCAAACTCTTTGACAAACGTTTCCGGCAGAGTTGAACTTAAAATGTAACATTCGACATCAGCGTCCTGAATCAAGGCGAAATTTTCCCGTTCGATTTTAACGATAAACTTTTGCATAATCTTTCTTAACACTTGAATATATTTTGTTGAATAAGTATCATGCCTTCAATATAAATAAAGAATCCCTTAATAGGAAGAAAAAATTTATGACCGAAGAAAAAAACATCAGCTTAACCCAGACCAATAACGCTCTGGCCGATTTAAACGAGGCTCTTCTTCAACTCAACGACCTTATTCTCGCCAAAAAGAATGACGTTAAAAACCGCGAAACGCAAAACGAAGAACTCCTCAAAGATCGGGAAGCCCGGCTGGAGTTACTGAAATCCACATCAGAAAACATCATTGGAAATATTGATTCGGTAATCAACAAATTAGATAAAGTTTTGGAAAAAGATGGCTCAAGTAACAATAACAATTAATTCCAGAGAATATGCCGTTGCCTGCGAAGACGGTCAGGAAGTCCGCATTTATCAACTCGCCCGGATACTGGACGAGAAAGCCAAACTCTTAACTCAGGGAGCCGGACAAATTAACGAAAGTATGCTTTTGGCTATGGTCGGGCTGCTTTTGGCCGATGAACTTTCCGAATTGAAAAAAGCGGGAGGGCATGCTCCGGCAGCAGAATCTCCGGCGATTGACAACAAGCAAATCCTTGCTTTGGACGCAACCCTTGCCGAACAGATAAAAGTTTTGGGTAACCGGATAAATTCTATTGCAAAAAATTTGGAATCATTATAAGCTTATAAACATAGAGGGAAGTGCTGTCTGGTTCGTATTTCCGCAGATCTTCCGAGCCAACATTATTTTTTAGGGAGCTGTCCCTGTGCGAATCCTGGTTCGTTCAAATGGCACCCACTTTGTGAAACGCGGTTCGATAAGAATGTAAACTAATACGGCCAGCTGGCTCCCTCGGTAAATTTTAACTATGACTTCGTCTGGTTTTCTCGGCGAAGTTTTTTTATATTCACGGAGAGATTTATTGAGAATTGTATATTGCGGCGATGTTGTCGGAAGAGCGGGAAGAGACGCCGTCTTAAACAGTCTTGACGCCTTAAAATCACATTACAAACCGGACGTTATCATCGTTAATGTTGAAAACGCCGCCCATGGGTTCGGTGTCAGTCCCGGAATTTGCCGCGACTTTCTCGACAAAGGCGTCGACGCTCTCGTTACCGGCAATCATGTTTGGAATCAGCGGGATATTATCCCTTTTCTCAATGACTGTAAAAAAATCATTCGTCCGCTGAATTATCCCGCCAATCTTCCGGGACGGGGTTTCTGCGAAGTAGAGCTTCCCAACGGCAAGAAAATCCTCATTACCCAAGTTCTCGGCCGCCTGTTTATGGAAGCGGTCGATTGTCCGGTTCAAACGCTTGACGCTCTTCTTAAAAATTACACCCTCGGCAAAAATATTGATGCGATTTTTGTTGATATTCACGCCGAAGCCACTTCCGAAAAACTTGCCCTCGGTTATTATCTGAACGGATGCGTTTCCGCCGTCATCGGCACGCATACCCATGTGCCTACTTCCGATTTCCGTATTCTGAGCAAAGGCACGGCTTATCAAACGGATACGGGAATGTGCGGCGACTATGATTCTGTTCTCGGTTTTGAGCCTGATGAACCGGTTAACCGTCTGGTTCGGAAATACACCGGCGGGCGTCTTGTTCCCGCCAAAGGTCCGGGAACCGTTTACGGCATTTTCATTGAAACCGACGACAAAACCGGATTGGCCGTCGCCGTTGAACAAATCCAGTGGTCGGCGACCACACCCGGCGGGTGAGGCCAAACTGGGCCAGTTTGATCGCCTCGGTTGGGTACCCGGCGGGTACTGGCGAAAGTTAGCTATGGAGAGTAAGTGCCTTGACATCCCGTTGCTATCTATGTTCAGCTTATGAGATTGTGCCTTAGAATTTTAATTGCAAATTAATCTATTTGCTTTATCATCCTTTTTGCAGTTCAGAGGTGGACTGCGGAGTGTCAGAGCTCCATTAATACACAAATATCTCCTCCTTGAGGGAGCTGCAGGTATAAGCATATTTATGTGTCGAAGAATGCAGACTGAGTATTAACAGTTCTGAACTCCCTCACCTTATTTTTCAATAAGGTGAGTTTTGTTTTACCAAAACAAAATAAGGAGTTTGAAAAGATGACTGAACACAAAATCAAAACTAATTTTTTCTATCAATCGGAAAACAAATCTATTCCTAAAGCTATTCAACGCTCTCTGGGTATGCACTTATTCCGTATCCGCCAAAAGCGGAAAATAAATTCTTCCGTTGTCTGTATGGATTTACATATTAAGCAGAGAGAGTTGGACAATGTGGAAATCGGGCGGGAAGCCGTTAACTGGAAACTTATCCAAAAGCTGGCCAATTATTATCAACTCCATGTTTACGCCGGCTTTCTTTCTAAGCCTAAAGAGTAAAATTTAAGCCCCTCAAAAAGGGGCTTTGTTTACTTAATTTTGATACCGGTATAAATTTTGCTGCCTTCGGGAATTTCAGCTCCAATGCCTTTTTTCAAGATTTTGGCTTTGACAAATCCCATATCGCCGTTATCCAGCATAACCCGAAACCACTGCTTGTCCGGCGTATATCCGGTTACGCGGACGGTTGCTCTTGATTTGGCTTTTTTCAAAACATCGAAGTCTTCATCCGGGCCATACATAACGTCTGTGGCTTCCGTCAAATGATAAAGCATATTCAAATCATCGGTATTGGCAGGAATATTCAAAATTTTAGACACGACCACATCATCCACTGTTCGTCCGCCGGTTCGAAACTTGACTTCCTGATAATAGTTTATCCCTTCCGGTTTCTCGGCAAAATAACGGTTTAACTCGGAATTGGTCAACACTTTTGCCGAAAAAGGCATTACCAGCAACAATGCCACAATGCCCGGAATAACCAACTGGAGATATTTCAGAAGATTAAAATTCCATGTCGGAAGTTTTGTCTGCGGACGGACATCCAGCGAAGCCATAAACCGCTTTAACAATTCCTGCTGATACGGATTGGCATAGTTCAAAGCCTGATAAGCCGACAGATACGCTTCATTATCCTTTTTATCCTGATAATAGGCATAAGCATTGTGAATCAGCAGTGTTAAATTTTCCTGCGTGTTTTTATTAATTCCTTTGTAATTGGAAATCAGGGCGTCAATATTATGCGGAACGGACTGCACGCTCCACCAGCCCAAAAACAAATTTATCAGCGAATTTTTCAAAACCGCGGATTGGGCTTCTTTGAAATTGCAGATTTCCAGATTCATTTCATCAGAATATTTTACCAATTTTCCGACAACCTGACGCAGGCTTAAGGCTCGAACGCTTATGTCTTCTTCTCCTTTCCGGTTTTTATACACCTTCAAGGCAAACATATCGGGAAATTTTTCTTTCGGGTAAGCCTGAGCCAAGAGATCATACATTAATCTGTTTTTTTCATCTTTTAAGATATCATACGCAACCGAAATTTTTTGAAACCTCTCTAAAGCTTCTTCGCTTGTGTTATGGTCCGGATGCCAGTATTTGGCTTTTTCCCGGTAGCTTTGTTTAATTACGTCATCGCCGGCCGTGTTGCTTACTTCCAATTCGGCGTAATACCCCAGAGGGTCGGTCGTATAAGTTTTTATTTCTGTTTTAATCATATGAAGATACCGTCTTTTAATTCATTGTTGATGTTATCTTCACATACTTTTATAAAATTTTCTTTAAGATTGACATACACATTGCCGACATAACCGACATCATTCAATGTTTTTTTGAAAATGCGGATAACATTGGAGCAAAAATCCTCTTCAAAATATTTTTCCGTTCGGATAATCAGATCAAAACGTTTTTCGTCCTTAATTGAAAAGCCGTCAAACTGAAAACTTCCCAATTGCGAAAAACTCGTATCCAACACAAATCTGGTTGCAGTTTTCTGCTTTGAAGAATTTTTGTTCTGCTCTTCATCCTGCTGCATTTTTTTGACGGCAATCCGGATTTTGCTCATATTCTCCCCGGCATAAAACGGCACGTCAATAATCCGCCATTGCACCGTATCCGTTTTAGGAGCCGTAAAAAGTTCTCCGAGTTTAGCGAGCGTTTCTCTGGCCTCAATTCCACCCTTGCTCAATTGTTCCGTCAGTTCTTTTCCCAGCCAGGCCGTTACATCATTGCTGCCGGCCGCCTTGACATACGACACCAGATTGGCAAGCATTTTGGCGTTCGGAGCCGGAATTTTTGCAACAATCTGCTGAAACAGTTCTTTTTGCGGGCTTTGTTCCAACGGTTTCAAAACCTCAAGAATCGACGCAAGAATATTGTGCGACGCTCCGCCTATCCCTTTTCCATCCATTCCCGTTGCCAAAACATTGCCGCTCACAAGTTCCGGAGACAAACCTCTTTCCGGCACAAGCAGCTCTTTAACCGCAAACAAAAACTTTGTCCCTTCCGGCAGTCGGATGTTCTTATCTGGATAAACATCGCCCAACGGCGTTTTGACGACGGGCAATTTGTTTTCCCCGATAAACTTTAACTCCCCTTCTATCTGCAACTGCGGATATTTTTCAAAAACCGCTTTAATTTCCCGTGTCGGAATAGTTTCGCTTTTATTCGTTTCCGTTTGATAATTCTGCAAAATATTTTTCAACTCTGATAACAGGGGCTGCGGAAACTCATTTTTACCGGACACCTGATTTTGAATATCGGGAAAAAACTCGTTTAAACTCAGAACTGTTTTGACACTTCCCATTTGACGGACAATTTCTGCCCCTTTTTCTGCCGGAAGCTGCAACTCTTTTACAATATCCGCGGCGATTTTTTCCAGACTTCCGTTACTAAAACCCAAGTTTTGTTTTATATTTCCCAAGTCTTTAATCACAGAGTTTGTCTGAGACGGCGTTTTTCCCGTTTCCGCTTTTAACAAGAAATTTTCCGGCTTTTCGCCGTTAACGCTCAGCAGGCGGATTTGCAAGCCGGAAGCATCCTTTCCCGTAACTTTTACGTTAACCACGCTCTCGGGAGGAAAATTTACGTTTTGGCTGATTTTAACATCCAGAGGCTGCTTTATCTGCTCCCCGTTCACAAAAGCATTCATTTTAAACAATCCGTTTTCGCCGGATGCCGTATTCATCAGCACTTGGAGCATAATGTTGTCGCCCGTTTTAATTTCCACCTGCACGGGAATATTTTCCATTATCCCGTCAATAACCTTATCCGCCGGAGACGGCGTTATTATCGGAGTGGTTATCGGAGGAACGGACGTATTCATGGCTAAATCAGCTTTTTGGCTATGGCAATCACGTCTTCGGCAGCTTCCGAAGTCGGATAACGGTTAATCAGCGGGGCTTGGTTGCGAATGGAATCCCGCACCCTGGTATCCCTTCTGATAATACCTAACAGCGGCGGAGAAATTTTCAAGAAGTTGCGGCAGGCTTTCAGCAAAGTATCGTATGTTCTCTGCCCTTCCCGCACGGAATTTGCCTGATTAATCACCACATTTAAATCGCATTTCGGATACTGCATCGACATAATTTTGATAAAAGCATAAGCGTCGGTTAACGAAGTCGGCTCATCCGTGCAGAGCACAATAATTTTTCCGGCCATACCGGACAATATCCGTATCGGTTTTTCCACACCGGCTCCCATATCCAATATAACCTTATGGTAAGATGACGCCAGCAAAGACAAATCTTCTCCCAAAATCTGCAAACGACCTATCGGCATAGAAGCCAACCCTGCCGATCCGGAACGCCCGGCAATCACATCAAAATGCGTTTTTTCACAATGATGAATAACCTGATTCAAAGTCATCCCGCCGCCGATGACGCTGCCCAAATCGTTCCGCACCATCAAGCCCAGTTGGATGTCAATATTTGCCAGCCCCAAATCGCCGTCAAACAAAAGCGTTTTCTGCCGCAAACCGCTCAAAGCATGAGCCAGCGTGATTGAAAACCATGTTTTTCCGACCCCGCCTTTTCCGGAGGCAACCGCAATCATATTTTTTCCCTTACGAAGGCTTCCCGGCATTTCTCCTCTCGGCATTATTTTGAGTTCTTCGGCTTTTGTATTTTCCATTTTTCCCTCTTTTTAACTAGGCTAAAATCAATTCTGCCAGTGATTTGTTATCAATACGAGCCAATCCCTGAGCAATTTTTGAGCTGACACTCGCCGCACAAAAACTCAGTCCGCAGCAATTGGCAACCGACAGCAAAGCTCCGATACGGCGGGTTAAATCCAAACGGGTCGGCAATAAATGTTTTACGCCGATATCCGCAAAAACATCGGCAATTTCCACCGCTTCGCAGGTGTTTTTTCCGGCATCCATGGTTAAAATCATTTCACTTTTAACAACTTCCGACAACGCGGAGAGTTTTTCAACTTCCTCTTTTTGAAACGGATTAATTCCCGGCGTGTCTATCAAAACCAAAGGATAAACCTCTCCGGCTTTTCGGCTTGTTTCATACAATGCCCGTTCGCCTTTGCAAAACAAAAAATCCGTCTCCAGAATATTGGCAAAGGCCTCCAATTGTTTGTTGGCACCGGCACGGACATTATCCGTGCTGATAATGCAGCTTCTGATACCTTTTAACTTGGCTTGTGTTGCCACTTTGGCAATCGCGGTTGATTTTCCGCTGCCCGGAACGCCCATAAACATTTTAAACGGATTTTGCAAATCCAGAACGTCCGAATAACCGAATAATCCCGACAAGCTTTGTTCCAAAAGGGCTTTATCATCATATATCCGTTGTTCGGAACTTATGCGGCGGACATTCGCCAGAATACGCCCGGCAACCATATCCAAAACACCGTGATATTCCAAACTTTCTCTGATATGGGCATCGTTAAACGAAACTTTGCGGCTGACAACTTCCGCCTTATCTTCCAAATCAAACCGGATTTCATCTTCTTCAATCGCAGCGGTGATATTAAAATTCCCGTCTTTGTCCTTTGTACTGGAAATGATGACAGCCTCATCACCCAGTTCTTCTTTAACCAAAGCCATTGCCTGAGCCATTGTCGGAGCGGAAAAATTTTTTATTTTCATTTCTCAGCTGCTCCTAAATTTGGCCTACGGTTTTAATTTTTGCTTTCGGATGAATTTCATTTTGCGACATAACCACGGTCATCGGGCGAAAACGCTCAATAATCGAACGGACAAACGGACGAATTCCCGGGCTGGTCAACAAGACGGCACTTTCGCCTTTAATTGCCAAGCCTTCCATCGTGTCCCGAACTTTGGTTATGAAGGTCTGCAATGCCGTCGGAGCCATAGCCAACTGGCGGTCGTCGCCCTCGCCGACAATAGATTCCGCAAAAGCATGTTCCCATTCCGGAGAAAGCGTAACCAAAGGAATAATTCCCAGTTCATTGGCATAAGCATTTGAAAGCTGGCGAGCCAGTCTGGCACGAACATGCTCGGTAATCATCATCAGGCTGCGGGTAGAACTGACGGCTTCGGAAATTCCTTCCAAAATAGACGGCAAGTCACGGATGGAAACTCTCTCCTGCAGCAAATTCTGCAAAATTCTCTGAACGGCTCCAAGACTGACTTTGCTCGGAATAAGTTCTTTAATGAGTTTCTGATGTTCTTTATCCATTTCATCAAGAAGTTTTTGTGTTTCGGCATAAGACAGCAATTCCGGCATATTATCTTTAACCAATTCGGTAATATGGGTGGTAACCACCGTGGCCGGATCAACAACCGTATAGCCTCGGAACATGGCTTCTTCACGGTAAGACGGGTCAACCCACATCGCTTTCAGGCCAAACGTCGGTTCGGTTGTCTTTTCTCCCGGAAGGGATATCGGCTCGCCCCGAGGATCCATTACCAATAATTGTGTCGGACGAAGTTCGCCTCTGCCGGATTTGACCTCTTTAATATAAATATTATACTCATTGGCTTCTAACTGCATATTATCCTGAATACGGATAGACGGCATGACAAATCCCAAGTCAGACGCCAAAGCCCGCCGCAGGGCTTTAATCTGGTCGGTCAATTTCCGATTGCTCTCGTCATTAATTAAAGGCAGCAGCCCATATCCTATTTCCAGACGGATTAAATCTATCCGCAAAGCATTGGCTATCGGTTCTTCCGCCGCCTTGGCCGATTTTCCCTGTTTCTGCTCCTGCTCCATCACCTCTTGGGCTCTTGCCTGAGCCAATTTTTGCTGTTTGTCCAGATAATAAGCCGTTACCCCGGTTAAAACAGACAACAGCACAAAAGGGATTGCCGGCGTTCCCGGCAACATTCCCAAAGCCAACGCCATAAAGGCACTCATGCCCAATGCTTTAGGATAATTTGAAACCTGCTCAAACAAAACCTTATCTGTGGAATCGGTCATTCCGGCTTTGGAAACCAAAATACCGGCAGCAACGGAAATAATCAGAGCCGGAACTTGTGAAACCAATCCGTCACCAACGGTTAAGCGGGTATAAGTTTCACCGGCGGCGGCAAAACTCATATCATTCTGCACCATACCGATAATGATACCGGCCACGATATTAATAAAGGTAATAATCAATCCGGCAATGGCATCTCCGCGGACAAACTTGGAAGCACCGTCCATAGCTCCGTAAAAAGAGCTTTCTTTGGCCAAATCTTCACGGCGGGCTCGGGCTTCTTCTTCCGTAATCAAACCGGAAGACAAGTCGGCATCAATTGCCATTTGCTTACCCGGCATGGCGTCCAAGGCAAAACGGGCGGCAACTTCGGCAATACGGCCGGAACCCTTGGTAATAACCACAAAGTTTACCAATACCAAAATCGCAAACACGATAACGCCGATGACAAAGTTATTGCCCATAATAAATCCGCCAAAGGCTTTAATGACCTGACCGGCGGCATCCGGGCCAAGATAACCGTTAGCCAAAATCAAACGCGTGGAGGCAAGGTTCAGAGACAAACGATACATGGTGGTAATCAAAAGCACCAGAGGAAACGCACTGAACTCCGTCGGTTTTTCAATAAAAATTGCCGTCATCAAAACCAGGCAGGACAAGGTAATGGAAAAAGCCAATGCAATATCCAACAACCAAGCCGGCATCGGCATAATCAAGATAACCAGCATCAAAATAATGGCTAAAGCAAAAAAGATGTCGCCCCTTTTGGTGGAGGAAACGAGCAGCTCTTTGAAAGATTTTCCGCCGAATATCGCAGCGTTATTTACCGGTTGCTTTGCCATGTGTCAGTTTATTGTCCCTGCGGGATGTCTATTCCCTCTTCCTGATATTGTTTTAATTTGTTTCGCAATGTGCGGATGGATATGCCGAGAATATTTGCGGCCGTTGTCCGGTTGCCCATTGTGTGTTTCAGCGTGTCTATAATCAAATTGCGTTCGGCATTGGCCAGCGTGTTGCCGACAAATTCCGCACCCGTCATCACCTCGTCTTCCTTATTGATGACGGAATTTTCATCGTCAAGGATAATGGCAGAAACGTCTATTTCGTCCCCCGTACTCAGCAATACTGCCCGATGGACAGTATTTTCCAATTCGCGGACATTTCCCGGCCACAGGTAATTCAACAATTTTTGTTCGGCTTCTTTGCTAATCGGTTTCAATGGAATTTCATTCAATTCAGAATATTTCTTGGCAAAGTGTTTTGCCAAAACAACGATATCTTCCGGACGATCTCTTAAAGCAGGAATATTAATATTCACAACATTCAGTCGATAATACAAGTCTTGACGGAAGGTTCCGTTTTTAACAGCTTCATCCAAATTCCGGTTGGAAGTGGCAATAATACGGGTATTGACCTTAATCGGAGCTTTGCCGCCGATACGGTCAATTTCTTTTTCCTGTATGGCTCTCAGCAGTTTAGCCTGAATTTTAATATCCATTTCGGAGATTTCATCCAAGAGCAGCGTTCCATCGCTTGCTTCTTCAAATTTTCCGATACGACGAGCCACCGCTCCTGTGAATGCCCCTTTTTCATACCCGAACAACTCGGATTCAAGCAACGTTTCAGGAATGGCCGCACAGTTAACGGCAACAAATTTTTTATTAGCCCTTTTGGAATTATCATGCACAAAACGGGAAAAAATCTCTTTACCGGTTCCGGACTCTCCGGTTAAAAGGATGTTTGCTTCGGACGGGGCAATTTGTTTGGCCATTTTTAAAACGGCCTCGGTTTTTTTATCCCCGTAAATTAAGGCATGATTTTCTCTCGTTGCCGCAGCCAAAACCGCACCGATTAATTCCGGATCCGGCGGCAGTGGAATATATTCTTTTGCTCCGGCTTTTATTGCTTTAACCGCCAAAGCCGGATCATTTGCCACGCCGCAGGCAACAACCAAAACATTAATTCTCTCGTTTTCAAGAGACGAAATAAATTTATAGACATCCAGTTTGACATCTATCATTACCAACTCAACGGATTTTCCCGAACGTAAAATCTCCAAGGCCTTTTCTTCGGTATCCGCCACGGAAACGCTTCCGCCGTTTTGGATGGCGATTTTGCTGGCCGCCCCGATTTGTCCGTTTAATGTTCCGACTATCAGCAATTCCATTTCGGCAGCACCTATTTAGCAGCAGATTTGACAATCTCTGTCATGGTAATTCCGAGTTTGTCGTCCACGACCACAACTTCGCCGCGGGCAACAAGATTATTGTTAACATAAATATCTATTGCTTCCCCGACTTTGCGATCCAATTCAATAATGGCTCCGCGATTAAGCTTCAGAAGCTGGCTGACTTTCATTTTTGTTTTTCCCAAAATAGCGGAAACTTTAACGGGAATCTCATAAACAGCTTCCAAATCACTGGCCGAACTCGGAATGTCAAAATCATCCATTCCGTTATCTTTTCTCAGAACCGGTTCATCATCTAAAACGGAGCTTTCGCTTAACTCGTCCAATTCCAAATCTTTATTCATTTTGTTTTCTCCAGTTTAAAACTTAGTTCTGTTCTTCTTTCAGCATTGCTTTAATCTTATCCGTCAAATGCCCGGTATTCCTTTCCACCCCGCCGTTTTCCCATTCTATGCGGCAATCGCTCACGCCCAAAGAATTGTCCTTATGGAGGGCGATTTTGCCTTCAAAGTCATGGCGGTTAGCCAGCTTGGCAATATTTTCCTGAACATATGATATAATATCCGGATGAATATAGAAAGACAATTTTGATTCATTCTTAAAATTGTTGAAATTATCGGCAATAAATTTATTCACAATATTTTTTGCCTCATCCGACAACAAAGACGGAACCAATTTGCGAACAATGCTCAACACCAAATCAAGCGATTGCTTTTCCATTTCCGATTTTTGAGTTTCCTCTTCCGTTATCAACTGCAAAAGGCGGCTGTTGATTTCATTCAAGACATTGGCAACAGCTTCGTCTATTCCGCTTTGGGAACTCTTAAACCCTTTTTCATATCCGTTTTGTTCCGCAATCCGGACTTGTTCCGCCAATTCCTCTTCGGTATAAGTTTTCACAGGTTCCGGCTCGGGTTCAGGCTCCACAACTTCTTCATAAACGGCTTCCTGAATTTCTTCAACTTCGGGTTCAGGTTCAGGCACATTATCAGGAACGGACGGTTCAACAACTTCAACGGCTTCTTCAACCTTTTCCTCAGGTTCTTCAATGACAAAGTTGTCAAACATAAATTTTTTAAATTCCGCCATTCCCTATACTCCGACTTAGTAAATAAGCTCGTCGTTATCCTTGCCTTCGGAAATGACAATCTCACCGGAGTTGGACAATTCTTTGGTGGCAGTAACGATATACTGCTGTGCTTCTTCAACATCACGCAGACGAACCGGTCCCATAGCTTCCATATCTTCTTTGATAATTTTTCCGGCACGGGAAGACATATTATTGAAGAACAGGTCTTTAATCGTATCAGAAGCCCCTTTCAAGGCGATTGCCAGTTTATCTTTATCAACATTACGCAGCAAGATTTGAATACCCTGAGAATCGACACGAACCAAATCTTCAAACGTAAACATCAAAGACTTGACGCGTTCCGCACTCTCGCGGTTGCGTTCTTCCAACGCATCCATCAAACGGGTTTCGGTATTGCGATCCAAAGAGTTGAAGATATCGGCAATAAGTTCGTGGGAATCGCGGCGGGTAGATTTTGACAGGTTGCTCATAAACTCTTTACGCAAGGTTTTTTCCAAGCCGTCCAAAACTTCTTTTTGAACAGAATCCATACGAATCATACGCATAACAATTTCCATGGCGAAATTTTCCGGAAAAAGAGCGATAACTTTAGCCGCGTGCTCCGCTTTAATTTTTGACAAGATAACGGCAATCGTTTGCGGATATTCATTTTTGAGATAATTTGCCAAAACGTGTTCATTAACGTTGCCGAGTTTATCCCACATCGTACGACCGGCCGGACCGCGGATTTCCTCCATAATAACGGAAACACGGTCTTTATCCAAAGCTTTGGCCAACAGACGTTCCGTACTTTCATAGGTTCCGATTAATGTTCCGGTATTGGATGTTTTCTCCACAAATTCAGAAAATATCTGCTCCACCACGTTGGAGTTGACCTTTCCCAAACTTGCCATAATAACGGATAACTCTTTGATTTCCTCATCATCCATTAATGAGAAAATGGAAGCCGAGCGTTCCTCATTCAGCGACATCATCAGAATCGCGGCCTTCTGCTGACCGGAAAGCAGATTATAGTCGTCTAACACGTTTTGTTTCATTGTTGCCACTTTAACTTCCCCAAATTAATTATCGTTATACAACCAGCCACGAATAATGTTAACGGCGGTTTCAGGGTTCTTTTCAACGATATCGTTAATCCGTTTCAAAGAAGCTACTTTTATGCGGCCGTCAACTTTATTCATATTCATCAGTTCTTCAATCTCGCCGTCTTCATCGTTTAAGAAATTAGACAAGAGCAGATTGTCTTCGTCGGAATCTCCAAGCAATTTAGCATCTCCGTTACTTTGAGTATCAAACGCATTATTAATCAGCGGTCTGATAACCAATAATATAACCAGTATAGCAACAATTGCGACACCCACGCCTTCGGCAATCCGAATCAGTTCAGCCTTGGTAAAGCCCAGAATCAACGGCTCCTCAACAGCAGGGGTTTCATCCATCATTCCGACAAAACGCAGATTTTCGACATCAACCATATCCCCGCGATTGGCGTCATATCCCACGGCACTTCTGACCAGAGCCGTGATTTGTTCCATTTCTTCCGGAGTGCGGCTTCTGTAAACCATCTTACCATCGGCATCGCGTTCATAAATGCCGTCAATCATAACGGCAACCGTCAGACGTTTAATCGTGCCGGAATTTTTGACTTTATTGCGGACAATTTTTGAAATTTCATAATTGATTGTTTCTTCCGTTCTTGAACTGCGGGAAAAAGTTCCTTGAGAATCGGTAACCGTATCTCCGTTCGGAATATTCTGCGAAACCGTTACGGGAGATTCCTGAACCGTATTGGCTCCTTCTTCGGTAATGGTGGCCTGAGAACGGGCAACCTGACTGTCAGGATCATAAAGTTCCTCATTGGTAACAACCTGGTCAAAATCCATTTCCAGATTAACTTGAGCCCGAACCTTGCCTTCTCCGACAATTTTTTCCAGCATATTCTGGACATTTGCCGCGATTTTGCGTTCATTTTCCAAACGCAAAACTTCATTTTCGGCATTGGTAATCCGCTCTTCCTCTTCATAGTTTCTGGTCAGCAGGTTTCCTGCCGTATCGACAATCGCCACATTTTTTATGTCCAGCTTAGGGACTGCCGCCGCAATCATTTTTTGGATAGACTGGATACTTTGAAGACTGAGTTTGCCGTTAACCGTTTTAATAACGACGGAAGCCGAAGGAGCCTGTTCTTCTCTGGAAAACATTTCTCTTTTCGGCAACACCAGATGAACCCGGGCGGACTTAATATTATCCACGGAGCGAATCGTTCTGGCCAACTCGCCTTCCAAAGCTCTGATTAAATTAACATTCTGCACAAAATTGGTGGAACCCAACGCATCCGTATGATCAAAAATCTCATATCCGACATTGGAACCTTTGGAGGCCATGGCCAGTTCGGCCGTATCCACCCGCATTTTATTGACCTGATCCAGAGGAACCAAAACTTCCGTTCCGTTTTTGCTCAACTTATATTTTACATTCGCACTTTCCAAGCGGGAGACAATCTGTTTGGCATCTTCCAACTCCAAATCCGTATACAGCACGGCATACTCCGTGGAGTTCATCTGCATTGCAATATAAACGAAAAAACTAACCAAAAAGACAACAATTGCCGCAATAGACGCCAAACGTCCCGGCGACAAGTTTTTGATACTTTGTATAAAATTATTCACCAGATTCCCCAATCTATTCAGTATTCGGCAGGAAAAACCTGCCCATTTATAAAAATATTCCCCTTTAGCTATTAATTACCTCAATTTTTTTAATAATAAAATATTTTATACAATCTATTCACAGCCCCCGGTTTGAATAATCAATCTATTTCCCGAATGTAACAGATTTGTGAAAAAATTTTTAAATCCGCAACTCAATGCACTTTTTTGTTGCAAAAAAAAAAAAAGACTTAGTATGGATAGTATATAGGCTTTGGTTCTTAAATTACTATGAGGTGATACTATGATTAATACTAAGTACTTATTACTTGCTTCCGCCTGCGTGCTCCTCTCTAGCAGTTCTCAGGCTTCAGAGGCAGAAAATTTGACTTTTTCTTATTCCGGTTCTCCTCTGGTAAATACATACACA
Organism: Alphaproteobacteria bacterium; assembly: GCA_017626035.1. Classification (GTDB taxonomy): domain Bacteria; phylum Pseudomonadota; class Alphaproteobacteria; order RF32; family CAG-239; genus JAGAJR01. The sequence goes on along the minus strand of JAGAJR010000021.1, from coordinate 23,174 downwards.
TACACCACACACACACCTATGGAACTGGAGCCTATATCCCATTTTAATTCGGATAATGCGGTTAAGCTTGCGGCGGTTTGTGCCGTCGGCGGAGGAAGGTGTAACGGATTAGGGTTCGGAGACAATCCAAATTCCGTAAATCTGGACAAGAATCTTCTTTGCGAAAACGACGGATACGTTCGTTCCTGCGGATATGGATATGTGAAAGATTCAAACAGCCTTTGTCCGTATAATAAATCTTATTTCAAGTGCAGAATCTGTTCCCATGAGTGTGCTTCGGGAACATTAAAGGCCTGCAACAACCAACAGATACAAACCGAAACTTCTACCAATGATTGTTTGGAAACCTGTTATCAATGCCGGGATAAAACCTGTGCCGAAGGCGGTTATGCCGCTTCTCTCACGTCGTGTCAGAACGGTACGGCATTTTCTTTTGCCAACAAAACTTGTTATAAGGATGTTTCCGACAAGACATGTGAAGACGGCGGTTACAAATCGGATGTGCCAATCAATAATGTTTGCACGGCAGTTACATATTGCAACAAAATCTGTCATAAAGACTGCTATCAACCGGCTTGCGAAGAAGGCGGATATAAATCGGCCGTTCCGGCAAACAATGTTTGTACGGATGTAACTTATTACGGCAGAACTTGTAAAACAGACTGTAAACAACCGACCTGTGAAAACGGAGGGTACAAATCCGGCGTTCCGACAAATTATGTTTGTTCTCCAGTTTCTTATTACGGCAGAACTTGTTATCAAAATTGTTATCAACCGCAATGTACTGCCGGAGGTTATCTGGACGCACAACCTTCCGGACAATTTTGTACTGCCGAAACTTATTTCGGACGAACCTGTTATAAACAATGCTGCGACGCCGCAACATATAAATATGACGAGTCAAACTGCTCCGGAGACACAAAACTTGCCGGAAATTCCTGCGGCGGGAAATTTGACGCTTGTGAAACAATATGTCGTTGTTACCACCAGTATGCCAAAAGCGATAATTACTTAGCCTGGGGAGAAGAATGCAACGCTAAAAGATCTTTCACTTGGAACTTTGACATTCCTAACGAAACTTATTGTGCCAACTCCTGTGCTTCCCTTCCGGTCAGTTTTTCCTATAACGGACGAAACATCAGTACAACATTCAAATATTTTGTGCCAACGGAAGCCCAGAAAAATTCTCCGGAAACAGTGGTTACAAATTGTGAGGAATATAAAGAGGCCATGCTTAATCCGGAAGTCTTCAACATCAGAATTTCCGGACATGTAACTTGTAACGAAGGAATATCTGTACATAGCGATTATATGGCGGACAAACATATTTACGGACAGAACAAAGAAACTGATATTCTAGAACAGATTTCTAGTAAACCTTATATCATTCAAGGGAAAAACATTATCTTATCAAATCTCACTATTATCACGAAAAGTGATTATCCTGATCAGATTTATTCTTATGACAACCACAAGGCAACACATATTGTTGTCGAAAATGTTGATTTTTATATATATCCTAATGCTTATGATGACCTTTTCTTTACAAAAGGAGACAATAACATTTATCTTTATGAACAACATGTTGACGAATATAAATACTTCAACGGAAACATAATTGTCGGTCCGCTAGCTTCATTACACTTGAAAAAAGCTGAAGCCGCCTCTTCTTTTAGAAATTTTCGCCGGGCAAGTATAATACTCTTGGGAAAATTTGACGGAGATGAATATCTTGTTCGAAATTTCACCCCAGAAAAACTATTTATACAAGGCAACAATATCTCCGTAAATGAGGAAACACTGAATCGCGGAACTTATTATACCGAATACTTTGATCCCATAGACAGTTTATACTTTGCGGATGGATGCAGTAGCATACACTATGACATAACGAGAACAAGCCATCGTACAGGATACAGATTGTCCGTTATTGCCGACAACTCTTCCGTCAGCAGTACTACCTCTTTATATTTAGATGATATCGCCGTCGGAAACAATGCTTCTTTCAACATGGAAAAGATGAATGGTTCCCGCGACGAAGGAATGAAGTATTGTGTCGGAACAAAATCCACTCTCAACGGCAGGAGCATTTCATCCGCTTATGCCGGCAAGAACATGAATTTCCCTGAAGATAATTACGACAAACTCTTTGAGTAATTCCTTCATTACACGGAAAACAACACTTGTTTATTGTAAAAAAAGCCCTGCCTTTTCAGGCAGGGCGACTTTAGGACTTTAGGTTTTATATTTACGCTGACTACGTCATACGAGTTAATTCATCAAGCATTTCGTCAGCGGTTGTGATAATCTTGGTTGCTGCCGAATAAGCTCTCTGAGTTACAATCATATTCGAGAACTCGGTTGCCAAGTCAACGTTAGAGCTTTCCAAAGAGTTGGAGGCAATTTCTCCGGCTCCGTTGGTTCCGGCTCTTTTTAACAAAGCCTGTCCGGAAGCGTCTGTTTCAATCCAGGAGTTACCTGTCAGGGCTTCCATTCCGTTCGGGTTGGCAAAAGTTGCCAAAGGCAGAATAGCTATCGGACGGGTTTCACCATTATCAAACAAGGCCGTTACTACACCGGATTCATCAATGCTTACGCCGCTGTAGCTTCCGAACTTTGCCCCATCCTGTTTAATGTAGTTGGTGGTAAAGCTTCCGGAAAGGTTGGTCAGTCCGTCATTGGTACCGACGTTACCCATGCTGATTTTAATGGAGGTACCGTTATTCGGATCATTATCCATATTTTCGGCACCGTTAGCCCAAGTGATGAACATGTCATCAACATAAAACTGTTTAGGTGTACCGTCAGAATTGAAACGAACCGCAGGAACAATAGAACCTTCCTGAATTTCAGTTGTATTGACGATAAACTGTTTGGACAACGTGAACTCCGTGTTGCCGCCACCGAGAGCAATCCAGCCGTCTTCGCTGTCTCTGGCCGCACCGCTTACACCGGCTGCGATGCCTGCGAAATCAACCGTAATATCGGCTCCGGTCGAAGAAGGGAGAATTTCCAAGCTTGTGCCGCTGGCAACAAAACGATTTGGTTCATCAATCGTGTTTTTCAGAGTATTCTGCAAAGCTTCCACGATTTTGGCCGGGTCTACATTTCCAGCACCGTCCAAAGCATCGGCGATATTGACGTTATTTTCATCGCCGTCTTGTTTGCCGTTGCGGAATGTGTATGTTCTGCCATTGACAACTACCGTTTTATTCAAATAAGTTGCTTCTGATGTTGACGTAAAGTCAATACGGGCACAGTTTTTAATTGCGTCATCAATTGCCGGGATTGTAAATTTACCGGTAGGAATTCCCGTATCAGGCAGCGGGTTAACGGCACTTTGAACACAAGCCAAAGTTTTGCTTGCGTCAATCTGCAATTCAGAACCTGCCGTTGACTGAACAATCTGGACACTGTCGCCATTGGCGGTGAAACGTCCGGCCGACGGCATAACGCTTTGGATTTTTTCAGCAAAAGCAGAGGTGAAATCGCTGACGGAAACAATACTGCCGGCAATGTTGACGGCAATATTCTTAACATCTGCCGTATCCGCCGGAATGGTTGCCGTTCCGTTGGTAAAGATAAAGTTATAAGTGATATTGTTTCCGGCATCGGTAATGGCAATAGACGAGCCATTCTGCGGAATAGATGTAAATTCCAATTGTCCGGCAGCGGCATAAACGTCGGCATCAATATCGGCACCGACTTCCGTGCTGCCTTTAAGAACAACAGAAGCAGCTCCGCTCGGAACGCTGGTGGACATAGCCCAACCGTTTGAACTTGTTTTGGTGTAAGTCAGGCTTAAATTGCTGGCATTGCCCAAGCTGTCATAAATCAAAGCGGAGATTTTCTGACGACCGCCGGCTTCGGCATTGGTCGGGTCAAAAATAGGATCGCTGGACGGCAGGTTTGCACCGTAGCTTAACTGTTGTGTCGGAGTTGCCGTGCCGCCGATGGTGGAAAGGTTAATCGGACGCAGATTCCGGCCGTCAATGATGTTGTCATTAATATAAATCGTGCTGCCGTCCGTATCGTAATATGCCTTCATATAGTTGATGCCGCCGACATTTACAACCTGAGCGTTCGGATTTCCGTCCCATGGCAGCAAAGACCACCCCTGAGCGTAGAAACCGCCGGTATTTTTCAAATAACCGTTTTCATCGACGCAAAAATCTCCGGCACGGGTATAAGCCCATAAATCTCCGTCGCCCGGATTAGCGGCCTGGTTAACAACAAAATATCCGTTGCCGCTGATGGCCACTGCCGTGGATGATGATACCGAAGACAACAATCCCTGAGCATTAATTCCCTGTTTGCTAACCGGTTGTACGCCGCCCGGGGAATATCTGCTGGAAGAAGTTTGTTTTGTTACCAAAGTCTGGAATGCTACGTTCGTAGTCTTATATCCGACGGTATTTACATTGACGATATTGTCAGAGACGGCTCCCATTGCACTGGACTGGGCGGCCAAACCTGAAATACCTGACTGTAAAGCACCAAATATACTCATTTTTGTTCTCCTAAAGTCTTATTAAATTAATCCGAAAGCAGCTGCTTTTAACATATCTGCCGCAGCTTCTGCCACAGCTTCCACTACTCCCTCACCGGAATTATCCTCCCCTTCTGCCGGAGGAGTTTTGTCATCACTTCCGCCATTTCCCGGAGATGACGGATTTTTATCAAAATAATCATCATTTCTGACGGTCAGAATATCGCTCAAGTTAGCCGTTACGGCATCACCCAAACCGACATACACGCCGTTATCATCACTGGCCACGCCGGTAACTTTTCCGAAAACCGTCGTCATAACGCTGGCGGAAGTTTCTCCGCTCGGAACATTCGTGCTTACCACAATCTGATAAGCTCCGTCTTCCAACTGGTTTCCGTTGGAATCTTTACCGTCCCATGTAAATTCATGCGTTCCGGCCGTAATTTTACCCTGTTCGGAATAAACGATTTTGCCGTTGACATCTTTAACGCTGATTGTTGCCGTAACCACATTTTTATCCAAAGTATAAGTGGCTTTGGCCTGTCCGTTTTCCAGAGGCATAACATCCCCAAGAACCTGTGCCACTTTACCGATATAAGAAACGGCCTGGGCTCCGAGGTTGGACATATTCATAGACAAGAGTTTATCCAACTTTGTATTTGTTTGAATTGACTGTTCAACAGCAGAATACTGTACCAACTGGTTTGTGAATTCCGCAGTATCCATCGGGTCCAACGGATCTTGGTATCTCAGCTGGGTGGTCAGCAAAGTTAAAAACGTGTTCATATCCGCGGACAACTGTTGGCTGGCTGCCGCAGGGGTCTGTGTTGTTCCCGTCTGGGTATAACCATTAATCGAATTAACGTCTGCCATTTTCGTTCTCCTTTGTTTTAAACTCTGATATTAAGGCCGTTTGATGCGGTTCCCGACAAATATTCATCTCCGGCAACTTGTTCCTGAACCGTTTCCTGCTCAAAAACATTGCCGATAAATTGTCTTAATTCTTCATCGTGTCCCTGTCCGTTTTGAGAATTGCTCTCACGGAAAGAGAAACTCAAACTGCCCTCATCCATTTGGAAACCGGCATCGCTGAAGGCTTTCTCAAGGCTTGCAATTTCCTTTTGAAGGACATCCATTGTTTCCGGACGTCCGGAAATGATATGGGCTTGAAGTTTTCCGTCTTTGCCGATTTGCATTTTGACTTCAATGCTGCCTAAATCTTCCGGTTTTAACTGAATTTGAATTTTATCGACGCCTTTTACCGCCGATTTAGTGATATTTACCTTAATCTGATCTATCGTCTCACGGCTTAAACCCTTATACACCTCGCGAAAAGAGGTTTTATCATCGTTAGCGGCCGCCAGTTTTCCCTGATTTACGACTTCGCCGCTCTGAGCTCCGGCATTTGCCAGAGAAACCGGTGCCGGTTCAGATGAAACGGCAGAAACCGTGCCTGCATTTTCAGATACGGCCTGAACTGCCGGAGCCGCAACAGGAGCAGAAATTTGAGACATTTGTGCAGGCTGCTGATTGCCGGACGAAGAGATGACGGAGTTATTTTCAGAAACGGAGACCGTTTCCACTTTTTCCGCGGCATTTTCTTCAACGGGAATCAGGCTGATTGTCATTTCTTTTGCCGAACGATAGGAAAAACTTTCCTCATCAACATTTACTTCAATCTTAACCTTCCGACCGTCATCAAGCAATTCTGCTATTTTTTTGGCCTGTTTGTCAGCCGCGGAAACAGGAGCAACAGTTTCTTCCATTACGCCTTCCATTTCCGGAAGTTCTATTTTACCATTGTTTTCGGCAACTTTTCTTACCTGTTTTTCATTGTCGGCTTTAAGATTGTCTTCAGGAACAGTCAATTCCTCAACAAGGCCTTCTCCGTCTACCGAGATTTCTTCAGACATTGCAGCAACTTCATCAGAAACGCTGACATCACGACCGTTATCCAGATACATAATCATTGCATTCGGAAATTCTCCGGCAGCAAGTTTTTCCGCAAGTTCAACTCCGGTCATTTGAAAGCTTTCATGCGTATCCGGATTAAAAACAGAAACAAAATCTAAAGACGCGATAAAATCCAGCGGCAATTTATAAGTTTCAACAGACTTTTCTTCGACAGCTTCTCCTTCGCTTATTACAGGAGTTTCTTCCGAAACATCCGCAACAGACGTATTTTCTTCCGCCGTTTCCGTTTTTTCAGCAACCGGCTTAGCCGTCTGATTATCTGCAACAGTCGTGCCATTATCGTTCTTAGCTTCTGTTTTCTTATAATCATCCGATGTATTTTTTACTTTTTCTTTCTTTTCCGTTTTTTCTTTAACCGGAGCAGACTCTTTTTTGACTTCTTTATCTGCCGCATTTGTTTTATAAGATGTGTTTTTGGAAGATACGGAAGAATTTTTTACCTCAGAAGACAGTTCAGCCTCAGGAGCAACCTTCACGTCGGCCGCAGCAAGAAGCTCAGCAAACCCCTGCCCGGAAACCGCAGAATTTACGACATTCTGCCGTCCTTGGAGGAGCAAAGCCGCTACACTGTTCTTATTTACTTCATTCATATCCATATCTTGGAATCCTCAGTTTAATTTTTATCTGAGGTAATATATGCAAACAGCGTGCCAATTTTAAAATGCTCATAAAAAAAGGCTCTTTAACAGAGCCTTTCCCATGAAACCTTTTACTTTATTTTTGCTCGTCCGGAGCCTCTTCATGAGCAGACAAGCCTTTGGCGATATTCATATTTATATTAATCAGGACATTTAAATCCTCCGCTTTGGGTTCCGCCAAAGTGTGAATGGTTCTCTGAAAAACAAACAATGCCAGATTCATAATATTCTTACGAACTTCTACCGGCTGCGGACAAGTATCTTCCCCCACGGCCGAGGCCAAAATCGTCCACAGGCGGCGGTTTTTCTCCAAAGCCTCCGGAAGTTCTTCTTTCCGCTCTTCCCAATTTTCCTTAATATTATTTAAAGCTGCGGCCGTCCTTATCAAAGCCCGGCTTTCAAGCTCTACCTGCCCCATTGAGGAAAGTTCGGTTTTAGAATATTGCTGAGATACATTCATTCGCTTCACTCACAAAAAATTAAAATCTAAAATCTTTTTTAATATAATTTAGTTAAAATATTATATATGTCAATTTGCAATTAAACAATTTATTTCAGGCGGGCAAACATGATTAAATTTTTGAAAACACTATTTTGTATCGCACTATGCTTTTTGTTCACAACCGAGGCTTTTGCCCTGGTCGAGATGAAAAACGACAAGAACACCTTGAGTAAAGAACTCAAAGCGACGTCTTTTATTGATTATCCGCCGTTCGGCTACATCAGAGATCCGCACAATCGCACCACCTTCACAACAATTTTTCAGGAATTTTTGGACGATTACGTAAAAGAAAACTATTTTACGCCGGAATATGTTGTCAATAAAAACTACGAAACGCTTATCCGCGATGTCCGCCGCGGCGAAATCGACATTCTGCTCGGCATGTATTTCGAAACCAAAATCTATAACGGTCTGGAAATCATTTATCCCTCCGTCATCAACAACCCGATGACCGTCATTATGCTGCCGTCCCGAATCAACGAAATAAAGTCCACGGCCGATCTGAAAAAATTAAAAGGCGGCTTTAACAAAAGCGAGCATATCAGCGATTATGCAAAAAATCAGATGTCCCTTTACCAGATTACCGAATTTACAAATTCCAACGATATGTTTGAAAAGCTTTTTACCGGAGAAATCGATTTTGTTTTCTCCAGCTATTATTTCGGAATTTTTGAAACTTCCCGTTTAGGCATTCGCAACCAAGTCAGTTTTTCCAAACAGACTTTGTGGGATATGCCTTTATTTATCGGCGTGTCAAAAACTTCCCGTTACAGAAAACTTTTGGTTAAAACCTTAACACGAATGTCTGAAAATCCGGAAACCAAGAAAAAAATGAACGCTTATCTCATTAAGACGATTAACGAGATAGAAAACGCCAATCGCGGCGTGGTTCCTCCGGCTTATACCAAACAACCGCAAAAATAAAATATGTAACGTATAAGTTAAACTGCCGTCTTGACCTTTAGCCGTAAATCGCTAAAATTGCTTTATCGTATCAATTTTATCAAAGGCAAAGGTTTAATGGCTCTTCTCATTCATCATCCGGTTTCTCCTTTTTGCAGAAAAATCAGAATATTAATGTCTGAGAAAAAGATGTTGTTTGTGTTAAAGGAAGAAGAACCGTGGAAACCTTCCCAAGATCTTTACAAACTTAATCCGGCCGGAGATTTGCCCGTTTTTTTATATGACGGAAACATTATTTCCGGAAATTATCCGATTACCGAATTTCTGGAAGAGTTCAGCAAAGAAACGCCCCTTCTTCCGAAAGATATTAAGCAAAGAGCCGAGGTAAGGCGTTTGGTCGAATGGTTTGATACAAAATTTTATAAAGAAGTTTACCGCAATATTGTATATGAAAAGGCTCATAAGCGTTTCGGCACGGGAAGAGCTCCCGATTCAAGAATCTTAAAAGTCGGACTGAACAACCTGAATTTTCATATGGAATATATTGACTGGCTGGCCGAAAGAAACAATTATCTCGCCGGAGAAGAATTTTCTCTTGCCGACGTTACCGCTGCGGCTCATCTTTCCATTGTGGATTATATGGGCGATGTCCCTTGGGACGGCTATAAAAATGCAAAACTTTGGTATTCTAAAATTAAATCCCGTCCAAGTTTCAAAGAAATTCTAAAAGACAATATCAAAGGAATTCTTCCGGCAAAGCATTACACGAATTTGGACTTTTAAATATGAAAAAATTAAAATACATCTCCCTGTTTCCTTTGCTGTTATGTTCATGCACCTTGTTTTCCGAGGGAAAAGGACAGGTTATCTACCACTGGGAAAGAGAACACACCGGAATTGAGAAATTTGCCCGCGACCATTCCGAATGTATGCGTGCATCGGAAGATTTCCGTCTGCTGCCGGATGTTCGTACCTGGTTTTATTCAGAAGAAGTAAAAATGAACATTCGAGCCGACTGGCACTCCGAAAAAGGTATTTGGGCCAGCTATATCGCTTATCCCGGAGCCCAGCCGGTGTTAGTCAACTCTCTTCGCAAAGACCAAGATTCAAATCCTAAAAAATACCGCCTTTGCATGGAAGAAAAAGGCTATTGGCACCGGAATTACGAAATTCCGACCGTAACCAACATCTATATTTATAAACCGCAACGCGTGTTGCAGGATATTCCGTTTACCGACGATATTTACTATTAATATCCGCCGCCTGCCGCTTTGTAAAAGGCAATAATGTTTTGGTAAATGTTTCCGTTACTGTCAATCAGCGAAATTTGAGAGTTCAGGTAGCTTTGTTCCGCAGTCAGCACATCGCTGAATTCGATTAAGCCCTCTTTATATTTGAACAATGTAAGTTTCAGCACTTCTCCCATATTTTCTTTGCTTTTGCGGTAAGAAGCATTTTTCGCATATTCCTTATCAATGGATGTCATGGCATTTTTGAGTTCATTAACGGCATTGAGAACACTGTTTTTATAAATATAAACATATTCCTCCTTTATCCCTTTTCGGAGTTCGACATTGTTTACCAACGCTCCCCAATGGAAAATCGGCAAAGTTACAGACGGCAGATAGCTGTAAGCATTGCTGTCCGGAGAAATAAGGTTTCCGCCCTTTTGCGACTGATATCCCCAAAACCCGCTGATACTCACATTAGGATACAACGCCGCAACAGCTTGGCCGACAGCGGCATTTTGGGCAATCAGATTATTTTCGGCAATCCGCACATCCGGACGGCGGCGGATATTTTCTACCGGCAAGGCATACAAATTATCCAAATCAAATTCGAACTTCCGACTGACGAGATTATCCCCGCCGACATCCAACTGTCCGTCCAATTCGCCCGGAAGCCTTCCCGTCAAAACGGCAATGGCGTTTTTATATGCCTGAACATTATATTCCAAAGCCGGAATAATGGTTTTGGTATTTTCCACGGCATATTGCGATTGGTTTAAGGCAATGTCATCTGCCAATCCGGCAGCATGTTTTTCTTTCACCGTTTCAAAAATATCCTGTTGCAACCGTAAATTCTTATTGGCAATTTCCAATTGTTCCTGAGCCATCCGCAAATTAATATAGTTATTGGCGGTTTCCGCAGCCAAAGAAATTTGGACATTATCCAAATTTGCTCCGGCAGCCCGATATAACGCCTGATATTCTTCGGTTTGACGGCGTCCCGCCCCCCAAATGTCAATCTCCCAAGAAGCATCCAAACCAACCTGGTAGTAATCCGTATTGATTGCCGCACCTATATTTTTGCTGCTTTTAGAATAATGATATCCGCCGTCGGCATTCAAATTCGGCAAATAGCTGACGGCATTAATTTTCAAATTTGCCCTTGCCTGACGCAATTTCTGCACGGCAATCTGCACATCTGGACTATTCTCCAAAGCATTATCAATCAACACATTTAATGCCTCGTCATTAAACCGGCGATACCAATCTTTGGTGATTTGCCGGGAATTTTGCCCGTTCAAGCCTAACGATTTTGCTATTTCGTCATTTCCAAAGAACTGCGGCTGCCGGTAGTCAGGCCCGACACTGCAGGAAGCCAGAAGGGCAAAGCTGAAAAACGCCAAATATTTATTCATCTTTCGTGCCTCCTTTCGGGGAAGATTCTACCGAAACCGTTTTGGTATCATCCAATTTAATCCCCAGCGGGTTTCCCGATTTTTTATCTTCGGCTTGTATTTCCGCTTCATATTTTCCATGTCCTGCCCATTCTTTAATCGACTCAAACAGGGCAAACAAGGCCGGAATAAAGACTATTCCCACAAATGTCGCGGCAATCATACCAAAGAACACCGATGTTCCGATTGCTATCTGGCTGCTGGCTCCGGCCCCTTTGGCGACAATCATCGGAAACACACCGAGAATGAAGGTTAATGCGGTCATTAATACGGCACGAAACCTTTCTCCGGCACCTTTTTTAGATGCTTCAAGAATACTTGCCCCGTCATCACGATATGCTTTGGTAAACTCCACAATCAAAATTGCATTTTTCGCGGCCAGACCAATCAGCATAATTAACCCCAACTGGGCATAAATGCTTAGCGGAAGGGACATCAGATGCAAACCGATAATTGCTCCGAGAATGGCGAAAACCGTGGAGAACATTACCGCAAAAGCCAACATCCAGCTTTCATACAAAGCAACCAAAAACAAATAACAGAAAACCAGAGCCAAAATAATCAAAAAGGTTGCCAACCCAGCGGCTTCCACTTCTTGCAGACTCAATCCGGTCCAGGCAATCTGATAATTTTTCGGCAGAATTTCCGCAGCAACATTTTTAATTGTTTCAATTGCGGTTCCCGTACTCACGCCGCTTTCGGACTGAGCCGTAATCGACGCATCGGTATATTGGTCGTAGCGGTAAATAATTTTCGGAGAAACGCTTGTTCTTACCGTGGCAAAGCTTTTTACTTTTATCATTTCTCCGGTTTGGGAACGGACATATATGTTTTCAACATCCTCTATGCTTTTACGATACTGGAAATCGGCCTGAATAATCACGTCATTTACCTGTCCGCTTAAGGTAATGTTGTTAATATACCTTGATCCCAGATTATTTTGCAAAGCCGTAAACAGGCTGCCGACAGGAATCTTATAGGCTTCCAATTTGGTTCTGTCCACATCCAGATAAATATGCGGTGTATCCGAAGTAAAGGTACTGAACGCATAGGAGATATCCTCAGAGCTGTTCAATTTGGTCAGAAACTCGCCCATAACCCGGTATAAATCCGACGGAGAAGCGTTTCCGTCCGTTGTCAATAATTCCAAAGACAATCCGTTGCTTTTGCCCACGCCCGGAATTGACGGCGGAGCAAAGAAATTAATCTGAGTTTCCTTGTTTCCGGAAAATTCCGCCATCAGCTTTCCGGTCAGTCCTTCAATCGACTGACTCTTCGTTTCTCTTTCCGACCACGGATTCAACCCGACAATACCCAAGGCCACGTTTTCTCCGCCGCCGCCCAACATACTGTAACCGGCTACGGAAATAAAATATTTGATTCCTTCAATTTTTAACGCCCGTTCGGCAATATCGGCCAAAACTTCTTCCGTTTGGTTAATCGTGGCCGTATCCGAAAGCTGAATGTTGGCAAAAATAATTCCCTGATCTTCTTCCGGCAAAAACGACGTGGACGTTACTCTGAAGCCAAGAGCAACCAAAGCTATGGTTCCCAGCGTAACCAATGCCGTGGTTTTGATTTTTGCAGAGAAAAAACCGACAACAACCAAATATTTTCCCTTGAAATAATCGATTACATCATCAAACCATTTAAAGAATCCGTGCGGTTGCTGCTCTTTGTCTCCTTTCAGAAAAATTGCACAAAGCGACGGGCTCAAAGTCAGGGCGTTGAATGCGGAAAAGACAACGGCAGTTGCAATTGTTACCGCAAATTGCTGATAAATTTTTCCGGTAATACCGGCCATCAGTCCGACCGGAATAAAAATAGAAAGCAAAACAAAGGTTGTGGCCACAATCGCACTGGCAATCTGCTTCATGGCTTTAACCGACGCGGATTTTGAATCCAAATTTTCGTAGACCATCAGGTATTGCACCCGCTCAACTACAATAATTGCGTCATCCACAACCAAACCAATCGCCAAAATCATGGCAAACAACGTTAAAATATTAATGTCAAACCCCAGCAAATAAATGACTGCAAATGTCGCAATCAAAGATACCGGAATGGTAATCAGCGGAATGAGCGTCGTTTTCATTTTCTGCAAGAAAACATAAGTTACCAAAACAACCAACGCAAAAGTAATTACCAAAGTTTCAATAATACTGGCAATTGAAGCCCGGACATAATCCGTTGAGTTGTAACCGATGGAAAAGTCCATATCTTCAGGAAAAGTCTGTTTTAAATTTTCAATTTCTTTCTGAACATTTTTCATAATATTCAAGGAATTGGAGTTTGGCGTCTGACTCAAACCGATGACCACCGCCGGAGCGTTGTCATAATGGGCTTTCAGATTATAACTGTTGGCTCCAAGCTCGATTTTGGCGATGTCTTTCAGGCGGATAATTCCCCCGTTGGCAGAAGTCTTGATAATAATTTTTTCAAAATCTTCAACCGTGTTTAACAGCCCTTTTGCCGTCAAAGACAAGACCATCGGCGTATCTTTGCTGCTCGGTGCAGAACCGATTGTTCCGATTGAAGCCTGAATATTTTGCGTTTCAATGGCCTGAGCCACATCTGTGCTATCCAATCCCAAAGAAGTCATTCTTTCCGGATTAAGCCAAATACGCATACTGTATTGAGGGCCGTAAATCGAAACATCCCCCACCCCTTTAATTCTGGCCAGCGGGTTTTGCAGATTGGTGTAAGCATAGTTGCTTAAGAACAAGTCATCATAAGTTCCGTTCGGAGAACGAAGCACCAACATTGCCAAAATATTGGAAGACTGGGTTTCAACATCTACGCCTTCCTGATTGACGATTGCCGGAAGCTGAGACATTACCTGCTGCAAACGGTTTTGAACCTTCACTTGGGCAATGTCCGGATCCGTGCCGATGTCAAAAGTAATTGTTAGTGTATATTTGCCGTTATCGTCCGATGTGGAAGACATATACAGCATATTTTCAACACCGTTGATTTTGTTTTCAATCGGCACCGCAACCGTATCCACCAAAACCTGGGCATTGGCTCCGGGATAGGTTGTCGACACGACGATTTGCGGCGGCGTTATCTGCGGATATTGAGAAACGGGAAGAACCGCTATTGCCAGCAGTCCCAATAAAATCATCACGATTGAAATTACGCCGGCAAAACGCGGTTTATCAATAAAATATTCCGAAAACATTATTTTTTCTCCCCGCCGACAATCTCAATCCTGATTTTTTGATCCGGAGACATTTTGCTGACTTTATCAATAACCAGGTAATCTCCCCGTTTGAAATTATTCTTCAAAAGATAATCGTTTTTAACAGGAGCGACTATGTCTACCTTGACTTTTGACAACTGAGAACCGTTCACGACATAAACGTAATTTCCGTCTGCTTCCCGGGAAACATAATTCTGCCTTACCAAAACACCATTTTTATAAGTCTTGTTTAACAAAACATCCACATAAGCATTGGCAACCAACGTTTTGTCTTCATTTTCAAAATCGGCATACACGGCAATTGAATTCGTCTGGCGGTCAATTTCATTATCCACATAACGGTATTGTCCGGGCTTGGCATAAATATTGCCGTTAGACAAACGCAGGCGAATTTCGTCTTGGGCAAACAGTTTTCCCTGTGCCAACTCGTCCAGATAATCTTTATCCGTAATGGAAAAAACAACTCTTATCGGATTGTATTGGATAATTTTAAATAAGGCCTGTCCGCCCGGAGAAACATAATCCCCTTTAGTCAGAGAAACTTCACCGACAGTTCCGTTTACGGGAGCCTGTATTTCCGTATAATCATAATTTACTTTTGCCAGGGCAAAATTGGCTTTGGCTTGGGCAACCGCCGCCTGAGATGACAAATATGACGCTTTGGCACTGTCAACTTCAGTTTTGGACACGGCTTTGGCTCCTGCCTTTTTTATCCGGTCATAATAGCTTTTGGCATTGGCAAAATTTGCCTCGGCTTGGATAACGGACGCTCTGGCCGCATCCATATTGGCTTTGTATTCATCCTGTTTGATTACCACCAAAGTTTCGCCCTGCGACACATCCTGCCCGCCGCTGACCATAATTTTATCCAGAAAACCGTTAATATAAGGAAGAACACTAACCTCGTTAATCGGCGTTACATACCCGATGTATGATTTTTGAATATCAACATCTTCCGCTTTAACAGGAACAACACGCAATGTTATTTCTTTTGCCGCCGTTACTGTCTGAGGCTTTGCTTTTTGCGTTTCTTTCAATGCGTAATATCCGGCCAGCAAGGCTAAAACCAGCACGACAGCCAATAACCAACCGTATGTTTTTTCTTCTTGTTTTGGCATTTTTCCACCTTAAATTTTTGATAAATCTAAGGTTTAAATAATGGATAATGCCGCTAATTCAAGAGACGCAATATACTTTTAAGAGAGGCTCCGATTTCGGCGAGATCCTCATCCGTACCCAGTCGATGGTTGGAATTTTTAAGTAACTTGACGACAACGTTTTCGCTCTTCAGGCATTTGGCGATGTTTACCGCTTTGTTCGGGTCAATACTGGCGTCTTTTTGCCCCTGTATCAGGTGAACCGGACAAGTTATCGGAATCTCTTTACCGAGAAGGCTGTTACGCATACCGGACTCAAACATCTTTTTCGTAAACACATAAGTAAAATCATTATTTACAAACAAGATTTTTCCTTTTTCCCGCATTTCGGCCTTTTGTGCCGCCGTAAAAACATATTTTTCCAAATCTATCGTAAAATCAGGAGCGGCCGCCAAGCCGATAATTCCCTTAACACGCTCCGGACGTTCAACCGCAGCCAACAAACTCAGCCAACCGCCCAAAGAAGAGCCTATCATCAGCACATTTCCCGTTACAAGGTCGTCAATCACTTCCAGAACCTGAGCTTTCCAAATATCTAAATCCGCCTGTTCGTAATTTTCGATGTCGGAACCGTGCCCGATTAATTCGAATCGAACAAAGTCCAGCCCGTTTTCTTCGGCAAAAGACTTTACAGCTTCCGGTTTTCTCCCCCACGGGTCGGAATAAAGCCCATGCACATAAATTACCGTTAACTTGTTAGTTTTTGATGATTTTGCTTTGCTGATTTCTATTTTCGTTGTAAAGTTCGACTTAAATGTGTGTTTATCCGTCATCGGGTAATCTCCGTAAATTTTAATTATGAGGATTGTAGTAATAAAATGGAAAAAGGTAAAGATAAAATCCCTGTCGTGCTTCAAGTGCTTCCGGAACTGGAAATGGGCGGTGTGGAACGCGGAACCGTAGAAATTGCAACGGACTTGAAAAAACGCGGCATTGTCAATTTTGTTGCCTCTCAGGGCGGGCGTCTGGTGTATGATCTTGAAAAAGCAAAAATCAAACATTTTACGCTGCCGCTTAAGACAAAGAATCCTTTTAAAATGTATAGAAACTCCAAAAAGCTGGAAAAAATCATTAAAGAGAACGATATTAATATCGTTCATGCCCGTTCCAGAGCTCCGGCGTGGAGTGCTTATTGGGCAGCCAAAAGAGCCGGTGTTAAATTTATGACGACCTTTCACGGCACTTACGGTCTCGGTCCTTGCGGCATTAAGAAACTTTACAACCGCATTATGACTTACGGAAAGCTGGTTATTACCATCAGCGAACACATAAAAAAACATATTCTCTCCAATTATAAAGTGGATGAGAACAAAATCCGGCTGATTCACCGCTGCGTGGATATTGAAAAGTTTTCTCCGGAAGCCGTTACTCAGGAACGGATGATTAAAACCGTTAAAGACTACAATATTCCGGAAGATAAACCGGTAATTCTCCTCGGCGGCAGAATTACCCGCTGGAAAGGGCAGCATTTATTGATTGAAGCCCTCTCCCTGATGAAAAATCAAAACTATTATTGTATTATCGCCGGCGATGAGCAAGGGCGGGAAGATTACGTTAAGGAACTCAAACTCAAAGCAAAAAAATACGGTATTGAAAACAAAGTCTGCGTTTTCGGAAAAGTTCTTGATATGCCGGCTTTGATGATGGTTTCCAATGTTGTCCTTTCCACGGCCATCGAACCGGAAGCCTTCGGAAGAATCTCCATTGAAGGCCAGGCTCTCGGAAAAATCGTCGTTGCCTCCAATATCGGCGGGTCGGTAGAAACTATCCGCGACGGCGAAACGGGAAAACTCTTTTACAGCAACAATGCTCAATCTCTGGCAGAAGCTATCGACTGGGCTTTGGATTTGCCCGCTGACGAAATTGAAAAAATTTCAAAAGCGGCCATAAAAAATGTAAGAGATAATTTTACAAAACAAATAATGTGTGATAAAACAGTTAAGGTTTATGAGGAAATCTTAAACCTTGAAGACAAATAAATAATTTTAATTAATAAAAAAGGAAATTTTAAAATGGTTGCGATAAAATTACCTGATGGTAGTATTTTAGAGATGGAAAGCGGTGTCAACGGTTTTGACATTGCAAACAAAATAAGTTCTGGTTTAGCTAAGGCCGCACTGGCCATTACCGTTAACGGCACAACACAGGATTTAAGCACTCCTATCACTACCGACGCAACCGTAACCATCATTACCGGTAAAGATAAGGAAGGCCTGCACATCCTCCGCCACTCCTGTTCCCATGTTATGGCTCAGGCGGTTAAGGAATTATGGAAAGATGTTCAAGTTACAATCGGCCCGGCTATCGAAAACGGTTTTTATTATGACTTTGCCCGCAGTGAACCGTTTACAACTGACGATTTTGAAAAAATTGAAGCTAAAATGCACGAGATTGTTAAACGCGATGAAAAAATCGAGCGTATCGTTATGCCTCGCAATGAAGCTATCAAATACTTCAAAGACTTGGGCGAAAACTATAAAGCCGAAATTATTCAGGATTTGCCGGAAGATGAAGTTATTTCGTTATACCGCCAAGGTAACTTTACAGACCTCTGCCGCGGACCGCACGTTCCTTCTACAGGGAAAATCGGCGATGCGTTCAAACTGATGAAAGTTGCCGGAGCTTATTGGCGTGGAGATTCCTCCAAAGAAATGCTGCAGCGTATTTATGCAACGGCTTGGGCTTCCAAAAAAGACTTGGACGCTTATCTGACCATGATGGAAGAAGCCGCTAAACGTGATCACCGCAAACTCGGCAAAGAAATGGATTTGTTCCACTTTGAACCGGAATTTGCTCCCGGTGCCGTATTCTGGCATGACAAGGGCTACAAGGTTTACCGCCGTTTGATTGAATATATGCGGAACCGGCAGGAACACAACGGTTATGTTGAAGTTGCAACTCCGCGTATTATGGATCGCTGTCTGTGGGAAACTTCCGGCCACTGGGATAAATACGGTGCTCACAACTATTCCGGTAAAACAGAAGATGATAAACAGTTCTGTGTTAAGCCGATGAACTGCCCGGGCGGTTTACTGGTTTACAAACAGGGAATTAAATCTTACAGAGATTTGCCGTTGCGTATGGCCGAGTTCGGTATGGTTAACCGTTATGAAGCTTCCGGTTCGCTGATGGGCTTGATGCGTGTTCGTGAGTTCACACAAGACGATGCCCACATCTTCTGCACACCTGAACAAATGGAAGAAGAATGTATTACAACGCTTAAGCTGATTTTGGATATTTACAAGGACTTCGGCTTTGAAGATGTTAAAATCTATCTCTCAACCCGACCGGACAGTATTTACCGTATCGGTTCCGACGAAATTTGGGATATCTGCGAAAATGCTTTGGCCAACGCTTTGCAAAGCCATGGTTATAAATATGAAATCAATGAAGGCGAAGGTGCTTTTTACGGCCCGAAACTTGAATTCATTCTCAGAGACGCTATCGGCCGCGAATGGCAATGCGGTACAATTCAGGTTGATATGAACCTGCCGCAGCGGTTTGATATTTCTTATATCGGTGAAGACGGAGAAAAACATCAACCGGTTATGTTGCACCGTGCTTTATTCGGCTCCATTGAGCGTTTCTTGGGTATCTTGATTGAAAACCATGCCGGAAAACTTCCGCTTTGGCTCTCTCCGGAGCAAGTGGTCGTGGCTCCGATTGTCAATGAATTTGACGGTTATGCCGAAGAAGTCGCAAAGAAATTAAGACAGGCCGGCTTGTCTGCAAAAACAGACTTGCGGAACGAGAAAATTAACTATAAAGTCCGCGAGCATTCTTTGGCTAAAATTCCGGTTATTGCCGTTGTCGGTGCCAAAGAGCAACAAAACCAAACCGTTACGGTTCGCCGTTTAGGTTCTGACAAGCAAGAAGTCATGAAACTTGACGACTTTATCGCCGCTTTGGTTAAAGAAGCTCAAATGCCGCATAAGGACGAAGAGTAAAATTTCTTCAGCTATAAAAAAACGGTGCTTAAACAGCACCGTTTTTTTATTTCTCAGCTGCCAATAAAGTCATTATGGCTTTTTGAAATTTTTCATCCGTATTTCTAAAAGCTCCGAGCAGCTTGCCTTCCTCTTCAGAAATAAGAAGCTGATTGTTAAAACGAACTCCTGAAAAGAATTCATAAATAGAAATATCAAGGGCTGCCATAATCTGGAACAATCGATGACAAGAAATTCTGTTGACGCCGGTTTCATATTTTTGAATTTGTTGAAAGACAACTCCGATTTTTTCGGCTAATTCTTTTTGGGTGTGATTTTTTTGCTCACGAAGAAAACGCAGCCTTTTTCCTAAGATAACATCAATGTTTTCAGTCTCAGTCATGGTTGTTAGTCCTTTACAGGGCCACAAAGGTGGCCGGAGAGCTGAGAATCATTCTATAGAAATGACATTCTAACCTTTAAGATTTTGAAAATCTCTGAACATACGTTAAAATCTCCCCGACCATATAATATAAATATATGTGCAAGGATATTTTTACAGCTGCTTTTATCAAAAAAAGCCATGTAATTTCGATGAATATCACACCGCTATAGAAAGAGTTTCTCAGGACTCTTTTAGTTCTTCAATATAACATAGACTATTTTATATAATTTGCAAATTGATTTATCTTATCGTGGGATATTACGAACCGGCATGGCCTTCAAATTATCGTCAATATATTTTCGAACATTGTCGCCGAAAGTCTTTTTAATATAAACAGTCAATTCAGACGGATGTTCCTCATATTTTTCAGCCTCGGACTGAGCCTGCAAAAATTCTTCAATTTTCAGATTTTTTTCCAAAACATCGCGTTTTTCTGCCGCTTTTTCCGCACCTCGGACAGCGGCAACGTTGAATAAAATATGTGCCTTATACAAATCTTTGTTGTAGATAATGCCCAGAGCCAAAATATCTCCCAACGTAACCATAGCGTCCACATTACCCTGTTCAATAGCTTTATATAAATATTTAACGGCATTACCGTAGTTTTTGGTAATTCCTTCACCGTTCAAATACATTACGGCCAAAACATACTGAGCATCATCATAACCGGCATTGGCGGCTTCTCTCATCATCGACACCGCTTTTTTCAAATCTTTTTTAATCATGAATCCCTTGTAATAAGCATATCCGGTCATAAACTTTGCAGTCGGATTACCGGCCTCTGCCGCTTTTTTGAACAAATTGATTGCTTCTTGAGAATTTCTCAATACCCCGTTGCCGCTGATATAGATGAAAGCTAAATTTACCGTTGCTTCCACATTACCGAGTTTGGAAGCTTTTTCAAACAGCATTGCCGCTTTCAGGACATCTTTTGCGGTTCCTATTCCGCTAAAATAAAGGCTTCCCAGGTTATTAACCGCGATATTGTCATTTTGTGCCGCAGCCAGAGAGTAATAGTCAAAAGCTTTTTTATAATCAACCGAAACGCCGTTTTCGCCGTACAGATACATATAGCCAAGGGTCAACTGGGCATCAACATCCCCTTCATCCGCCTGACGGGTAATTCTTTGCAAAAAGGTTTCCGTTTTTTCATTCGGACGGACATATTCTTCCGGTTTCTTTTTATTTTTGCTGAAGGAAAAATTCATAAAAGAGAAAATTCCTTTATCTTCTTTTTTCTCCTCCGCTTCGGGCGTTTTTTTCTCAGCGATGGCATCGGTTAAGGAAAGGACGGCTTTTGCCTTGCGGCTTTTATCCTGCCCTATATCCAATTGTGCCGAAGCAACACTGCTGACCAGCAGAAAAAACAACATCACCAAGCTGAACTGTTTCATTTTTCCCTCGAGGATAAATTAACGACTTACTTTCCGGCGGCTGAGATAAAAAGCCTGAAACTCGTTTACTTCCAACTCGGTTTGATCGTCAACTTCCGAATTTTTGCGTTCTTTTTCAGCTTTTTCATAATCTTCCCAGTAACCTTTCTTA
Source organism: Alphaproteobacteria bacterium (assembly GCA_017626035.1). Lineage (GTDB taxonomy): Bacteria > Pseudomonadota > Alphaproteobacteria > RF32 > CAG-239 > JAGAJR01. The sequence goes on along the minus strand of JAGAJR010000021.1, from coordinate 1,710 downwards.
CTGTAATTATCTTTATAAATGTTTTTATTGCTAATATCCATATATTTTTTAGCTTTGCCGTAATTATCCCAATCTTCCTGCTCCATACTGCTCCGCAATGACGTTCCCCGAATCTCCTGACGGTATTTTGAGATAATTCCCTTATACTCACGGTCAGCCACAGGAGCTTTATCATCCGTTCGCGGATAATTCTTGTTCACATTAGCGGCATAGCGGCGGGCAATCTCAGCAATTTCATCCAAATCAATGTTATTCCGTTTGGAAATATCCTGATTTAACTCGTCTTCTTTTGAAAACTCTTTATCAATATCAAATGCCTTAAACGGACGAACCATATATTCTTTCTGAATAATATTGCGGCAGACTTTATATGTTCCGTCCGGCAAATCCGGCGGAATACGCAACGCTTTATAACCGCTTTCAATCCAACGGATTTTATTCAGCACCATCACATTGTATTCATGGATAGCTTCTTTATTTATTTTCTGAATACTCATTTTTAAAATTTTAATTTTAGCTTCCTTTTGACGGACTTCATCCGGGGATAGCTTATGACGCTCTTTTTTGAGACGCTCTTCCAACTTACGCTGTTCTTCGTAAATTTTGTGCGTTTTCAAATCCGCCAAATACAGACTGTGTATCTTTATTTGAGCTTCCGCATTAAAAGAAAAACCGCTTTCTCCCAATAAATGCAAAAACATTTTAACATCAAAATAGCTCTTTTTGTTTTTCAGATACTCTTCAATGTTTGCCATATCGTTTTCTTTGAACAGACTGCGGGTTTCATTCGGATTGATATTCATATCCTCATTTTTGGTAAAGAGCTTTACAATATGTTCCACCCCTGAGTAATATTTACTTGTAATCGTAAAACGTAAAACATCGTTCAAACGTTCATACGGTTCCGGCACTGCCCGCAATTCTTCATTATAACGGTCAACATCACCATGTTCATCATAGCGGCTCTCCACACGGCGAAGCGTTTCCGTGTATTCCTTACGATAATCTTCCAGTTTTTCAATTGCCCGAGCCGGTTTTTTCATTACCGGCAGAATAATGTAAATCGGATTGTTTTCTTTATCCCTGTATTCCAGACGCATACAGGTAAACGGCGTAATATCTTTAAAATCATAAGCCGTTTCGACTTCTTTCCTTTTTCTTTTTTTTGTTCTTTTATCATAATAGGTTTTGACGTGGGTTTCCGTTTCTCCGGTTTCCGGATCCATACATACAATTTTTTCAGGAATTTGGAAAATGCTGTATAATGCCTGATATACTTTGCGGTACGCTTCCATGCCGCTCTTATAATAACTTTCCAGATAAGCTTTTTCCTCACTAGTAATGCGTTGTTCCGCATATGCCTGAGCAATTATCTGCATATTTTGGGCATCTATGTTATTTTGAATTTTATCAATTTCTTCACCGGACAGGTCTTTGATGTCTCTGGCCGTTATTTTGCTTTTTCCATCTATCATCTTTGTATTCCATTTATTCCTTCTTATAACAGTATGCCATTTTGGATAATTTTTACAACAAAAAAAAGAGCGGCAGAGCCGCTCTTTTTCTTTAACTAATCTAAAGATTAGAACAGGCTCAATACGGACTGGGCAGCCTGAGAAGCCAAACTCAAGGAGTTAATAGCCAACTGCTGTCTGGTCTGAAGAGCCAACATGTTTGCACTTTCTTCGTTCATATCGGCCAAGGTCAGTT
>JAGAJR010000020.1 GCA_017626035.1 Alphaproteobacteria bacterium | reverse complement strand
TTTATCAAACGTACCGGAACCTTTAACCGGATCTTCTTTTGCGGCTTCGTCGCGGGCAGAGTTTGCAATAGCTTTAGCTTGCTGAGCAAAAGTGGTAATTGCTTCAATAGCTTCGTCAGCAGCTTTAATGGTTTGAATACCTTGTCCCATACTGTCCAGCAAAGAGCTCAAGTCGCTGGCTCTGTTGTTCAAGCTTTGGGCGGTATAGTAAGAAGAAGGGTTATCAATTGCAGAGTTTACTTTTTTACCGGTAGACAGACGTTCTTGTGTCGTGTCCATCAAACTCTGAGTATTTTGCAAAGATAAAAGGTTAGAACGCATACTTGCGGTTAATGAAATTTCAGACATAGCTTTTCTCCATATACTGTGGTTAATACTTGTCCTTGGCGTACTGCCAATACAAGATATATAGTATCACAAAATTGAGTGTAATACAATACTGTTTTTTACCCTACCGTTATTTGTCTAAGAAATGGTTAATGAAAAGGATGATTTCAACAGAAATAATACTATTTGTCTGGGTTAACTTATTTTTATATATTTTTTTGTAAACTAATAAAATAGACAAAATTATATAATTGTGTTAAACTTCATAATTATATAAGGAGAGAATTTTATGGCGGAAAACGATAAAATGGGGACAGAAAAGAGCGACTCGAAAGCAACAAGAGCCTTCAAAGCCGTTAAAAACGGTTATGGAAAAACTGTTTCCGCCGCCAAAAAGACTTATGATGCTGCCAAGAAAGTGTATAACGGTACGAAAAAAGCCATTAATGCCGTAAAATCGGGATATCGCACGGTAAAAAATCTGATTAAACGGGCAAAGGATAATGACGATAAAGACTTGGCCGTCAAGTTGGCTTCAGGAGAATTAGGCGGTTTAACACCGGAACAGATTGCTTCCGTTTATGATATTTTAAAAGACGTTAATCAAACGAGAAATCCTCATTCCAAAGAAGTGAATGCCCTTTCTAATTTAAAAGCTTTTGCTGATAAATATATGGATGCCATTAGTGCCGACAAAAGTATTTTGACGGCAGGGAATGCCAAACAGGCGGCAGAATGGCTGAAAATAAGCCAAGATGTCCAGGATAAAATTAACCATAACCAGATTGAGGCAAAAACGGATCGGAATAATAACGTTGCTTTGATGCTTCAGGGATATGGACTCGATACCAAAACCGTAACGGCAGCCGAAAAGAAAGAAGCGGCTTCTCAGATAAAAGAGGCCGCGGCTCCGGTTGTTCAACAAGAAGACAACATTATGCTCCGCCAACAGCGGGAAAAAGAAGCCGAACTTCGTAATAAAGACGAAAAACTTTATCAGCAATATATGGAAGGCAAAAAGGTCGAAGCTGCCAACGAAGTCAGCAATGTAAAAGAGAACCAGACGGAAAAACAGGAAAAGAAAGAAGAAATCAAAATTGAAGAAAAAACACTGAATGAAAAGAAAGAGCAAAATAAATCAGATGAGTTTACTGAGGAAGACCGAAAAAAACTGAACAGAATAAACGACATAACACTAGAATACGGCAAAACGGATAGTAAAGAATCTTTGGATGAGTTTACAGCTAAAAAATTGAAAGAGATGGAAACTCAAGAGAATAATTCTAATTCGGAAAAAACTAATTCGCCTTCTCAAAATGGGCAAGATAAAAACGCTGTACCTGTCAATACTGCAGAAGATAATAAGGAAAAAACACCTAAATGGGATGAAAAAGCATTCATGGAAAAAGAAGGAGAATTGCTGAAAAAATACGCTCGCAGTTCCAGTTTTGATGCCAATGATCCTGATGGATACAGAAAATTTAAAGAAAGTGAAAATAAAAAAGCACAAGTTAATGCCGATTTAGGAAAAGAACAAAGCCCGGCTTTTTCTTCTGAACAAAAAAATAATGAGGAAAAAACACAAACTCAAGGCACTCCGGAAATAAAGAAAGAAGAGCCGGGGAAAGCCGGAAAATCGGAACCGACTCCGGAAAAGAAAAAAAGAAAGAATCCGATTGATAAAACTTCTAAAAAATATCGCGACTGGAAAGCGGCACAACTCAGCGGCCGTATTCGTCCGAAGAAAAAACACAGCCGCCAAAGCGGAGGCCGTCAGCAGACGAACTCTAATCAGGGTTCAATGAATCTGGCTATGATGATGAAAAAGAGAGATAACTCTAATTCTTAAAGATTCCGCCGTTTAGTAAATAATATTTAAATAATTTCAGCTAATATGATGAGAAATCATATTAAATATTCTTACAAATAGCGTATTTTGACAAAATTTATTGAAAATTTCGAAAAATATGCTATTATGATAAGTAATATATAAAATTTTCAGGAGTAGACTAATGGCTGATAAGGAAACCGAATTGAATTCCAAAAAATCTGAAGATGAAAACAAAATGTCAGCAGAAGAGGCCGCAAAACAAAAACAGGTTCAGGAAGCGATTGAACTGGCGAACAAAGGGCCTCAAAACCTGTCCCCGGCCGAATTAGCCAGAGTCTATCGGATATTGGCTCCGTTTAATAACACCAACGGCGAGGCTGGTGCCGCTTTTGCCATTGTTGCCAACCATGCAGAAGAACAGCTAAAGTCGTTTGATAAGAAAAAAGAGGCTTACAGCCCTGAAGATATGGCCGCATTGGCTGAGTTAAATCAAGAAATTAATAAAGACAAAAAGGAAGAAAAAGAGAAAGTCGGCCAAGAAATTAACAATAATATGGAGGCGTATGACAAAGCCAACCGGCTAGATCATCTTTCTCCGGAATCGCTCCCGGAACTGGAAGCAAATTACGCAACAATTGAAGATTTTTATAAAGGTTTTGAGCCGTTTGCCAAAGATAAGGAAGGCAAACCGGCACATCCTGAATTTGCCGGCATAGATTCTTTTTTGGATAAGCTGGAAATTGAAAATACGGATGAAGACAGCAAAACCACTAAGGAAGATATTCGTTCAGAACTGTTGGAACTGGCTAAATCTCAGGCCGAGACGGATTTATGCGTTGATCCGGCCTTTAAGTCCCTTCCGCCGGAAGAGCAGCAAAAACTCATTATGCAGACAGTTTCCGGTTATCTGCAGCAGTCAATTTTGCAAATGGTTCTGACCCAGAGAACGAGAGAATATGAAGAAAAAAACAAAGAACTTCTGAATAAAGAACACCTGACGGACAAAGAACGGGAAGACTTAGGCTACGCCAGCAACCAATATCAGGAAGAACTTCAGAAAGAACTCAATGAACTGAAGGAACAGTTGGCCTCGGGAAAAGAATCGACCGCCGGTTTCCGAATGAAAAGCAATGTGGCTCTGGCCGTTATTGCTGACAACAGTAATAAGAACTTGGCAAAATGTGAACGGATTGCCAAGAAAACCGGTTTCAGCAAACTTCTGGGTAAAATTAAAAAATTTGATGCCAAAATGGCCGAAAAGCATCCTAAGCTTTGGAAGATGGCTAAAAATATGGCTCTCAGCGGCAGTGTGGGTTTGGCAACCGGAGGTGCGGGTTTGGCAGTTCTTGCTGCGGTAAGAACCGGAATGGCATTCAAAAAATCATATCAGGATTATAAGGCCAACGGCGGCAGCGGAATTGGCGGATATATGTCTCATTTGTGGCACAACCCAAAAGAGGCAGTTACCTTAACGGCCTCGGTTGCCGGTACGGTGCTTTCTTCTTATTTTGCCGGAGCTGAACTTTTGGAACATGGAGCAAGCTCTCTGGGACTTATCGGACAAGTTCATGAGGCCGGCGGAGTAAGCCAATGGTGGAATAATCTTGACTTCTCTCATATAATGTCCAAAGGGGGAGATGCTGCGGAAAATCTGTCTTGGGGTGAACGGGCCATGAACGGTCTGAAAGCCATGGGCAATGCGAAAGTTTTGGGCAGGGCAACAATTTCTCTGACATCAGGTATCTCTGCCGGTGCGGTGGATTATCTTGCCGCTCTGAAAGAGAAAGATCCTGAAAAACGCAAACAGTTAATGAAAAATGCACGCCGTGCTTTAATGGGCGGAGCCTTGGGTGCAGGTATGTCTCTGGGTATTACCGGATTGACAGGTTCCATGCAGCACGGACATGCGGCTGAAGCCGGAGATACGGTTTCCGGTAACGGAGGTGACAATACCGTTAACGGAACGTCAGGACAGGAGGTTGTCGGAAATTCGGGCGGAAATAATTCGGCTTATGAAGCTCCGACCGAAACGCAGCATAATACCATGTTGTTAAGGAACTCGGAACGTCATCCGGATTTGGACATGGATAAAATTTATGCCAACCTGAAAGCTCAGGGAGTGGAGAATCCGGAAGTTGCTTTTTATAAATTGGAACAGTCCCGTTTGTTGGCTCCGAACGACCCGATTATGACCGAAGGCGATACCAACGTTCGGGCGACATTAATGCGGGCAATGCAGGGTAAAGAACTCAGCGAAGCCGATATGAAGATTATCGCAACGGCACAAAATAACGTTAGCAACGGCGGATTTTATACCAATGACGTTCGTCATATGGGCGGTACCGGATATTCTTATCGTCCGAACGGCGTTGAACAGGACGGAGATGCCGAACATTCCGATACCGAACATCAGGGACAAGGCAAGGGTAAAGGCGGCCATGGTTCCGGTAAAGGCGGAAAGGGCGGTTTTGACGGATTGGATGATGACGGAAATTCCGATAATGATTTATCCCATGACGGAGATGGGCAGTCTGCCAAAATAGAATTGGTTGATGTTTCTAAATTAAGCGATAGTGAAAAGGCTTTGTATACGGAATTGGAAAGCCGTTATGCGGAAAGCAATCCGGCGGTGGCTAAGGAAATGGCGTCGCAGACATTTAGAATGCACCAGGATTTATTAAATAACGGACAATATGCCGAAGCCGAAAGCCTGTTGATGAGCAGCCATAACAATTTTGAAAATCTGGAGGCAAAAGCCGAGAGAGCTGCCGCATACCGGATTGACGAAGGCGATGATAAAGGATTGATAAAATCTAAGAATGAAGCCGTTCAGGCCTATGAACAATATCAGAAAGCCCTCGGCGATGTCAAAGCTGCGGAAAGAGAGTTGATGGCGGTTAAAGATTTGCCTCAGGATCATCCGGATCGTTTGGCTGCGGAATTAAAACACGCTCAGGCTGTTAAAGGCTTGGTTCACGACCAAATGGAAATGTCTAAAGCGGATGTTGATTTGTACAAAGACCAGTTAAAGCATGATATTCATGATGCAAAAGATGTTCGTCATCAGGCAGAGGAAGATATCCGCAGATATGATAAAATTGAAAAACGGGTTGCCGAGATTGATAAGAAACTGGGCAAGCACGGCATTGAAGAGAATGAAGCTCCTGAATTGAAAGGCGATTACTCTTCGGATAAACGCGAAGCCAAAGAATACCTTGATACGGCTAAAGACAATATCAAAGAAGCCGGTAAAATTCAGGAATTGCAGGAAGAAAAAGCAGCCCTTCTGGCCGAAAAAGAAAAATTGGGCACTAAACCGCAGCTGGCTCAGCGTTACAGAGCAGCCGACGCTGACGTTAAAGCTCTGGAACAAGATATGAGAAACTTCAAAAACGGCGATATTTCAAAACTGCCGGGGTATCGTCAGGATGCTTTTGAAAACTCTGCTTTGGCAAAAGCTCAAAACCGTGTTTTCAGAGAACATTGGGGCGAAAATGTAAATGAAGATACAAATCCGCTTTCAAATAATGATTCTCAGGGAATTTCTCAGGAAAAAGACCCGGAATTTTATAAAGGTATTTCGGATGTTATCGGAAAAATGAAAGAAACGGCGGAATCCGGCGGAAAAATTTCCGATGTGATGAAAGAAGCAATAAGGTCGGGAGAAATTTCTCAAGAACAGGCAAGAGCCTTAAACGACGCATGGTCTGAACATTCCGGCGACAGGGGCAGCACCCTCGGAAAACTCAAAGCTATGGAAAAAGATTTTGACTCTAAAATAGAGGCTTCGGAAGCCGGAGACCATAGTTCTGAAAGACAAGACAGTGCTTCGGCAGACAAAGAGCTTCAGTCTGTTAGAGAAAGACATGAGAATTTTGAGCGTGAATTGGATCAACGCGTTGTAAGTAATGCAACAGTAAGCTTATCAGATGCGGATAAATTGTCTAACGGACAAATGTTCAAAGAAACGGATAAGCTTGGTAACTTACAGTTTATCGGAAAAGACGCCGAAGGACATACGTTTAAATTAACAAAAGTAACAAATTACGGAAACGATGTTCAGACAACAGGCGTAGAATATAAACTGGAAGTTTCCAAAGATCATCCTCTTTATGATAAATTGAATGCTTCAACGGAAGGATTGAGCGGGGCAGAAAAGTTCCGCGCCGAAACAAATAAAGATTTGACGGCATTGAGATTTGTAAAATCTCTGAACAATCAGCAAAGCGATTATCAGATGGTTGACAGGGATGCTCTTTCTGCCGCCGAACCGAAGACTGCAACTAAGGTTGTGGGAAATACGGGCAATAGCGGCAATATGTCTCGCAAAGCCGGCGGAAGGTAAAAATACAAGGAAAATTATATTTTTCAAAAAAATATCGAAATTTGACAAAAAAATATTGAATCGCGTTTGAAAATGTGATACATTACTGTCAATCAAGAATATTTTATCGGGAGATTTTAGTTATGGATGCAAAAAGTGCAGCAGCAAAAATTAACTCTGGTTTAGATAATATCAGTGTCAGCGAGTTGTTGGAATTGTATAAAAGCCTGAAGGGCAACAATGAATATGCCGCTGAAATGGCTTCTTTAAATGAATATGCCAGAAACCACATTGCTGCGTTTAATGATGCTAAATTCGGTATTTCTCTGGAAGATGCCGTTGAATATCAGAGAATGATAAACACTTTCGGCCGCGATGAAAACGGAAATTTAACCGAAGAAGCTAAAATCGCTCAGGAAAAAATCAAAACAATGGCAGCGGAAGCTAAAAAAGAAACTTTGGGCACGAAATTAACGGATGCCCAGAAAGCAATTTTGGACGAACACGGTTTTATGTATGATGAAACAGTGGAAAGTCTCGGTAAATATCAAAGTTTGGAAGCTGCACTTAAGATTTTGAAAGATGAAGGCCAAGAAGTTAAAGTCAATGCAACTTCGAAAAAACAAGAAGTTTCTCCTGAAATTCCAGCCGAAGACGCTCAGGAAAATGATGAAATCGTTCATAATGTACATGAAACCAAAAAATCGACATTGGATAATAATGCCGGAATTTTGGATGAAGAACTTGATGATGAAAATATGGATGCCGACGACAAAAGCAAAGTTGCCGAGTTTGAAAAAATTGTTGATCGCATTAAAATTACGGATGAACAATCAGGCGTTCCGTCCCAAATATATGTTGATAAATTAATCGGAGCATCTTTCCTTGAAGCTCAGGCTTTAAGCCTTGGCGATACTCAAGTTGAAAAGATGACGGATAAAGAGAAAAACAAAAAGCTTTTGGATGACTTTTTATCAATCGCTTTAACCAAGATTGCTTCTACAGCAGCGGCAGATTCTATCAGAAAGCCGAAAGGAAAAGAATGTGATCCGCGTTCTCCGGAATACAAAACTTATTTACAGGAATATTCCGTTAAAGTTAAAGATACTTTGAATAATGTCTTGGGCGACAAAGACAAACCGATTAACCTTTCTGCCGGAAATGTAATTACTTCTTGTGCCGACAGTACGGTTAAACTGGAAGATTATGTCCGGACTTTAGGAAACAAAGTCGGAAGTTCCAAAGTTGTCAAAAAGTTTAAAGAAGAAGTTCAAAGCTTTGACAAAGGCTGTCGTGAAATATGGAAAAATAAATGGGATATTGCCAAAGGCATCGTTGCCAGCGTCAGACGCAACAAATGGCAGGTCGGACTTGGTTTGACAGGTTCCGCCGCTGTAACCGGTGCAGCTGTTTTGGCTCCTGAAGTAACGCTTCCGGTTATGGTTGGATATATGGCTTATACTTCCGCCACAGCCTGGGTTGCCCCGATTTTGGATGAGGCCGCAGCTTTACGCAAGGATGCTAAAAAACAGGGTAAAAAACTTGGCTTCTTTGCTTCTTTGAAACAAGCCCGTAAAAATAAGGCCGCTGATGCCACTTATAAGAGAAAAGCAGCAATTAATACCGGATTTGGTATTCTCGGCGGCGGTTTAATCGGTGTCGGACATGTGGCCGGTTGGTTTGGCGGAGCGGCTGCTTCTGTTTCGGATAAAATTACTCCGGTTGCTGCCGCTGTTTCGGAACGCGTGATTTCAACGGTATCCCGTGTTGCCGGTTCTAATACGGCCTTGGCAGTGGAAAGACATTTTGCTAAAAAGGCTTATAAAAATGCTTCGGAAGATCAGAAAGAAGATTTGAGAAAGAACTTTGTTGCCGCTGATCATGCCTTGAAATTCGGTTTGATTGTCGGAGCTCTGACAACTTATGTCGGTTTGAGCCACGGTGCGGGAAATTCACAGCAAATTACGGATAACGCTTTCAGCGATGCCGCTCATGGAGGCAATGGTGTAACCGATGTTGATGTTAATGCTAACGGAGCAAGTGATGTTACTGACGGAACTTCAGGTGTTGACATTGCTGCCGATGATTACTTTGTTGAGAAAATTCCGGAATACAATTCCGATATGGGCATTACCAAAGGCCAGTATGCAACATTGCTGAAAACTCGTTCTCCGGAAGATTTGTTGAGAATGTATAACAATCTTGATGATGATATGATGAAAAACTTCGACGGTATGACCAGAGAACAAGTGTTATATAAATACAACCGTTTGGATGCCGTAACCAAAATTGTGAATGCCAAAACAGGTGTTTCAATTGACGGAGCAACACGCCATGTCTGGGATGCCGAGTTGAAGGATTTGAAGTCCATGTTGGAATGCGGTGATCAGTTGAGTGCTGAACGCATGGCCGCTGCCAAAGGAGCCCTGATGCACATTAAGGACAACGGACAATATGTCGGTCCGGGTGCTGATAGAGGTGTCAGTGATTTCTATCTGCGGAAGGTTGACGGACGTCCTTGTCCTGAAGATAATATTAACCACTATGCCCATGGCGGCAAAGGCGGTGCTGTAAAACCGGTTGAAGAAACACCGGTTGTACCGGAAGGAAAACCGGACGTGGTTGTTGAAAAAGAAGTTGAACCGGTTGTTATCAAAAAGCCGGTAGTTGTCGAAGTGGAAAAAGACCCTGTCGGCAATGGCGGCGGAACGCCGGTTGATACGAATCCTACCCCGGCTCCGGAGGTTACAACCGGTAAAACAAAATATGTTCCTTACAATCTGAAATTTAATACGGAAACGGATAAAATTGACGGAAATATGATGGAATATATGAAAGGAAAAGGCATTGTCCGTACGGCCGACGGCAGATATTGGATCCCGTCAACCGACGGAAAAGGTATCGAACTGGATGTTATGACTAAAGAAGAAACCGCAGCTTTGGCTGATCGCCAAAGAGTAGACGGGGAATATAAAGTCAGAAATTCCGGTCAGATGCGAGACAGCTTGAAAAACCAGGCCATTAACTCTAAAGGTAATGATGGCAGATAAAATAAAAGCCCCTCAATTGAGGGGCTTTTTTATTACTTGTAAGTTCTGATGTATCGGGTATTTTTACCGATGCGGGATAAAATTTCATAGCTGATAGTTCCGGCATCGCGTCCCATATCATCAAGGGTATAATCGTCAAAAATGACATAAGCCATGTCTCCGACGCGGAGATTGTCAATTTCAGTAACATCACAAATGATATTGTCCATGGACAGCCGTCCCAGGATTCTGGCTTCGTGCAATTTACCGCAGACATTGAAAAACAATTTGCCGATATTGGACAGACTGCGAGGAATTCCGTCTCCGTAACCAATTGAAACAATAGCGATTTTTCGATTGGAGTTAGCTCTGTATGTGGCGGAATAGCCAACAAATTCCCCTTTCGGCAGGGCGGCTGTTTGCAAAACGGGAGCTTTAACCGTAACCACATTTTTCATTTGGTTTTCACGGTAAGGGGCGGTGTTAATGCCATACATGGCGGCACCGAGACGAACCATATCTTTTTGAAAATCACTGCCCAGAAAAGTTCCGTCTGAAGCGGACAAAGATGCAGGAAGGTGAGGAAAGAACTTTTCTTTAAGGCGGTTAAAGGTTGTTAATTGATGTTCGTTCATAAAATGCTCTTTGGCATCGCCGCAGGCTAAGTGGGACATAACAAAGGAAAATTCTTTTTTGTCTTCGCTGCTGAGCTGTTCCAAGTCATGTTCTCTGAAACCGAGACGGTTTAACCCCGTTTCAATATTGATAATCGGACGAATGCCTTTAATCCTGTTTTGTTTCCAGAATTCAAGCTGATCAGGAGAACTGATAACCGGAATCAACCGGCATTTTTGAAAACTTTCCAAACTGTCTTCGCCGATACCTTGAAGCACATAAATATCCGCATCGGGAACAGCCGGACGGATTCTCTCTCCTTCAATGCCGTGAGCCACAAAAAAATGGCGGCATTTTGCTTCGGTATAAAGCTTTTTTGCCACTTCCACGGCATTCAGACCGTAGGCATCATCTTTGACGACGGCAGCTGCGATTGATTTTTCGGACATTTGGTGGAGTGTTCGGTAGTTATCCAGCAGATTATTTAAATTAATTTCTAAAATTGGTCTTGTTAAAATACTCATAACTCAATATTATCCTTACATAAATTCTCCCTGAGGAACAAAATTAGATGAAGTTTATCGACACCCATATTCATTTGCAAGATTTTAAGACGAGATGTGCAACGGATATTATCTCTGCCGGAAAAAAAGCCGGCGTGGAAAAATTTGTCTGTGCTTCAGTCATTCGGGAAGATTGGGCAAAAATTTCCGCCCTGTATGAAGAATTTCCCGAAAATATTGTTCCGGCTTTCGGACTTCATCCTTGGTATGTGAATAAAACGGGCTTGGGCTGGGAAGTGGAGCTGGAAAAAATATTGGCCGAATATCCTAAGGCTTTGGTCGGAGAAACGGGGCTGGACAGGTTGCACTTTCCGGACAAAGAACCTCAAAATGAAATATTCCTCAAACAGATTGAACTTGCTAAAAAATATAAGCGGCCGTTGTTGATTCACGCCGTTAAATGTCAGGAATGGCTGGAGAATTATTGGGCAATCCTGCCTGAAAAATTTGTATTTCATTCATATAACGGCAAATCAGAATTATTGAAGAAGATTGTTTCCCGAAACGGATATGTGTCTTTTTCCGCCTCAATCCTTAAAAACAGAGATAAAGAAAAAATTCTGAAAGCCGTCCCGCCGGAAAGGATTTTGTTGGAAACGGACGGGCCTTATCAAAGCTTTTATCCGGGACAAGAAAGTTTTCCGGATTTTATTCCCGAATTGGCCGAAGAAATTGCCCGTATTCGCGGAGAGAACATGGAACTTTTTGCTGACAGGGTTTATCAAAATTCATTGGAGTTTGTGCAATGTTAAACAGTCGCCGTTTTATGAGAACCGGACTTTTGCTCGGAGAAGAAGGGCTTCGCCGCTTGCATGAGGCGAGCGTTATGGTTGTCGGTTTGGGAGCCGTCGGCGGTTATGCTTTGGAAGGCTTGGCCCGAGCCGGAGTAGGACGGTTGATTTTGGTTGATTTTGATACTTTTGACGAGACGAATATTAACCGTCAGATATTGGCTTTAACGTCAACAATCGGAAAGAAAAAGACGGATGTTGCCGCTCAGAGGGTAAAAGAAATTAATCCGGATTGTGTTGTGGAAACAAAAGATGTCTTTGTAAATACGGATACGATAGAGGATTTGCTGCGAGAACCGGTTGATTTTGTGGTTGACGCAATAGACGCCTTGAATCCCAAATGCTGCCTGATGCAAATGCTTCAAGAAAAAGGGATTCCGTTTATTTCTTCCATGGGAGCGGCTTTAAAATCGGATCCGTCTTTTATCCGTCTCGGAGCCTTAAGCAAGACTAAAAACTGCGGCTTGGCGAAGTTTATCAGAAAACGTTTGAAAAAACGCGGCGTGGATATTAACAAAATAACCTGCGTATCGTCGGAAGAACAGGTAAATCTGCCGGAGACGGCCATTATGGAAAGCGAAGACAAAACCCAGGAAAGCGGACGGATTCGAAACACTTTGGGATCATTGCCGACGATTACGGCGATTTTCGGGTTGACAATAGCTAACGCCGTAATAAAACAATTAACGGCGAATAAATAAAAGATAAGTTCAAAAAGGATAAATCAATGGAAACAGCACCGAAATCACTGCGTTTGCACATTGCCCTAATGGGGCGGGTCAACTCCGGAAAGTCGAGTTTTCTTAATTTGGTAAGCGGGCAGGATGTCTCTATTACGTCTTGTCAGGAAGGAACGACAACCGATGTGGTTGAAAAGGCTCAGGAACTTTTGCCTTTGGGTCCGGTTGTCTGGTTGGATACGGCCGGTTTTGGCGATAATACGGAATTGGGCGGCAAACGTCAGGAAAAGACACAGGCTGTTTTTGACCGCAGCGATATTGTGGTGTTGGTTTGCGAAGGAAATAATATCGGCACCTATGAACAACAGATTATTGATGAGGCCGAAAAAAGAAAACTGCCGTTGATTAAAATTTTTAACAAAGCGGATATCTTTCCGGCCGAGGGAGACGGAATAGCTGTCGTTTCTACGGATAAATCCTCAAGAGATGCCGTTTTGAATAAATTGAAAGCGGAATTAATCCGTGTCTGCCCGGAGGAATTTATCAATACGCCGGCAGTTTTCGGAGATTTAATCGCTCCGCACAGTACGGTAGTTATGCTTATTCCGATAGATTTTGAGGCTCCGAAAGGGCGTTTGATTATGCCGCAGGTTCAAGCCATACGCGACGGACTGGATTATAATCATACTGTTGTGGTGGTTAAGGAAAATGATTATTGCCGGGCATTAGACAACCTGAAAACACCGCCGGCTTTGGTTATTTGCGATTCGCAAGTGGTCGATTTTATGGTGGAGAATACGCCGGAAAACATTCCTTGCACGACTTTTTCGATTTTGTTTGCAAGGTTAAAAGGTGACATTGTTAAAATGGTGGAAGGGGCAGCCGCGATTGACGGCTTGCGGGACGGCGATAAGGTTCTGATTGCGGAATCTTGTACACACCATGCGGTGGAAGATGATATCGGCAGGGTAAAAATCCCCCGTTGGCTGAAAAACAAAACCGGAAAAGAACTTGTGATTGACCACATTGCCGGACATGATTTCCCTCAAAATTTAGCCGAGTATAAATTGGTGGTCCAATGCGGAGGCTGTATGCACAATCGCCGGGAGATTTTATCCAGAATCAACAAGTGTGAAAGCGTTAATGTTCCGATTACCAATTACGGAGTGTGCATATCCGAATTGAAAGGCGTTTTGGAAAGAGTTTTGGAAGCCTTTCCAAAGGCTTTGGAAAAATATCGGGAAACCAAAAAGAAATAAAGCGGCCGTTTCCGAAAATTTTCGCAAATTAACAGTTTAAAACATACGATATTCGCTTGCTAAACAAGCGTGTATAAGCTATTATCGCAAATAAATTGCGGAATTTTTTTATAATGGATAATCAAAATGATGAAAATGATAAAACCGGTTGTCAATATTTCAAAAGTGATGGAGCCGTATAATACCGTTATTGTCGGATTTAGAGGTGTTGTTACGGAAGGAAACAATGTTAAGCAGGAAGCTGTCTCCGCCTTGGTAAACATGAAAAAAGCCGGAAAAAGAATTGTTTTGGTTTCCAATTCTCCGCTTCGGGTTGAACAAATAGCCCGTTTTTTACATGCCAATAAAGTGCCTCTGGCCGTTTTTGACGCCATTGTTTCTGCCGGAGAAATTCTGCATTACCGTTTCAAAAGCCGTAAAGGTGATTTTGCCGCGGTGGGAAATGCTTATTTCCAAATGGGCAGCCGAAAAGACACGGGCATTTTTTGCGGTTTGGATTATTTTCGGGTGGACAGCCTGGCCAAAGCGGACTTTATCTACATGAGCGAAGTGGCCAAAACAGATGATTTGCTGGAAAATTACCTTCCGCAGCTTGAACATGCCGCCAGCTTGGGAATGCCTTTTGTTTGTGCCGGGAATGATACATCCAGTTATATGGATGGGCAGATATGCCTTTCAACGGGAGCTTTTGCCGAACAATATGCCGTTTTAGGCGGAAAAATTATTACGGTCGGCAAACCGGATGTTGAGATATTATCTTATGCAACGGAAGAATTGCCTGATTTTGATAAAGAAAAAACATTGCTTATCGGTGATAATCTTGCCACGGACATTAAAGGGGCCAATCTTTTGGGAATATCATCCGCTTTGGTGTCCAAAGGGGTGCATGTTAATTTTTTGGGTGAGGGATATATTCCCGATGTGGCTAAAACCCGCGAACTGGCTACGAATTTTGATGCGTATCCGGATTTTATCATATCTAACCTGAGGTGGTAAATATGCACTTGCGTCTTTCTTCTTTAATTGGAATTTTTGTAGTCATCTGTGCGATAAGCTTTTGGTTTTACCGTTCTACGGTTGGAGTTCCGGTTGAAGAAGAAAAAGAAGTCGTGGTTGAGGTCTCTCCGGATATTGTCCGGTTTGATGAAATGGACGCTTTTTTGGAAACCTGGTCAGAATACATATACAGCGGAACTAGCCGGAAAATGTCTTTGAAGCTTTCTTTGTCGGATAAGAAAATTCCTGCGGATTTGAAAAAATGGCTGAAAAAACACGGTTGGAAAGATGCGGAACGTTTCTTTTATGTGGAACAGCGTTTGGCATCCATTGTAAAATCCGTTTATTTGAAGCGGCATGCCGAAAGCACGATAAAGGTTTTGGAAAAACAGCTTCAGGAAGAAGAAAATCCGCAGATTGCCGATAATATTCGCAAAGTTATTGCCAATCAGAAAAAAATGGCGGCCGTAGAAAATGTTTCCGAACAGGAAATTGAAATGGTTGCTCCTAATGTCGATAAAATATATGAAATTTTAGAAGGGAAGGTCGTTTATCGTCCTGAAATATATGAAAAACAACAACGTTAATTTAGGAGATATAATTGCCGAAGCCTTCTGCGGAAAGGGAAAAACTCCGAATGCCGAAGAAATTAATGAATTTTTTGAAGAAATGTTTCCGGCAGCCAGAGAAAAATGGCCTTTTAATTTTGAAAAAGAAGGATATACCGTAGAATACGATAAAGCGGAATTTTTGTATACGCAATGTGGGCTTGTAAAAAATCTGGATTTGACGGTCAATGTCGGAAATGAAAAAGAAGGGTTTGTTATCTCTACGCTGATGACGCTTGATGATGATGTTCTCAGTGTTAGAATTGACAGCTTATGCCGGACACGCGGAACCAAAAACAGTAATTTCGGCAATATGGTTATCAGTAAAATGAAACAATTTATTGATGCCCAGGATAAATCCCGCGGAAAAAATTTTGAGGCGTCCAGAATATTGTTGGATGCGGCTTCCGGTTTGGATAAAAATAACATTAATGTCTACGGAGGATATATCTGGGCTTATAACGGGTTGGACTTTGCCAATGAGCAGGAGTTGTCCTCGACCCGCCAAAGGTTTCGTGAGTTTGCAAAAAAATCAGGCGTGGAATTTTCAACGAAAGATTTGTCTTTATTTCGAAAACCATGCCATTTTGCCGCCTTTGACTGCGGCATTAAAATTTCCCTGCCATCCGGTAAAAATGCCGCTCTGGGCAAGGCTTTCCTGTTAAGCCATTCCTGGTTGGGAAAACTTGTTGCTTCGCCGAAAAAGTCAGAATGTCCGGAAGAACAGAGATATGCCGAAGCTTTTAACAATCCGGATTTTTCGGTTCCGAAACGCCGCCGCATGGCCTTGGAGGTGTTGTCTTCTTCTTACCGGAATATGCTTAAAAAATTTCGGCGGAAATATAGTGAAATCAAAAAAATCAGCAAAACGGAAACTTACCTGAAAATAGCAAAAATGAAATTGGCAAAAATGCTAGACCGTTTCTAATTCTTCTTTAATAATCTGCAGTTCCAGCCATTGGTTTTCTTTTTGTTCTTTGGCAGTTTGTTTGGTTTCCAGTTCTTTGCTGAGCGTATCAAACTTTTGCGGGTTTTCGGTATATAAAGACGGGTTTGAAAGCTCTGTTTCAATCTGAAGAATATCTTTTTCAAGCTGCTCTATTTCACCGGGCAGAACGTCAAGAAGACGCTGCTGGTTGTAACTGAGTTTAACGGTTTTTCTGGCAGAAGTTTCATTCTTTTCCGTTTTGGCAGGAACAGCTTTTTTAACATTTTTTGCCGGTTGTTTGTTTTTTAGTTTTTCAAGCAGTTCGCTGTAACTTCCCGCATATTCGGTAACGCTTCCGTCTCCCGGCATATGGATAACGGAAGTAACCACGCGGTCAATAAAGTCTCGATCGTGGCTTACCAAAAGAATAGTGCCTTCATATTCGTCCAAAACTTCTTGCAGCAAATCAAGCGTGTCCATATCCAAATCATTGGTCGGTTCGTCCAAAACCAGAAAATTGGATTTTTGAGCCAAAGCGACTGCCAGCATCAACCTGTTTTTCTCTCCGCCGGAAAGGGCAGAAACGGGACATTGGGCTTGATCCGGACGAAACAGAAAATCTTTGAGATATGCAACCACATGGCGGAATTGTCCCCGGACATTGATGTGGTCTCCTTCATTACAAAGGGTTTTCCATAATGTTTTTTTAGGGTCGAGAGTAATCCGGTTTTGGTCAAAATAAGCTTCTTCAAGATTTTTGCCGATTCTTACGCTGCCGCCGTCGGGATCCAGTTTCTTGGTTAAAAGTTTGATAAGGGTGGTTTTTCCGGCACCGTTCGGACCGACAATGCCGATTTTGTTGCCTTTAATGACGCGAATGGAAAAATCTTTGACAATATCCCGCCCGTTGAAACTCTTAGTGATATGCTTGGCTTCAATAACCAGTTTGGAACGAAAATCGGTAGTTTCGGCTTCCAGATTGACGGATCCGGTTTGCTTGATTTGCTCTTTTCTTTGTTGTCGCAGCTGTTGCAATCGTCTTAAACGCCCCATGTTCCGCTTGCGTCTGGCGGTAACCCCTTTGTGCAGCCACTCGGTTTCTTCTTCAATTTTTTTGTTAAGATATTTTTGTTCGATAATTTCCTGATCAATAACCTGTTCCTGCCATTCTTCAAAGAATTTAAAACCTTTGTTGTTTCGACGGAGAATACCTCTGTCCAGCCAAAAGGTTGTTTGGGAAGTATTGCTCAAAAACATTCTGTCATGGCTGATGAGGATGACCGCTCCCCTAAATTTGGCGATAATTTCCTCCAGCATTTCAATTGTCGGCATATCCAGATGGTTGGTCGGTTCATCCAAAAGCAGAATGTCCGGTTCCTGAATAAGAGCCTTAGCCAGAGCGGCTTTTTTTCTTTCGCCGCCCGAAGATATTTCTGGATTTTGGTTTTCGTTGATGCCGAATTTGTTGATAAGAATATTGGCTTTATATTCCTGATTGGCGTCATCTTTTGGCAAACCGGAAAGGACGACTTCCCGGAGTGTCTTGTATGAAGAAAAATCCGGGTCTTGAGGCATGTATGAAACTTTAACTCCGGGTTGAACGAAAATTTCGCCGTAGTCCGGCTCTATGGTTTGCGAAATGACTTTCAGCAGGGTTGATTTTCCGCAGCCGTTTCTGCCTACCAGAGAGATTTTATCGCCTCTGTTGATATAAAGATTGACGTCGGAAAACAATTCATTGGTTCCGAAACTAAGTTTGGCGTTTTTAATAGTCAAAATTGGCGGTTCAAACATTACAAGTCTTCATCCACGAGTTGAGAACCTTCAATCTGCCATTCAATTCCTTTGGCCGCCCAAATAAAAAAGTCATTGATTTTTTCTTGTTTAATGCCGATTTTCATGCCTATGGTGTAAATGGTTTCAATTTCTTTATCTGAAATTTCATGGTCGGCAATGGCAAGCAAAATCATCTCTCTCAGGATAAAACGCCTGATTCTGATATCGGCAATTGTTTGAAGCTCTTTAATAACGGATTCGGTTTTTGTTTTTTTCAGTTTTTTGAGTTCGGGAGCCGCCAGACCGATATCGCCCATTTGTTTTTCAAGGTATTCCCTTTGGGCGTTGTCGCTGTGTTGGCTGAGATTTAAAATATAAGCCAGACAGTTGGCATAAATGTGTTTTTCGCTCAAAGTTAAGTCTTTATCCAGCAGAGACATGTAAAATCCTTCCGGGTTCAAATAAATTACTAAAATCTTTATACATGAGAAAATAAAGATTTGCAAAAAGAAATAAAAGAATTATATAATGACGGCAGTAAAAATGAAATTAATATTGCGGGGAGCGTTTCTATGCCTTTGAAAATTGAATTAAAACCACATGAAAGCATTATTATTGGCGAATCTTTGATAACCAATGACGGTGAACGCACCCGTTTTTATATTGAAGGCAATGTGCCGATCCTGCGTGAAAAGTTTATTTTGCGTGAAAAGGAAGCCAATACGCCGAGCAAGAGAGTGTATTTTGTTGTTCAGCAGATGTATTTGGCCAAAGACCCTTCAAAACTCCAAGGGCTGTATCTGGAATATGTCCGGGATTTGCAGGCGGCCGCTCCGAGCCTGATACCGTTTATCGCCGTGGTAAACGAAAATATTATCAATAATGACTATTATTCAGCCATTAAGAATGCCGATAAGCTGGTAAAAAAAGAAACCGAATTGTTCGGGGCGATGCTGGGCGGAGAATAAAATAACATTCCTTTTGAAAAAGACGGTTTTTACCGTCTTTTTTTTGTGTATTTTTTTGTTGACAAAACATAGGGGTAATTTCTGTCTAAATAGCTGTTAGTAAGTTAATTAAAATATTGAAAACATTTTTAGAGAAATTAAATCTATAAATAGTGGGATGGGATGTGTTTTGTGTGAATTTGTAAAATATATTAGAAAATGTATTAGGAGAAAAAATGTCAAATATCACACTGACCGCAAGTATGCGTTCAAATCTTTTATCTTTACAAAGCACTCAAGATTTAATGGATACAACCCAAGAACGTCTGTCCACGGGTAAAAAAGTAAACTCCGCAATTGACAGCCCGTCATCTTTCTATACGGCACAAAGTTTGAACAATCGTGCCAGCGATTTAAGCTCTCTGCTTGACAGCATGGGACAGGGTATCCAAACCATCAAAGCCGCCAATGAAGGTATTGAAGCAATCACAACTTTTGTTCAACAGGCAAAAGCTATTGCCAATTCCGCTTTGGATAGTGCGTCTAAAGTGGCTGAATCAACCGGAACTTTTAAAGCGGCAACCGCTACTGACAACAAAGGTTCTTTAAAAATTTCCATTTCCGGTTCTGATGCTCCGATTGCCGATTTGGAAATCGATAATACCAATGGGAATACGATTGATAATTTGGTATCTGCAATTCAAGATGCTTTGGATAGTGCCACAATTAAGGGTGTTTCCACGGCGGATAAATTTGTTGTGGAAAATGATAACGGTAAAATTAAAATTTCTTCTGTTGACGGTACGGAGGCATCTATATCAGGAACAGCTGCCGGATTAAGCTTTAATAATACAATCGGAAATGCTACCAGAGCGGCCAATGCTGAACAGTTTAACGGTATTATGGAGCAAATTGACCAGCTTGCAAAAGATTCCGGTTATAAAGGTATTAACCTGTTGCAGAAAAACGACTTGACCGTTGTTTTCAATGAAGACCGTTCTTCAAAGATTGATATTAAAGGTGTTGATGCCAGTTCTACGGGATTAAAAATCGCAAGAGTAAATGCGGAAGGTTGGATGGATGATGCCAACCTGAATGAAACTATTGTTTCTACGGATGCAGCTATTTCCCAGCTCCGCACCATGGCTTCCGAGTTCGGTAACAACTACTCAGTTGTTCAAAACCGCGAAGACTTTACGGAAAACCTGATTAACGTATTGACAGAAGGTGCAGACAAACTGACTTTGGCCGATATGAACGAAGAAAGTGCAAACATGCTCGCACTTCAGACCAGACAGCAGTTGGCTATTAACTCCTTGAGTTTGGCTTCTCAGGCTGCCCAGTCCGTATTGAGCCTGTTCTAATTTTATTTTACAATCTCTGAATACATTAAAGAGCAACGGTAATTTTACCGTTGCTTTGGTGTGTGTTTTTTTTTGGCAAAAGACTGTTAGTAGTTGTGTTTTTTCTGTTGTTTTTTATTAAAGAATGGTTAAATTTAACAATAACAAAGCATTATATAGAAAATACGATGTATTCACGCTTGGCTAGGACAGAAGAACGAAACAAGTGAAATAAACCAACAGTATTTGGAGATGAAAAATGGCTGACATATCATTAACCGCAAGTATGCGTTCAAACTTGCTGTCTTTGCAAAACACTCAAAAATTAATGGATACAACTCAAGAACGTTTGTCTACCGGTAAAAAGGTAAACTCTGCAATCGATAACCCTTCTTCTTATTACACGGCTCAAAGCTTGAACAACCGTGCAGGCGACTTGGAAGCTTTATTGGACAGCATGGGACAAGGTATCCAAACCATCAAGGCTGCCAATGAAGGTATTGAAGCAATCACGACTTTTGCTCAACAGGCAAAAGCTATTGCCAATTCTGCCCGTGATGATGCCGCCAAGGCTGAACCTGTAACCGGAAAAGGTACACAGGCAAATGCAGCTGAAGGAGATACCCTGAGCGTAACCTTGAACGGCGTTACAAAAAATATTGCTTTATTGGCAGATGTTGAGGTTTCTGATCCTTATAATGAAGCAACGGATATGGCAGCTTTGGCAACAGCATTGAATAATGCCATGAAAGATACTGACACCGGTTTTGGTGCCACAGACGGTGCAAAAGTAACTTTCTCTTATGTTGCCGGTAAAGGAATTCAGGCTACTGTGGCAGAGGATTCTGCTGACAGCGTATCCCTCAGCGGTACAATCGGCGGTATTACATTCTCCGGTGAACAGGGAAGTAATGCCCGTGTTAACTACGAAAAACAGTTTAACGGCATTATGGAACAGATTGACCAGTTGGCTAAAGACTCCGGTTATAAAGGCGTAAACTTGTTGCAAAATAACGATTTGACGGTTATTTTCAATGAAGACCGTTCTTCTAATTTGTTAATTAAAGGTGTTGATGCAAGTTCTTCCGGTTTGGGATTATCTGCCGCATCTAAATGGGCTAATCCGGATAACAAGGCCATTGACCAAACCATCGTTGATGTTGACGCTGCAATTTCCAAACTGCGTACCATGGCTTCCGAGTTCGGTAACAACTACTCAGTCGTTCAAAACCGTGAAGACTTTACCGAAAGCTTGGTTAACGTATTGACCGAAGGTGCAGATAAGCTGACCTTGGCCGATATGAACGAAGAAAGTGCAAATATGCTGGCTCTTCAGACCAGACAGCAGTTGGCTATTAACTCCTTGAGTTTGGCTTCTCAGGCTGCTCAGTCTGTATTGAGCCTGTTCTAATCTTTAGGTTAGTAAACAAGAAAGGCGGTGTTTTTCACCGCCTTTTTTTATGTCTTGAAGCATTAACGATTTTTTAGACAAATATGCTTAAACTGAAAAGCAATATTGTATTTCGATGACAATTGTGATACTATATATCTTGTATTGGCAGTAAGCCAATGGACAAGTATTAACCACAGTATATGGAGAAAAGCTATGTCTGAAATTTCATTAACCGCAAGTATGCGTTCTAACCTTTTATCTTTGCAAAACACTCAGAGTTTAATGGACACGACACAAGAACGTCTGTCTACCGGTAAAAAGGTAAACTCTGCAATTGATAACCCTTCTTCTTACTACACTGCCCAAAGCTTGAACAACAGAGCCAGCGACTTGAGCTCTTTGCTGGACAGCATGGGACAGGGTATTCAAACCATTAAAGCTGCTGACGAAGCTATTGAAGCAATTACCACTTTTGCTCAGCAAGCTAAAGCTATTGCAAACTCTGCCCGCGACGAAGCCGCAAAAGAAGATCCGGTTAAAGGTTCCGGTACGTTTGATAAA
>JAGAJR010000019.1 GCA_017626035.1 Alphaproteobacteria bacterium | reverse complement strand
GGCCAAAGTACTCGGTGAATCTTCCAAGGCAATAGCCAATCCGTAGGTGTCATCAAAAACAATGCCTATCGGCGTTTTGCCTGAAATAATTTTATCACTTACGGACATATCCGAGTAAAGAATATTCAATGATGGAGTTGTATTTTGGTAAGTATGAAATAACCAAAATTGTTCTTCCATATATTTTTGTGATGTTTTAGTGCTTGTAGAACTGACAATCCAAGCATTGCCATTATCATATTCGTTTGATGCCCAAAATATCACATTTTGAGGATTACCATAAGTTTTACCGGTTATTTGTTTTATGGTATTGGTGATGGCCGTGCTATTAGAAACAAGTTTTTTTAATTCGCTGGCACTTGGTATAAACCAATCACCTTTGTTTGTACCTTCTGTCTGATAGTTGTAAGCTTTGTAGAATATGCTTCCTGTATTTTTGAGCAAGCTGGTCTGTTGCAGAGCATTGTCTGTTAATGTCTTCCCTGATACGCTGTCAGAACTTGGGTCTTGAGTGTAGTTTTGTAAGGAAGGAATATCATTATTCGTTGGTCCCCAGCTGGCGGCTCCGGAACCATCAGTCATTTGCAGAGCGATGGCCAAATTTTTTGTCTTGTCCAATACTATGCCGATAGGTGTTTTGCCGGAAATAATAGAGTTGGAAACAGTTTTGTCGGAGTAAAGGACAGGGAGCGGAAGTTCAGAGGCCTTACAATCATTTTGAAAACAGTTTCTGTCATAGTAGGTAATCGGAGTGCAGGTTTGTCCGGCAGGTTGGGCATCCAGGTAACCGCCGTTGTCGCAAGTCGGTTGATAACAGTCTTTAAAACATTTTGTTCCGTAATAATCAACCTGAGTACAAACGTTGTTTGTCGGAATATCGTTTTTATATCCGCCGTCGGAGCAGCTTGGCTGCCCGTCATCTTTATAACAGGTTTTGCCGTAAGAGGTTACTTCGGTACAGGTATGATTGTCCGGACATTCCGAGAAAAGATTTTCGTCTTCACAAGTCGGTTGATAGCAATTTTGATAGCAGGAAAGTCCACATTCCGTACCCGGAGTACATTTGTTATTTTCAGGTTCGGAAGACAGATAGCCTAGGTCTTCACAGTTTTTATCGGTAACATCTTGATAACAGGTTTTATTGGCAAAGGAAATTTCTGTTCCTTTCTGGCAGGAAGTTATATAATCGGCATATCCGCCTTCAGAACAAGTTTTATCCCGGCATAAGTAACAGGACTTTCCGGCTTCGTTGGAATAATAGTGTTCTATGATTTGTTCGGAAGAGCATTCTGTTGATGAATATCCGTCATCACACTCATCTATGGCATCTCTACATTTGAAATAAGACTTATTATGCGGACAACGGTTGTTTTTGTCCGGAACTTTTCCCTTATCACATGAAAGCGTATATCCTTCATCTTCGCATTGAGCTCCGTTGTCCAGATCCATAGAATTGAAATTTAATTCTCCGCAGTTTTCTTGTCCGGCAAAACAAACGGCAGCAAGCTTAACGGCATTATTCGGATTAAAAAGGGATATAGGCTTCAGCTCGTTGGGTGTGTGTAGTTGTGTGTGTAATGCTGAACCGTGTGAGAATATATCAGACGAATCATAAGTTAGTTTGAAATTAGAAGCCTGCACATTGCCTGAAATCAGCAGGCAGGTTGAAATATATAACAAATACTTAGTATTAATCATAGTACACCTCACACAGTTATAGAACCAAAGCCTATACTATCCATACTAAGTCTTTTTTTTTTTTTGCAACAAAAAAGTGCATCGGCCCGCTGATTTAAAGGACTTTTCACAATTCTGTTACATTCGGGAAGAGGATTTTATAAAACCTATTTCTAGGGCAGTTTAAGTTTAAATGTGTGAAAAAGGCATTATATGACTCATCGGTTGCGGTGCAATGCGGCCGGAAACAAACAACTTAACAAACGATGAGGAATTTTAGAATGACAAAAGGTACGCTTAAATGGTTTAACGCGAAAAAAGGTTATGGTTTTATTTGTCCGGAAAACGGGGAGAAAGATGTGTTTATCCATATTACCGCTTTGGAAAAAGCCGGTATCAGACACATCAGCGACGGGCAGCAGCTGAATTATGATATTTATGATGACAGGGGACGTCAGGCCGCCGGAAATATCAGACTTATCTGACAAAAGCCGATATGAATTATATATCAACCCTGTTGGCAACAACGGGGTTTTGATTTAGCGGTAAGGGTCAAAGGCGTGATAAATCCCCAGAGTTTTTTTGCGAATGCGGGCGGAAAGATAAATGAACGACTGTTTGCGTTTGGATGTTTCATGGGCTCGGGCAAAATCACGTTCTTTGAGTTGAATTTTTTCCATAATGTCGAGGAGTTTGATTTTATAGGAGCATTTTTGCAGTTCCGAGATTTTGAAGTCATTAATCAATTCAAACGCCCGGTTGCCGTATTTGTTTTTATTTTCGTAACTGACTTGCGGAGATTGCAGTTTTTCGGCAATTTCCCAATAATATTTATCTCCCAAGCCGTGCAGCATTGAGAGATAAGTTTGGTCGTAAACAGAATCTTTTGAAGTTTTCAGAAACGCGTCGTTAATCGCCTCGTATCTTGTTCCTGCCGGAATTCTTAAGTGTTGCAGATTGAGGGCGGCTCCGTAAAGCAGAGGATCGTTTTTGCGGCGGGGTGTCAGTTCAATGATTTTTTGCAGATGTTTGGCTCTCAAGGCATGGTCTTCAGGATTGTATGCCTCAATGCAATTGCTTATCCAATAGTGGGTGTAGGCTTGTTCCTCATTGTTGAGAAGAGGGAGAATCCCTTCGAGTTTTTGAGCCGTTTCAAAAGCGTTTTCGTTTTTGGTTTCATCAGAGAAAGTGTCGTTTAAATCGCTGAAGGCCTCTTCAATACGAAGCATGTCCGTAACGAGGGGATGTTGTTTATCGGTACGGATATAAGCGGGAAGTTTATCCAGAGACATTTTTTCTTTTTTTTCGTCCGGAATTCCTGCCGCTTGAAGAATAAGCATTCTGGCTTCTTTGAGTTTGCTTTTCAGGCAGAGGGACTTTACCATGTTGAAAACTTGTTTTTTGGTGGGTTTACGCGGGTTTTCGCTCATTGGAAACCTCCTCAGAAATTTGACATTCCTTATACAAACACATTTTAGACAAAAAATCAAGTTTTTTATCTAAAAATAAATCCGATATTTATAAAATACCGGATTTAACTTCTTGGGAGAAAGAAAATTTCTATAAATCTTTAACCATGCGGGCGAAAGTAATGCCTTTGTCTTCAAAAATTTCGCCTTCCTGACGATAGCCGAGACGTTCGTAAAAATTCACCACGGAAAGCATGGCGTGCATGACTAAGCGGCTGTAACCGGCTTCTTTGGCTCTTTTTTCGGCATAATGCACCAAGTCCCGTCCGACGCCTTCGCCCTGATATTTTGTATCAACGGCGACCTGCATCATGCGAATCTCTTCATCATTGACAGGAGCCAGAATCAATCCGCCGACAAGACGGTCGTCCAAGCTTTCAATACAGCCGATGTGCAGATAACCGGCTTCACGGGTGCGGTGCATGTCCAAAAATTTTAATCCTAGCGGCTCCAAAAGGATTTTGTACCGCAATTCTACCAGTTCGTCGTATCTGGAGGATCCGAAGTCGATATCAATCATTTTTTTCATGGCACGTCTCCCGTAGTGTTTCCTAATATTCAGTATATACACATTTTGTTGATTAGCACAAGCTTAAACCGATAATTTCGGTTGAATAAATATATATTGCCGAATCTTATTTTTTCCTTTATCTATAGGTCAAATGTATTTTTTTCAACGGGTAAGGATAGAAATGACCGCGAATTTAGATAAAATCAGAAACTTTGCCATTATTGCCCATATCGACCACGGAAAATCGACTTTGGCGGACAGACTCATTGAGTTTTGCGGCGGGTTGGAACATCGGGAGATGACCGAACAGGTTCTGGATACGATGGATATTGAAAAAGAACGTGGCATTACCATTAAAGCCCAAACCGTTCGGTTGAATTACAAGGCCAAAGACGGGGAAACATATCAGCTTAACCTGATGGATACACCAGGGCATGTGGACTTTTCTTATGAAGTATCACGCTCGCTGGCTTCCTGCGAAGGTTCGGTTTTGGTGGTTGACGCGACTCAGGGCGTAGAAGCCCAAACGCTGGCTAATGTTTATCTGGCAATTGATAATAATCATGAGATTGTTCCGGTGCTGAATAAGATTGACCTGCCTTCCGCCGAGCCGGAAAGGGTTAAACAGCAGATTGAAGATGTTATCGGACTGGATACTTCCGACGCGGTTGAAACTTCCGGAAAGACCGGTTTGGGTGTGGAAGATTTGCTGGAAGCGATTGTTCATCGGCTTCCGGCTCCGCAGGGGGATGAAAATGCCCCTTTGAAAGCCCTGTTGATTGACAGTTGGTATGATCCGTATTTGGGTGTGATTATTCTGGTGCGGATTAAGGACGGTATCTTGCGGAAAAAAACGCAAATCAGAATGATGTCCAATAATGCGACTTATTTGGTTGACAAGGTAGGTATTTTTACGCCGAAAATGCAGGATGTTGAAGCTTTGTATCCGGGAGAAGTCGGTTTTATTACTGCCAGTATCAAGAGTGTGAGCGACTGCAGTATCGGGGATACGATTACGGATAACAAGCGTCCGTGTGATGAGGCTTTGCAAGGGTTTAAACCTTCGGTTCCGGTGGTGTTCTGTTCCATTTTTCCGGTGGACAGCAGCCAGTATGACGCCTTAAAAGACGCTTTGGCAAAATTAAAGCTTAATGATGCCAGCATTGATTATCAAAATGAAAATTCTGCCGCTTTAGGGTTAGGGTTCAGGTGCGGTTTTCTGGGATTGCTGCACATGGAGATTATTCAGGAGCGTTTGGGACGTGAGTTTGATTTGGATATTATCACAACGGCTCCGTCCGTGGCCTATAAAATCAACCTGACCAACGGAACGCAGCTGACCTTGCACAACCCGGCCGATATGCCGGATGTTACGACGATTGCTTCCATTGAAGAACCGATGGTAAAAGCCACGATTTTGGTGCCGGACACTTATTTGGGAGCCGTGCTGAAACTGTGTAACGAACGCCGCGGCGAACAGGAAGATTTGACCTATGTCGGCAATCGGGCGATGGTGGTTTATAAAATTCCGCTCAATGAAATCGTGTTTGATTTTTATGATCGTTTAAAATCCATTACCAGCGGTTACGCCAGTTTTGATTATGAAATTATCGGGTATGCCGCATCCGATTTGGTAAAAGTTCAGATTTTAATCAATGAAGAGCCGGTTGACGCTTTGGCGTTTTTATGCCATCGGCTGGAAGCAGAATCCAGAGGACGGCAGATTTGTGAACGTTTGAAAGATTTAATTCCGAGACACTTGTTCAAAATTCCTATTCAAGCGGCGATAGGCGGCCGGGTAGTTGCCCGCGAAACCATTTCAGCCATGCGTAAAGATGTAACCGCGAAATGTTACGGCGGTGATGTAACCCGTAAACGCAAGCTCTTGGACAAGCAGAAAAAAGGCAAGCTTCGGATGCGGCAATTCGGCAAGGTAGAAGTTCCTCAATCGGCGTTTATTGAGGCGTTGCGTATTGGCGACGAATAAAAAACTCGTCTAGCTGGTAACTAATACAGAAATTTCAGATAAAATATTCGGTCATGTACTCCTTTGTACACTCCCTCATATTTTTCTTTATTTCTTATTATTTACGCACGCTATCCGAGTTTTTTTGTATTGTCTAATACATATTGGTCGAGTTGAAAGTTTCCTCACGTACATCTCAGGAATCTAAGTTTGTTATCGCTGTTATTTCACAGCTCAACTCACTAAGATTTTCTGAGATGTTACAGATAAAACTGTAACGTTGGTTACAGTTTTACTTAGCCATTGTACGCTAAAATTTTTTTCGCCTTCAAAATAACTCTACTTATCTCGTCAAATGAAGAATTATCAATCTTATTCTTTACACACGCTATCTGAGTTTTTTATTAACTCTATTCCCGTTCTTTTTGTTTCATTAAGAGTGGGGTGGTTAAAATCTTATTTATCTCTTTTCTGATTGTTTGTGGGTTGAAGGTAACGGTATGGATGCCGAGTTTTGCGGCGGCGGCCGTGTTTTTTGCTTTGTCATCGACAAAGATGAGTTCTTCAAATCGGCAGTCCAGTTTGTTTCGGACTTCCGTATAAATTTGCGGATCCGGTTTTAACAACCCTAAATCAAAGGAGCAGAAAATATGTTCCGGGTCGATGTTTTCCGCGGCTTTGTTGCTTCCTGCCAATATCGGCAGGGCATTGGAAAGAATACAGTTTTCAATACCTTTGGATTGCAGTTCTTGTTGCATTTGCAATGTTTCGGGGATGTAATTCTTTATACCGGAATGAAAAGCTTTGTTTATTTCCGGTTTGTATTTTTCCTGATACGGAATTTGGTAAAAATCACATAACTGCCGGCATAATTCATCATAACTGACCAAGCCTTTCATATAGTCATTATAACTGAAACGGCCTTTTCTTTCTTGAAAGGTATTGAAATCGGAAGTGTGTTGTTCGCACCAGTCATGCAAAGGGTCCAGGCTGTAATTGTATATTACGTTGCCAACATCCCAAATACAGTATTTGATTTTAGCCATGGTTTTATCCTCCGCAAAAATCTTAACATAAGCAGGGGTAAAATCAATTTATATTTGTAAAAGTTTTTCTCTTGCATTTTTTGCTTTATTTTTATATGTTTTTATACATTAGCAATATTTACATTAGTAGATGTTGTTTAAATAATAGCCGCGACAGCGGTTATCGAAGGGCTAGAGATAGTCCGGCGAATTCGCATTCGCTTTATAACACAAGCAGTGTTTGGAATATGACGCTGTAACTCGGTTGTGGACATTTTCCGCGACTTGGACTATATTCCCCGATTGTAACTTACCTATTACGGTCGGGGATGCCCGGGAGCTTGCTCTTGGGGCCATTTCTTGTGTTATGGTAATGCGAACGTCCCCGGCCACCTTTAGTCTTCAAAGGTGGTTTTTTTATATCATCAGTTTAGAGGGGCAGGGAAATGTGGTCAGGTAATCGGGGACGGAACAGTGATGGTTCACCAAACAAGATAGATGCCCATGTCGGCAAGAGGTTAAGGCTTCGCCGGGCGATGCTCGGTTTTTCTCAGGAACAATTGGGGGCAGTAGCAGGTCTTAGTTTTCAACAGATTCAAAAATATGAAAGAGGGACAAACAGAATCAGTGCCAGCCGATTGTGGGATTTTTCACAAATTCTTCGGGTGCCGATTTCTTTCTTTTATGCGGAAATGACTGATGACGTTGCGGCAGGCAGTCCGAGAATGCTTGGTGGTGCTGAAAGAGAGCCGTCTTTTTCTCAGCGGAGAGATGATCCGATGTTGAGAGAAGAAACGCTTTTATTGATTAATGCTTTGGAGCGGATTACCGATGAGGATGTCCGGGCTTCTTTTGTGCAGATGATAAAGGCGTTGGGAAAATAGCCTTTTAAAAAAAGTGCAACACGGATATGGATATCCGTGTTGCTGTTCAGGGTTCGCTTCTGCCTATCAGGCGACTTCAGCCTTGCGGGAAGCGATAAGTTCTCTCTCTGCCCGAATTTTGTTTAATTCGGGAATGTCTGTACGGGTCATGATATATGCGTACATTTCCTCTCCGGACCAACGAGCATTTTTCCATATGTTCGTTTTGTGATCTCCGTAGGGATAATAGTAGGCGTAGTTTATATCAGCCCCTTCAGACAAGAGTTTGTCAAAAGTAATGACGTCCCGGTTCTCGAAGGCATCTATCAGCCCTTTTTGGAGTTCAGCTTTGTGCCGATATTCTTTGGCTGCGGCTTCTTCTCCGTTAATGAGGGCAAAGAAGAATTTCTTGGTGAAATCTGTTGCCATGAACAAGAGCTTTTGACTGCTCCAATCATAGTATCCGTCGTAGATATCACCGAAACGCTCCCAGAACCAGACGGTTTCCTCGCCGGTCAGTGAACCGTAGGTTGTGAGGTATTCACGAACATACGATTCCAGTTTTCCACACTCGTAATCACCGATTGCCCAGTATATTTTCTGGAGGAGTGTGTTGCGGTCATTGTTCTTCTCGTCTTCCTTGGTTTGCACGGAGGTTGTGGCGTTGGAAACAGATGATGCAACATTACGGTTTTCACGGTTGAAGAGATTTCCGAACAGGTTTTTGAACTTTTTCATAATAGTATATTTTTTTAGTTATAAATTCAGTTACATAATAGATACTTGATCATGTTTAAAAATATATCATATTTTTGCTACCCAGACAAGTGTTTTTTGTCTATTTCGGAATGAGTGTAAGTCAGTATAAAAAAAGCCCTCCGAAGAGGGCTTTAAGGTTACGGGAGCAGCGGCGACCAAGCCGGGTCAGAAGCATCGGCCGGGGTTACAATCATTCTTTCGTTGTAACCGGTCAGGTCAATGGTGTAAAGTTTAACCGGTGCGTTGCTGCGTGATGAGCCTCTGTCTTGGCGGAAGTACATCAAGACGCGTCCGTTCGGAGACCAGGTCGGAGCTTCGACCAGATAGCCGCTGGCGAGCAAGCGTTCGCCGCTTCCGTCAGGATACATGACGCCGATGTAGAATTGTCCGTTGGCCATTTTTGTAAAGGCGATATAGTCGCCGCGAGGAGACCATACCGGTGTTGCATAGCGTCCGGCTCCGAAGCTGATACGCTGAACATCGCTGCCGTCGGCGTTCATAACATACAATTGCTGGTTACCGCCGCGGTCGGAGTTGAAGACGATTTTAGAACCGTCAGGCGAATAGCTCGGCGATGTGTCAATGGATGTGCCGTAAGTCAGGCGTTTGCTGGTGCGGCGTTTCAAGTCCATTTCATAAATATTGGTATGGCCGTTGTTGGCGTAACTCAGCAGGACTTTGCTGCTGTCCGGAGAGAATCGCGGAGCAAAGGTCATTCCCGGGAATTGTCCCAATAATTCCTGATGTCCGCTTTCAATATCTAAGATATATACTTTCGGAACAGAGCCGGAATAAGACATGTAAGTTACTTTTTGCAGGTTAGGGGAGAATCTCGGCGTTAAGACCATGGCGGCTCCGGAGGTTAAGAACTTGTGGTTTTCTCCGTCCTGATCCATAATTGCCAGACGTTTAACTCTGCGAGTGGCCGGTCCGGATTCCGAAACGTAAACGACACGGGTGTCAAAATAGCCTTTTTCACCGGTTAAGCGTTCATAAATCGCATCGGCAATCACGTGTGCCACGCGACGCCAGTTGTCTTTGGTCGTGGTGAAAGATTGGCCTTTTAACTGGTTTTCGGCAAAAATGTCCCATAATCTGAATTCAACCCGGAGATTTTTCTCATCAATTTCGGTAACGGAGCTTTGAACCAAAGCATGGGCGTTAATGGCTTTCCAGTCGATAAACGCCGGTTGTTCGTCCATGGAAGTCAGTTCCTGAATATAACTGTTTTCAGGGATGATGCGGAATAAGCCGGAACGTTCCAAATCCGCGATAACAACGCCGCGAATCTTTTTGGCGTATTGTCCGACCCAGAATCCTTCGTGAATCATTTCAGGGAATGCCAGCGGGAGCGGGTCTCTCATTGCTCCGTTGACGTCAATTTGCAGTTCGGCTCTGGCGGTGTTGGCAAACAAGCACAGAACAACTGCTAACCAGTATTTTATTTTCATGTTGTCTCCGTTTATTAAAAGAGTTTTCAATTGAGTTTATCTTATGCAAATATTATTAATAATCAATTAGCAACATGTCTTTAAAAACAAAAACACCGTATAACATATAGGTTATACGGCGGCGTTAACACAATTCATCATCTTCTCAGACGTGATAAGTTTGTGTTAACAAGAATTTCCGCAAAGTGGAAGAAAAGCGGTGTTCCCGAATTTTCTTCATCTCATCTTTTAGTTGGATAATTGACAGCGTGTCGACCCATTCACGGAATTCTTTTGCGTTGCTGACGTTGCCCAGAGCTCGGACTTTGTGCATGAAGCGTTTTTTCATTGTTTCGTGTTCAACACTAACCGTTGCTGTGAGAATTAGTAACAGCGTGAAAAAAGTAATAATAACAGCTATTTCCATAAGCTTTTATAAATTATAAAAAGAATTTGTAAATAAATCGCAACGTTGATAATATATTTCAATAAAAATGTCAATTATGAGAAGAAAAAAATTTTGAAGGTAAGCGAGTTTAAACAACAATTAAAGCCTTATCAGGCGGTTATCGGGTTTGATTACGGAGCCAAACGGTTGGGTGTGGCCGTGTCGGACTTGCTTTTGACGGTTGCCTCTTCTTACAAAATTATTTATCGCTCAAATTGGGAAACTGATTTGGCGGAAATAAAAAGAATCATTAGTGAAAAAGAAGTAGGGGGAATCGTTTTCGGATTGCCGCTGCAGATGAACGGCGAAGAAGGCGAAATTGCTCAAGAGGTTCGCCATTTTGCCGAAAAACTGGAGAAAGAAGTCAATCTTCCGATAGCTTTTTGGGATGAAAGGCTGTCATCTTCGGCAATGGAAAATTTTTTGATTAAAGAAGTTGACATGTCCCGAGCCAAACGTAAAAAAGTGTTGGACGCTTCTGCTGCTTCTTATATTCTTCAAGGTTTTTTAGACGCATTGAGATATGCGTAGGCAACGGCTTTCAGCGTATTGATAAATTTTTCTCCTTGCAGCAATCGTGTGCAGTTCTGAGGGTAAACGTTGTCGACCAATTGTTTGACATCTTCAATAATTTCAACTTCTTCCGGTAAGAAACGCCGCCGGAAGGCATAAGCGGAAGCAATGGTTGTTTCCGGTGTGTCAGTGTTGTAACCGATTGTTTTTAACAGTTCGGGAACGGAAGCTTCTTTTATCTTTTGAGCGTTTTGCGGTTTATACCACAGTCCGATGCCTTTTTGAGCCAGATATTGCCACGGGAAAGCAATGCCCGGATCCGGTTTGCGGGTTGGAGCGATGTCTGAGTGGGCAACAATCATTTCCGGGCGAATATGATAAGAACGAATCAGTTTTCGGCAAAGACGTACCAAACGGGAAATTTGTTTTTCACCGTATGGTGTTTGTCCGAGGGAAAGGTTGCAGACTTCAATTCCGACGGAACGGGAGTTTAAATCGGTATTGATATTTCTCCATGAAGCGACGCCGGCATGCCACGCTCTTTTGTCTTCGTCCACCAGAGAATAAACTTCTCCGTCCAAATCAATGACATAGTGGGCACTGACTTCATTATTTAGCAGGCTTTGAACGGCACCGGCGGCATTGTGGGCGGTGGAGTGTAAAACCAGCATATCCACCGGGGTTTTTCGTTCATTGAAATGAGGGCTGGAAATTTTTTTCATCTGACACCTTTTCTGCTTTTCATGATGTTTTGATAGGCGTTGTTTATTTCAGCCATTTTGGCCGTGCATAAGGCAATGTCTTCTTTTGAACCTCCTGCGGCTTGAATTCTGTCGGGATGATATTCGTTAATCAGTTCTTTCCAGCGGCGTTTGATTTCGTTGTCGCTGGCGTTGTAAAATACGCCGAGAATCTCATAAAAATCTTGGGTTTCGGATTTCGGCTGGCGGAGTTCAAAACGTTTGCGGATGATTTCAAAGTTACCGACCGGAAGTCCGATGATGTCTCCGATGTCCCTGAGAATTTGCATTTCATCATCCAGAACAAAGCCGTCGGCCGTGGCGATTTTAAATAGATTGTCGATAATGCTTTCTTGAAGTTCCAGATTATCTTTGGCAATTACCTTAATTTGTGAGGCATATCTTTGATAACCGTCAACGGTGTTTTTGGCGTCGTTGAATATTTTGCCGATTTTGCTGTCTTGTTCGGAAGTGATGTGGAACAGTTTTTTGAATAATCGGATTTCATTGTCGGTAACCTGTCCGTCGGCTTTGGAAATTTTGGCAGCCAGTCCGGCCATGGATTGCAAAAGGGTTACGTCTTTGGCCTCTTTGGAGAACATTGCCATTTTAATCGGGTTGATATGAGTCCAGAAACGCAGGACTGAACCAAGTTTAAGTTTGTTTCTCAAACCGCCGCCGAGGCGAAAATTGTCTATGAAAAAACCGATGAGGATACCGGCGAACATCAGAATGTCGCTTTTGCAGGCAAAACCGACAATGCCGCCGAAGATTTTGGCCAGATTTTTATTCCAGAAATCGTCAAACCAGAGTTTGAAATCTTTGGCATAGCGGTTTTTGCAGTCGAATACAAAATGTCCGACCAAGAACAGGACAATAAAACCTTCCCATCCGAAAGTCAGACTTCCGAGCAAAACACCCCAGAGTTTTCCGAACAGGTTGTCATCCAGGCGATTGTAATATCTGTAGTAACGATACGGAAGCATCAGGCGGATGTTGTCATCCAATTCACTTAAGCGGGAGGCAATATATTTGCTGACAATGGTTCGGTCTATGAAAATATGGCCGAGCAACATTCCGAAAAAGAAGCCGACGGCTCCGAAAAATTTTAGCCCGAGGATGGCTAATGTCAGTTTACCAAAAGGTTTCATTTGAGAAGTCCGTTATTAATCTTTAAGCATCCTATCGTATAATCCGTCAGAAATAAAGCGGTTATAAAGTGATGGTTGATAAGTGGTTGGGAAAATCCCCCTTCTTGAAGGTCTGGGCTTTGTGTGTCTCGCGGCGGAAGCTGAAATATTCTTGTTCATTAGCATAAGTGTCAATTCCCGAGGCGGAAATGTCGGTTATGCCGTATTCACGAAGCCTATCAACAACGAATCGTTCCAAATTGAATTGGTAATGATTTTCCCGGTGTCCGGCAGAAAAGTATGTTTGATAATTCTTGTTAATGCGGATAAATTCTTCGAGCATATCTTCTCCGGCTTCAAAAGACGGCTGTTGCAGGCAAGGGCCGAGGGCGGCGGAGATGTTTTGTTTTTCGGCTCCTTTGTCGAGCATGATTTTTAAGGTGTTTTCGACAATTCCCCGCAAAGCTCCCCGCCATCCGGCATGAGCAGCCCCGATAATGCCGTTTTTATAATCTGCCAGCAGAACAGGGCAGCAGTCGGCGGTTTTGATACTCAGAATTAATCCTTTTTTATCGGTAACCAAGCCGTCGGCAGTTATTTCATACAGGCTAGGTGTTTCAATATAAACGGCATGATTGGTAACGCCCTGATTAATCAGGCACATTTGGGAAATGTCGGAGTGGAACCATTCGGCAATAATTTGTAAGTTTTGGCGAATGTTTTCCATACTGTCCGAGCCGCGGATATTGCAGTTTAAACTGTCGAAGCGGCCAGTCGATACCCCGCCTTGGCGTCCGAAAAAACAATGTTTTTCGGAGGGAATGTTCGGTGCTTGGTATGTCATAGAAAACTTGTTCCGTAATCAAGCGGTGCAATGCCTAAATGAGCGGCAACGGTTTGCCCTAAGTCGGCATAGGTTTGTCTGGCTCCGATGTTTTCGGCTTTGACTTTGTGTCCGAACATAAGAGCCGGAACTTGTTCACGGGTATGGTCAGTTCCTTTATAGGACGGGTCGCAGCCGTGATCGGCGGTGATAAATACCAAGTCGTTTTCTCGGAGGATAGGCAGCAATTCCGGCAGGCGGGAATCGAAATATTCTAGTCCCTGAGCATATCCTTGAATATCGCGGCGGTGTCCCCATAACATGTCAAAATCTTCAAAATTTGTGAAAATCAAGCTGTCTTCCGGAGCATTTTTGACCTCTTCCAGCGTTAAATTCCATAAATCTTCCAGACCGGCTCCGTGTATGCCTTTGGTAATTCCCCGGTGGGCGTAAATGTCATTAATGGCTCCGATGGCGATAACGTTTTTTCCGGCTTGTTTCAGTTTATCCAGCAGGGTCTCTCCGAAAGGGAGAGCCGCAAAGTCCCGACGGTTTGGGGGTCGGGTAAATTCGCCGGCTTTTTCTCCGATGAACGGACGGGCGATAATGCGTCCGATATTATACGGACGGACATGTTTGTAAGCCACTTCGCATAGTTTATACAGACGTTCCAGGCCGAAATGTTCTTGGTGGGCGGCAATTTGCATATTGCTGTCTGCGGAAGTGTAAAAAATCGGTTTTCCGGTCTTGATGTGTTCTTCTCCGAGTTCCTGAATGATGACGGTTCCGGAGGCGGCTTTATTACCGAGAATGCCCTCAATGCCGCCTTCTTGGCAAATTGTTTTTATTAATGAATCCGGAAATGACGGGTAAGCGGGCGGAAAGTGTCCCCAGCCTTTGATGTTTGGCAATCCGGCCATTTCCCAGTGTCCGGAAACGGTATCTTTATCTTTGCTGATTTCTTTCATGTGTCCGAACTTGGACGGCAGATTGATTTGTGCTCCCGTATCGTTAATGTCCGGAGAAACACCAGAGGCTTCCCGAGCCGCTTCTTTTAAGCCCAACCGGGTCAGATTGGGAATATTTAAGCCTTTATATGCCGAGGCAATATGCCCTAAGGTGTTGGCTCCTTCATCTCCGAAAGCGGCGGCATCCGGTGCTCCGCCAATGCCAAAAGAATCCATTAATAAAATAATTGCCCTGCTCATATTTATTCTCCGATGGTTTCGATAATAGGGTTTGACAATTCCGGTTTTTGCTCGGAAATCGTGATATATTTTTGGAGTTCGGCGGAAGCTTTTTCAAATTCGTCTTCCGTTGAAGCGTTGATGAAAACGAGCGGCGTATTTTCATCAATGTAGTCTCCGATTTGGCAAAATTCCGTAAATCCGGTTGCATAGTTTAAGTGTTGGTCCGGATGTGTTCTGCCACCTTTTAAGCCGATAACGCTCATGCCGATTTCTCTGGTTTGCATAGCCGTTACATAGCCGGTTTTTGGGGCATATACCGGGCGGATGATTTGGGCTTTAGGCAAATATTTTTCCTGATGGTCGCAGAAGTCGGCAGGGCCGCCAAGCATGGTTACCATTTTGGCAAATATTTCCAAAGCTTTTCCGGAATCGAGGGCTTTTTGCAATTTGTTTTCGGCTTCGGCAAGGTTTGCGGCCAAGTTTGCAGAAACGAGCAGTTCGGCACAAAGCCGCATGGTTACGGTATGCAAACGGGAATCAATGTTTTTACCTTTCAGATATTCCACGGCTTCGGAAACTTCAACGGCATTGCCGACATTTCTGCCCAAGACTTGATTCATGTCGGTTAAAACGGCGTTGGTTTTTGTTCCGGCTCCGTTGGCAACATTGACGATTGATTTTGCCAGTGTTCGGGCGTCTTCAAGATTAGCCATGAATGCTCCGTTGCCGCATTTTAAATCCATTACCAGACAATCTAGCCCGGCGGCTAATTTTTTAGACAGGATGGAAGCGGTGATTAACGGGACGGATTCAACTGTTCCGCAAACATCGCGGATAGCATAAATCTTTTTGTCTGCCGGAGCTAAGTTTCCGGTTTGTCCGATGATGGCACAGCCGACTTCTTTAACGGTTTTGGCAAAAAGTTCGTTTGACGGCATGGTGGTATAACCGGGAATGGAATCGAACTTGTCCAAAGTTCCGCCGGTGTGTCCCAATCCTCTTCCCGAAATCATCGGTACATACCCTCCGCAGGCGGCAACCATCGGGGCAAGCATGAGGCTGATTTTGTCTCCGACCCCGCCGGAAGAATGTTTGTCGACAACCGGTCCGTTTAATCCGTTCCATTGCAAAACGTCTCCGGAATCTCTCATTGATAAAGTCAGAGAAACGGTTTCTTCTTTATTAAATCCGTTTAGGAAAATTGCCATGGTTAAAGCGGCTGTTTGGGAATCGGCGATTGTCCCGGAAGTTACGCCTTCAATGAAGAAAGATATTTCTTCGGAAGTTAATGTTTGGTGGTTGCGTTTTTTACGAATGATTTCTTGTGGAAACATAATTACCCCCTGTTTAAAACCGCTAATAAATCGTCAATCAGTGAACTGGCTCCGATACGGAAGTGTTTTGCCGTCGGCCATTTTCCGCCCATAATGCTGTTGGCCAAAACCAGATATTTGCGGGCTTCTTCAAAAGTGCGGATACCGCCGCTGGCTTTGAAACCGACATTTTTTTGCGAATTAGCGATGGTTTCCAGGATGATGTTGGCGGCTTCCGGCGTGGCGGAAATTTTGCTCTTTCCGGTGGATGTTTTTATGAAGTTTGCCCCATGGGCGATGCACATTTGCGATGCTTTGGCAATCAGCGACATTTTTTGAAGTTCTCCCGTTTCAAGGATAATTTTTAAGGTGTGTTTTTTGCCGCATTCTTCTTTGACTGTGCGTAAAAAGTTTTCGCAGGTTTCTTCATCGCCTTCCAGAAATTTTTTGTAAGGGAAAACGGCATCTATTTCATCTGCCCCGAGTTTTACGGCTTCCCGAATTTCGGAACGGAGTTTGTCAAAGTCCCAGCCTCCGTCCGGAAAGTTAACAACGGTTGCGGCTTTTATATCCGTGCCGTTTAACAGTCTTTTTACCAACGGGATAAATTTGGGATAAACGCAAACAGCGGCAACGTTGCCGTATTTGGTGGAAGCTTTTTCGCAGAGGGCTTCAATCTTAAATTCGTTATCGTCTTTTCCGAGAGAGGTTAAATCAAGGGTACGGATTAAGGTTTGTGCGGCAGTAATATCGTCCATTACAGTTCTCCGATGACAGAGGTTACCAGTTTAGTCAGATTTTGAGCGGCTTTTTCTCCCTCCCGAAGAGTTTCCTTGTGGCTTTGAACTCCGCTTCTTAATCCGGTTCCGAAGTTTGTGATAACGGAAAAGCCCAGAACTTTAATTTCTGAATGAACGGCACAAATAACTTCCGGAACGGTGGACATTCCGACGGCGTCTGCTCCCAGAAGGGCAAAAGCTTTAATTTCAGCCGCGGTTTCAAAATTAGGACCGCTGACCATTAAGTATGTTCCCTCTTGC
Organism: Alphaproteobacteria bacterium; assembly: GCA_017626035.1. Lineage (GTDB taxonomy): Bacteria > Pseudomonadota > Alphaproteobacteria > RF32 > CAG-239 > JAGAJR01. The sequence continues at coordinate 9,938 of JAGAJR010000019.1, read as the reverse complement.
AACGGAATATCCAGTTGCTTGGCGGTTTGGGCTGCGAGTTCTCTTAAATTCCGGTCATAGGCGTTGCTCATATCCGGAAAACGAGGACCGTATTTGTCGTCATTCGGGCCGATGAGCGGGTTTCTTCCGCTGAAATTGATGTGGTCTTTAATCAGCATAATGCTGCCCGGTTTGAGATCTGTTCTCAGAGAACCGGCCGCATTGGTAACAATCAGTTTCTTTATGCCGATAAGGCGGAAAGCTTTGATAACGGAATTGATGATTTGCGGATCATGCCCTTCGTAAAGGTGTATTCTTCCCTGCATGCACAAAACGTCTTTACCGTTGAGAGAACCGGCAATTAACTGTCCTTTATGTCCCTGAATGTGGATTTGCGGAAAAGCTGCCAATTCATTATACGGGATGATAATTTTGTTTTCAATGCTGTCGCCCAGGCTTCCTAAGCCGGAACCCAGAATAATTAAAATTTCAGGTTTGAGTTTTCCGAGTTTATTTTTTATTTGTTCAGCGGTTTGTTCTATCATTTGTGAAGTTCCTCGTCGTCAAAGGCCAGCGGCAGCAGGTCTTTTATGGTCAATGTTTGTTTTATGCCGGTTTTGTCGGACAGGTGAATCAGGGTATTTTCATCTGAAAATTCTTTAATCCTTTGCAGGCAGGCTCCGCAAGGTGTGATAAGGGATTGTCCGTCGGCCGTGATTAATATTTCCCGAATTTTTTTGCCGCCGCCGGCAATCATTGCGGCAATGGCTCCCGCTTCGGCACAGGTTCCGCAAGGGTAAGATATATTTTCAACATTACAACCGGAAAAAACTTCATTGTTATCTGCCCAAATTGCCGCTCCGACCCTGAACGACGAATAAGGCACATAGGCTCTTTTTTGTATGCCGCGGGCGGTTTCAAAAAGTTTTTCGCGGAGTTCTTCCAAGGTGTTGTGATTGTTCATGTCTTGTAATTATTCCTTAAAAGTTTTATTAATTATTTATGGTTTATACTATAAGGTATAATGTCTATTTGGCAAAGATTATTTTTATTCTTCTACAGGAGAGCGGAAGCAAATGGCAAAAAAAATCTGGATAGCCCTTAGTCTGATTTTGGTAACGGCAATTGTCGGGGTGTCGGTCTATGTCTCCACAATTGATTGGAACCAGCACAAAGATAAAATCGCGGCACAGTTTACCGAAGTTACGGGGAAACGCGTTGTCTTTGAAGGGCCGGTTACTTTTTCGCTGTTTCCGTCGCCATACCTGACAGCCTCCAATATCAAAGTTTATAATATGAGCGGGGCTCCGTCTCCCAAGCCGTTGGCCACGATTAAAAGTCTGATTGCGAATTTGTCGCTTATTCCGCTGTTGAACGGAGATTTTGAAGTGAAAATGATGTCGTTGGTCGAACCGGAAATTTTCTTTGAAGTTCAGCCGGACGGCAGTGTCAACTGGTATTCTCCGCTGACTGAAACCCAGAGGGACAATATGGAAAATGTCAACCTCTCTCTTGACAGCGTGCTGTTGGAAAAAGCCCGGGTTAATATTGTGGATGCCAAGCATAATGTTGAAAGTTCTCTGGATAATCTGAATGCGGAGGTTATTGCTTACAGCGTTTACGGGCCGTATCGTATTGAGGGAAGTTATGTCAGGGGAAAAAATCCGGAAGGTTTTGCCATTTCTTTAGGACAGTTTTCCGAGAGTTTCGCAACCTCGGTCAATCTGGTTTTGAATCAGCCGGCGGCGAAAACTTATTTGCGTTTTGACGGCAGTGTCCTGCTGCAAAATGATGCCGTTAACGGTAATGTTATTTTTGAATCGAATGATTTGACCAAGTTTGTGAATGACAGTTTATGGGGAATTACGCTGGACAAGGTCTATGATCATCCGTTGGCTGTTTCATTTGAGTTAAATACCAATAAAACAAAAATCGATTTATCCAATATCGTTGTGAAATACGGAACAACCGCCGGGGCGGGAAATATGCTGATTCCGCTGTTGGAAAATGAATTTAAATCCGATACGGATGAAAATGTGCCGGAGAGACGCCGGATTGAGATGGCTTTTGACATGACGGATTTGGAATTGGAACCGGTTGTTCATACCTTGGCTCAGGTTTTGGATAAATATGCCGTTCCGGGAACAGAATATAATCCGCAATACAATTTTGATGTTTTGGCGGATATGAAGGCGGTTAAATCTTATTATAACGACCAGACAATCAGGGACTTTAACCTGAGTTTGGATTTTATTGACAATAACCTTACCATTAAAAACCTGACGGCTACCTTGCCGGGAGAGACGACTTCCGGCCTTAAAGGGGATATTTTTTCCGCGGATGATGTTTTGTCTTATAATCTGGATGTTTCTTTGGCGACCAATGATTTTGAAAAAACGGCAAATTGGCTGGGTGCGGAGATTAAGCCGATTGTTACGGCAACGTATAAAAAAGCCGTGGTTACGGCAAATCTGTCAGGGACGCTGAAAACAATCAAAGTTTCTCCTTTTGATATTACGCTGGATAAAACGGCAATGAAAGGCGATTTGGGAATCGTCAGGGGAGACCGCAACAGTGCTTATTTGGTGGTTAATGCCGACAGCATCAATTTTGACAATTATATTTCCGGTTTGCCGAATGAAGAGCGGGCAAAATCCTTTGCCGAAAGAACGGCTTACCGCTTTGGCAAGTTGGCATTTTTGAATGATTTTGATTTGCACCTCAATTCCAAACTGGGATTGGGAATTTATGAGAATATTCCGTTTGAAAACATTCAGTTTGATATGGAATTGAATAAGGGAATTATGAATATTCAGGCTTTGAATATCGGCAGCCTGGCTAATTCTACCTTGAAAGCGGAAGGAAAAATCAAGGGGTTTGGCGAGCGTCCGCAATTTGATAATATCAAGTATGATTTGGATACTCCGGATTTGATCAATTTGCTGAACAAGTTTGATTTTTCTCAACCGCCGTTGAACAATAAAGATTTGAGAAAATTGTCCTCCAAGGGAATTTTCAGCGGGTTCCTTGATCGGATTGCGATAAAAGCCGTGTCAAAATACGGTTATATTGACAGTATTTATACCGGAGAGCTGGCTCGTAAAAATGATAAATTTTCGTATAAAGGCCTGTTGGATTTGAAAGTTCCGGACTTTGTGAAATTTGTTAATGATTTGGGTTTCAATTATGCTCCAAAGGCTTATTCTCTGGGAATATTTACGTTTAAGTCGCAAGTCAACGGAGATGCGGATAAGTTTAAACTTTCGGATATTGACGCTTTTGTCGGAGCCAATAATTTTAAGGGTGAGGCAGTGCTTGACCGAAGCGGCGGTCGTCCGAATGTTACTGCAGATATGAAAATCAATACTTTGGAATTGGAGCGTTATTTTTATAACGGAGGCGGACAGTCGGCTCAAATTTCCAGTTTCCGTCCGAATGCCGTTGAAGATGCGGACTTTATTGCCAAACCGTATTTTGACAAGGCCAAATTTGATTTTGGTTTCTATAATTCTTTTGATTTTCAGGGAAAGTTTGATTTTGGCCGTTTAAGTTATAAAAATAACGAGTTGCAAAATGCGTTGATGAATTTGTCATTGAAAGACGGCGTGTTGAACATGAATCAGCTGACCGGTACCTATAAAGGGGAACCGGTAACGGCATCCTGGGAATGGGGGATGAGTAAAAACCCGTATCTGAAGGGAAATCTGGAAGTGAAGAATCAGGTTTTGAGCGAAGGTGTTCTCAGCGGTAAAAAATATGGTATCCGTTCCGGAAAAATTGATTTGAAAACCAGTTTTGATACATCGGCGTCTTCTTTTGAAGATATGTTCCTCGGTTTGAATTCGACGACGGAATTTGTCATTAATTCTCCGATTGTCAAAGGCTGGGATATGGCTGCCATTCGCGAAGATTTGAGTAAACGTGAATATTCCGAAGGTTTGGCGGCTGAGATAAATGCTGATTTGGAAAAAGGAGAGACTCCTTTTGACGTGGTTAAAGGAACCTTGAAAACTCAGAAATCGAACTATTCGTTTGAGCAAACCGTTTTTGCCGGTAAGGATTTGTTAATCGAGATGGACGATACCGGTAATTTGGATACCTGGGATATGGATGGCAAATTTACGGTTAAAATGGCAGGCTTAAAAAACATTCCGCCGTTTACTTTTACCATGACCGGAGCGATGATTGCTCCGCAGACGGCGGCGGATGTTGCTCCGATAGCCAATGTTTATGACAGTAAATGGGCAAAAGTTGCTGCCGACAAAAAAGCGGCGGAAGAAGCTCGTGCCGCTTTTCTGAAAGGTCTTATGGACGAGCAGCTGAATAAAGCCCGGACAGTAAAACAGCAACTGGATGAAGAAGTTCTTCCGGAATATGAGGCCATGCGGGCTCTGGCAACCGATGCGGGAATTCTTAAACAATATGACGCGATTAAAGCGGAAATAGAGAAAACCGATGCCGGTTTGGGAGAACTGTTTACGCTCGGATTAACAAAAGATTTTGATGAAAAGCTTCCGGAATCCATGGATAAGAAAAGAGAAGTTTATGCCAAAAGCATTGAGAAAATGAAAGGCGATATTGCAACGGCTTATGCCAATGATATTAAATTGCGGATTAACGGGACATATAATCAGATTGTTGACGTTTACAACAAATCCAAAGACAAGTCTATTTCTTACAGAGACCGTTTTGTGGAGTTTCCGAAACGGATGGCTAACGTTAAGACAGAATATGTTATGGATGAGGATGAACAAATTAACCAGTTGAAAGAAAGCATTGAAGAAAAGCTTCTGTCTATTGATACGATTAATAATGAAGTGGTTAAGGATTATATCTTTATTCAAAATACTCAGGATAAGCAGCGTTTGGAAGAGTATGCCGCCAGAACCAAAGAACTTTTGGCAAAAGCTGAAATTGACATCAAGGATTTGGATAGCAGTATTGAAAATCTTTTTGCTTATACGGAAGAGAGAGTGGCCGCAGAGGAAAAAATTTATCAGGATAAGCTTAAAGCCGAAGAAATCAAACGCAAGCTGGAAGAAAACGTCGGTAAAATTTCCGGAGCCAAAGGGCAGACTAAAACAGTGGTTCGCGATATTGAGGAAATTGAAAAATCAGAAGAAGCCCGTGAAAAGGAAAAAGTTAAGGTGTTGGATTTTTCCGGCGAAGCAAAGTCTGTTAATGTTATTAAAAAACCGGATGTCGCCGTTGAGATAAAGGAAGAGGCTGCTCTGGAGAAAAAAGAAGAGACCACCGGAATTATAAGGAAAGTTACCGGAACAATTTCAAAAGCGTCCGGCACAATCAAAAAACAGTAATTTACATTCTTCAGTTGTAAAAATATAAGTTGTAAAAAGTCGGATAATCCTTGTCGAATCTTTTTTCTGTGTTATATTTTCAGGTATAGTATTTAACCCAAATTATTAGGAGTTTTAAATGAGTACTAGACCAGAAGTATGTATACTTCCAGTTGCTGGTTTGTCTACCAGAAATTTGCCTGCTACAAAGGCTCTTCACAAAGGTTTTTTGACCTTGCACAATCTTCCGATTATCCAATATGCGGTTAATGCCTGTAAGGAAATCGGGATTAAAGAAATTGTTTTTATTTACAGCGATCAATCCTGCAAACATTTGTTTGAAACGTATTTTTCTCCGTATCCGTGGCTTGAAAACCACTTGAAAGAGAAAAACAAGTTTGATTTGTTGAAAGCCGTTCAGGAAGTTATTCCGGAAGGAATGAAGTTTTCCTTTGCCGAACAGTCTGAACCGAAAGGCAACGGCCATGCTATTTTGATGGCGAAGGATATTGTCGGGAAACGTGATTTTATCGTTATGTGGCCGGATGATGTTTATGTTAACCTGAAAGGGGAAGGTATTCTTAAGCAGCTGTTGAATGTCTATGAAAAAGAAGGCGGCATGGTTGAGAATATTATGGAATTCCCGCGTGAGCAGATGGTGCGTTACGGGGCTTTAATCGGAGCCGTTCGTGACGGACGCATTGTTCGGGCTAAAGGAAAAATCGAAAAGCCGGCTTTGGAGGATGTTCCTTCCAATTATGCCAGCATGGGACCGTATATTCTTCCGAATGCCATTATGGACATTCTTCCGGAGGTTGAGAAGGGGACTAACGGCGAAATCAACCTTGCTGACGCGATGGGCTTGGCTGCCGAAAGAGGAATGAAACTGACCGGCGTTCTTTGTGATGCCATGCGTTTTGACTGTGGTACCAATAAGGATTTGGAAAAAGCAAACTTAAAGCTTTCTTTGATGATGGATCCGGACTTGCGGGCTTATTGTAAAGAATTGTTGGATACAATGTTTGTTTAAGGCTGTTTTTGTTGTTTCGGCAAAATAAAAACCCCTTGTTTTTTACAAGGGGTTTTGCTTTTTTAGGGAAGTTTATTTTTCAATTTCTCCGACATACATGCCGACAGCGGCTGCAGCTTTTACAAAGTCGCTGTTTGTATTCAAGAGCATGGTTCCGTCAGCTACAACTTCTTCAATCGGGAAGGTTTCAACTTTTCCGTCTTTCCAAGCGACCATACGGTTGGTTTCTCCCTTATCCAGCAATTCAACGGCCTTGGCACCAAACAAAGTGGCAATCAGACGGTCAAATGCGGTCGGTGTTCCGGAACGCTGAATGTGTCCCAAAGTGGTAACGCGGACTTGAAAGTCTTTGTAGCGGCTGCTGATTTCGGCACACAAATATTGTCCGATACCGCCGTATACGGCTTCGCCAACCAGGTTTTTCTTGTTGCTTAAGTGAGAACCGTCTTCGGTTTTGATACCTTCGGAAACAACAATAACGGCATGATTGCGGCCGCTGGCTTTAACTTCTTTTAATTTTTTGATGACTCCGTCAATGGTATAAGGAATTTCCGGAACCAAACAAACATCAGCATTTCCGGCAATAGCAGAGTGCATTGCCAGATGTCCGGCATCACGGCCCATTACTTCCATGATTAAAGCACGGGAGTGAGAGCGGGCAGTATAGTTCAAATCATCGGCAGCCGTTGTGCAAACCTGAACGGCAGAGTTGAAACCGATGGAAAATTCGGTAATCGGTGTGTCGCCGTCAATGGTCTTAGGAATACCGACCATTTTAATTCCGGCACCTTTGCAGTAGTTGCTGCAAATATTCATGCTTCCGTCGCCGCCGACAACAATGACAGCGTCCAAACCAAGAGCTTTAACGCCTTCGCCGAAGCGTTTTGACATTTCATCCAGAGATTCCATTTTTACGCCTTTATTTAAAGAACCTAAATAAGAACCGCTTAATCTCGGCCATGGCGTGTCAGAGAAGTTTTGAACGGTTAATACTTCATAAGCGTAAGGCTTTTCGGTTAAGCCGTCTGTTCCGTTTTTAATGCCGTATACTTCCCAGCCTTTTAATGAGGCAGCATTTACAACGGCACGAATTGCCGCGTTCAAACCCGCACAGTCTCCGCCGCTGGTTAAAATGCCAATTCTCTTCTTTGTCATTTAAAAAACTCCTAGTTTTTTTAATTATGTTGATTTTTTCTTATTTCTGCTGTATACTAATACAAATTTTAAGGAATAGTTTCCAGTAAAAAATTTTTTTTCATACAGTTTTTTTATAGAAAGGGTAGGATTATATGTTGAATAACGATAATTTGAGCAAGCTGCAACACCAATTATGCGAGTTGAAACTCGAGGAACGCCGTGTTTGCTCAGATATTAAACATCTTGTTCGCAGAAATCATACAATCGACTTCTTCCAGGCTAAGCAGCTAAATTCCATGCGTACCGGCCTTAAGACTAAAATTAAGACGGTTGAAGCTCGGATTATGCCGAATATTATCGCTTAAAAGTCTGCAGATTGATATTCATATTTTTAGTTGCATTTTTAAAATGCCTGTGTTAAAAGTGTGCCAATTGATGTTTTTAACGTTTTTATAAAATTGAAAAGAGGTGATTTAAGTGGTTCAAGTTACTGTTATCGGTAATGATGTAGGACAATCTTTGAAAGTTCTGAAAAAGAAAATGCAGAGAGAAGGTATTTTCCGTGAGATGAAATTAAGACGTCATCATGAAAAGAATTCAGAGAAAAAAGCACGCCGTCAGGCTGAGGCCGTTAGACGTGCCCGCAAACAACTACGCAAACGCTTAGATACTGAAGGTTTCTAGTTTGAAATTTTAGAAAAGCCCTCTCTTTTGAGAGGGCTTTTTCGTGTGTTAAATTACATAAAGGAACCGTCTGTGTATATATAATAAGAACTTGACCCTATAGGAAATGTTTCACTGCCTTTGTAAACACTTTGAACCTTTCCGTTATTATAGCGAATGACGATATATCCTCCTCGTCCTAACTCACTAAGATTTAAGCCATAAGCTTTATCTTGCATGGTTGAATTTGCGGAGTTGCATATTATTGCATGAGAACCTACGTCAACTGTAGCATATCCATTTCGAGCGGCTTCTTCTTGAAATTCTTTGGATAGACTCATATAAGGGCCGGTCAGAACAACAATCATTTTTCCGGAGCTTGTGTCCCAAGTTCCTGAACCTAAGATACCTTGTTCTCTGGCAGCATAGCTAAAAATATCCTGCATTCCGAAACCGTTGTCATGTTGTCCGCATTTGTCAATAAGTTCGGACAGTCCTCCCATATCTACGCCATAGATTACACAAGAGGTGTTACGAGAACCGGTATAGAGTGATAATTTTTCAGTCCAAGGAGATGTTCCTCTGGTTACATACCCGCTCGGACAAGAAGGGGAAGCACAGTATTTGTAGTAAGAGTCAAAAGGGCAGGTAAGCGTCGGTACACCGTTGCAGTCGGAAGATCCGTAAACATATCCGAGGCTTTCACAGGTCGGTTGTTCGCCGCAGGTTTGGGCGGAAGCAGTTGAGACAGCCAAGGAGAAAGCGAGTATTGAAAGGCTAACTCCCCATATTTTAGTAACATTATCAGTCATAATCTTTCTCCTTAGATTTAGTTTTTAGGCATGATTTTCATGAATTTGCATTTCCATGAACAATCCTCGATGTTGGTAAATTTTGTGGCACATCCGGTGATGTAATATTTGTTGGAGCAGTCCTCGAAAGAGCAGGCATAACCGGCCGGACAGGTGGTGTAAGTTCCGACATTCGGGCAACCTTTACATTTGTTGTATTTGGTAACGCCGTTTTCGGTACAGGATTCAGCCCCGGCTTCGTAACCTAAATCACATTCAACAAATTCCGGAGAGCAGGTGCATCCGTTTCTCCGCTCGTTTGCAACCAGAGGATAATCGCAGGCAAAACAAACGCCTTTTTGGAAGTAAGTAACCTCTTGGCTTCGTCCGGTTCTGCAGAAGTATCCGAAAGCGATTTGGTCGTTAGGGAAGTCGACATATTCATTCTCGGCATTGCAAAGAGTGAGGTTGTCGCTTGAGCAGCTGCAAGTGTAGTAAGTACCGGATTTGTCGGAGCAGCTTTGAGTTGTAGCCAGTCTTCCGCAGATATCTTCAATACCTTCATATTCCCCTAAAGAAATATCATAATAAGAAGTATCGCAAGTACAGGAGGCGAAGTAAGTTTCATCATGAGGACATCTGGTGGAATTGTCCGGGGAAGAATGTTCGGGGCATTCGGTAAGGGTGAAGCCTTCGGCAGCACATTGATTAGCGGGGTCAAGTTTTGTATCAATATCGGAAGAACCGAAGCTTAATCCGAAGTTGTTGTTTCCCTTATCGACAATAGACCTGACGGCAGCGAGTTTGACAGCATTATCCAAAGAGGATATAGGCTTCAGCTCATAGGGTGTGTGTATGTGTGTGGTGTGTGTTTTTACCAGAGGCGAACCAGAGTAACCGAAGGTTAGATTTTTTACCTCGGAGGCCTGAGAATTGCCGGAGAGCAAAAGGCAGGCGGAGGCAAGCAATAAAAACTTAGTATTAGTCATAGTACACCTCATAGTAATTAAGAACCAAAGCCTATATACTATCCATACTAAG
>JAGAJR010000018.1 GCA_017626035.1 Alphaproteobacteria bacterium | reverse complement strand
TTGTGAAGAAAGCGGATTTCTTTCGACCTGTCCGACTAACCATGATTGCGATACTGTAACTTCCGGTACTTACGGAAGAACTTGTTATAAAGACAAAGGACAGCCTACTTGCGAAGACGGAAACTATAAATCCGGCGTTCCTACCAATCAGGTTTGTACTCCGGTTTCTTATTCAGGAAGAACTTGTTACAAAGACTGCTATCAGCCGCAATGTTCTGCCGGCGGATATCTTGACGCTTGTCCGACCGACCAATCCGGTACTACCGTTACTTACTACGGAAGAAACTGTGTCAAAGATTGCTCTGACAATGAAGTTGAAATCACCTGCCAACGTGGTTCTATTCTTTATGAAGACAAGAAATGTTACTCTTCAACCAAAAAAACACCTATCGCCGTTGTCTTTGACACCGAAGCCAAACGAGCCATTGCTTTGAATGAAGTAACAAACGGCCCGTTACTGGGTGTTATGGCTGCCGGTTATGCTTCAAGCTATGCTCCGGCAGGTGTTCGCGGGTGGCAATATCCTCTTGAACGCGACTTAAACGGTTTGAAAGATATTCAAGGTACGCTTAATACCACATTGTCAAGTATCGGTGCTACTCCGATAAACGGATGTTATGTCAGTGCCACACCTTATTCTTATCCTTTAACCGCACCGATAAATCCAAATACTTCTACAAGTTTTTATCCTGATATTAGTTATAAGGTTGTAAACCTTAAAATTAATGACGGTAGTACACCTTTACTTCGTTGCATAAACTTTATATACGGATATACTTCCGGTACAAGTACGTATCTTCCTATCCGTTTAGTTATTCCTTATGGTGACGGAAACTGCGGTGCATACAAATTTAACATCACCTCACAGGAACTGTGTGACTACGAAATTCTCAACGGAAACCTCTGCTACAAAGACTGCGTAACACCAACCTGCGGACAAGGCGGTTTCTTTACCAGTTGTAATTCCGAATGGGAATCTCAATCAATTCCTTTTTACGGACATGGTTGTTACAGATGTACCTTTGACGTTACCTGTGAAGACGGCGGATATTACACCGAAAAACAAGATGACATGTTATGTCTGGAAGACTTTAGTTCTACCATAGATTCTCCTAAAGGTACAATTACATACAAAGGTTTGAACTGTTACGAATGTAAAGAAAAACCAAACATCGGCGGCGGAAACGGAGGAACAACAACTACTACCTGCGAGGACTTGGGCTACCTTACCCCGGGATCAACGGCTGCCTGTGCTTGTACCTATGGAAATAAACCGGTAACAGCCACAACATCTTCCGGTACAAAACTGAGCTGTGTGAGATGCGGTACTTCCCTCGAATGCGGAAATTCCAGTGTTGGTTTCCAATGTATTAAGTGTTATGACAAAGCAGACGCTGATCCCGTCAATCCTTTATAAAAATAACCCTTTATAACAAAGGAGAATGCACAAGAAGGCTTGCCGAAAGGTAAGCCTTTTTATTGTGTCCAATAATTCCTAACCTTAAGTTTACCCTGAGAATTATTGAAAAAATCCCGGCCGAAATTAGGTATATGACGTGCACTAAAGAAAATCATAAATTTTAAAAGGAGAATCAACATGACCACTCAAGGTGTTCGTTACCCTACTTTCGCTTTCATTACCGGCGGTGCCGGACAGGCCGACGACGGTATTCCGCCGCAGCCGTTTGAAACTTTTTGTTATGACTCGGCTTTGCTGCAAGCCAGAATTGAAAACTTTAACGTTGTTCCGTATACTTCCGTTTTGCCGAAAGAATTATACGGTAAAATTCTGCCGATTAATGACAAAATCGTCAGCCAATTCAAACACGGTGCCGTTTTGGAAGTAATTATGGCCGGACACGGTGCCAGCCGCGATGAGCACAAAGCCATTGCCACCGGTCTCGGCGTTTGCTGGGGCAAAGACAAAAACGGCGAACTTATCGGCGGATGGGCCGCTGAATATGTCGAATTCTTTGACACCCAAATCGACGATGAAATCGCCAAGGGCCATGCCGAAATGTGGCTGAATAAATCCTTAAATCATGAATTGTCCATCCGCGGCGTTGAAAAGCATTCCGAATTTCAGATGTGGCATAACTATGTCAACATTACGCAGCAGTTCGGCTACAGCCTGACCGCCATGGGCTTTTTGAATTTTGAGCATGCAGACCCTGCTCAGGCATAATATTTTAACCGGCAGAGGCTCAGCTTGCCAAGGCTGACCTCTGTTTGTTTTTATCATATTACAAGGATTAAGATTATGGCTGATAAACAACAATCAAAATCATCCGCCGTTGCACAAGGCAATCCTAAAGGGTTGGGCGTTTTCGCTTTGGCCAGTATTGTCGTCAGTTCAATGATAGGCGGCGGAATTTACAGCCTGCCTCAGAATATGGCCGCAGGAGCTTCTGCCGGTGCCGTTCTTCTGGCGTGGCTGATTACCGGTATCGGTATCTATTTTATTGCCAACACGTTTCGTATTCTTTCAACCGCCAAACCGGATTTAACTACCGGTATTTATATGTACAGCCGCGAAGGGTTCGGTTCTTATGCCGGATTTACCATCGGTTGGTCATATTGGTTATGTCAGGTTTGCGGAAACGTCGGTTATGCCGTGATTACCATGGATGCTTTAAACTATTTCTTCCCGCCTTATTTTGCCGGAGGAAACAATTTATTGTCCATTATCGGCGGTTCCCTTATCATCTGGGGATTTAACTTTCTGGTGTTAAAAGGTATTCGTCAGGCAACAATTGTCAATATGATTGGCACGATTGTTAAAATCGTTCCGCTTCTTTTGTTTATTCTCATTATTGCCTTTGTTTTTTCCTCCTCAAAATTTGATTTTGACTTCTGGGGAGAAAATCTGGCCACTCAGGCTAAAATCGGTGGGTTAAGCACCCAGATTAAGAGCACCATGCTGGTTACCTTATGGGCTTTTATCGGTATTGAAGGAGCCGTGGTTATGTCTAACCGGGCAAAAACGCCTAACGACGTCGGAACAGCCACCCTGCTCGGTTTCTTGGGCTGTTTGGCAATATATATTCTCTTGTCCCTTTTGCCGTTCGGCTATATGTCTCAGGCAGAACTGGCCGCCGTTCCAAATCCGTCCACCGCAGGTATTTTGGAAAAAATCGTCGGGCCTTGGGGTTCTTGGCTGATGAACATCGGCTTATTGGTTTCCGTTCTGACCAGCTGGCTGGCATGGACAATGGTTACTGCCGAAATTCCGCACGCCGCCGCCCAAAACGGAACTTTTCCGAAACAGTTTGCAACTGTTAACAAAAACGGTTCCCCGTCCGTTTCTTTATGGGTAACCTCTATTATGATGCAGTTGTTCATCTTGCTCGTCTATTTTTCAAATAACGCATGGAACACCATGTTAAGCATTACCGGTGTTATGGTTCTTCCGGCTTATCTGGCTTCCTGTGCTTATTTATGGAAAATTTGCGAAGACGGCGAATATCCTAACAATATTCTGGTTAAGCATTCCGCCGCCCTGATTACCGCCGTGTTAGGTTCTCTGTATGCCTTATGGCTTATCTATGCCGCCGGATTGAATTACCTTTTGATGGCCGTCGTTATTGTCGCTTTGGGTATTCCTGTTTATATCTGGGCCCGCCGGCAAAACACTCCCGGAAAAGATGCCTTTTCAACCGGAGAATTAATCTTTGCGTGGACTTTAATTCTTATTGCGGTTTGGGCGGTTTATGCCTTCTCAAGAGGAATTGTTTCCATTTAACATAAAGCATAAAACAAAAAGCCCTTCTCTCGAAGGGCTTTTTCTTATCCGAGCAGGTTTCCGCCGATAGCCACCGTCGAGGCCGGCATATCGACAAATTCAATATTGATATTATGCAAATCCGCTTTTAACCGATCATACAAAAACTCAGTCAGAATTTTAGCCAACCCGGGCTTGTTTCCGAAACCGATTGATTTCATTTCGGCCAGAACACCGACATTTTCTTTTTTGCCACCAAAAGACATATTCGGATTATAGCGATAATCCACAATAACGTAACTTATCGGTTTATGAAGCTCGGAGGCAACCAACTCCGCCCCTTCGACAACCAAGCTGTCAATTTGCTCCTGTGCCAGTTCGGCATTGCTGTTAATGATTAAAAACGGCATTTTGTTCTCCTTTGATATTTTGTTTTCTTTAACATAGTGCATCTTTACTCTAATTTCAAAGATTATTTGATAAAAGTAAAGCCCCTTTTCAGGGGCTTCGGCTTTAGTCTTCGATGTTATCGGTTTCCGGTTCGCTGACCGTATCTGGTTCAGTGTCCTCATATTCCGAGATTGTTTCTCCCAGAACTTCGGAGCCGGTTTCTTCTTCGATTTCTTCGTCATCTCCGTCATCGGCATCCAGCCATGTAACAGAAACGACTTTTTCGTTTTCTGCTGTTCTGAACAGGATAACCCCCTGTGTCTTACGTCCGGCAATGCGGATATCAGCCACCGGCATACGGATTAATTTGCCGCCGTCGGTTACCATCATAATCTGGTTGTCGTCCTCAATCGGGAAAGAACTTACAATTTCCTTATTGCGGGCAGACATTTCCATATTTGCAATACCCTGACCACCGCGGCCGGTTACACGATATTCATAAGAAGAAGAGCGTTTGCCGTAACCGGTAGAGGTTACAGAGAGAATAAATTCTTCTTTCTCTTTCATCTCCAGATATTTTTCGGTTGTCAAAACATTCAACAAGCCGGTTTCTTCCGGAGCGACACAGGTATCCCCGCCGCGTTCGGCTTCAATACGTTTGATTGCGGAATTAACTTTCGCATATTCATCGCGTTCTTCCGTTGTGGCATCGCTATGCTTCAAAATCGACATGGAGATAACTTCGTCATCCGCTGCCATTTTGATACCGCGGACACCGGTGGAGTTTCTGCCGACAAAAACACGAACATCAGTTACCGGGAAGCGGATACATTTACCGCTCTTGGCTGCCAGCATAATATCGTTGTCTTCATGACAGATGCGGACGTTAATCAGTTTGTCGCCCTCATCCAGTTTCATAGCAATCTTACCGTTGGATTGAACGTTTACAAAATCCATTAAAGAGTTACGTCTGACATTACCCTGAGAGGTGGCAAACATAATGGACATATTCTGGCACTCTTCCTCATTCTCCGGAAGTTTCATAATCGTTGTGATTGTTTCACCTTCATCCAGCGGCAGCAGATTGATAAACGGCTTACCCTTGGATGTCGGAGAACCGAGAGGCAGTTTATAAACCTTCATTTTATAAACCAACCCTTTGGAAGAGAAGAACAATACCGGCGTATGGGTCGAAGCCACAAACAGGCGGGTTACAAAATCCTCGTCTTTTGTCGACATACCGGACTTGCCTTTGCCGCCGCGTTTTTGAGCCTTATAGGCATTCAAAGGAACACGTTTGATATAACCGGCTTCGGTTACGGTAACGACCATTTCTTCCCTTTGAATCAGAGATTCAATATCGGTATCGTATTCAATGTCTTCAATCTTGGTGCGGCGTGGCGTTGCATATTCGTCTTTAATGGCGACAAACTCATCACGCATAATGCCGTAAAGTTTCTCACGGCTGGCCAAAATAGAAAGACATTCTTTGATTTCCTCGCCGATAGACATTAATTCTTCGTGAATCTTATCTCTTTCCAAACCGGTCAAACGTTGCAATTTCAAATCCAAAATTGCTTTAGCCTGATTTTCGGACAAGTGGTAGAAACCGTTTTCAACTTTACGATCCGGCTCGTCAATCAGGATAACCAGAGGTTCCACATCCCCTGCCGGCCATGCTTTTGCGAGCAAAGCTTCTTTAGCTTCCTGCGGGTTCGGAGAAATCCGGATTAAGTCGATTACCGGATCCAGATTTTCAACCGCAATCGCCAAACCTACCAAGGTATGAGCTCTGTCCCGGGCCTTGTTCAATTCATAAACCGTCCGGCGGCGGATAACTTCCTCACGAAATTCCACAAAAGCGGAGATGATGTCTTTTAAGTTCATCATCATCGGGCGGCCGCCGTTAATTGCCAGCATATTCATACCAAAACTGGTTTGCAGCGGAGTATATTTGTAAAGCTGATTCAAGATAACATCAGCCTGAAAGTCGCGTTTAATCTCAATAACGACGCGAACACCCTGACGGTCGGATTCATCGCGGATTTCAGAAATGCCGTCGATTTTCTTTTCTTTAACCAGTTCGGCAATACGGGTAATCAACGCCGCTTTGTTCACTTGATAAGGAATCTCATGGACAATGATGGCGTCTTTGTCTTTCCGCAATTCTTCAATGGTGCATTTCGCACGCATCATTACCGAACCGCGGCCGGTCAGATATGCCGATTTCGCACCGCTGTAACCCAAAATCAGACCACCGGTCGGAAAATCCGGCCCCGGAACGATATTAATCATATCTTCAATGGAAATTTCCGGATTATCAATATAAGCACAGCAAGCGTCCAAAACTTCGCCGAGGTTGTGCGGCGGAATGTTGGTTGCCATACCCACGGCAATACCGTTTGCACCGTTAATCAGCAGGTTCGGGTATCTTGCCGGCAAAACCGACGGTTCCTGAAGGGTTTCATCATAGTTCGGAATAAAATCAACCGTATCTTTGTCGATGTCTTCAATTAAAGCATGGGCTACTTTCTCCAAACGGGCCTCGGTATAACGCATGGCGGCGGCACTGTCGCCATCCATGGAACCGAAGTTACCCTGCCCGTCAACCAACGGCAAACGCATTGAAAACGGCTGAGCCATACGAACCATGGCCTCGTAAATGGAATAGTCACCGTGCGGGTGATATTTACCCATAACATCGCCGACAATACGGGCTGACTTACGATACGGACGATTATAGTCATAACCGTTTTCATACATTCCGTAAATAATACGGCGGTGAACAGGTTTCAAACCATCGCGGACATCCGGCAACGCACGGGACACGATAACGCTCATCGCATAATCAAGATAAGAACGACGCATCTCCTCCGAGATTTCAACGGGCAAAACCCCGTCCATATTCTTCGGAGCGTCTATGATTTCAATTTCATCAGTCACTTTTTATTCCTTCTTTATATTTTAACTGGATTGAGATTAGCAAAATTACGGTTTTGACACCAGCCAATTATCAAACTTATACCCATTAAAAAAAGCCGTTTTCTTCTCTATGGGCAAAAAAACGGCCTTAAAATCGATTTTGTGCAAATTCAAAATTAAAAAGTTAACATCATGATAAAATATCAGTGAAAATTATATCCAGAGATAAACCAAACAGCAAAAGACGTAAAACATCGTAAAATATATTGCTCTCGCCCACCACTTCGCTTTACGTATTTTATCGGGAAAACAGGCAAACAACACATAAGCTATAAGAAAGAGCTTGGAAAAAGACTTGGTAAACTCAATAAACACATCCGGTCCCAGATTAACTTCCTTACATTCCAAAATTTCCGGATACCGTTCCACCTGCCAATACGCCAGCATAGCCGACGTCATACAAAAAAGCCAGGTTTCTAAAATGAAAAACACTGCCTTTTTGATGTAATTCAGATGCCTTTTAATAAATTCCATTTATTCTTCCGTCCTGTAAAAATGAAAAAATGCCACTTGGACAGACTTCTTCCAAGTGGCACGAATTTTTATATATAATATTTCCCTTTAAATGTCAAGGAATTTATTCCTAGAAAGGAATATCGTCATCTAAATCTGCAGGGGCTGCTGCCGGAGAGTTATCCCACCCGCCGGAAGATGCTGAGAATACATCATTACCGCCGGCAGGAACACCATCACCGCGTCCGTCTAACAGAACCATATTGCCGCTGAAGTTTTGCAACACGATTTCCGTTGTGTATCTTTCCTGACCGTTATTATCTTCCCATTTGCGGGTTTGGAGCTGTCCTTCCAGATAAACTTTGGAACCTTTTCTCAAATATCTCTCGGCAACATCGGCCAGCTGCGGGTTAAAAATAACTACGCGATGCCATTCCGTTCTTTCTTTTCTTTCTCCGGACAATTTATCTTTCCAGCTGTCTGAGGTTGCAATATTTAAATTGACAATCTTGGAACCGTTTTGAGTATTGCTTACTTTAGGGTCCGCACCGAGATTGCCGACCAGAATTACTTTATTGATACTTCCAACCATAGTTATTTTACCTTATAAATTAATTAAAACTGGCAATGATTATATCTGAAACAAAAGATAATAAAACAGAAAATCAATAGACCTGTGTATATTCGCCGCCGGAGAATTTATAAATGCCGTAATTAATTGAATTTTGAGGATTCCCGTTGGTAAACATCACTTCTCCCCAACCGGTTTCAATCTTATCTTCCTCCAAAGCTTTGGCCAATTTGTCATACTTGAAAGAATCAGCTTTATTAACAATTTCCTCCCACAGTTTGACTGCAGAATAGCCGTAAACAGCCAATCCCTCCAATTCCACACCGTGCAAACGCAGTTGAACCAGCGTTTCGGCAAAATCAGGACTGTCTTTGAGGCTCGGCAAAGCTATCAGGTAAGTATTTTCGGCGGCGGAGCCCATTGTCTTGCTGAAATCATCCCCCGCCTGATACTTATTGGTGAAAATTACAAAATCACGTTCTTCATTTTTCAGCTTTTTAGAAATCTTTGCGATATTTTTCGGCTTGCCCAGAATATAGGCGATATGGATATTGTTGCGGGTAATGTCCTCAACCATTTCATCGTAATTGTCAGCATAATTTCTGAAGTTAAACGCTTTCAACAGTGAAGACACGCCGGCTTTGCGAAACTCACTCTGCACCGACGCCGCCAAGTCGACAATGCTGCGGATGCCGCTGTCATAGATAATGGCCACTTTCTGCCCTTCAAACGCCTGAGTGTAATATTTGAAAAAATCCTTAGCCTGATTGTCTTTATAACCAACCATTTTAACCAAGCCTTTATGGCTTTCTTTGGCATCGCTTTCCGATAAAGCTATCGGCACAATCTGAAAAATATTGGCTTTGGCATAAATATTGGCAACATTATCAAATGAATTGCTGCAATAAGGACCGATAACCAGCGACATTTTATCTTTTCTGTTCGCATTTACCGCCATCATCTGTGCCGTAGACACCGCCAACCGATCATCGCACTGGTCATCGACGGTTATCAGGTTAATTTTCTCCCCGTTCAGGCCGCCTTGGGAATTAATCTCCTCCACTGCCGTGGTTACGCCGGAAATCAGTTCATAGCCCGATTTCTGATGTTCGCCTTCCTTTGGTGCGATAACGGCTATATTGACACCGGCATAAGCAGCCCCTGCAGCAAGCAAACTCACGACAGGGATTATTTGTTTATATAAATTTACCATTCAAAACTATTATTGTTAATTAACTTCGCCGCATATTAGCCTTATTTGAAAAAAAAGCAAGTTTTTTGTCAGAGTCCCTTATCTAAAATTTCTATTGCCTTTCCCCCTTCTCCTCACTATATTATTTTCGCTGAAGGAGAAGATTAAAATGCCTGAAAATAAATTCATCGAAATCAAAGGTGCCAGAGAACACAACTTAAAAAATGTTGATATCAATATTCCCAAAGACAAGCTGACCGTCATCACCGGACTTTCAGGATCGGGAAAATCATCTTTGGCTTTTGATACAATTTATGCCGAAGGGCAAAGGCGTTACGTGGAAAGTTTGTCTTCTTATGCCCGCCAATTCCTTGAACTGATGAAAAAACCGGATGTGGATTCCATTGAAGGCCTTTCTCCGGCCATATCCATTGAACAAAAAACCACCTCGCACAATCCGCGTTCCACCGTCGGAACGGTTACCGAAATTTACGACTATATGCGTCTGCTGTGGGCTCGTGCGGGAACACCTTATTCTCCGGCCACCGGACTGCCGATTGAATCCCAAACCGTATCGCAGATGGTCGACCGAGTAAAAGAAATGCCTTTCGGAACAAAACTTATGCTTTTGGCTCCGATTGCCCGGGGTAAAAAAGGCGAGTTCAAAAAAGAATTTGAATCCCTTCAGAAACAAGGTTACCAGCGACTTAACATCGACGGAGAAGTTTACGGTATTGAAGAACTCCCTGAACTTAATAAGAATCAAAAACACGATATTGAAGTCGTTGTCGACCGAATTGCCGT
The DNA here is from genome assembly GCA_017626035.1 of Alphaproteobacteria bacterium. GTDB lineage: Bacteria > Pseudomonadota > Alphaproteobacteria > RF32 > CAG-239 > JAGAJR01. The sequence goes on along the minus strand of JAGAJR010000018.1, from coordinate 98,084 downwards.
TAAGGAAGGCATTGACGAACGTTTGGCCCAGTCTTTTGAAACAGCCTTAAAACTCGGCGACGGTATTGCTTATGTTGAAGACGTTTCTTCCAAAAAACGGACGACTTTTTCCTCCAAGTTTGCTTGTCCGGTGTCCGGTTTTACCATTGAAGAAATTGAGCCGAGGCTGTTTTCTTTTAACAATCCTTACGGAGCCTGCCCGCACTGCGACGGTATCGGAGCCCGCCTTTATATGGATCCGGATTTGATTGTTCCCAACCCGAACCTTTCTTTAAGCCAGGGAGCCATCGCCCCGTGGAACTCCGGAAAATCGGCATTTTACAGTCAGACAATCAATTCCCTTTGCGAATTTTTGGGAATTCCGCCAAGCACCAAATGGAAAGACCTCTCGGAAGAAGCCAAACACGTTATTCTTTACGGTTCGGGGAATGTTTGTGTTCCGATGGTTTATTCCCGTTTTATGACAGACAAACCTTTTGAAGGCGTTATTCCGAATATGGAACGGCGTTTTCTTGAAACCGAATCTTCGTGGGTGCGGGAAGAATTTTCTCACTACCAATCTGCCGCCCCGTGCGAGTTCTGCGGCGGGAAACGCCTTAAACCGGAAACACTGGCCGTTAAAATATGCGGTTTAGACATTATGGAAGCGTCTGAAATGTCCATCAGCAAAGCCCGCGACTGGTTTATGAAAGTGGAAGAGCAGCTTTCCCCGAAAAAGGCAGAAATCGCTCACAAAATCCTCAAAGAAATTATCGACCGTCTGACATTTCTCAACAATGTCGGTTTGGATTACCTGTCCCTTTCCCGCCAATCGGGAACATTGTCCGGCGGAGAATCTCAACGCATTCGTCTGGCATCGCAAATCGGTTCCGGATTAACCGGAGTTATGTATGTTCTTGACGAGCCTTCCATCGGACTGCACCAAAGAGACAACGACCGTCTGCTTGAAACCCTGACCCGATTGAGAGACATCGGCAATACCGTTATTGTGGTCGAACATGACGAAGACGCCATTCGTGCCGCTGATTATCTGGTTGACATGGGTCCCGCCGCCGGAGAATTGGGCGGGCAAGTTACGGCCAAGGGAACGGTTGAAGAAGTCCTTAAAAACAAAAACAGTCTTACGGCTCAATATTTGAACGGAGAAAAAGTTATTCCGGTTCCGGAAAAACGCCGCAAAGGCACCGGAAAATTTGTCGGACTGAAAGGAGTCCGCACCAACAACCTCAAAAACGTTACGGTTAAAATTCCGCTCGGAACCATGACTTGCATTACCGGCGTTTCCGGCGGAGGAAAATCCTCTTTGATATTAGAAACCCTTTCCAACGCCTTGAACAAAGAACTCAACGGCTCCCGCGTTCCGGCCGGAAAATATGACGAACTTCTCGGCGTGGAAAATATTGATAAAATTATTGATATTGACCAATCTCCTATCGGCAGAACACCTCGTTCCAATCCGGCTACTTATACCGGACTGTTTACCTATATCCGCGACTGGTTTGCCAATCTTCCGGAAGCCAAAGCCCGCGGATATAATGCCGGACGTTTTTCTTTCAACGTTGCCGGCGGCCGTTGTGAAGCCTGCAAAGGCGACGGCGTTACCAAAATAGAAATGCACTTTTTGCCTGATGTTTATGTGGAATGCGATGTCTGCAAAGGCAAACGTTTCAACCGAGAAACGCTGGAAGTCAAATATAAAGACAAATCCATTGCCGATGTTTTGGATATGACGGTTGACGAAGCTTACCACTTTTTTGACGCTATTCCGTCAATTAAAAACCGTTTGGAACTGCTCCGTAAAGTCGGATTGGGCTATATCAAGCTCGGACAACAGGCTACCACCCTTTCCGGCGGGGAAGCCCAACGTATCAAACTCTCAAAAGAACTGTCCAAAAAAGCAACCGGAAAAACTTTGTATATTTTGGATGAGCCGACAACCGGATTACATTTTGAAGACATCAACAAACTTTTAAAAGTTTTGCATACATTGGTAGATAACGGTAACTCTGTCATTGTCATCGAACATAATCTCGACGTCATTAAAACCGCCGATTATATTATTGACATGGGACCTGAAGGCGGCGACGGCGGCGGAACAATCGTTGCCCAAGGAACGCCGGAAGAAGTGGCAAAATCCCCTAAAAGCTATACAGCCAAGTATCTGAAAGCTAAACTCAGTAATTAATAAAAAACAGCAAAATAATATAGGAACTAAATAATGAAAAGATTTTTATTTTTTTTAATTTTGAGTTTGTTTGTAAACTCTAAAACCGTTTTTGCTGATGTCTGCTTCTACATCAACCGCGAAGCCGCACAAAAAGCTGTTCTATCTTTGCCGGAAAACTCTGAAATTATAAATTACTGTGAATTATGTAACCAATCAGAAGCCCTTTCGGAAACAATCAAGGAAACTTCCATCAAAAAATCTCCGGAAAATAATTATTATATACTCTCTATCAATAACAGCGAAAAAGATATTGCTTATGTTTATGTCAAAAAAAATAACAATACCTATGAAAATCTCGCTTATATTGCCGGATGCACAGATGCTCAAAAAAATAAAATTTCACATTTTAAATCTGCTTTTCCCGTTATCAAAGAAAAATCACCAACCCAAATCTCCGCAGACATCAAAAAAGAAATCGATAAAACTATCCAAAACTGTTTCAAAGAAGATACCGAAAACGAATGTCTTTACACCGCCATAAAAGAACAGATTATTACCGGATTTGAAATTGAGGAACAAAAAATCATGTTAAAGACATTAGATGAAGCCAGAAAATCTGTTTTTCGTTTTTATGACAATATTTATAATAAAAATAAATATTGTTTGGGAAAATGCGGATCTCTTGCTAATCATATGGCTGAAAGTGATGAAACTGAATTATTAAAAAATATGTTATCTCGCTTACTATATCTTAATGAAGTAAAAAACGGATACTGAAAATTCAGTATCCGTTTTTTTATTAGTGCCATTTACCCCCTCTTCTGATAAGAGGGGGATTTTCCTGAGAATAAAATCAGAAATTATAGTTGGCGGACAAACCAAATAAGTGGATGTTCCCCTTATATTTGGCAGACAAAGCTCCGCGGGAAGCATCCCAGCCTGTTGCCTGCAGGTTGACTTTGCTGTGTTCGGCACGAATATAAGTATATCCGGCATTCAAGGTCAAAGAGTCATCAAATTTATATTCCACACCGCCGGAATACCAAATACGGTCTGAATCCGGAATACGAGGCGTCCGGGTATAATCATTAACCGGGGTTTGGTCAAATGCCAAACCGGCTCTTAATTTCCACTGGTCATTAACCCGATAGCTGGCACCGATTGAATAGAACCACACGTCTTTCCAACTTTCGTTTGTTTGGCTGATAACGGCTTTTTTATTGCCTTTGATTGTTAAGTCATCAAAAGAAGACCAATAAGTTTTTTGGATTTCAGCCATAACCGACCATTTGTCGTTAATGTCATGATAAGCACCCATACTCAACAGAGCCGGTGTTGTCAATTTTGCGGAAATATCCTGATTTACCAAACCCAAAGCACCTGTTTGTTTGGCAAATGTAATATCGCCCTTTAATTTATGATTAATCTGACTGCGGTAAGAAATACCAAAACGGGTGTTGTCCGTCAATTCATACAAAGCTCCAATGGTATATCCGATATCGGTCGTATCCCCTTTAAGTTTCGCATTGGTATAATAAGCCGGATGTATGTGATACAAAGCACCGTTTTTCAAAGTTGCACTGACATACTGGACAACCAGACCGGCACCAAATGACAAATTGCAGGTGGCACGATAAGCCAGCATCGGCGTCAAATCATAAGTGTTTAATTTTGATTCCGTACCATGGTTGGCACCTGCCCAGTTTTGGCTGTAATCCGTAATCAATCCGAACGGAGCATTCAAAGACAAGCCTGCGGACAAGCGATTGTTAATCTGGTGAGAAACGGCAACTGACGGCAAAACGGCTTTATCAACCGGGTGGCTCATCTCAGAAGTATAAGCCCCGTTCGGCCCAACTGCGTCATATCCCTCAACATTACCGACAATGGCTGTTGCGTTAGCGGATAATTTTGTTCCGTAATGCATGGTCAAACCGGCCGGATTGTAAAAAGAGTAAGAAGGATCTTCCGCTCCGGCAGTAGCTCCGGCGAAAGCATTGCCCATTCCGGCAACGGATTGTTCACGCAACAAGAAACCGGCAGCCTGAGCATTTCCTGCGGCAAGCATAACGGTTCCGATTGCGGTTAAAGTTAAAAATTTGTTCATTAAAATAGTCTTTCTGTTGTTTATACAAAGAACAAAAAGGCTTATAATACAAAAATTTAGGAATGTCAATCAATTGATTGAATTAGAGATTTTCAGGTGGCTTCCTGTCTAGCAAAGCCTCTATCTGCCCTTGCATATAGCTCTGCAAACGCTTAATTTCTTCCTGTGTATATTCCGTCCAATTCATAAATTTGCAGATCGTCTCTTTGCGGGAACTAAATACAAAAAGCTGGGCGAAAATCGGAAACGTATACAGATAAGCATCCTGCAGGGTAATTTTTCCGCGGCCGGCCTGAACCATTAAGTTCGACATTCTTTTATGAAACGGCTGAATTAATCCGTCGTATAAAATATTAAAGTCTTCCGTCGGGCGGGAATATTCACTCAAGAACACCGTTTTCATATCTTTGGAAAGTGCCTCCCCGCAAATCAACTCACAAAAAAGATTGAAGGAATCTTTCAATAAGTCTCTGGCTCCCTGATAATCTTCGGGATGTTTTATTACCTCTTCGTATCTTAAAGTCAGATTTTGGGTTTTGGCATTAACCGTTTCGACAATATTTTTCAAAGCGGCGGTATAAATTCCCTTTTTGCCGCCAAAATAATATAGAATGGAAGAAATGTTAATATTGGCTCGTCCGGCAATATCCCTGGTTGTTGCTCCCCAGAAGCCGTTTTGTGCAAATTCCTTGAATGCACTGTAAAGCAGAGCCGTTTTTGAATCTTTTTTCTCCATAAAACCCTCATATTTCAAAATATTATCGCCGAAAGTATTATGTTATATTCCTTTTCAAATAACAATACCCGATTTTATCCCCTTTTGAAAAGTGAAAATTTTTCCTATAATTCAATTTATTATCCTGTTCTACGGCTTATACGCCCATGCCCGGGATTTTATTTCTTTACAAAATATTAATAATTTGTTTAGAATTTCCTATATTTTGTAACTACCGGAGACTAATTTTGAGAGACTTCGTCCGATTTTGTTTGAGGTTGATTTTCAGATTATTTAAAGTAAGATGTTCTATTGAATTTAAAGATAAAAATCTTCCCAAAAAAGGGGTTTATGTATCCAACCACGTTTCGTATCTTGACCCTGTTTTATTGTTTGCTTTTCTTCCCGGAAATCCGATTTTTGCCTTAAACGGGCATCTTTATCGCAAGAGATGGATACGCGTTTTGATGAAAACTGCGGATGTCATCCTGTTTAACCCGATTGAACCGGGGGATTTGAAAAGCCTTATTTCCAAAGTTTCAGAAGGACGTTTGTGCGTTATTTTTGCCGAAGGACGCATGACCGAAAACGGTGGCCTGATGAAAATTTACGAAGCCCCGGGCTTGTTGGCCGATAAATCCCATGCTCCGCTTATTCCGGTTTGGATTAACGGCCCTCAATACGGTTATTTTTCCAAAACCAAGGGAAAACTTCCGCACCGTCCGCTGCCAAAGGTAAAAATTACCGTCGGAAAACCTCGTGCTTTCAAATTAAAAGACGAACTCCGCCGCCAGAGAGACCACATCAGCAACGAAGTTTATCAAATTCTCCGCGAGATGTGTTTTGAAGTTAATTACAATCCGAACATCTCCCTGTTTGCCCAATTAATGAAAACAGCCAAAGTTCATTCCAAAAAAGGATTGTTGAAACGCCCGCATTTTGTGGAAGATATTCAGCGGCAGCCGAATTCTTACAAAGACATTATCATTAAGTCTTTTGTTCTCGGAAAATATTTCAAGAGAAAAACCCTGCCGGGAGAGCATGTTGCCATTTTATTGCCGAACACAATTGCCGCCGTCTGCACTTTCTTCGGGTTATCGGCTTATGAACGCGTTCCGGTTATGCTCAACTTCTCCGTCGGAGCAAAAAACATGGCTTCCATGTGTCGCACCGCCGAAGTAAAGAAAGTCATTACTTCTCTGGCCTTTATCAAGAATGCCAAAATGGAACAAGTGGTGGATGTTCTTAAAGCCAACGGCGTGGAAATCGTCTTTTTGGAATCTCTCCGCAAAGAAATCGGCTTATGGGATAAAATCAACGCTTTCCTGCGTTATAAAATCAAACGGGTTCCGCACAAAGACGGCGGCAACAAAAAAGCCGTCATCCTGTTTACTTCCGGTTCGGAAGGAGCTCCGAAAGCCGTGGTTCTCAGCCATGCCAACATTATTTCCAACATTAAGCAGATTTCAGCTATTGAAACCATCAATATTACAGACACGCTGTTTAATGCCCTGCCGATGTTCCATAGTTTCGGGCTGACCGCAGGAACGCTGTTTCCGCTGTTGGAAGGAGCCAAACTCTTCCTCTACCCTTCTCCGCTCCATTATCGTGTTGTGGCTGAGATTGTGTATGAAATCGGGGCAACCATTATGTTTGGAACAGACACGTTCTTCCGCGGTTATGCCAAAATTGCCCATCCGTTTGACTTCCACAATGTCCGCTTTATGTTCGGCGGTGCCGAGGCCGTTAAACCCGACACCCGCAATATGTGGATGGAACGCTTAGGTATCCGCGTTATGGAAGGTTACGGATCAACAGAATGTTCTCCGGTGATTACCGCTAACAATCGTATTTTCAACCGTTTCGGCTCTATCGGAAAACTGATGCCGGCCATTAAATATAGGATTGAACCGGTTGACGGTATTGAAAAAGGCGGCGAACTCGTCATTAAAGGGCCAAACATTATGCTGGGATATATTCTGCCTGACAACCCGGGAGTTTTAGTCCCGCTGGAAGACGGTTGGTATCATACCGGAGACGTTGTGGAAATTGATGAAATCGGATTTGTTTACATTAAAGACCGGATTAAACGTTTTGCTAAAATCGGCGGGGAAATGGTATCTCTTAACGCTGTTCAGGAAATGGTCTGCAATGCCTATGAATGGATGGGAGCCGAATTCCAGTATGGCGTGGTTGCCATTCCGCATGAAAGTAAAGGCGAACAGATTGTTTTAGTTACCAATAATCGTCAGGTTGAACAGGATGTTTTGCACAATTACATCAAAAACAACGGAATGTCCGAACTCTATCTGCCAAGAGTTATCCTCTATAAAGACCAGCTTCCGGTTTTTGCAACCGGTAAAGCCGATAACGTAACTCTGAAAAAACAGGTTCTGGAAGAACTTATGCCGGAAAAAACTAAAAACTGTGCTTAATTAAAAGCCCCTCAATTGAGGGGCTTTGTGGTCGGCGACCACGGGCCAAACTGAGCCAGTTTGATCGCCTCGGTTGTCGGTGTTGAGTAAGTGCCTTAACTCCCTGTTAGTATCTATGTGCAGACCGAAAGTTTGTGGCTTGAATAATTAATCTATTTGCTTTATCATCCTTCTTGCAGTTCAGAGGTGGACTGCGGAGCGTCGAAACTCCTCTTACGAATATCAACTCCTCTTTATGGGGGAGCTGCAGGTATAAGCATATTTATATGTCGAAGAATGCAGACTGTCGTAAGCAGTTTCGAACTCCCTCACCTTATTTTTCAATAAGGTGAGTTTTGTTTAACTAAAACAAATAAGGAGTTTGAAAAGATGATGACTGAACATAAAATTAAAACTAATTTTTTCTATCAATCGGAAAACAAATCTATCCGTAAAGCCATTCAACGTTCTTTGGGTATGCACTTATTTCGTATCCGCCAAAAGCGGAAAATCAACTCTTCCATTGTTTGTATGGATTTGCATATTAAGCAGAGAGATTTAGACAATGTGGAAATCGGACGGGAAGCCGTCAACTGGAAACTTATACAAAAGCTGGCCAATTATTATCAACTCCATGTTTACGCGGGATTTCTTTCTAAGCCTAAAAAGTAAAATTTAAGCCCCTCAACTGAGGGGCTTTACTTTATTTATTCCCGAAAACGGTAATGTCATTAATAATCATCTGGTAGAAATCTTTATCTTCCTGATGAATGGCGGCATCCCGTTTTTCCGTTGCCTTTTCCAATGTCATATTTTCACAGGCAACAACTTTTTCCGTGGAGACGGCACAACGGTTTCTGGCAATATCCGCTATTCCGCCTTTAACATAATAACGTTCTATCGGATTATTGGCGGCATCCAAAACCTGAAGTATGCCGTTACGGAGCAAAATCAGGGTTGGTGCCCGGTCGCGTAAAACGGTCAAATCGCCGTTAACGCCCGGGACAACAATCTTTTGGGCCAGCATTGTCCGATAGATTTTATACGGACGGGATATTCTGAATATGATGCCTCTTTCCATTGTCTGTCCTTTATTCTGAATGGCTTATGCAGCCTCTTCTTCCATTTTTTTGGCTTTTTCCAAAACATCTTCAATGGTTCCGACCATGTAGAATGCCTGTTCCGGAATATTGTCATATTTACCTTCCAAAATTCCCTTAAAGCCTTTAATCGTGTCTTCCAATTTAACAAACACGCCCGGAGTTCCGGTAAAGACTTCAGCCACATGGAACGGCTGAGACAGGAATTTTTGAATTTTACGGGCACGAGCTACCGTCAATTTATCTTCCTCGGACAACTCATCCATACCCAAGATGGCAATAATATCCTGCAGAGAGTTATATTTCTGCAAAATTTCCTGAACTTGACGGGCAACCTGATAATGCTCCTCGCCAACGATTGTCGGGTCCAGAATACGGCTGGTAGAATCCAACGGGTCAACCGCCGGATAAATACCTAATTCGGAAATCTTACGAGACAAAACGGTTGTGGCATCCAAGTGGGCAAAAGTTGTTGCCGGTGCCGGGTCGGTTAAGTCATCGGCCGGAACATACACTGCCTGAACAGAGGTAATGGAACCGTTTTTGGTGGAAGTAATACGTTCCTGCATGGCTCCCATATCCGTTCCCAAAGTCGGTTGATAGCCCACGGCTGACGGAATACGTCCCAGCAAGGCGGACACTTCAGAACCGGCTTGGGTAAAGCGGAAAATGTTATCAACAAAGAACAACACGTCCTGATGTTCCTCATCACGGAAATATTCTGCCTGAGTCAAGCCTGTTAAAGCAACGCGGGCACGAGCTCCAGGAGGTTCGTTCATCTGTCCGTAAACAAGCACTGTTTTAGACTTATCGCCTTTCAGGTCAATAACGCCGGATTCAATCATTTCGTGGTAGAGGTCGTTACCTTCACGGGTTCTCTCCCCTACACCGGCAAATACGGAGTAGCCGCCGTGGCCTTTGGCGATGTTATTAATCAATTCCATAATCAAAACGGTTTTGCCCACACCGGCACCGCCGAACAAACCGATTTTACCGCCTTTGGAATAAGGTTCCAACAAATCGATAACTTTAATACCGGTTGTCAAAACTTCCGTTTCGGTCGACTGGTCGGTAAATGACGGAGCCGGACGGTGAATCGGAAATTCCGTTTTGGATTTTACCGGGCCGCGGCCGTCTACAGGTTCACCGATAACGTTAACGATACGACCCAGCAATTCCGGACCGACAGGAACTTCAATCGGGTGTCCGGTATTAACGACTTCCAAACCGCGAACCAGACCGTCGGTCGTATCCATGGCGATTGTACGGACAACGCTTTCGCCCAAGTGTTGGGCAACTTCCAGCACCAATTTTTTGCCGTGGTTGTCGCATTCCAGAGCGGTTAAAATATTCGGCAGCTCGTCAACATTTTCAAATTTAACGTCAACAACCGCACCCATTACCTGAGAAATATGCCCTAAAGCATTTGTATTCTTTTCTTTTTTCTCGATAGCCTTAATCTTTTTTACCGCTTTCTTTTCTTCGGCATTCATTTCTTTAATGGCTTTTTTATCAAACTCGGTCACACTCTCTGTCTTTTTTACAGCGGCTTTTTTAACAGAAGTCTTTTTGACTTCCGTTTTTTTAGCGGCAGCCTTGGCAGGTGCTTTTTTCGTTGTTTTTGTTTCGGTCATATTTATCTCCTTATAATCTTATCTTAGAGTGCTTCCGCACCTGAAATAATTTCAATCAGCTCCGTAGTAATGGCGGACTGCCGAATTCCGTTATATTTTAAGGTCAATTTGGATATCATTTCTTTGGCGTTGCGGGTCGCATTGTCCATTGAGGTCATGCGGGCACCGTGTTCCGAAGCCTGAGAATGGACAATCGCCTGAAAAACGCTCTCTCTGAAAATCAGCGGCAGCATTCCCGACAAAAGTTCCAGCTTGCCCGGCTCATATTCATAAAAAGCCCCTCTGACAACATTTGTTCGAAAACTCAAACGATTGTTATTGTCAAAGTTTTCCATTTTCATCGGCAAAAGCTGCTTACATTTTACTTCGCGGTTGATTGCGGAACGGAAATGGCTGACAACCACTTCACAGACATCAATTTCGCCTTTTTCATACGCCTCAAGAACCGGATAAGCGATATCCGTTCCTTCGTAATACTTCGCCCCTTTCTTAGCCACGCCTTCTATGGTGTTGACAATCAGTCCGGCATATTTGCGTTTGATAATGTCCCGCCCTTTTTTGCCGACACAGACCACTTTAACCTCTTTGTCCTGAGCCAGGAGTTCTTCAATACGGGCCATTGCAACTTTGGCCACGTTGGCATTGTAGCTTCCGCACAATCCACGATCTGACGTGAACACCAGCAAAAGATAAGTTTTATCTTTGCCCGTTCCGGTCATCAGCTTTGGATAACTGACGGCTGTTCCCGTATTGTTTTCCTCTTCCCGGAGTTCATAAATTACCCGGTTGGCACAAGAAATCAGATTGTTGTGATAAAAAGAACATTTGCTTATCAAGCCTTGGGAACGGCGAAGGCGGGACGCAGCAACCATCTTCATTGCCGAAGTGATTTTCTGCGTCGATTTTATCGTCTCAATACGAGTTCTTAACTCTTTTAAGCCTGCCATCGTCTTTCCTTATGCTGCTTTTTCTTCACCAATAAATTCGCTTAAAAAGCTTTCATAAAATTCAGTCAGTTTTGCATCCAACTCATCAGAAATTACTTTTTCCTTACGAATTTGTTTCAGATATTCAGGGTGGTTTGCCTTAATCTCCGCCAGAGATTTGCTTTCAAACTCTTTTACTCTGTTTACCGGAATCTTATCCAAGAAACCTCTTACACCGGAGAAGATACTGACAACTTCGTCCTCAACCGGCATCGGATGATAAACAGGCTGTTTCAACAGCTCGGTCAAGCGTTCGCCGCGAGCCAGAAGGTTCTTGGTCGAAACGTCCATATCCGAAGCAAACTGGGCAAAGGCTGCCATTTCGCGATATTGTGCCAGTTCCAGCTTGATTTTTCCGGCGACTTGTTTCATCGCCTTAATCTGAGCGGCGGAACCCACACGGGATACGGAGATACCAACGTTAACCGCAGGACGGACGCCCTGATAGAACAAGCTGGTCTCCAAGAATATCTGACCGTCGGTAATGGAAATAACGTTGGTCGGAATATATGCGGAAACGTCTCCGGCCTGTGTTTCAATTACCGGCAAAGCGGTCAAAGAACCGGCACCTTCGGCGTCATTCATCTTAGCGGCACGTTCCAGCAGACGAGAGTGCAGATAGAACACGTCACCCGGATAAGCTTCACGTCCAGGCGGACGACGGAGCAACAGGGACATTTGTCTGTAAGCCGTTGCCTGTTTGGACAGGTCGTCATAAAAGATTGTCGCATGCATTCCGTTGTCTCTGAAGAACTCGCCCATGGCACATCCGGAATACGGAGCGATAAACTGCATCGGAGCCGGATCGGAAGCGGTTGCGGCAACAACAATGGTATAATCCATTGCTCCGTGGTCTTTTAAGGTTTTAACCACTTGTGCCACGGTAGAACGCTTTTGTCCGACAGCGACGTAAATACAATACATTTTGTCTTTTTCAGACTTTGCCTGATCGTTGACGCTCTTCTGGTTAATAATCGTATCCAGAATGATTGCCGTTTTTCCGGTCTGACGGTCGCCGATAATCAGCTCACGCTGACCGCGGCCGATAGGAATCAGGGAGTCAATAATCTTCAAGCCGGTTTGTACCGGTTCATGAACGCTCTTTCTCGGAATAATGCCCGGAGCCTTAACTTCGGAGTTGCTGTATTCTTTTGCCTTTATCGGACCTTTTCCGTCAATCGGTTCGCCCAAGGCATCAACAACACGGCCAAGCAATTCTTTTCCGACCGGAACGCTCACGATTTTATCCGTCCGTTTAACAACATCGCCTTCTTTGATTTCCTGGTCGGAACCAAAAATAACCACGCCGACGTTATCCTCTTCCAAGTTAAGAGCCATTCCCTTAACCCCGGATTCAAACTCGACCATTTCGTTGGCCTGAACTTTATCCAAGCCATAGACACGGGCAATACCATCACCGACGGACAAAACGCGTCCAACTTCCGAGACGTCGACATTGACGTCGGAATTGGCGATTTTTTCCTTGATAATGGAAGATATTTCGCTGGCAACCATAGACATTAGCGTCCACCTTTCATTATTAATTCTAAACGATTTAATTTTCCTTTGATTGAATTATCAATCATCGAAGAACCGAATTTTATAATTAAGCCGCCCAACAAATCAGGCTTCAAATCATACTTAACCATAACTTTTTTATTCAAAACTTTTTCCAGATTTTCTTTCAGTTTTTTATCCTGAGATGCCGCCAGTTTTTTAACTGTCTGAACCTCCACCTCAACAATATTATTCTTCAAATAATACAGACGGACAAATCCTTCAAGAATCTGCTGAAATTCCGCAAAACGCTTATTATCGGCAATAACGTCCATACAATTCATTGTCTCTTTGCACAAATGAACTTTGGATGCAACTTCTTTAATCGCCGCTTTTTTAGCTTCAACGTCCCAAATCGGATTAGCCAGATATTTAACGATACTGGCATCTTCCTTAACCGCAGACAAAAGCTTCTCCACATCGGCAAAAACCTTTTCCACGGACTTTTTCTCTTCGGCTCCTTCATACAAAGCCAAAGCATAAGTCGAAACTATTTTTGATTTTGAAATTTTTTTCAATTTTAAACTCTGTTTTTATTAACTGACTGCTTCACATATTAAAGAACAATTGGTTTCTAATTTATTAATACATACTAACTTTTACATAAAACTGTAAGGATCAACATCCACCTCCACCCGTACTGAAGACGGAACATTTACTTTTTTCATCCATTCTTTTACAACTTCTTGAATTTTGATATTTTTTGCCGTTTTCAACAACAACCGGAAACGGTATTTTCCCCGCAACATATAAATCGGTGCCGGTGCCGGTCCCAAGGTCGAGACATATTCGTTGTTCGGTGCGGTTTGTCCCAGCCAAACCGCCGTTTTTTCCGCAGCTTCCTGATTGGTTCCGGAAACAATGACCGCAGCCAGTTTTCCGAACGGCGGCATTTTTAACATTTTTCTGGTTTTCTTCTCAAGTTTGAGAAACTGCTCCCGGTCATTTTCCAAAAGAGCTTTTAAAACCGCGTTTTCCGGATAAAGCGTTTGCAGATACACCGTGCCTTTTTTCTCGCCGCGGCCGGCTCTTCCCGAAACCTGAGACAACAACTGAAACGTCTGCTCCGAAGCCCGCAAGTCGCTGCCCATCAAACCTAAATCGGCATCGACAATTCCGACCAGCGTTAAGCTCGGAAAGTGATGTCCTTTGGCCAAAATCTGCGTTCCGATTAAAATATCGACCTCGCCTTGTTCCATTTTACGAATCACGGCAGAAACTTCATTCAGCGAAGCGGTAATATCGCTGGAAATGATTTCAATCCGGGCATCGGGAAAACGTTTTTTCACTTCTTCGGCAATCCGTTCCACTCCCGGACCGCAAGCGGTCAGCCCGTCTTCGGAACCACATTCGGGACAAACTTTGGGAATCGGTATCGTGTGGCCGCAATGGTGACAGATTAAAGATTTTGACTTGCGATGCTCCGTCATCCACGCCGTGCAGTTCGGACATTGGATACGGTGTCCGCAATCGCGGCAGATTGTTAACGGGGCATATCCCCTTCGGTTAAGAAACAGCATAGACTGTTCGCATTTTTCCAAGTTTTGTTTTAAAGCCTCAACCAAAGACGGGCTCAGCCAAGTTACGCCCCAGCTTTCCTTTTTCGGCTTGTCCTTTTTCAGGTCGATAATCTTTATTTCGGGCAACTCCGCCGCGGCAAAACGGGAGGCCAGCTTTACCACATCGTATTTTCCTTCCTCCACATTGCAGACGGTTTCCAAATCAGGCGTTGCCGTTGAAAGAATCAGAGGAAAGTTTTCAAACTTCGCCCGCACGATTGCCATATCCCGTCCCTGATAATTCACAACGTCTTCCTGTTTAAAAGAATGGTCGTGGCTTTCGTCAATAACCACCAATCCCAAATCAGAATAAGGCAGAAACAACGCCGAACGGGCTCCGACCAAAACTTTAACCCTGCCTTCAATAACGGCCTTCCAAGTGTCTGTTCTTTCTTTAACACCGAGACCGGAATGCCATTTGGCCGGCTTGACGCCAAAACGTTTTTCAAATCGAGTCAGCCACTGGGTGGTCAAAGCAATTTCCGGCACCAGAATCAACACTTGTTTATTTTGGCTCAAAGCCTCGGCAACCGCTTCAAAATAGACTTCCGTTTTTCCGGAACCGGTAACCCCGTCCAAAAGCGTTACCGAAAAGCCGCCGCCGATTTTAGATACCAAAACATCTGCCGCCGCCTGCTGTTCTCCCGTCAAATCCACTTTGTGATATGTTCCGACCGGCTCCAGAAATTCCCGTTTATTCTCAATAAATATCGGTTTCAAAACACCGGCGTCAATCATGGTCTTAATAACAGACTGCCCGACTCCCGCCCCCTTGGCGATTTCCTGACGGGTATAAGGATAATGTTTCAACAAGTCCATTACCCGCCAGCGGGCATCGGAATTTTTCAGTTTTGCTTCCGCCAGCGTTTTTCCCGACAAAGTATACAACGCCGTCATCTTCGGATCTTCAAAAACGGTTTTGACGCTGATTACCATTTTCAACACCAACCCCGTAAAAGCCAGATTATAGGAAGCGACCCACGACACAAATTTCATTAATTCTTTGGACAAAGGAGGATAATTATATTTTTCCAGTATCGGCTTTATTTTGTTTTCGGCAATATCCGCGGATTTTCCAAGCTTCCAAACAACGCCGATTTGCTCTTCCCGTCCCCAAGGAACTCTGACAATCGAGCCTAAGGAAACATCTCCCTCAACTTTATAGTCAAAGGGTTCGTTAAACGGCAAAGGCAGCATTACTCCGACAATATTACTCACAAAATCCTCTCTTTTTCAGACCCGCTTATCATAACAGCCAAACAAACAAAGGACAAACCCCTTAGGAAAATAACTCACAGATTATATACCAAAATTTAAACAAGCCTGTTGTATTCTGGGGGTATGAAAACAGAGATTAAATATATTGCCGGGGCGGACGTAAAAAATTTAATTCACCAATGGCAAGACTGGCTCAAAAACGAACGGCGTTATTCCGAACACACGCTGGATGCGTATTTTCGGGATTTGTCCGAGTTTTTCGGTTTCTTTAATGATGAAAAAATTTCCGTTGCCGATTTGGGAAAAATTGACGTTCGGGATTTTCGCGGCTATCTCAGTTACCGGGCAGGCAGATATCTTGAGAAATCTTCCATTGCCAGAGGAATTTCCGCCGTTAAAAACTTTTTTAAATGGCTGGATCGCAACGATATTGTTAAAAACTCCGCCATTTCGATTATTTCATCGCCGCGGCGGCCGAAAGTCCTGCCCAAAGCCATGGACGTGGACGACACATTCAAATTTTTGAAAGAATCCGAGTTTTGGGAAAAAAATTCGTGGCAGGGACTTCGGGATAAAGCCATTTTTACCCTTTTATACGGGTGCGGCCTGCGTATTTCCGAAGCCCTTTCCTTAAATATCGGCGATATTACCAATAACGACTTCGTGCGAATCAAAGGAAAAGGTAATAAAACAAGAATTGTGCCTTTATTGCCGGTCATTATCGAAAACATCAATGCTTACCTTAACGAATGCCCTTATCATTTGAAAAATGGTGATGCTTTGTTTTTAGGGGCACGAGGAGAGCGTTTAAGTCCACGAATTATTCAAAGGCAGATGCAAAAAATCCGAGCGTATTTAGGCCTCCCTGACAACTTAACGCCTCACGCTCTGCGGCATTCTTTTGCCACCCACCTGTTAGCCGAAGGGACCGACTTGCGTTCCATTCAGGAACTGCTGGGGCATGCGTCCCTAACCACCACCCAGCGATATACCGATGTTCAAATCGAAAAACTGCATAAAGAATACGAAAAGGCTAAAATTCTCGACAGTTAAAATCCTGCCCGAAAGGCGTGCCGGCTTCAACATAACTTTCCGCATTGCCTGAACGGCGGGACAAAGCAAACAAAAAAGGTACCGAAAACCGGTACCTTTGTAAATCGTGCACTTGAGAAGAATCTGTTACTTCAATTTCTTTTCTACGAACTCTTCGTGTTTTTTAGATTTCTTGTCATATTTTTTCAAAGACAATTTTTCCGGATGAGTTCTAGGATTCTTTTCAGCAAGATAAAATGTTCCCGTACCGGCTGTACTTTCCAATTTTACTTTAACTTTTACTGCTTTTGCCATTTTTTTATACTCTTTAATTTAGGTTATTATTTAAACATTTAGGCGTAATATACATTTTTTCAGCCGATTGTCAACCATATTTTAACAGCAATTATTCAATATTTTGCATCTTGTTACAAATTTTTCATAATTTTGTCCATTGCAGTAATTATCTTTTTATGATATGATTCATTTTAGTTTCAAAGATTATTGTGCCCATTAAATGTAAAAAAAGAGAGTTTTCTCTTCCGGTACAGTATCTTTTGCAAGTATGTCAAACAATTAAAACTCAATAACAATGAATGCAATCGTAAACAAAACCAGCAAAAATGAACTCGTATCCAACATCGTAGCTATCATCAAGCAGTTCCTTCGCTTCTGCGAACCTTATGCCGCAGCCGCCGGGAACTTCATCATGAAGCAACTCAAAAAAGTGGCATGGCAGGCCCTATTCTTATCAGTAGGAATGTTTTACATTGCCGGCTACTTTGGATCGATTATGCTGACGGAAATCTGCTCCGGCATCCAGATTGAAGACCTTCCCGCACATGGCGGTTGGATGATCTTCCGTATTTTCATCGTCGGCATTGTCGCACTCATCTGCCGCCGAATGTACTACTGGGTGAAAGAAAGCGATTAAACTCTCGGCAAAAAAATGAGCCCCGGTCAACAAATGACCCGGGCTCTTTGCTTTTTAAACTTATTTTTCTTGAATTAAAGCCACCGCCGCATCAACATCTATGTTCATATTTTCACGGTTTTCGCGTTCGCAAGTTTCATAAATTCCCAATCTGGGCAGAATCTTTTCCAACGGTGTGGTTTCCAACATTCCGGCCGTGCACAAATCCGGATAAACGCCGGTCTTGTCAATTTTATAACCGGACGGCGTATAAAAATAGGCGTTGGTCAAAGCTGCTTCACTGTCATTGTCGAATTTTTTCAGGGTCTGCACCGTTCCCTTGCCAAAACTCCGAGTTCCGACAACCTTGGCCCGCCCCTGCTCTTTAAGGCTGGAAGCGATAACTTCCGCCGAAGATGCCGTCTGCCCGTCAATCAAAATCACAATCGGACGGCCTTCCAAAATATCTCCCTCTTCGGCATTGTAAAATTTAATGCTGTCGCCGCTCCTACCCTGAGTGGAAACGATAATCCCTTCATCCAAAAACAAGCCCGCAATTTTTACGGCTTCACTCAACATTCCTCCCGGGCTGCCCCGCAAATCCAAAATCAGTCCTGAGATTTCCTTATTTTTTTTCAAGCTGTCTTCAAGGTTTTTGCCTGTATACTGATTAATGGCTCCGGCTTTAATGTATAAAACATCATCTATCATCCGGTCATAAAAATAACGTTTCGTTTTTTTGTTTTTCTCTCCGGTTATGTCCAAATCAGGATAATATTTGGAGTCAGCATCCAGTGCCGGAAAACCCTCAACCATCATATAATCGACCATTTCAAAATCACGGCGATTTATTTCCGGAGAAGCTTTGCGGGCGGCAGACATCACATCCAGGCTCAACTTTACCCAAGCGTCAATATCCTTTTTGTCTTCCGGTTTGAGAACTCCTTTGACAAACGTTGTTCCGTAATAAACCGAAACGCGGCTGCCGTCATCCGCAATCCGCAGCTTCTTATCCATTTTTCCCAGCCCTTTTAAGCACAGAGGGGCAAAATCTCCCACCGCAACCGGTTCAATATACTCATCCGCCACCGTTTGATAAATCCGGTGCAGTACGGCACCGTCTCCGGCATGAGCGGAAAACGTGAAAAACAACATTGATAAAAATATGTATCCGGTTAATTTCATTTTTTCTTGGTCTTTGTCTTTTTCTCTTTGTTTTTCTTTTGTTTATTTTTTTCTTTAAGCTTTTTCTTGCGTTCCGGCTTCGGCATTTTCCGTTTCTGCGGCTTGCGAGCAGAAAACATCCGACCAACGCCTTTTTCATAATAATCGACGCCTTCGGTTTCATCCACAAATTTAAAAATTAATCCACCAGTTATTGGCGAAGCTTCAAGCAGACGAGCTTTAATTTTATCTCCGAAGATAAAACAGCGTCCGTTTACCGCTCCTTTCATCCGGCTGCCTCCGGCTTCCAAAACATAATCGTCATCCGGAAGCGACCGCATCGGAATCAGCCCTTCCGCTCCGAGGCTTTCCACCTGAACAAAAACGCCGGCGGTTGTCAGACCGCTGATTTTCACATCAAAATCTCCGCCGACGGACGGTTCCAAATAAGAAGACAGAAAACGGGCAACCATATCTCTTTCGGCATTGACGGCTCTTCTTTCGGTTACACACAAATGTTCGCCGATGTCTTCAAACAGCTTTTCCGTTGCTCCGTCATCCAAGGCTCCCGGTTCAGGCATGTTATAAGCTTTTATCAACGCCCGGTGTATCAACAGGTCGGAATAACGTCGTATCGGCGAGGTAAAATGAACATAATCCGTCAACGCCAATCCGAAATGGCCGACATTATGCGGTGTATATTTTGCCTGGCACTGCAAACGCAAAATCAAATCGCTGATTCCGGCTCCGTATTCCTTAGCCCGACAAAGTTCCAAAACTTTATTCAAATGCTCCGGTTTCAAAGCCGGATAATCCGGAAGTTTCAAATGCAAATCAAACAGCAGCGGCTCCAACTCTTTTAATTTTTCCTCCAAAGGCTTTTCATGCACCCGATACATTACCGGAAGTTTGCTCTTTTTCAAAGCTTTGGCGGCAGCGACATTGGCCGCAATCATAAATTCTTCGATAATCCGGCAGCTGGTAAAATCTTCCGCTTTCTCCACAGACTTCACATTGCCGTTTTTATCCAGTTTCACGGTAATTTCGTTCGGTTCAATCTCAAGAGAACCGCGTTTTTTCCGAGCTTTGTCCAAAGCAAAATAAGCTTCATACAGAGGTTGGATAACCGCCTTGAACAGACCGACGGTATTATTGTTGAATTTTCCGTCAATGGCTTCCTGAACTTCGCGATAAGTCAGACGAGCCGCCGACTTCATCACCGCCCGTTTAAAATCATAACTTTTCAGATTTCCGTCCTTGTCTATTTTCATAAAGCACGCCAGGCAAGCCCTTTCCACTTTCGGACGCAGAGAGCATAAATCATTGGATAATTTTTCCGGCAGCATCGGAATAACCATATTCGGCAGATAAACCGAATTGCCGCGTTTATACGCTTCCCTGTCTAATTCGCTGAAATAAGGCACATAAAACGCCACATCGGCAATCGCCACGACCAGATTAAATCCGGTTTCCGTTTTTTCGGCATAGACGGCATCGTCAAAATCTTTAGAATCATCCCCGTCTATCGTTACCAAAGGAAGTGCGGTAATATCTTCCCGTTCCCGGCGGTTAAAGTCCGGAGAATGTTCCGCCTCTTTCAGCACCTTGTCGGAAAAGACATCCGGAATATCATATTTTTCCAAGACTAAGACAGATGCGGCCTTGCTTAAGTTGAACGGGCCGAAACTTTTGAGAATACGGGCTTCTTTAAATTTTCTCTCTCCGCTCAGCATAACGCTGACAAAATCCCCCTCTTTGGTTTTGCCGACATTATCCAGCAGATAATCCATACGGGCATTTTTTTCCGTTGATTTGAGAAAATATTTTCCGTCCCGCTTTTCAATCACACCATAGATTTTTTCTGTCTGTCCGCCGGAGACGGAAGTTCGGGCAATCGGTTTTGCCCACCAGGCTCCGCGTTTGAAAATCAGCTTGGCCAGAAACTTGTCGCCCTGCTGCAATGCCGGTTTAATCTTTTTGTTTTCCAGCACATAGATTTTGTAATTCTGAGGATTGTCGCCCCGGTCAGACGTTACTGCCGTCAAATCTCCGAAACCGCTCTCGCCGTTCACTTCCAAAAGGCAGTTTTCCGGAAGCAAGCCTTGCTTTTTTACTTTGTTCTTTTTCATTTTATCTCAATTCCACAACCAAAGCCGTATGATCCGATGGCTTGTTCCCTTGTCTCGGCGTTTTATCCACCTCGCAGGACAACAATCTGTCTGCGGCAACCGGGGACATAAACAGATAATCTATCCGCATACCGAAATCCAGCTGCAAAGCATTGCCGGCATAATCCCAATAAGTATATCCCGTCGTTTCGGGGTGCAACGCCCGATAAGCGTCATAAAAACCCAGATACTCGACCGCTTTCAAGCGTTGTTTTACCTCTTCCCGAAACAGAGCATTGTTAATGAACAGGCTTTTGTCGTAAACGTCATTATCCGTCATAATCACATTAAAATCGCCGCCGAGAACAATCGGCTCACGCGTTTTTACCAATTCTGCGACATGATTATAAAAAGCTTCCATCCATTTCAGCTTATACTCAAACTTTGAATTATCATCGGGATTGTTATACGGCGGGTTTCCGTTCGGCATATATATTGACGCGACCCGAAATTTTTCGCCTTTTACATCGACCATGACTTCCAAATATCTTGAATTTTCGTCCGCAAAACCCGGCAGCCCCTCATGGACAAGCGTCATTTTATGGCGGCTTAAAACGGCAACTCCGTTATAACTTTTTTGCCCCAGAATTTTGGCATCATATCCCAGAAGCTGAAAGTCAAAAAACGGAAAAGAATTAAATTCCGTTTTAATCTCCTGCAGCAAAACAACATCGGGATTGGATTTTTGCAGCCAGTCCGTCAAATTTTCCATACGGGCGTTAACGGAATTTACATTATAAGTCGCTATTTTCATTTTATACCTTTATTGTTAAATTTAATGTATTGTATCTGAAAATAAAATTATTGAAAGCTAAAAATATGGAACTTGCAAAATACGCCGTTCATCCCGAACAAAGCCACGGACGCCTTTATCCAGACTTTACCAACATCATCCGTTCCCCTTTTCAACGCGACCGGGACCGCTTAATCCATTCTTCAGCCTTTCGCAAGCTTGACGGAAAAACACAGGTGTTTGCTTATCACGAGGGCAAAAACTACCGCACCCGTCTGACGCACAGCATTGAAGTCGCACAGATTACCCGCACCATTTGCAAAAGCCTTTGTCTTAACGAAGAACTCGGGGAAGCCATTGCCCTCGCCCATGATTTGGGTCATTCTCCTTTCGGGCACGCCGGAGAACGCGGCCTGCAAAATTCCATGAAAAAATACGGTGGGTTTGACCATAATATCCAATCTCTTAAAATTATGACCAAGCTGGAAGTTCACTATCCGGAATTTAACGGTTTGAATCTGACTTGGGAAACCTTGGAAGGAACCGTCAAACACAACGGGCCGATTAAAAAAGTTTCCAATTCTTATCTGCGAGAATTTAACAAAAAGTTTGATTTGGATCTGAAAAACTATCCGTCCCTTGAAGGACAAGTCGGAGCCGCAGCCGATGACATCGCCTACAACAACCACGATATTGACGACGGGTTCCGGGCGGGTTTCTTTACGATTGAACAGCTCCGACAACTGCCTTTTATTGATGAAATCCTCTGCAAATTTGAAAAAGAACATCCCGATGCGGACGATAATCTTCGGATTTATGCCATTACCCGAAACACCATTGCCCAGATGATTTTTGACATTCTCAAAAACACTCGGGAAAATCTTTTGAAGTTCAAAATTTCTCATCCGGACGACACCCGTCGGCAAAAATCATTTATTGTCGATTTTTCTCCGGAAATGGCAGAAAGAATCAAACTGCTCAGAGGATTTTTGAAAAAATATTTTTACACTCATACCAATGTTGCACGGATGGATATGAAATCTACCAGAATCGTTGAGGAATTGTTTCAGGCTTATGTCTCGGACTACAAGCTTCTGCCGATGGAATATCGTCCGATTATTGAAAAATTTTCTTCCGAAGAAGAACTTTATAATCTGGTCTGCGAACATATTGCCGGAATGACGGATATGACCGCCGTTGAAGAACACCGCCGCCTTTTTGATCCGCACACCAGATTTTAAGGCGTTGGAAGGCTTTTGTTAAAGGATTATAAAGTTTTATTGCTTATAGTAAGATAAAAATATTTTAATATACAGGAGATTAATATGTTTCAAGAATTTCCAGACGATAATAGAAATGATGATTTTTTAAATGAGTTTCGTCAGAAAATTTCTACTCAGGACACATCCGCTTTTGAAGAAAAACGCAATGAAATGAAACGCTCCAAAAGCGTGTTTATCGGTGCGGTGTCCGGTGTGGCTTTGGCCGGTATTGTCGGTTGGTTTGTCCTTTCTCCTCAATATGCCCAGAACACCAATGTTGAAATTCCGGTTATTCGCAAACCGCAGACAGCCATTAAAGTTCAGCCGAGTGAACCGGGCGGTATGGAAATCTTAAATCAGGACAAGTCCGTCTATGATATTATCGAAAAGAAATCCGGCGGCGAACCGGTTGTCGAAAATCTCCTGCCTCCTCCTGAAGCTCCGAAAATGCCGGTTATTCAGGCTCAACAGCAGCCGCTGGTTTCTGAATTTGAAATTCCGGCTCCGTTGCCTGCTCCTGCTCCGGCCGTTCAGGATAATCCGACCATTGACAAGATTATTGCCGAAGCCCAAAAGGATGAAGTCATCACCGAAGCCAAGCAAATCGTTGAAGTGAAAGAGGCTGTTGCCGTTAAAGAAGAACCGGCCGAAAAAGTTGTCAGCATCGCCGAAATTTCCAAAGAAGTTGTTGCCGAGGCTCCGAAACCTGAACCTGTCAAAGAAGCCAAAGCCGAACCTGTCAAGGAACCAGAACCGGCACCGGTAAAGGAAGTTAAACAAGAAACTCCGAAAGAAGCTCCGAAACCGGCCGTCGTACTTAAAGACATTCCTGTCGGTTCATGGCAAGTTCAGTTGATGTCGTCTCAAAACAAAGCCGCCGTCAACAAGTCTTGGGAAAGCCTGTCGAAGAAATACGGCGTTTTGAAAAACCAACCGCATGAAATTGAAGAAGCCGACTTGGGCTTTGACGGTATCTTTTACCGCCTTAAAGCCGGTGCTTTCAGAGACAGAGCCGGTGCCGACAGTTTATGTAAAGACATTAAGGCTCTGGGTGGTTCCTGCATCGTAAAGAAGAAATAACATGGATATGTTTATCGGGTTAATTGTTAATTTCATTCCTGTTCTGATTGCAATTTTACTACATGAAATTGCTCACGGGTACATGGCGTTTCTGTTAGGGGACGACACGGCCAAAAGACAGGGGAGATTATCTCTTAACCCGATTAAACATGTTGATTATTTCGGCACGATTATTTTGCCTGCCTTGTTAATTTTTTCCAAGGCGGGTTTTATTTTCGGCTGGGCAAAACCTGTTCCGGTCAATTTTCAGGCTTTAAGAAACCCGAAAAGAGACGTTATTTTGGTTTCTGCGGCCGGAATTATCATGAATCTTTTGCTTGCCGCCGTTTCTGCCGTTTTGCTTCATTTAACCCCATATATCTCCCATCCGTTTCTTCAGGCGGTTATCGGTTTGTTTTTCTTAAACATGATTGTTTTCAATGTCTTTCTTGCCGTATTCAACGCTTTGCCTATTCCGCCTCTGGACGGCTCCAAAATCCTGTTCGGCTGGCTGGACAAGCCTTGGGCTGTCCGTTATGTCAATGCTGACCGAATCGGACTTGCCGCTCTTGTCCTGCTGGCATTTATTCTTCCTGAAATCGGCAGAAGCTTCGGCGTAAATCTCAATCTCTTCGGAATGTATGTCATTCGCTTTTCTAAATTTTTGATTTCTTTTTTGGTATAAGAGGCTTTTATGGAAAAACCAATTCTCGCCGCCATGCTCTCCTGCTCTTCAACCGAATTGAACGATAGCGAAAAACATTTATTTTCCCGCTACAATCCTATCGGAGTTACGCTTTTTGGCACAAATATTCGAGATAAAAATCAACTTAAAAAATTAATCTCTTCCATTAAAGAAGTTATCGGCAGAGATGACGTTTTAATCGCCGTGGATCAGGAAGGCGGAAGAGTCCGCCGGTTGGTTGAACCGGAATTCAGGTCATATCTCTCGCAAAAAAATTTGGGTTCTCTTGATGAGCAAGACGCCGTTAACGCTTCCCGCTGTCATGCGGCTCTTATCAGCCGGGATTTAAAAGAACTCGGCATTAACTGGAATTATGCTCCGGTTTTGGACATTGCTTTTCCCAACACAACGGCAGCCTTACTCAGCCGTTGTTTCAGCAGCGATGAAAAGAAAACCGCCCTGCTCGGCCAAACAATGGTTGAAGAATACATCCGCAACGGCATTTGTCCGTGCATTAAACATATTCCGGGACACGGCAGAGCATCTGTCGACCCTCACCTTAATCTTCCGGTTTTGAACTATTCGCTTAAAGATTTGGAAAAAGACTTTTATCCGTTTCAACAATTAAAGGACGCTCCGGCCGGAATGACTGCCCATATTGTCATTCCCGAAGTTGATCCGGAATTTCCGGTTACGCAATCGGCAAAGGCCATTCAGACGATTATTCGGGGTATTATCGGTTTCGAAGGTTTTCTGATTTCTGATGGGATTGACATGAAGGCCTTAAAAGGCTCTATCGGCGAAAAAGCTCAGGCCTCTCTCGCCGCCGGCTGCGATGCCGTCTGTTATTGTCTGGGAGATGCGGCCGAAATGCAGGAAGTTTGCACTCATGCCCGGGTTCTTTCGGATAAATCGATGATTAGATTTGCAAAAATAAAAAACATCATTAACAATACAAGTAAATATACAACTGATTTTTCTAAAATGGAGGCTGAATATGACCGTTTGGCCGGAAAGGCGGAAAAATACATTGAAACCTATGATGCGACAGAAGTTTTGCATCAGCTGAAAAACAAATAAGGAGATTAAAACATGTTTTCAGGATTTTGGGGCTGGTTCCTCGTCGTTGTTATCGTTGCCGCTATTTTCGGTGCCGGAAAACTTCCGGAACTGAAAGCCGTTGCGGAAGAAAAGCTCAAACTGGCCGTCGATGAAGCCAAAAAGAAAAAAGTTGAAGTTGAAAACAAAATCAACGAAGTCAAAGAACAGCAAAAGGCAGCCAGAGAACAAGCCGCTGCCCGCAAGGCCGAAGAAGCCAAAAAAGAAGAAAATGAGGAAGTTACCGAAGAAGATCTTAAATTTTAACGGACAAACACCTTATTCCCAAAGCCACAAAGTCATTTGTGGCTTTTTTGTTACAATTTTCCACAAAATCAGATAATTATAGCTTTTAAAGTTTTCTTATGCTAACATAATAATAAGAGATTATAGGTTACAGGATGTAATTATATTGTCATTGGAGAATTGCAATGAGTATTTCAGCTACCAGAAAAGTATCAAATACTTCAGCTCCGGCAAAGAGATCCGAACGTTATGTTGCCGGGGTGGAAGAGCACCCTTTTGTTGAAAATATTGACACCACAAACAATGTTTTTGTCCGTGATGAGAATCGCGGCAGCAATGAAAATAACCCGCAAGCCTTTGACAAACGGGATAAACCCGATGAAGGCAAACTTCTGTCGGGAGCAACCTATATTCCCAGTGCCATTGAAGCCCTGACGGCCAGCGGCGTATATGAAACTCCGGCCGCTCCCGAAAAACGCCGCACCCCTAGCCAGGTTGACGTTTACGGCAATAATCAATCCATCATCAAAGAAGATGATGACGACCGCACCGGGCACTCTTATCTTAAGCATTTTTACGAGAAAAACGAAATCATTGAAGAAGTTGACGAGTTCGTCTAGGTGCCGGCGGGTGGTCGGCGGTGCCGAGCCGGCACGGGCATTAGTTGGCGGTGTTGAGTATGTGCTTTAACTCCCCGTTGGGTGGTCGGCGACCACGGGCGAAAGTTAGCTGTGGAGAGTGAGCACCTTGACATCCTGTTAGTATCTATGTGCCGCTTATAAGATTGTGGCTTAGAATTTTAATTGCAAATTAATCTATTTGCTTTATCATCTTTTTTGCAGTTCAGAGGTGGACTGCGGAGTGTCAGAGCTCCTAGTAGAAAAAAGAACAACTCCTTTACGGGGAGCTGGGGACATAAGGCTATGCTCGAATAACCCAGACTGTTCTACTACAGTTCTGAACTCCCCCTGCCTTCACAAGGCAGGGTTTTGTTTAAGTTAAACAAAATAAGGAGTTTGAAAAGATGACTGAACATAAAATTAAAAACAATTTCTTTTACCAATCGGAAAACAAATCTATCCGTAAAGCCATTCAACGGTCTTTAGGGATGCACTTATTTCGTATCCGTCAAAAACGGAAAATAAACTCTTCCGTTGTCTGTATGGATTTACATATTAAGCAGAGAGAGTTGGACAATGTGGAAATCGGGCGGGAAGCCGTCAACTGGAAACTTATTCAAAAACTGGCGAATTATTATCAACTTCGTGTTTACGCGGGATTTCTTTCTAAGCCTAAAGAATAAAGTTTAAGCCCCTCAAAAAGGGGCTTTGTCTTAAATTATTCCGGTTTCGGGCGTTTGAAAAAGTGCATAAACACCACCGGTTTTATTCCCGTTTCATTGTAAATACGCTTTCTGATTTTACCGCGAATATAGTCTGTAATTGCCGGAACTTTATAATTCAATTTTTCCACGTGTTCCCGAATATCTTTTATCACGTCGGCTTTGATTTCCTCCGCAAGTTCCAAAAATGCCGGTTCTTCCAAAATATCTATTGACGAAATCTGCAAATCTTCCAAGTTCCAATTTTCATCAAATACCGTGCTGATAAACAGGCTGCAATTATACATCAAGCGGCGGCGGTTTTTCACCAGCTGCGAATTAAGCGAAGTAATCTGTTTGCGGTCAACGCCGAGAATATCCGTCGGCACTTCTTCCAAACAACTGATATGTCCGTTTTCCAACAGCATAACATCGCCGTTTTTGGCCGTTGCCACTTGTTGAATGCCGCACGCTTGAGCAAAGCGTTGATGTTCTCTGATGAACTTTTTATCTCCGTGCACCGGCAAGACGACTTTCGGTTTAAGCAGATCATACATCCGCTTCAATTCCTCTTTGGTGGCGTGGCCTGACGTATGCACCAGATAATCTTCCTCCGTAATTACCTCAACACCCTGAGCAATCAATTTTTCCTGCATTCGCTCGATTTTATCTTCATTTCCGGGAATAATCTTGGAAGAAAAGATGATGGCATCGCCTTTGCCCAATTTAATATCTTTGTTTTCGCCATTAACAATATTAGTCAGGGCACTGCGGTAATTTCCCTGCGAACCGGTACAAATATACAGCACCTTGTCCGACGGTATTTCCTTGGCCTCCTGAATATCCAGAACATTCGGCAAATTTTTAAAATAGCCGCACTCTTTGGCAATCCGCATATTCTGGAGCAAAGTCCGCCCTACCAAAACCGGTGTTCGCTGAGCTTCGACAGCCGCCAATATCAGACTCTCCAGCCGCATCAAATTGGAGGCAAAACAAGTGGTAATCAACCCGTTTTCAAAAGTCGGAATCAATTTTATCAGGCTTTGGCGAACATCATTTTCGCTCGGAAGTTTTTCATCAACCAAGACATTTGTTGAATCGCAGACAAACATTTCCACACCGTCTTTGGCTGCTTTTTCCAATGCCTGATAATCCGTTTGTATCAACGGCAGTTGGCTGTCGTCAAACCGCCAATCCGTCGCATGCACCACATTGCCGAAACGGGTACGGATAATCAGGGCACTTGTTTCCGGAACAGAGTGGACAATTGAAACATATTCCACCTCAAAATTCTGCAGGCGGATAATTTTGTTTCCGCTGACCGAATGCACGGGGACTTCTCCGTCCAGATGGTATTCCTTCAGGCGTTCCTCTATCAGGCCTTTGGTAAAATCCGTCGCATAGACCGGACATTTCAATTCCGGCCATATCTGGGCTATGGCTCCGAAATGATCCTCATGGGCATGGGTTATAAACAAAGCCTCAATATCATCCGTATAATTCTTTAAAAACGACACATCGGCAAAACCCAAATCCATTCCCGGATAATCATCATTCAAAAAACCGTATCCGGCGTCAACGACGATTAATTTCCCGTCTACGGCATAAACATAAAGGTTCATTCCGATTTCGTCAGCCCCGCCCAAAGGCAGAAAATATATTCCGCTTCTATCAAAATCACTCATTTTCTTTTCCTACATAAAATACATCTCCGGCATAAATTTTTTCAATACCGGACGGAGTTTGCAGCAGCAGAGCCGCATTGTCGTCAACTCCGAAAAAAATTCCTTCTTTATCTTCCCGCTCCGTATGAACGGCAATTGTTCCGCCCAAATTTTTTGCATATTTCAGCCATTCATCACGAACAGGCACAAATCCTTGTTCCCGCCACCGATTTATGTTTTCATCAAAACGGGACACATATCTTCTCAAAAACTCCGTCCTGTCTGTTTCTATTCCTGCGGATTTCAGACTTGTCGTGCTATAAGCGGCAGCCACTTCCGGAGCCTTTTTAATATTCACTCCCACACCGATTATCAAGTAATCTCCTTCGCCCTTTTCCAACAATATGCCGGAAATTTTGCAATCGTTTACCAGAACGTCGTTCGGCCACTTCAACCGGACATCGGCTTGAGCGGAATAACTCTTTATGGTTTGCAAAAGGCTTAAACCGGTTATGAAATTTATCGCTCCCCAGTCGCGTAATCGGGTTTCCATTGCCAGAGACATAAACAGGTTGCCTTCCAGGCCTACCCAGTTCCGCCCTCTTCTTCCCCGTCCGCCGGTTTGCCGGAGTGCCGTTACTATATACTTTTTATACGCGGGATTCAAGCTGAGTTTTTTAGCCTCGTCATTAGTGCTTCCCGTTTCTTCATATTCAAGCAGGTTCCAACCGTTTATCTCTTTCATTATCATCCTCAAAATACGGTAACCAATATTCTTTCAACGTCCGACATCAGATATTTCGGGTTCAAAATCGAAATAAGCACCAAAATAATGTTAATCAGCAGGCAGATGTATATCCCCTTGTCTGCCCGGTCAAAGACACCTGTTCTGACATCAAAATACATTACTTTGATGACTCTTAAATATGCTGCCGCCAACATCAGAAGTGCCAGAGAAATAAGCAATATTCCCCAGTAATTTCCTAAAATAACCAAATTATTCATAACCGATAATTTTCCCAAAAAGCCTAATAACGGCGGCGTCCCGATAAGCGAAATCATAAAGACCAGGCAAGCCGCGGAAATAAACGGTTTCATCTCCGAAATGCCGCTGATTTCCGGCAAAGTCCTCAGATATTCGCCTTTTCGCTTAAAACCGTAAAACGCCGTGTAAATCCCCATTGCCGACAAAGTATAAGTTACCAAATATACAAAGCTTCCCAACAGGCTGGCGTCATTAAACCCTAACAAACAGAGAAACACTATACCGATATGATAAGTTCCGCTGCAAGCAAACAGCTTTCGCATATTTTGTTCGCCGTTGGCTCCCAATGCCCCGATAAATATCGACAATACCGCAAAGCAACTTAATACCGGTTTGAACAACGGATAAACCGCATAAAAAACATTTATCGTCAAATCCACAAAAATCGCAAAATATGCAAATACCGGTATCAACATCAGGTAGCCGCTGACCGGAAGAATGGCTTTTCCGGCCGTTTCCTGTATCCAGAAATGAAACGGAGCCAAACCAATCATGTATAACACGGAAGAAAGCACTAACGCCGAGGCAATATAATGCCGCAGAGAAATATTTTTTTCTTTATTCAAAAACTCATCAATTCCCGCATAACTCAATGTTCCCGCATCCTGAAAGAAAATAAAAATCCCCAGTGCAAACATTGCCGCAAAAAACAAGGCGGTTATCAAATAGCGTTTGGCCACACATGACATCTCATGCGTATCTTCCATGCGGATTAAAAAGAAGTTCAACAAGAAGCCCAATTCCATTGCCGCAAACAGCACCAGCAAATTCTCGGCGGAAACAGCAAAACTCAGCAACAGCAAACTGGTTATGCCCAGCGTGTAAAAACTCAGACTGGAGCGGTTTTTTATCAAAAACCATTTGCAGGAAAGATAAAACCAGGCCAGAGAAAGCAGATAAACAACCGTCTTAAACAAGGTTGTAAATCCGTTATTTTCCAAATATCCGGGAAAACCGTTGCGATTATAAAAAACTATTGTAAACAGCAGGCACAGGGTAATGTATATTTTACTGACGGTAAAAAAAGTCTTGGGTGTTTTGGCCGAACGAAATTTATTTGTAAACAACAGCGTTAACAAGCCTAACAACAAAAGAAACTCGGGAAAAAGGCTGATATAGGTCTGAAACATTTAACCTCCTAACTGCCGAGAAACCACAACGGGTTCATCAAGGACAATATCAAAACTAAAATCACGGCGGACATAAACCCAAACATTCGGACAGATATATCCTCACAACAGGATTTCTCCTGACAAACCTTGGAAATATCTTTCATATTGAACAATTCCTGCAGGAGCATACATGAAACCAAAACGAGGGAAAACATAACTACCATACTCATTCTGAGATTATGCCCGAACAAATGTGCCAGCAAAACAAAGTTATTATTAAACATGGAAGACAACGGAAGCCCTACCCCCGCCAAAATCAGAAAAGACATCACAAAAGACGTTCTCGGCACCGAGCAAAGGATGCCGCCCGGAGATATTTCAAGCAAGCCCTGTTGGATTTCCAGATAAGAATTCATCATCACAATCGCCGAAACCACTATCAGATACGAAAAGAGCGAAAAACCGATATTCAATTGGATTGTGCTGACCGGAACAAACGCACTCAGCAAATAAAAAATGTAATAAACCGTCATATAAGAAAATATTTTATACTGGATATCCTTGTTAATCAATCCGATGAGGGCGATAAACAACATGGAAATAACGCAAATAATTTCTAAAGCCAGCATATAGTATTGAACAGATTCAGGAACCGTTTTCGGCCAAAAACGGATAAAGCCGTAAACTCCCGTCAGCGGAACAATATTGGCGACAATAAACACCAACGGATTTTTGATATTGGAACTAATCGCCGAAATCCAATAGTGAAACGGCCAAACAGGAATTCTGGACAGGAAAGCGATAAAAATCGCCGCCCAGATGGCAAATTCCATATTTTTGCTCAATTTGACCTTATGAATCGAATTCAGAGCAATATTCACGTTATTTGAATCAAACAGAATCAGCAAGGCTACAAATAATAAGGCCGCTCCCATAAGGTTATAAATCAAAAAACGAAAGATGACCGGCTGCCTTTTAATTTCTCCGAACATACCGACCAGCATAAACAACGGCAGCAGCATTGCTTCAAAAAAGATATAAAAAGAAAAGACATCCGCCGAAACCAGATAACCGGTCATCATACTTAAAAACAACAGCGAAAACACCATCAGGGATTTTTGATGTTCCTGATGATGGCGGACACCCGTCATCCCCACCAAAAGAGCAATGTGGACACCTAAAATCAGCAGCATGGAAAACACATCCACGCCAAAAACAATGTCAATTCCCGGATTTTCAAGCCAATGATATTTCTCAACCAGTTGCAACCCCGTTTTTTTCAAATCCAGAAGCGTAAATATTCTCCAGACTAAAAACAAATTTACCGTAACCGTGAAAAAACTAACCTGAAACGCGTTTCGTCCCAAGTGCTTTTCATCATCTTTAGCCGTCAGGGCAAACAAAAGCCCGATAAACGGAACGGTAATAATCATTGATAAAAATGCTGCCGATGTTCCCATTTTCTATCCTCGGAAATAAAAATAACAGATGATAATTCCCCAGCCCAGAAGAATAAACGCGATATTGTTCCACACTGAACCGCTGTTTATTTTCTGCACGGCTTGGATTAAAAGATTCATTATTTTTCCCAACGTATTGATAAGCGTTTTTTCTATAATCAGGAAATCAATCGTCAGCCACAACACTCTTCCCAATATTTTTATCGGGGCAATCAGCATAATATTATACAGACTTTCAAAAAAATCTGTTTCCTGTATCTGCTCACTGTCATAAGCGGCTCCCAAACGGCGAAGAGGCCTCAAAATCAATAACAGGGCAAAGGCCGCACAAAGGGCATATAATGTCTTATTCCACAAGTTCTGCCGATAAACCCAAACGGCGGCAATCAATAAAACCGGCCCCCAATAGGATACGAAAGCATTTTTTAACATAGCGAAAACCCTTTCGTCCGCATTGCTTTTTCCAAAATAAATCTGAGGCAGAACGTAGCTCAGGCTCAGAGTCAGAGCAGCCGCATATCCCCACATCCAATAGTGGTTTTCGGGTGTTGTGTTTTTTATCAAAACCTGGAATACGGCGAGTATGACCGCTAAAGTTACAAAAAACGTCCATTTCAAAGACCGGATAAACCCGCCCATTCTCGAAACATAATTTTCATTTGACGATGAAATAACGACCAACATCAGGCAAGATACCAATAAAAAACCGCCGACCAACAATTCGGACAACAAAGTGCTTTCTATCAACCCGACAGACAAAAGTCCGTAAATTGTTCCGTATAACATCATATTCAAATACAAAGCTTTTTCCTTGATATTATCAATCAACAAAGCTCCGCATACGCCCCAAAAAACGGAAGCTCCGGCAATAATCTGAATCAGAGGAACGGAATAACGGGAAATCTCCAGCAAAGGGTAGGTTTTGCAGAGGATAATAATTCCAACGACAGGCGTGGAAACAAATGAAATCATATTCAGGCGGTTAAAGCTTAAGCCTTGAAAGTCCAAAAACTGATTTTGGAACATAAACATTCCAGACTTTATCATCACGCAAGCAATTAACAGAATCGCTATCAAATCCCGATGAGCCCCGAGTTTGTGAAAATCCGACAGTCGGCTTATTTCCATACTGCCCAAATATCCCCACAAAACCGCAAATACCATAAACAAGCCCAAATCCGCTATTGTATTATAAAAGGTATATTTCTTTTTGGCTTCCATATCATCGGTAACATAAAACCCCAAAACATCTATCGCACAAGCCCCAATCAGCAGCTGAATAAAATTCCGGCTGCAAATCAGCAATATCAGACAGGCCAGATTTAAGACGATTAAACCGCTGAAACTGCTTTTTTTCGGTTCAAGCGG
The DNA here is from genome assembly GCA_017626035.1 of Alphaproteobacteria bacterium. Classification (GTDB taxonomy): domain Bacteria; phylum Pseudomonadota; class Alphaproteobacteria; order RF32; family CAG-239; genus JAGAJR01. The sequence goes on along the minus strand of JAGAJR010000018.1, from coordinate 64,297 downwards.
ATAAAAAAGATTATCCAATACCAATAATGCCGATATGATAAAAAACGGAAAAATAAGAGCATAATTTTCAGCCGAAGAAAAAATATTGATATCCGCCTTATTATACCTTGAGGTTATCCAATGGTAAGTAAACTTATCCGTTACTCCGGCCTGCCATGACTCGAAAAAATTCATTCCCAAAAACACAAGCATTCCAAACAAAATAAATGTCAGGAATCTTTCAAACCTGTCCTTGGCAATAATTTCGGACCCCAAACCGGCAATAATCAGATAAAGAAAAATGTCAGATATCATTGTGTTTTCGTCCTTAAGCTTTTATTTCTGCCAATATAACAAAAAATAAGGGCTTTTAAAGCCCTTATTGTCGTAAACCATACCCGGATTGTGTATAAGTAACTATTGTGCCAAAGCCTGAAGACTCTTAACAATGCGAACAGGAACGGTATATTCGCGGGCAACTTCGTCATCCTCAATCTCGACCATCAGGATTTCATCAACCGATTTCAACGGCTTGCGGGCATTTACATTAATGGCATCCAACATAACGGCACTTTCACGGCTTCTATACAAAAGAGCCTGCTCGCCACCATCATAAACCAAACGCGGATTTTCAGGGCCGCCCTCACGATATTTGATAATAATGAGAATCTCTCCGGCCGCATTTTGTAAAATATCGTATTTGCCTTCCTGCTCTGAATTAATATCCTTAACCATCTTATAAACCTCTGTTTCAGTCGTTTATTATTGAAATTTAAGAGGATGCTAACATATAATTATTAACAAATAAACTACATTTTCAATTTTTTTAACTTTTTTTATTTTTTTTATTGACTATGCCTTTTTTATACTATATACATTCCTTCGTTGCGTAAGGGTGCGTAGCTCAGTCGGTAGAGCATTTGACTTTTAATCAAAGGGTCTCGGGTTCGAATCCCGACGCGCTCACCAATTAAAAAAGAACAACTCATTTAATGAGTTGTTCTTTTGTTTTTAAATACCTTTTTATAGTGCTGAAACCTGTCGCACAAAAGTTATTCTCTCCTAAGGAAGGAGAGTTTACACATACGGATTTCGCGAACTTTTGCATCATAAAGCCTTACATTAATTGTTGACCAGCTTCTGTATTATGATAAACTTTTGATAAAGTGATAGAATACAGAAATTTATTAGGATGTAAATCTCTGCTTATCTGTGTCTAAGGAATAATTGTAATGCAGAATAATTTTATACCCTATGTCATACAATCTAAAGCCATCAGTTTGAATCCAATTGGTGTTTCCGGAGATGCTTTTAGCTATCCCGACACCATTACTCTTTTAAGTTTTTGTAAAGATAACAATATTGCTATTCTAGGCGGTGATGTACTTGCAATTAATAATGATAAAATTTCATATACATATGACAACTGGTATATAAATACTGAAAAATATTCTTCTTATTCCGAATTAGTAAAAGAGAGCTATAATATCTCTTTAAATTATTTAATTAATATTCTTCAAGAGGCTCAAAATCTTTACTATCATTTGGTATTTTGTATAAATGAAGAGGAATTTAATAAATTGAAAAGGCAAAGCTAATGTAGATAATGCTTATATATATTTACACCTACCGACCTAAAAAAGAGCTATGATAATGCAATATTCAACCAGAATAAATTTTATATCCGATGATAAAGAAATTTCACAATCTTTGGATGCAAAGTTGATAAAAATTGATTGCAAAAATATTTCTACAAAAGAAGATTTGTTTAATAAATTCTCTAAAACGTTACAATTTCCGAGCTATTTTGGAAAGAATTGGGATGCTTTTAATGAATGTTTTTGGGATATGGAATGGATTAAAGCTAAGTATCATATAATAAATCTTAATATATATCTATTTAACATTGAAAATCTTTTATGCAATGAATCTATGTTAGAAAAAAAGAAATTTTTTGGTATCATTAATAGCGATTACTTCGTTGCACCTAATGATGAACAAGGAAATTTAAACTTTCCAATGAATATTCAATTATTTTTCAATAATAATGAGAAAAAATATATTTACTCAACGGATGTAACAATTCTTTGGAATTCCTTATAACAAAAATGTTTGAGAGGCAGACGTAAACAACAGAATAATCAGATGGTAAAAAATAATGATGAAAAAATTTTTAATATTATTTTTAGTAAGCATCGTATTGGGTGCATCAAAAATGAATGTATTAACGACATTTCATATTGTCAGCTATGCAAAATATCAATATTTGAATGGGGATCAAAAAGGAGATGATTATTATATAGGGAAAGTCATTGTAACGAATAATGATATTAAGTTTATTCCTGTGAAAACCTATGAAAATGTCGGTGTCGGAAGTTTAAAAAGAATAATACAAGGTTTTACATCTTCCAAACCTCGCCTAAATATTAACGAAGAAACAGAATTTTTAGAAAAAAAACTCTCTGAATTCTTATCTAAAGGAATTCGTATTCAGGACAGTGAAGGAAAATACCTAATCGTAAAATTCGGAGAAGAGAATTTTATACCTGCGTTACGAAGCTATCTTTCTGAAAGCAGAGGTATTGTATCTTCTGGAGTTGGAGATAAATATTTTCAAAGCGGATGGGCAAAAACCCGAGAAAATGAATTGGAAAATAATCGTGAATATTACAATTTTGAATACCCTTTTCAAAAAATGACCGCAAAAGAATATTCTCAGCATTTTGTGCAAAAATTGGGGATTACTAAATAAAATTTCTAAATATAAAGTTGCAGCGGAAAAACAACAATTTTTTGTATGTAAACTTTATAAGGCACAATGTTTTTAGACAAAATAGTCCAAATTGATATTGACGGGGTTTATAAAATATGATATTTTTTAGGCCTGATTTATAGCGATTATGGATAAATTTTGTAAAACACATAAAAAAATTACGATTATGAAAAAGAAAGCAAAGAAATCTTTGATTTCACTGTTGAAAACAGGATGTGGTTGTTTATTCTTATTTGGAATTCTATGGAATACTTTTGGCTTATCCCCAAAGTTTCCAATGGCCTTAATCCTTGCGTGCTCGGCACTTGTCGCTTTGTTGGAAACCATACGTTTTTTCCAAGTCTGGAAAAAGTTTAGAAAAGACCACAGGGTAAACTTGAAACATTTTTCGGCAAGGGCTGCAAACTGGGTTCTGCTTACTCTTTATTGGTATTTGGTTACTTGCCCGGATACTGGTTTAGTGCAAGGCCTTCGAGCCATTACAATTCTCAGCTTAATCCCCATTTTTGTACTGATGATTAAGCACTCTAAGCCATATACAATAAAATTTGTATAGCAACTAATCACAAAATTTCCCCGTTTGAAGCGACATTCGTTTCGACGGGGATTTTGTTTATATTTACGGTTTAAATTTAATTTGACACTTACAATACTTTTGTCTATTTTATTTCAAAATAATCCTATAATTCTACATATTTTATGAAACTTCTTAAAAAAATTGCGGAATTCTTTACCGGAAAGGAAAGAACCGCACAGAAAGAACAAGAGCCGACAGGTTCGGAAACAACAAATTCTTCCGAAACAGCTTGTATGGTAAGTGATTACGGAACAACGGAAAATCCTCTTTTTGCCCCGCAGCCTTTGTTAAGCTGGTATGTCCTTCAAAAAGCCTTTTCCTCCGGAGGGGCTGTTTGCGGAGACATTTCCCAAGTGAAACTTCTTGATTTGTTTCATCCGTTAACCAAGAAATTTATCACGACGGTTTTTGCGATAAAAGACGAGAAAGGTTACTTCTGGGGAGAAATCGGAACAGATGCCATCTATTTTTCGGAGAAAGATGCTTTCATTTACCGTCCGGCCAAAACATTCAGAGTATTTTTATGTCCACGGCAGAAAAAACGCATTGTAGCCATATGCCGATACAAAAAATATCAAATTATAGTTGAAAAACTCATTGAAGAACCGGATACGTCGTCAACCAATGCCGACACGGAAAACATCATTTCCTGCCCGCTTCTTCCCTGCAGCCTGCGTAAAGCCGCTGAATTTGTCATGAAGCCGTAATTTCATGTCTTGCTGAAATTCAAAAGCCCTGTTACAAAAACAGGGCTTTTGAGTGTTTAAAGAACCTTTTTTCGACTACCGTATCCCATACCTATTTTACGCCCAATACTCATAATTTTTAATCCTATACAACTTCGACACTGCACGGGGGTCTCATTTATACAGATTTTTCCCGGATACAACTGGTACAGTCTCCGATATTCGCCTTCCGTTATATTCGGCATGACAACATTTGCACCGCTTTGCAATGCCAATATTCTTCCTTTCGGGTGCAGACTTTCCATTGCCGTTGTGGCGGGAATATTAATGTCAGGCAGCAACAAACGCATGATTGCCATTGTTCGTAAAGCCAAGTGAAGACTTCCTCCGCAACTGTTTGCCAAAGGGGTTTCCTGATGAGGAATGAATGGGCCAATACCAGCCATGTCAACATCCAATCTTTTCAAAAATAACAAATCTTCGGCTATTGATTTCAATGACTGTCCCGGCAAACCGACCATAATTCCGGATCCGAGTTCATAGCCTAATTCTTTCAACATCAGCAGACACTCATATCTATAATCCCAACTCATTTTCGGATTTAGACGGTGATATAAATCTTTATCCGTTGTTTCTATTCTCATCAGATAGCGGTCAGCTCCGACTTCCCGAAAAGCCTTATAATCGGCAAAAGTTCTTTCTCCGACACTCAACGTAACGGCGACATCAAACTTTTTAATCGCAGCGATAATCCGGCATAACTTATCCCGGGTATAGTACATATCTTCTCCCGATTGCATCACAATTGTCCGGAATCCCAAATTAACCGCCTTTTGAACTGTTTTTACCAATTCATCCGGTTCAATTCGGAAACGGGAAAGTTTCTTATTATCCTTTCTAATCCCGCAATACATACAATTATTTCGACAGATATTCGAAAATTCTATTAATCCCCGAAGATGAACTTCATCTCCGACATACTGCTTTCGAACCAAATCCGCTTGTCTAAAAAGTTCAGCTTCATTTTTTTCATCCTCCAGCAGTTTAAGTATTTCTTCCCCATTCATAGCTAATCGGCTGAACTATCAATAATGCCACCGCCAAGTACCAATCCATCTTTATTATAAAAAACAACAGATTGTCCGAAAGCCACTGCTTTTTGTTTTTCTCTAAACACAACTTCGGCACCATCTTCGGAAAAGACATTCACTTCTGCAGCAACAGGATGTTGTGAAGAACGAAGTTTAACGTATATATCCTCTGTTTTTTCAAAACAAGGAACCGAAAGCCAAGAAAGATTTTTGGCCGTCAGCGACTGTTTATAACATTCTTCGTCATATCCCAGTACAACCTCATTCGTTTTCTTATTCAGGCTGATAACATACAATGGCCGCTCGGCACTAATTCCAAGTCCTTTTCGCTGTCCCACGGTGAAATTCCAAATTCCCTGATGGTGTCCCAATATTTTTCCGTGCGTATCTACAAAATTTCCCGGCTGCGGCGGCGTTTGCAAAATATCATTGATATTTCCGGAATAGAAATCCTGACTATCCGGCTTATCACTCACTTTCAAACCATGCCTTCGGGCAATTTCACGAACGTCATTTTTGCTATATTCTCCCAAAGGGAGCATAATTTTTTCCAACTGTTCCTGCTTCAGACGATATAGAAAATAGGTTTGATCCTTACGTTCATCGACAGCCCGACGGAGCTGCCATCTTTTGTTATCTTCATTATATAATAAACGAGCATAATGTCCGGTGGCAAATTTATCAAAAACAATTCCCTTCTCTGCCGCACTTTTCGGCAGAGCCTCAAATTTAATCATTGAATTACACCAGACACAGGGATTGGGTGTCCTTCCCGATAAATATTCCTGTTTAAAATTCGACAGAACAAGTTTCTGATACTGTTTTGTACAATCTATAACGTGGTATTCAAGTCCTAACTTCCGGCATACGGCTTCCGCTTCTTCAATATCCCGTTCTTCATGCGGCGAAAAACACGCGTCTTTATGTGATAAAATATTATATGCCCGCCCCTTATCCCAAACAGACATTGTGGCACCAATAACTTCGTGGCCTGCTTCCTTCAGAATACACGCCGTTACGGAGGAATCTACGCCTCCGCTCATTCCGACTAATATTTTCATTATTTCCCCTCAGTGAAATTATTTATTATAACTTTTCACCAAAGAAACATAAAAATTCAAAGTTTTTACTTTCTTTGACAGAGGAAGTTTAATCTCAACTCCGCAAAAAAACAATTAAAAACCTTTTATTTTTTATTGATAAATTTTACTTTTTTTCCGATTAAGGCGGCGATTTTTTCCCCGTCTTCAGGTGTCATGGCGTATAAAGGAATGGAAAACGCCGTAAAATCCATTTTGGCACAACGTTTTTGCATAAAATTATAATGATATTTAATGTTCTTTTTCGGATTCAGGATAATTACCGGAAGTTTTTGGAAACAGCATTTTGCCGTTTTATATTCCGCATTTTTAATATCCTTCCACGGCAAAGGACTGCAGTGATCGATTTTTATGCCGTTTTCATCCAGCAGGGCAACTCTGTGCCGGCACCAATATTTTAGTCCCCAGGCAACAAACGAAAACACCAATGTTCCGATTAACACTTTGGTTTGACGCCAATACAAACAGGACGGATATTTGATACAGCAGCACAACATTAATGCCAAAAGCAAAATATTCATCCCCATCCAAAACCAGTTCTTTTTGAATTTATAATAAAAAGCTTGTGTTTCTTTCATTTTGTGTCTCCCTACAACTAGTTATTTTACTATAAAATTTGAACTTGTAAAAGGCAAAAAATCGGATAACTCGGTTAAAACTATTGACTTAAACCTATCGCTAACGTTTATTTTTATATAAAACAACAAAGGCTTGATTATGACTAAAAAAAAATCCTTATACTTGAGCAAAATCCAAATGAAGGCGGAACTGGAACGTTGTCTGAACTGCAAAACCCGTCCGTGTATGAGTGCTTGCCCGGTCAACTGCAATCCGCAGGAATTTATAAACTTTGCCAAACAAGGAAATTTTTCCGAAGCGGTTGAAACCATTACCCGAACTAACCCCATGGGGCAAACCTGCGGCCTTATCTGTCCCGACAAGTTTTGTATGAAAGCCTGCACCCGCAGCAAAATTGATTTTGCCGTTAATATTCCCAAAGTTCAAGCGACTATTTTAGAAAATTATCGGGAGAAAAAAAAGGAGAAAAAAAACCTTTCGCCTAACGGGAAAAGCATTGCCGTTATCGGAGCCGGTCCTGCCGGTATGGCCGCCGCTGCCGGCTTAAGTTCAAAAGGATATGCCATTACCGTTTTTGAAGCTTCGGATACAATCGGCGGGGCCTTAAATATGATTCCCGACGAAAGGCTTCCGCATGAGGTTATTGAAAAAGACTGGTCTTTTATTGCCGATGCAAACACCATTACGCTTAAACCAAATACCAAAATTGATAATCCGCTCGATTTATTGAAAGAAGGTTTTAACGGGGTGATTGTCGCCACCGGAGAGCCTCACTGCGTTAAACTGAATATTCCGGGGGAAGATCTCTGTCTGCCTTATATGGAATATCTCCGCCGGCCGGAAAAATATCAAACAACGGGAAAAGTAGCCGTTATCGGTGGTGGAAACGTGGCTGCCGACTGTGCCTTTACCGCCCAGATAAGCGGAGCGGAACAAGTGGAAATGTTTGTTCGCCGCAGACTTCCCGATATGAGAATTTCAAACCTCGAATGTCTGGAACTTCTGAACCGTCAAGTTAACATTTATCCGATGAGCAGTCCGGAAAAAGTGGAACAGGAAAACGGATTATTGTCCCTGATTATTCATAAAAACCATTTTGTTGACGGTAAACTGACACCTTTGCCAAACTCCTCGATAAAACTTCCGGGCTTTTCCTTGATTATTACCGCCATAGGCAGTCGGGCAGACGAAAAAATTGACGATGAACGAATTATTTATGCCGGAGATTGCAAAAACGGCGGTTCCACCATTGTTGAGGCCATTGCTTCCGGACAATCGGCAGCCTTGCTCCTGGACAAATGGTTATCTTCTGCCAATTAAAAAAAATCCCCTCATTTGAGGGGATTTTTCATTCAGGCGTTTTTACCCATTTCATAGGCTTCTTTCATGGCCGGAGAGCCTTTAATATCTCCAATCTGCCAAGCACCTACTCCGTAGACAATCCCTTTTTCTTTTGCACCGGGCAGACAATCATCCGTAAAACCGCGGAAGCCTTCAATTGTTTTTTGCATATTAGCCTTATTTCCGTCCGCAGCAGCAACAATAAAATAAAAATCTTTGCCGCTGATTTCCTCATATCTCGGGACAGTGCGGTCAATCAGCGTTTTCATCTGTCCGTTCATGGTATAGAAATAAACCGGAGTTGCCATAACAATCACATCGGCCGCAACCATTTTGTTCAAGATTTCTTCCATATCATCTTTCTGCACGCATTTGTGCGTTGTGTTGCATACTCCGCACCCTCTGCAGAAATTTATTTTCCGGTCATTGATGAAAATCTTTTCAACATCATTACCGCTTTCTGTTGCTCCGCGGACAAACTCATCGCATAACAAATCGGAATTTCCGTGTTTGCGGAAGCTTCCCGACAATACCAATATTTTTTTAGCCATTTTATCCTCTTATTTATATTCTTCGTCGGTTACAGGTTCAAGCCAATCGGTTTTATTATTTTCTCCGTTGGTTTCAATGGAGATATGTGTAAACCAACTGTTCGGGGCGGCTCCGTGCCAGTGATCAACATCAACAGGAATACGCACAACATCTCCTTTTTTCAAAATCCGGATTTCTTTTCCCCTCTCCTGATACCGTCCTTCTCCGCCTAAAACCAATAAAATCTGGCCGCCGCTGTGGCGATGCCAATTGGTTCTGGCTCCCGGTTCAAAAGTTACATTGGCAACGGAAGAATGCCAAACATCATCATAGGCACTCAATCTTTGCAGATAGGTTTGGCCGGTAAAGAACTTTCCGTAAGGGTTGATTTCCCCCTGATTAAAAATCGTATCAATTTGTGCTTTTTTCACTTGTTTTTTTCCTTGCTGCGGTTTGAGTTTAATCAAAGTAATTTCCGAAGGAGCCAGAAAACGCATTTGCGGTCCCCATTGTCCCGCTCCTCTGGAAACATAAATATTTGTTTCCTCATCCATTGTATATAATCCAGCCAAATATTTATTGCGAAGTTTGGCTAAGAGATGAAACGGAAAAATTTGTCCTCCGTGCGTATGCCCGGAAACTTCCAAATCAAAAATATTGTCCTTTCCGAAATCCGCCGGCGTGTGAGGAACCAACAAGCGATAACTGCCTTCCGGAGCTGAAGAAAAGGCTTGGTTTAAATCTATGTCCGTTCCATACCCTTTAGATGAAAACAAATCAGGAATTCCGGCCACATATACATTTCCGCCCAAAGTTTCACTGTTATTTTCCAAGAAAGTGAAGCCCAGATTTTTAAGTGCTTTGACTGTTTCGTGATAACCGGTATAAAATTCGTGGTTTCCGGTAACAAAATAAATGCCCTTTTTAGCTTTCAGCCCTTTTAACAAAGAAGTCATATCCGCAATCTTGTCTACGTCATCGTCAATAATATCTCCGGCCAATATGACGGCATCCGGCTCGGCTGAATTTGTCTTCTCCACAATTTCTTTGATTTTATGCGGAAAGATTGCCCGATGAAGATGAATATCGCTTAACAAAGCAATTGTCTGTTCTTGAGAAACCTTGGCCGAAACAATCTTAACTTCTTTGATATCCGGGATTTTGGTGCCTTCATACAACGCATAGGCTGCACAAAGCAACGCTATGGCAATGTTGACGTAATTCATGCCGAAACACCAAAAGAATTTTGATTTTAAAGCAATTTTTGTATAGCTCAGCAGAAAGAGAAAAGCATCCGACACTAAAGTAACCGCGAACAAAATAATGCAGGCAATGAAAATAAAATACATTGCATAGCGGTATATGGGATAAAACGCTCCCAGAATATTTTCCAACTTGTAAGGTATCAGAAGCGGAATACATCCCATCAGGACAAATATTCCGAACAAAATCGTTTTGGCTGTGATTCCCAGCCCCATACACATTGTGTAACGGAAAAACAAATAAGTTGTTACCATACATCCCATCAGGGAAGTCATAACGGCACAAGTTACCATAGAAACAGCTCCTTTGACATATCGTTTTCGAATCGTTTTTTATAAGCATACAATTTAGAGTTAACTTTAAGTCAAGACTTTTTTATTGACATCCTGATAATTTTTGATTAGCGTCTTATTTATCAAACAACTCAGGAGACAACTATGGGATATTCAATTGGCCAGGCGGCCGAGAAAATGGGGCTGACCGCACATACTTTAAGATATTATGACAAAGAAGGGCTTCTTCCCTTTGTCCGTAAAACATCCTCCGGTCTGAGAGTGTTCTCGGATGCCGATTTGGAATGGCTGGCCATTGTCGAATGTCTGAAAGGAACCGGCCTGCAGATTAAAGACATCAAGCAATATATCGACTGGTGCCAGGAAGGAAACGCAACTTTACAGCAGCGTCTGGATATGTTCAAAAGACAAAAGGAAAAGTTGAAAAAAGAAATGGAAAAGCTTCAACAGCACATGGAAAAAATTAATTTCAAAATCGCTTACTACGAAGATGCCGTTGCCCATGGCGATACCAATGTTTTTGACCGCAATGCAAAATTAGTCATGGAAAAAGAGCGAATCTTCGGAAAAAAAATTAAAAAACAGGCCGTCTGAAATATTTTATACAAAAAGAACTCTCTTGCCTTGTTATGACAAGAGAGTTCTTTTTTTGCGTCGGAGATTAAAGTCTCAATCCAGATCCACGGCATATTTGACTTTATACCTTTGCGGACCGTGATAGTCGGAGGTCAAGTGCTCCTGATGACAGAAATTGCCGCCGAGCTTTTTCATCAGCGAAGCCAAGGCATTTTGTCCCTTACCGCCTCCGGATCTCAGAGAGCTGCACATTGCCCGGCAATCATCATCCGTTAACAGACGCCAGTGTTTACCTTTGACTGTCGGACGGCGTTCAGCCCTTTTACGTGCCTCTTCCTTGGACAGGTTGTCCTGGTCATAATCGTGCATGACGATAAACTTTCGTGTTCCGGCGTCAATAACAACTCCGATAACCAAACCGTTTTGACGGACAAACTGATAATTTCCGTCCCTGACGAACTCCAGTTTTTCCTCGACGGGAGTTTCCTGTTTTTCTTCAACGGAAGTTTCCTGAGAAGATGCCGCCGAAGCAACATCCCTGAGAGCTTCTTGTCCTTCATCGGCGGAAACCGTCTGAACAGGAGGTGCGGCCACCGTCTTTTCAGCATCAGGCTGTTTTTCGGCAGTTATTTTTTGCTCTGAGGAGGCCATACTTTTCGCCATGTCAGCCACAAACTCTTCCGTTTTTTTCAGCCGTTCCGCCTCTGTGGGAAACAGTTTGCCAAAACAGTCCGGATGTGTTTTGACCCAATTGAAGACAAAGGTTTCCTGAGACTGTGCAGAAAACAGTTTTTCCAGGGCGGCCGGATTGCTTTTGAACCACTCTTCAATGAAAAGTTTTTGTGCCTTCTCATCGAAAACATCACTGATGACGAGCCCTTGTTTTGCAACGGTTTCGGTCAAAAAAGTTTTGAACTCCTCCGCGGAAAACAACTCGTCTGCTTTTACCCCTAGGGTAACCATTAAATTTTTAACGGCAGATACTGATACACCCATACGCATTTGTTTAAATTGTTAATAAATACAAAATTCTTAATTTCAAACTTTTCTAAAATTCCTGACATTTGTCGAACAACATCGGCAAAAGATTTATCTTCCCTTTTTCCTGTTGCTTTTTGCCGATAATAACTTTATTCCCCAAATGGGATTTAAATTCTTCCACAACTTCCTGCGGCGTATTTGCATGCAGTTCAATCCGAACATTATCATTAAACGCCATTTGTTTCCATGGCATCTTTTTTATTGTTTCCGGAAGTTTAATCAATGTAAACTGATTAAGCAAGGTTTCATTCCAATCCGTCATTTTGTGACAACGGCTTAAATCCAACTCAGTCAATGACTTGAGCCAGCCAATTTCATCAAATGTAAAATCGACCAGATTCTCAGGAAAAATTATCTTTTCCACATTTCTGCCGCTCATCATTCCCATATTGATTGTCCGCAATTTTTTATACGGAGTCAAGTCCAATTCCGTCATTTTATCGGGAAGCCAACCGCCTAACAACAGAGTTTCCACTGTCTCCGGAAACTTCAATTCTTTGCTTCTTGCCGATAAATCCTGGCTGCCAACATTCAATTCGGTTACACCTTTGAACATATCAAAGTCAAATTCAATACCGACTTTGCTCTGCACCAGATTTAAAGTTGATTGCTTCAAAACGGTGTTTAACCTCACATCCGCATTCTGCAAATCACATCCAATCAATACAACTTTTTGCAGATTTGAACATTTTTCTCCGGACAAAATACCGTCAAAATCAACCCCGCTAAAAGTAATCCATTCCGTACTTTCGGGAATAATCCACGGCTGCTTGGCATGATAGGAAACTTCGTTCAAACCCAATACCCGCAACTCTGACATTTCAGATATTTGTGCGGCGGTTTTCTCATCAAGTTCAACATTGCCGACAACAAAAGATGATAAATTCGGAGAAATCACATTGCTGTTGAAAACACTCCCGTCATCTGATTTTAGAACCTTTATGTTGTTTTGGTTTTCAAAAACTATCGACTCCAACAGCCCCGGAGATTCTTCCACTTCCAAATTTTGCAAATTTTCCGATACGAAAATATGCTTTCCTTCCTCAATCCGGCAATTTTCAAATACCAGCAAACTCGTTTTGGCAAAAGACAAATTCTCCCGGATATCCATATCCTGCACATATATTTTCAATATCGGGGAAGATATTTTTTCTTCAAAATATTTAATATCAGCGGCAGAGGATAGGCTTATATTCAAGCTTTTCAGATTCTTGGAATAAACGATATCCAATCCGCTCTTGACCTTCCCTAAATATAAATCCTGCAAATTTTCAGGAAGACATATTTTTTTGACAGACGACAAATCGCAAGAAGACAAAGTTAAATGTTTTATTTCTGACAATCCTCCGAAATCCAAACTCTTCCCTTCGACGGATTTTACCTTTCCCAAACTGATTGATTGCAGAGATTTTAATTTTGCCAGATTATCCAAGACAGACTGAGAAAGAACACCCGTTAAATACAGTTCGGTTACTTTCAATCTTTCCAAATTCAGATAATTTAAATCTTCTCCGTTTATCGTTAAATTATATAATTCAATTTCATCTTTCTTAAGCGATAAAATATCTTGAATCTTATTGTTTTTATCTTTTATAAACCCGATATTTTCAAGCTCCGATGATGGAATGTTTTGCGTATTTTTCAACTTTTCCAAAGTTTTTATTCCGGAAAGTTTCATAACCAAATTCCGAGCCGCCTTTATATAACGGGGAGCAGCCATTTTGTCGGACCGTCCCTTTATCTGAACCACTCTGTCGCCAACAACCTCAATCGTTACGTGAGGAACCAGCTCTCCCTCCTCATTATAATCCCGCAAGGAATAAATTTGAGATGTGCCGTTTTTTACACGATTGTAATAACTGCCGACACAATGCCCCATTTCCCGGCCTTCATACTTTAAGGCATTTTCGCTCAGAAGCCTTACGGCCTGAAGATTTTCCGAGGCATAAATTTCTACGCTTTCTATTCCGTCCCGGCTTTCGGCAACCTTTTTTTCTTTATCTTTGTTTTCTTTTTCCTTACGGTTGATTTCGTCAAAATGCCTGTCCGCCGCCTCCAGAAGTTCAGTCCAGCTTTTCATTTCCGACAGTTTTCCGTTAAAATATCCTGCTCCCAAAACCCGATGCGGATACAGGTTAATATAAGACGAAACATAGTCTCTTATATGAGCCGCTTCCTGATATAAATGGGAATTTTGAAGCTGTTTAATATCAACAACAATATCTCCTCTCTGATTTTTCTTAAACCCGAGCGGGTTGTTTTTGACAATCTCTTTTGTCAGATATTTTTTCAACAAAAAATCCGTACAAGCTGCCGTTTTGGCATAAGGTGACAACATTTCAAAACGGGGGACGCCTTCAAGTTCCTTATTTTTAAGTATAAATTCCTTTTTTAACTGCTGATATTCTTTTATTTCACGGCTGGCTTCAATTTTATCCTCAATCCCTTGTGCCTGTTTAATTCTTTCTCGTAACAGGTTAATCCGGTATCTGATTTTTTTAAGTTCCGCCTGAAGTTTCTTTTTGGTATTTTCCCTTTGGATTGACGCAGATTTCAAATCGTGCAAAAGTGCATCCAGTTCTTCCGCAGAAGAACCGGAATAAAGGCTGCGGATGGCTGCCATATATTCTTTGAAATCAGCGATTTTCATCATTTATCCTCATATAGTGCCGGGATAATAGCATATATTTTCTATCCTTGCAACACATATCTAGACAAAAATAGTGGAATTTATAAAAACTACAAATTTTCCAATTGTCCGGAAAGTTCCAGCCACTCATTTTCCCGTTGTTCCAGAAGTTCCTGAATTTGCTTTAATTCCTTATTATTTTTAACGATGTCTTCCATTGACAATTGTTCCGAAAAAAGTTGTTCCAAAGCATTTTTTCGTTTCTGTAGTTTGTCTATTTCGGTTTCCAGCTTACGAATCTGAGAACTGAGCTGTTTTTTGAGGTTATAAGTATTTTCTTTCCGCTCCGTAGGTTTTTCTTCCTTTATTTTTTCTGTCGGTTTCTTCTCCTCCAGAAGCAGCTTTTTATAGTCGTCCAAATCTCCGTCATACGGACGGCACAGACCGTTCTTAACCAACCACAGGTCATCGGCTATCAATTCTATCAGGCGAATATCGTGCGTAATCAGAATAACTGAGCCGCCATAGGCGTTTACCGCTTCAACCAAAGCATCTCTGGCATCAATATCCAAATGGTTGGTCGGTTCGTCCAAAATCAACAACGCCGGGGCTTCCGTCGTAATCGCGGCAAACAAGAGACGAGCCTTTTCTCCTCCCGACAAACTGCCGATAACCGTCAGGGCTTTTTCCTGTCCCAGGCCAAACCTTGCCAAATGCGAACGGACTTTGGTTTCATTGGCTTCCGGCATCAAAGAAGACATATACTCCGCGGCGGTTTGTTCCTCGGGAAGCTCTTCCGTCTGATACTGGGCAAAATATCCGACTTTTAATTTCGGCGTTTTTCTTATTTCTCCGCTCATCAGAGGCAGCCGTCCGGACAATAGTTTCGCCAAAGTCGATTTACCGTTGCCGTTGGCTCCCAACAAAGCTATCCGGTCATTGTCAACAATCCGGAAGGAAAGTTTTTTCAGCACCGGTTTATCTCCATATCCGACTACGCCGTTTTCAATGCTGACGAACGGAGGAGAAAGTTTTTCCGGTTCCGGAAATTCAAAATGCGTTGAAACATCATCTTTAACCGGAGAAAGCATTTCCATTTTTTCCAACATTTTTAAACGGCTTTGGGCTTGTTTGGCTTTGGTGGCTTTGTAACGAAAACGGTCGACAAAAGACTGAAGATGTTTACGGTGCATTTCCTGCTTTTTGGCCTGCCGGGACAAAACTTCCCGCTGCAAAGCCCGGGTCTTTTCAAAATTATCATAGTTTCCGGAATAGGTTACCAAGGTTTGATTGTCAAAATGAATGATATAATCACACAAACTGTTCAGTATATTCCGGTCATGGCTGATAAGAAGCAATGTCCCCCGATATTTTTGCAAATGATTTTCCAACCAAATCCCGGCTTCCAAATCCAAGTGATTGGTCGGTTCGTCGAGAAGCAAAACATCAGACGGCTGAAATAATGCCGCAGCCAAACTCAGACGCATTCTCCACCCGCCGGAAAATTCTTTTATCGGGCGGGAAAAATCTTCAGGAGAAAAACCAAGTCCCACCAAAATTTCCGCAGCTCTGGCTTCTGCCGAAGACGCTCCGATTATTCGCAGCCGTTCATGGATTTCGGCCAGTTCTTCTTCCGAAGCCTTCTCCAAACTTTGTAACAAGCGGCTTCTTTCTTCATCCTTATTTAAGACAAATTCCAATATCGGAACGGAAACGTCTTTCATTTCCTGCTCCACAAAAACGACTTTATGCCGGCTCGGAAAAACCACCGTTCCGGTCTCGGTTTCCAATTCTCCCCGCAAAACCCGAAACAACGTAGATTTGCCACAGCCGTTTGCCCCTATCAATCCGACTTTCTGTCCGTCGGAAATATGGGCAGATGCTCCAGACAACAAAACTTTAGAGCCAATGCGAACGGTTATGTCGTTAATATCAATCATAAAGGCAGGCTTTCATTCTTCTGCGGCTTATGGTGCGGAAACAGCCGATACCATATTTTTTTAATGTCAATTTGCGGCAAAATGGTCAGAGCCACGCCGCCGACAATCAGCAACGCCCCGCTGACAATATAAACATTCAGAGTGTCGCCGAAGAATATCATTCCCCCCATAATGCCGAACACAATGTGCAAAAGTGTAAACGGAATGGCCTTATTTATGCCGTTTTCGGCAACAACCCGCTGCCACAACATCATAACCACACCTAAAACCAACACCTGATATGACATGGAGAGATAAAATTTGTAATCGGCGGCTTGCAACAAAGCTATATAATGATTGTCTTCCAGAAAATAAGAAGCCGCTCCCAAAAACGGAACCGAGAAAAGAGAGGTATATGCCAGAAAGCTGTATGAATCCATTTTCTTAGCCCGTTTGAACGCCAGTTGGGCAAATGCCCAAAACAAACCGGAAAACAAAGCGGCAACCAATCCGACCATATTAATTTCCGGAATCCCGAAAATACATAAAATTCCCAGAAAAGCAATGATGATTCCCATAATTTGCTGAACGTTCATTTTTTCTCCGGCAAAAATGCAGGCCACAATCGCAGCAATGGGCACTTCGCATTGCTGCAACACCGATGCGGAAGACGCCGTCAGAAATTTTAGGGCAACAAAAATGCAGCCCATATGCCCGACATTCAGCAGCAAAGCAATCAAAAACAGCATTTTCAACTGGGATTTGTCAAGCTTGGCAAACGGCAAAAACAACAGTCCGGCAAAAATAAAACGAATAGTCAAAAAAGCCAGCGGCGGAACTTCCATTACGCCCATTTTTCCTATTGACGCGTTCAGCCCCCAACAGGCAACAATAAAAACAGACATCAAAACCGACGATAACTTCATTTCTTTCTCCCTTATATAATTCGGGGAGAAGTTATCTCTTTTTGCAATGAAAAACAACAAAAAAAATCCCCGTTTTTCTTCCGGGGATTTTATCGGTTATTCGGGATGTAAAAATTTTTCCACCAACTCGCGAACTCTTCCTTCGCAACAGCCGCACCCCGTCGAAGCACGGGTTATGTCCCGGACGCTTTCATAACTTTGTGCTCCGTTATCCACGGCTTTTTTGATATCTCCGGCCGTTACGTTCCAACAACGGCATACGACTTCATTTAAATCTTCGTTCATGATTTTTTCCTTTCCGAGTTTTGTCCGCCTCAGATATAATCATTCCGAAGAAAAAATCAATTTACCGGATACGGTTCATCATTTTATTAAACAGAATCTGTCTGGAAATTTCCCGCTTTTTTAATTGTTCGGCGATTGCCAAGGCGTTGTCCCTATCCTTTTTCAGTTTGTGAATGGCGGCTCCCAGACGTTCCCCGCTGTCTTCAAGATGCACTCCCGAGGCTAAAACCATCCCCTTTCCGTATTTTTTAGCAATAATTGCCGGAGGATGATTTTTTACATTTTCATAAGTTCCCAAAACCTCGCATTCTTTATCTTCAGATATGTCAAAATACGGGCCTCCGTGATAATAAGCGGCACAAACGGCTCCATCGTCTTCACAACGAATATCAACCACCGCGGCAGAAGACGTGTCCGGAGAATAAGGAGCTATTCCAAGTTCTTTATACAAAGTTCCCACCGCCGCGGCATTTATCAAGTTCATTCCGGTTCTCTCCAACCGGAGTTCGGGGACATCCATTTCAAAGTTTATTTTATCGCAGGCATAATACGCTCCGGCACAAATACCAAAATAGACACCGCCGTTTTTTACATATTCCGCAATTTTATCGTTTCCGTATTCTTTGAGTTTCTGCCGATACGGCGTGGAAGCTCCGCCCGGCATAAAAAAGGCCAAGACTTCCTCATTTAAGGCGTTTTCCTTAATAATTCCCGAAGCGTCAACTTCGGAAATTTTAATGCCTTTGTCTTGAAAACAGCGTTCCAGTTCCTTGTGCAGGTTGGTAATATCCGAACAACCGTAATCACAATATATCAATATCTTATTTCGCAAAGATAATCCTTTCAGGCTTCCCAACTGCGGGAAAACTCCTCATCCTTAAACAGAGAAGCCAATCCTGTCAACTGTTTTAAACGCAACAATTCATCCGCAGACATTCCGATATTGCGGCAAATCCAGGCATCGCTTTTTCCCATCTCCAGAAGTTCAGACACGATATTGCTCATCAAGTCGACGCTATGGCTGCCCCGAGCCCGGTTGTGGCGTATGGTAGAGGCCATGCGTTCTCCCAGTTCCTTATCAATCACCACCACCGGCATTTTTCCGCCTTCCCGCTCATAAATCCGGTCGCTGGTCAGCATAACCGTATAACGGTGAAAACCGTCGACAACGATATATTCGTCTTTCTCTTTGTCATAATAACAAACTATCGGCTGAGTATAACCATCTTCCCAAATAGAAATCTCCAACAGTTTCATCTCCGGCGGAGCGACTTTGTTCGGATTATAGTTATTGGCCCGTATTTTTTCGACGGGAATGGCCTGCACATTATAAACCGGACTGACAAATTTGTTCATTAGTGTTTTCCTTATAACATTTTTCGGTATTTTTCGATAAGTTCTTTTTGCCGGGAACTTTGTTTTTGTGTTTGGGTAAAACCCATATATTTGCACAAATGGTCATTCTTCAGAATACAAATCGCCATACGTTTCCATGACGGAATATCTATGGTGGATTTAATATCGTCCGTATCATCCGGCGTTCCCAAAAAACGTACCTGATCCTTGCTGCTGTGATAATTGCTTTTTCCGTTGCGGATGATGGAATAATTGCAGTTTTCCAGTTCTTTAATCGCCTCTTCACTGACAACGCCGCCTTTTTTCCACCAGAAACGAATTGAGGTTTTGAATTTGCTGATATAATTTTTCCGCATTTCTTCAGGCAAAGTCGCCAAAAGAAATTTTACATAAGACCTCCAGGTATGGCCTTCCGGCAGCGTGAATTTTCTGGCTCCCAGAGCTTTGGAATTTCCGTAAATCGCTCCGAAGTTTGCTCCCTGCACTCGGCTTACCACTTTTATCCAGGTTGCCGGTTCCAAAACCCGATACAGGTTCAGACTTTCTTTGGCACTCTCGTGATACGGGCTGGCCACACGCATTTGATTAATCGACAATCCGGCTTTATAAAACAGATCATAAATTTTATTGTAATCAAAGTCATATTTCCCGTTTGCCACCCAAACATCTTTGGTTGTCCAATCATAAAGCGGATAGCCGTTATAGAAATTTTTGCCTTTTTCGGCCGTCCACTTGGACTCTTTAACCATCCTTTTCCGCTCATTGGCATACGCCCGGTAACGGTTCAGCGATTCATCCGCCCGAATCCCCAAAAGGCAAATCGTTTTGCCTTCATGCGTGCGGGCATACCATTTACCAAACTCGGCATACAAATCTTCCTGCGTCATCTTATATTTATAAAAATCAAACGGATTGTTTTCTTCGTTAATGATATAAGAAAATGCCGGCATCGGACGAACCCAGGAAGTTTTTTCCGTCTTATCCCACGGATACCAATACATTTGATAATTGCTGACTGCACAACGGGAGCCCATCGGCAGGCAGACCCAATAAGGTTCTATATCATTCAGGTTATTCTCAAACATCCGGGTAACATAATCCGTTGTTGTTTGATACTGGGCTTCAAAATCCTGATGAAAGACGCCGATTTTACGCTTAATCCCATGGCGGCGTTTATAATCCAAGACCAAGTTCAACAAAAGCCCGCTATCTTTGCCGCCGGAAAAAGAAACATAGATGTTTTCAAAATTTTCAAAAACAAATTTCAAACGTTCCTGCACAGCCTCATAGACGTTTATATCCAAATATTTCTTCACAGTCTGTTTATCTCCTTTTGAGAAATAATCCGGCAGACATGCGACAAGACATTTGCCTTGCGGGTCAGATTATCCCGGATAATCATCTCTAAACCGGTTTTGACCCAAAAATTATAAATATTAATGTCCTGTTTGAATTTTCCGCCGCTAAAGCTGCCCAAAACCTGTGCCTTGCTCTTATAGTCAAACGTTTGAGAGAAAAAGATGATATTCCGGCACAAAGACAAATCCAAATCCTGCTGGTTTACGCCATAAGTACAAAACATAATATCCGTGCCGCTTGTGAAAGCCGAAACAGCCTGCCGTTTATTTGACTTTCCCGTGCATTCGACAAAATCAAAACCGTTCAGGAAACCGCTTTCCTTAAAGAAAATTATTTCATCCAGAAATCTGATATAAATGATGACCTTTTCTTTTCTCTCCGTGATATTTTTCAATAAAATAAGCAGAGCCTGAATTTTATTATAGCTCAGGGTATACATTCTTTGAAAGCTCTGGACGACCTCCATAAAAGCCACCTGAGTTCTGTTTTTCAGGAAAAAATCCTTTTCATATTTATAGCTGCGGCGTTCTACGTCCGTCAGTTCAAAATCATTGTCAATGTATTTAAAATGCCGGTTTTGAGCCATATCGCAAGTCAGAACATACGGACGCATCATTTGCACCAAAAGTTTTTCATCTTCCGGCCGCGACCATCTTCTCCAGGTTTTGTAACAATCTTCGTAAAAAGGCAGAAACATATTGGAAAACTGGCTCTCATTCATTCGCAAAATTTTTGAATCCAAAAATTCCAACTGGGAATATAAATCTATCAATCCTTGAGCCAAAGGCAAAGAGCTTAAAATCAAACGGTATTTAAATTTATGACGGACAGCCAACAATCTTTTGGTTCTGCCAGCCTCGGTATTCTTGATGGTAATGCTGTCATCTATCACACAAAATGTCCGGTATTTGTCAATCAGATTGTAAAGCTGCAAATATTTATTATCCGAAATGGAAATGCTTTCAACGGAATAGCTGCAAATTTTATTACGGAAACATCCGGCTTTTTTTCTTATGTTTTCCCAATACGTCTTTCTGGCCCAAAAAGCTGCCGGAGCAATCCAGACAATAAAATCTATTTCACTTTGTTTAGATTTAACCAAATCAAGTGCTAAAGCTATTTTTTTCGTTTCCTCTTTAACAAACAAAGCTCCCGCTTTCAATTGTGCCAGCTTTTCCGCCGCACCGGGAGCAACTCTCAAGTTCATTCCGGTATCCAGAGTTTTATATTAAATATTACTTATATAGATTATATAGCTTATTTTCTCCGGTTTAGAAAGTTTAAGTTCCATATTTTCAACAGTTTTGCTTTATTTATTTTTTATTTCGGAAAATATTTCCTGACAAAAGGAATAATGTGTTACCTGCAAAAGATAATGCGTTTCCTTATAGCCTCTTTTACGGAGTTCCAACGCCAGTTTTTCAAACAAATCATTAGTGTTTTTTATATCCTGAAGATATTCTTCCCTGAAAAAATATTCATTTTCTTTTCGGATATCGGTTTTCATATTTTTCTCCTTGCTTAAAATGAAAAAGAGCCGTTTTTTATAAAATCATTTTCCCGACAAATATTCTTTTTTCTTATTCAGGATAATGGCCAGAGCATCCGGCTGATACTCCACCCACTCTCCTTTTTCTTTCAACAGGATGTCCGGTATTTTATCATAATATCCGGCTTCCTTTTCGCCCAGATCGGGACGCAGATTCAAAACAATCGGCAGAAGAAGCATATTTTCAACTTTCAAGGCCTTATTTCCTCCGACTTTTTTATATCCCTGCTTTTCCCAGAAACCCAACAGGTGCGGTTTGCAAAACAGACAAACCTGTTCTATTCCGCTCTCCCGGCAGATTTCATATCCTTTTTCGATTATTTTCTCCGATACGTTTTTACCCCGGTGCGAAGCCAGAATTGCCAACCGTTCAAACTTGGCATCTTTGTTTTCTTTTAAGATACGCATTGTTCCTATCGGTTCATTTCCTTCCTGAGCCAATAAATGCGTTCTGGTCAGTTCTCCTTCCCCAAACTCCAGATTATAGCGGTGATGCTGTTCGCCGACAAACACGGCTCCCCGGATAACCATAACTTTCATCAGATCATCCAGAGTTTGAGCAACCGCTATGTTTATTGCATTTTCCGTCATCCGGGTCCTTTTAAGGTAATAGTAACCTTTGCGTGGAATACTATTACCAGTATCTCTTTTAAATTCTTATATTAGAAGGAGCTAATTTTATATAGCTGGTATATATTATGGATATAAACAAACATATTGCAACCCTTAGAGGTTTACTCTATTTAAACAATACAATTAAAACGGGAAGTTATACCAAAACTGCCGAAAAAACTTTTACCAAACAATCGAATGTTTCCGTCGCCATTCACAAATTGGAGAAGGAAACCGGGATGAAGCTTTTTTCCAATGCTTCCCACGGTGTGGTGCCGACAGAAGAAGGCCTCGCCATTGACGAATATGCCCAAAGGCTGCTTGCTTTGTTGTATGATGTTCAAAATTATTCGACAAAAGCACACAGCATTTCCGGCAAAATTAAGCTGTGGACAACTGACGGTATAGGAACTTGTTTAATTCAACATCTGGTTGACTTCCATCATCAATATCCCGATGTTAACCTGGATGTGATTTGTTCCAACGAAATGCCGAATTTCAGTACCAGAGAAGCTGACATTGCCATTGTTTACAGCAAGCCGAAACCTTCCGAACCGGTTATATTTAACGAATTTATGATAAAATTCGGACTTTTTGCTTCGCCCGAATATATTTCCCGTTACGGAATCCCTAAGAATCTGGATGATTTGAAAAGAAACCACTACATTTGCGACAGAAAAGAATATACGGCAATCTGGCCGGAATGGAAAGAAATCATCGACCATTCGGAACATGTCGTGGCTCAGATTAATTCATCCAACCTGCTTATACAGTTTAATAAAGAAGGTTTGGGAATAGGCGTTCATCCGATTAATTACGGAAAAATTGAAAAGGACCTTATTCCGATTGATATTGACCTGCATTTGGAACACCGCTGCTGGCTTGTTTCTCATTATGATGCCAAGAAAACTGAAAAAATTCAGATTCTTTTAAATCATATTCAGCAGGTTATGTCCCGTCTCTGATTTTTTGGCACGCTGTTTGCATATAATCCCTTAAGTTTAATTGCCAATTTATGGGATTATGTTGTTATGAAAGTCTTAAACCTTAAGAAAACCGCCATTTTTACAGTGATTACACTGTTAATGTCTTTTTATTCGACGGAAGCCGTTTCCAGTTCCAGAATAAAAGATATTGCCGATTTTGAAGGCATCAGGGAAAACCAACTGGTCGGTTACGGTTTGGTTGTCGGTCTGAACGGCACCGGCGATAACATTAAATCCATTAATTTTGCCAAAGAAAGCCTTATCTCCCTTTTGGATCAGGTCGGCATCAACTCCAGAGACGGACAGCTTAAGTCTAAGAACGTTGCCGCCGTTATGGTTACGGCCAGCCTGCCGCCGTTTGGAAGACAAGGAAGCCGAATCGACGTCATGGTCAGTGCTCTCGGCGATGCCAAAAATCTTCAGGGTGGAACGTTGATTGCCACGCCGCTGGTTGCTGCCAACGGAGAAGTTTATGCCGTGGCTCAGGGACAAGTCGCTTCCGGTGCGGTTTCTGCCCGCGGGGCAACCCAATCCGTTACCAAAGGTGTTCCGACTTCGGGACGCATTCCGAACGGAGCCATTATCGAAAATGAAGTGGACTTTTCTTTGGAAAGCATGAAAACAATCCGGTTGGCCTTACGCAACCCTGACTTTACGACCGCCCGCAGAGTATCCGACGCTATCAACGCCCTGCTCGGTATTGATACGGCTCAAGCACTTGATCCGACAACTATTTCGGTTGACGTTCCGAGCAGTTATGAAGGAAAAATTGTTGATTTGATGACCAAAATCGAACAGCTCCGTGTTCAGCCGGATCAACTGGCAAAAGTTGTTATTGACGAAAGCTCCGGCATT
Organism: Alphaproteobacteria bacterium; assembly: GCA_017626035.1. GTDB lineage: Bacteria > Pseudomonadota > Alphaproteobacteria > RF32 > CAG-239 > JAGAJR01. Next base: position 39,991 of record JAGAJR010000018.1, on the reverse strand, counting down.
GTTGTCATCGGCAAAGACGTCAAAATTAATAAACTGGCCATTGCCCAAGGCAACCTGACAATTAAAATTTCGGAAGTTCCTTTCGTATCCCAGCCATTGCCGTTTTCAAACGGAGAAACCGTTGTCGAAACAACCACCGCCATTGACATTAATGAAGATATTCAAAGCCGTCTGGCTGTTTTGGAAACAGGCGTTAACCTTCAGGAACTGGTAGACGGGCTGAACGCTCTGGGTGTTACGCCGAGGGATTTAATCAGTATTTTGCAGGCCATCAAAGCCAGCGGGGCTCTGCAGGCAGACATCGAGGTAATCTAAAATGACGTTGACCGGAACAAACATATTCTTCGACCAAGCTTCCGCCGCTTTTGAAAAACAAAAAGCGATGCTGGGGATGTTGAAAAACACGCAGGCTTCCGGAAAAGCCGAAGAAGCCGCTCAGGACTTTGAAGCATTTTTCCTCTCCAGAATGATGGAAACCATGTTTGAAGGAATTTCCACCGACGGAATGTTCGGCGGCGGCCATGCCGAAAAAATTTATCGTTCCATGCTGATTAACGAATACGGAAAAGCCATGGCCAAAACAGGAACCGTCGGAGTTGCCGACTATGTCATGAAATCAATTTTGGATATGCAGGAAGCTTTTTCCCAAGGCAATATCCCAACCAGCGGAAAAGAGGTGTAATATGGAAAATACAGCTCAAATTCAAAATGAAGATTTCAACAGAAAAATTGCCGATTATAAAGAAATAATCAACAGTTTTTCCGACCTTCTGAGTATCGAAAACGAAGCTCTCAGAAATTATGATACGGATGCCGTTACCGCTCTTTACGAACAAAAAACAAAAATCGTTACGGCATATCGCAATCTGGTCGCTTATTTTATTAAGAACCAGGAGGTTCTGAAAGCTCTGGAAGAGACGGAAAGAAATAACGTCAAAGAGCTTTCTCTCAAGCTTGACACCCTGCTCAAGGAAAATGACACTTTGCTGAAAACCCGAATGGAAACCAGCAAATCCGTCATGGATTCAATTGTCCGAATTGCCAAAATTACCAATAATGCCAATTCGACATCTTATGGCTCCCAAGGTAAGTATTCACCTTTGGATAACAGTAAAAACGCAATCGCAATAAACAGAACTTTATAGGAGTTTTTACAATGGCAATGTTATCAGGTATTCAAACAGCCCTTACGGGAATGAAAGTTTCGCAGTCTCAGATGGATATTGTGGGACGCAATATCGCCAATGTGGACACCGTCGGTTATACCCGTAAAGTCGCACAACAGAAAAACGTCGTTCTGGCCGGACAAAATGCCGGCGTTACCCTCGGCGACATTACCCGCAACGTCAACGAAGGCCTGCTTAAAAGCTTTCTGGCTTCCAACTGCACCACAGGCAGCCTGAACGCTCAAAGCCAATATTTGGGCAAAGCGGAAATTCTGCTCGGAACACCGCAGGGAAATAATTCTCTTTCTGCCAATGTTGCCGACTTACAGTCTGCTTTTGAAACGTTTGCTTCCGACGTTACCTCTTCTGCTGCCAGATATTCTTTGCTGAACAACGCTAACACCGTTGCCTCCAGATTAAACTCCCTGACGCAGGAAATTCAAAAACTCCGCGGCGATGCCGATTTAAATATTTCGGAAGCCTGCGAGCAAGTCAACGGCTATCTTGATGACATTCAAAGACTGAACGATCAAATCGTAAAATATAAGGTTCTTAACTACGAAGGCGTTGCCGATTTGGAAGACCAGAGAGATGAGGCCTTAAGAAACCTGAGCGGATTGATTGACCTTTCTTATTTTACCAGAGAAAACGGAGAAATCGTTATCCAAACAACCAACGGCGTTACTCTTCTTGACCGTTATCCGCACTATCTTTCCCACAGTGCCGTGGCTCAGGCCAGCCCGACAACATCTTATGCCGGCGGCGGAATCGGGGGAATTTATGTGGACGGAGAAGATATAACCAACCGCATTAAAAACGGTGAAATCAAAGGATTAATCGAAGTCCGCGACACTTCCCTGACTGCTTTGCAATCTCAGTTAAACGAATTAGCCTCGGTATTGAAAGACTCAATAAACCAAGTTCACAACCGCGGAACTTCTTATCCGAACGCACCGTCATCTCTGACCGGAACCCGCGACTTTATTAATCCGGATGTTCAAAAGATTCAAATTGAAGGCGGTGATGTCCGTTTTACAATCTTTGATGCTGACGGAAAACAGGTTGCGACAACGACCCTGCTCGGCAATTTGGGAATGCCTGCCGAGGGCGAAAGCGTTACCGACACCATCTCCAGAATTAACGACTGGCTGCAATCTCCTGACGGGGCCAATCTGCCGCAAGCATACGCCCAAATCAACGCTGACGGCAATCTGGTTATTGAAACCGGAGACAGCAATTATTCCTTCTCGGTTATGGATGAAGCTTATTCTACTCCGGGAAGCGAACAAAAAGACGTTACCGTCCGTTTTGACGTCAACGGAGACGGTGCTTTTGACCGAACAATGGAAGGTTTTTCAAATTTCTTCGGATTAAACGATTTCTTTATCTCTACCGCCAACGAAGCCGTTTATGATTCAAAAGTTTTGAGTAAAAACGCTAACCTCGGCGTTCGGGAAAGAATTACTCTGGAATTCGGAACGGCCAATAATCCGAATTTGGGTTCCATTAACGTCTATCCGAATGACAGCCTTCAGGACATTGTCAACAAAATCAACAATAACAATGACCTTAACGGGCAGTTGAAAGCTTCTCTGGTTCCTAACGGCAGCGGTTATGTTTTACAAATCAACAACACTTCCGGAGAACAATTGGAAATCAACGAAGCTCTTAATGCCGGAGCGACGCAAACTACCGGATTTTTGGAAAGAATCGGTATGCACCCGTCTAATGCAGATACCGCCGGTTCTATTCGCGTTCGGGATGATTTATTGACTTCGCCAAGCCTGATTTCTGCCGGTTCCCCTGAATTTAACCCTAATTCCGGAGAATATCAGCTTAACCCTGCCGCAAACAACATTGCCAACGATTTGGCCGAAGCGTTTGCGACATCCCAAGCTTTTTCTCAGGCCGGAACGCTGTCTTCAACCCAGACGACCTTATCTAACTATGCGTCTACTTTTGTCGGCAATCTGGCTTCTCAATGCAACGAAACAGAATCTTCTTTCAACTACCAGTCAGAGCTTACCAATTCCATTTCCCTGAAAGAGGCTAAGCTCAGCGGGGTTGATATGGATGAGGAACTGGCTCAACTTATTATCTTTCAGCAAAGCTATGCGGCTTGTGCCCAAACATTTACCGCTAACAAAGAAATGCTGGATATGCTGCTGAATATCCTTTAGGAGGTTTGTTATGACTAGAATTCCTACTTACGCAACCTACATCAATATGATGAACCAGACCATCAGGAACAAGGAAACTTTTGATTTATACAATTTCCAGTCCATTACCGGTCTGAAGTCGCAATCTTATTCCGGATACGGCATGAGTGCTTACAGCATTGTTTCTTTGGAAGCTTCGCTGACGGTAACCAATAACTTTATGGAAAACAACAAAGTTCTGACAACCGAGCTGAAAACAATGTCTACCTCCTTGGACGCCGTTTCTAAAAGCATTAATGAATTCAAAAGTATGCTGACCAGTTTCAGCGGTATGGATTTGGAAGATATTACGCCTGACTATACCGGCGGAGAAATTACATTCAAAAGCGACACGCCGGCTGATTATCTTAATAAAAACATTACCATCGACGGCGTTAAATATACCTTTACCGACAATGATACGCCGGTTGACGGTTCTGAAGTTGTCAACATTAACGGGCTGACTTCCGCCGAAGATATTATGAATGCCCTCTATGCCAAAGTTCAGGCTCAAGTTCCGAACAATCCGGACATTAAGGTGGAAGGCAGCAAAATGACTTTTCCGTTATATACCGTCAACGGAACATCCACTGTTCTGGCCGACAGCAATGTCGTAGAAACGGGAACACCTCATGAAATGAATCAGGATCAGTATCTGAATATGCAGCAATTGCAAAATCAGGCTTTCGCCTCTTTGAAAATGCTGGTAGACAGCTTGAACACGTTTGCCAACGGAAAATATCTTTTCGGCGGCGGCGTTTCCAAAGAATCTCCTGTTGATTTTCCGTTCACGACACTGGAAGAATTTCAGTCTTACTATGACGGAATCAACATTACTTATCCGACCAACTCCAGTGCCAACCTGTCTAATTACAGTGTTAACGCCGAAGATACGGGGGCTATTACCCTGCATCAGAATCCGGGAACAAACACCGGAACGATTACGGCGGAAAAAGCCGGCGGTTTCTTAAAAGAAAACATCAGTGCCAATGACAAAACAACCGGAAAATTGACTTTTAACGCCGACAAAAACACCATTAATGCCACGGAATACGGTGCCTTTAACACTTTGAGCGAAGGCGACACGATTGTTATCGGCGGAGACGGTGCAGGCAACAACGCCAAAGCTTATGTCATCAAGTCAATTTCTACTGACGGAAAAACCATTACCGTCAGCGAAGACACGCCGATTGTCGAAGATTTGGTAGTAACACCGGACAATACCGCCGCCAACAAAGTAACGTTCAGTTCTTCTTTCCCGGTTGGTGCCATTATCAATATGGACGGATTTAATAATCGCAACATTGCCTCTAATGTTCAGGTAACGGGTATCAGCGATGACGGTTCCACATTATATGTTACCGCCGATCCGGATCGTTTTCCTGATATGACTATTCCGGCTTCCAGCAAATGGAGCCTCAACAGTGAATCTTATTACAAGGGCGGCGATCTGTCTTCCGAAAAACGCATTTCGGAAAACCAGTCAATCACGCTTGACATCAATGCCAAAGATCCGGCATTTGAAAAACTGTTCCGGGCTCTCGGACAAATTGCTCAGGGTAATCTTGTCGATACCAGAAATCCGGCAGAGGGGATGGATACTCTGATTGACATTAACGATACAATCAATCGGGTTACGGAATCTTTGGACTTGATTCAATCCGCCATTTTTAACTCTGGTGAAAACGCTTCCGTTAAGAACGCCGATTTGTATACGGTAACGGCTAAAGTCAATTCCAGCAGCGTTATTTTGAACTCGGTTTCCGAAAATCAAACTCTGGTTAAAAACAATTTGGAAAACAATATTACTTCTTTGAAAAACGTTGACCAAACCGAAGCTACCGTCAAGGCTCTGCTGGCTTATAACAACCTTGCCGCGTCCTATTCCGTTTTGCAACAGGCAACAAGCTTATCTTTGTTGAATTATCTCAAGTAATTTCAGAAGGCCTTTATCCAGAAAGGATTGTATAAAAAAACCGGAAGAATTCCGGTTTTTTTATTGCTTTTTATCTTTCTCTCCTGATTGCGTTTATATTGCGGATATAAGCAATATCCCCTTCCAGTTTTTCTAAGGTAACCGGAAGTTTGCGACGCCAGTTCGGGTGTTTGTCCCGATCTGTTCCCGGAAGGTTTTGCAACTTCTCGACATGAAGGATATCTTCCGGCTGTGCCAAAAAGACTTTTGAGGCAGAACGGGACACAAAACGGTGTACCGCCTCTTCTATTCCCTGCGGATACCCCTGTCCGTAAATATAATTGTCCATCCGCTGATTGTCTTCCGGCCAGACGCCGTTGCTGTCCAAAGCAAACAAAAGTTTCCAGCGGTCCACTTCACGTTTGTGATAGGCCTGATGTTTGGCTTCATCGTTTTCAATCATTCCCAAGCGACGCTGCTGTTCAATGTCATAACCAAACCACCACATTCGCAGAGGAGCCATGTCGTGTGTTCCCACGGAAGTAAACGCTTTGACAGGATATTCGGACGGAGAATTAAAATCTCCCCAGCCGGCATCTTTTCTTTCTGCCCACAAAACACTCAGAGAATAAATGTTTTTCTCTTTCAATTTATCCAGAAAACCTTCCGGAACGTTGCCGATACTTTCTCCGACCACGGTGCATTTGTTCAAGTGGCTTTCTATCGCCACAATATTGAGCATATCTTCAAAATTATACAGCACATAAGTTCCGAGTTTGCTGTTGTCCGGAATGATATACAGCCGCATTAATCCCATCACATGATCAATACGCAGTGCTCCGGCACTCTTCATATTGGCTCGCAAAATCCGAATAAACGGTTCATATCCCCGTTCTTTCAGAGCGTATGGGTTAAACGCCCCCAGTCCCCATTTCTGTCCGCAAGGGAAAAAGGCATCCGGAGGAGCTCCGGCACCGGCTCCGTGAATAAAGACATCAGGATCCGTCCAATATTCCGAACTGTCTTTGCTGACACCTACGGCCAAATCATTATAAAAACCCATTTTCAATCCGCAGTCGACGACCATTCTTGAAGCTTCTGCCAATTGACGGGCTGCTTCAAACTGCAAAAACATTAAAAATTCAATTCTGTCGGCATGGTCTTTGGCATATTGTCTGACTGCTAAAGAATTAGAATTTCTGTATTCTTCTTCCCAAGTATTCCAGCCGCAGACATACGGATTGCGGCATTTTTCTTCATTCAGGCACTCAAAAACCGCCAATTTAAACAGCTCTTCGCCCTGCTCTTTGCAAAAGGCTTCAAAAGCCGCCGTCCTTTCTTTATTTTTCTCGGTTTTGAATCTTGCAAAAAGTTTTTCCATTACCTGAATTTTCAGATTATAGACTTCCGTGTATCTGATTAATTCGCTGTTGCGTAAGTTCTCCAGCTCTTCTTCCAAACCGGCCTTGTCTTCCGATTTAAATTCCGGCACGCTTTCCACATCAATATAAATCGGGTTCAGAAACAGACGGCTTATTGAGGCATACGGACTGGCATCTTCCGGAAAATAATGCGGCAGAACATTCAGCGGATTTAAACCGATAACATCGGCTCCGCAGGAAGAGCAAATTCTCACAAAATTTTTCAAATCCGTAAAATCGCCGACACCCCAGTTTCTTTCGCTGCGAACAGAATACAACTGTAAGGCATAACCCCAAATCCGCCCTTCTGACAAAGCCGGATTTTCATAACATTTATCCGGAGCCACCGCCAAAACGGTTTTGTAATTTTTGGTGCCGACTTTAAACACCAAATCATAATAACCGACATCCAAAGCCGACGTTATTTTTATCAGCAGTTTTACATATTTTGTTTTACCGATAGTGTTGTTTTCTTCCGTGGTAATGACTTCAAAGGAGACATCTTCTTTGACTTTGGTATCCCGATTTTGGAGAACAAGAGCAAAATCCACGCCTTCATTGGCTTCGGAAACGACAGCATCAAATTCCACGTTATTTTGAGGAACAATATAAATACTGTTCAATGTTTTCTGCCAGCGTTTTTTATCAAAATCTTCCAGAGATTTTTCTATCTCGGCGGCATTTCCGGCTTTAAATCCGAGTTTTTCAATCAGGAAACAAACCGTGTTTTCATCTGCCTCATAATTCTTCCGGCAAATTCCGGCATCTGAAAAATGGGTTACAATTCCAACTTTATCAGCCAGTTTCCATAAATTTTCTTCCATAAAAATACTCCCGTCAAAGTCTATTTTTTAATTTCAAACAACAATACGCTCCACCCCGGCACCCGAATTGTTTTTCCGGAAGCCAGAAGTTTTTCATCCTTAAATTTAGACGAGCTGTCCAACAACAAATGCCACCCCAAATGCTCGTTTATCTCGGGAAGTTTCCAGGCCTGCTCGTTAAAGTTTGCATTAAAGATACACATAATATATTTAGATCCGGTAAATACGCTGTAAGACAAACTCTTGCGATTTCCGTCATGCCAATCGGCCTGAGCAAATTCCTCCCCTTTTTCCGTATACCAGGTAATGTCTTTTACCCCGCTTTTCAAAATCTTTCCGGTAAAGAAATGGTGTCTTTCAAATATCTTCAGCTTTTTACGAAGATTAATAATTTTCTTCACATAGCGGACAAAACTTTTATCTTGTTCCCGAATGGCTTCCCACGCAATCCAGGTCAGAACGTTATCCTGACAATACGGATTGTTATTGCCGAACTGGGTATGGGCAAACTCGTCTCCGGCCACCATCATCGGCGTTCCGAATGAGAAGAACAAAGTTGCCAGCATCGCCTTGGCTCGGGCTGTCCGATTTTCGGTTATAACGGCATTTTCCGTTTCTCCTTCCGCTCCCGAATTCCAACTCCAGTTGCTGTCGGTTCCGTCCCGGTTTTCCTCTCCGTTGGCACAATTATGTTTATGATTGTAGCTGACTAAATCTCTCAAGCAAAAACCGTCATGAGCGGTTACAAAATTAATGCTGCTCCAGATATTTCGGTTATTATAGTCAAACACATCGCTTGAACCGGCAATCCGGCTGGCAAGTTCCGGCGTTTGAAACTGGTCTCCCTTCCAAAAACGTCTGACCACATCACGATACTTATCATTCCATTCCGCCCAGCCCGGAGGGAAAGCTCCCACCTGATAACCGCCCATGCCGATATCCCATGGTTCGGCAATCAGCTTAACCTGTTGCAAAACAGGATCCTGACCGGCGGCATACAGAAAACCGCTGCGTTGAGAAAAAACGGTATTCTGGCGGCAAAGTGTCGGAGCCAAATCAAAACGAAAACCGTCGACGTGCATTTCTTCCACCCAATAACGCAAAGAATCCATAACCAGACGCAGCACATAAGGGTTCTGAACATTAAACGACGCCCCGCACCCGGTGCTGTCGTAATAATAACGTTTGTTATCGGGATTTAAGGTATAGTATGACAGGTTGTCAATCCCGCGATAGCACAACGTCGGCCCAAGCTGGTTGCCTTCTCCGGTATGGTTGTAAACCACATCAAGAATAACTTCCAAACCGTTTTTGTGCAGGGTTTTAACCATCTGCTTAAATTCGTTAATATCGTCCGTTTCCAGATATGATTGTTCCGGAGCAAAGAAGGTAAAACTTTCATAGCCCCAATAATTATCAATAACATATCCTTTTTTATGGCGATTGCCGAAGAATGTGTGTATCGGCAAAAATTCCACGGCGGTTACTCCCAGCCATTTCAGATAACTGGTAACACACTTGCTGCCAAACCCCGCGAACGTTCCGCGTTTGGCATCGGGAAGTTGAGGATGGAGTTTGGTATATCCGCGAAGATGTGTTTCGTAGATAATGCTGTCTTCATAAGGATAATGCGGAGAAACATCCCCTTCCCAGTCAAAATTATTTTCCGTTACCACGGATTTCGGCACATAAGGGGCACTGTCCAATGTTGAAAAAGACAAATCCTTTTCAGGGCTGTCCCAATCATATCCGAAAATAGCTTTATGCCAAATCAGTTTTCCGACCAATTTGCGTCCGTAAGGGTCGATTAAAAGTTTGTTCGGATTAAAGCGGTAACCCTGCTCCGGTTTGTAAGGTCCGTAAACCCGATAGCCGTAAACTTGTCCCGGCTTGGCTTCAGGGAGATACAAGTGCCAAATATTATTGTCATTTTCCGTGATGACATAACGTTCTTTTTCCTGAGAACCGCTCTCGTCAAAAAGGCATAACTCCACCTTTTCGGCATAAGCAGAAAACAATGCAAAATTCACACCCCTGCCGTCATAAGTCGCTCCCAAAGGATAAGGCTTTCCCGCCTGAGGTTTGAATTCTGACATTGTCTGCTCCTAAATCATAAAATCAAATTTATCTTATCGGCTTCAAGACAATCGTTGACAAAGCCGGAAGCGTAACTTTGATGGAACGAGGTTTCATATTCCATTCCTGGGCTTCGGAATACATTGTCCCCTCATTCTTAATGCCGCTTCCCCAGTAGTTTACATCATCACTGTTAAAAATTTCTTGATAACCGCAATCCTCGTAAACCCCAATCCGATAATCTTTACGAACCACCGGCGTAAAGTTGGAAATGACAATCAGATAATCATTCGGATTGTGTCCTTTACGCATATAAGAGATAACGCTGTCATCCGCATTGGAATGATCAATCCACTCAAAGCCGCGATAATCAAAATCCTCTTCATACAAAGGGGCATTACCCTTATACATCAGGTTCAAATCACGAACGCAATTCTGCATTCCCTTATACATCGGATATTCAAGAAGGTGCCAACGAAGACTTTCTTCCGCATTCCATTCCCAGTCTTGTCCGAACTCGCATCCCATAAACAAAAGCTTTTTGCCCGGGTGGGTATACATAAATCCGTAATATGCTCTCAGGTTGGCAAATTTCTGCCACTCGTCTCCCGGCATTTTAGCCAGCATTGAGCCTTTGCCGTGAACAACCTCATCATGGGAAATCGGCAGAATAAAGTTTTCGTTAAAAGCATACAACAGACCGAAAGTCAGCATACCATGGTGATATTTACGGTGGATAGGATCTTTGCTGATGTATTTCAGCGTATCATTCATCCAGCCCATATTCCATTTGTAACCAAATCCCAAACCGCCCATTGATGTCGGACGGGAAACCATCGGCCATGCCGTCGACTCTTCCGCACAGGTTATGGCCCCTTTATTATAGCCATAAACCAGTTCGTTCATTTTTCTTAAAAAGGCGATTGCTTCAATATTCTCGTTACCACCGTAAATGTTTGGAATCCATTCGCCGTTTTTACGGGAATAATCCAAATACAGCATGGAAGCAACCGCATCCACACGCAATCCGTCGATATGAAATTCTCTCATCCAATACAAGGCACTGGCACAAAGATAGTTACAGACTTCCGTCCGTCCGTAGTTATAAATCTTTGTTCCCCAATCGGTATGTTCCCCTTTGCGAGGATCGGCATGCTCATATAAATGCGTTCCGTCAAACTCAACCAAACCATGTCCGTCTTTAGGGAAGTGTGCCGGAACCCAATCCATAATCACACTGATACCGGCCTGGTGCAGCTGGTCAATCAAATAGCGGAAATCATCCGGCGTGCCGAAACGGGAGGTCGGTGCAAACATTCCGATAACCTGATATCCCCAAGAAGCATCCAGCGGGTGTTCGGCAACCGGCAAAAACTCGACGTGGGTAAAGCCCATGTTGCTGACATAAGGAACCAGGCGGTCGGCCAATTCACGGTAAGTCAGATATTCTTCTCCATGTTCGCCTTTACGACGCCAAGAGCCCAAATGGACTTCATAAACAGACATCGGTTTATCAAAACTGTTAGCCTGTTCGCGATAGTTCATCCAGCCTTCGTCATTCCATTGGTATTTTTCAATATCAAAAACAACAGATGCCGTATTCGGACGTTTTTCGGCAAAAAACGCAACCGGGTCGGATTTAACAAGAATATAATCTTCCTGTGTTTTAACTTCATATTTGTAAAGTTCGCCTTCGCCGATGTTCGGAATAAAGATGTCCCACACACCGCAGGTCGGGTGTTTACGCATAGCGTGTTTACGACCATCCCAGTTATTGAAATTTCCGACAACGGAAACACGTTTGGCATTAGGTGCCCATACGGCAAAACTTACCCCTTTTACGCCGTTTAGTTCAATCGGGTGGGCTCCGAGTTTTTTATACATATCAAGGTGATTGCCCTCGGCCAGAAGATAAACATCAATATCTCCGAGGATGGACGGAAAACGATAAGGATCTTCCTCTTCATAAACGGTTCCCTGATCATTTTCTATTCTGAATTTATAAGCAAAATTTTCAATTGCACCGAGGTTAATCTGATAAAAACCGCAGTCATCAAGTTTGGACATTTGTCCCAGAGAAGTTCCGTCCTGTTTTAACAATTCTACGGATTTGGAATTCGGCTGATAAGTTCTTATAAACACCTCTTTGCTTCCCTTGTCGCGGTGAATTCCCAAAACGGAAAAAACATTGCCGTGATTACCGTCAATGATTGCTTTCATTTCTTCTTTTGATAATAAATTTTCCATATATAGCCCCCTAATAGACTAACAAACATAATTAGATTTTTTATAATTTCGACATCTTTAAAAACTATCTATAAATTCTTATAGTTTTAAATGCAAGCAAATTAAACTTTATGACAATTTTATTTTGCAAATACAACATATACAAACGATTTAATATTGACGTATAAAATTTTAAATGTATATTGAACATTGTTTATCAAACAAAATTTATTTTTATTTGGAGTTAGTTATGGTTAAAAATAATGAAAATGCAATCAGAGAAGCCGCTTACTACATTTGGCAAAATGCTGGTTGTCCTCAAGGCCAGGACGAAGTTTTCTGGTCTATGGCCGTAGAACAAATCTGCGGATGCAACAACAAATCTTCTTGCAAAAAATCTTCTTGCAAAACAACTGCAAGCAAGACTTCTTCCGCAAAGAAAACTTCTGCTAAAAAATCTGCAAAATAATTACGGATTTTAAGAAGAGATTTCCTAAAAACCCCGGTTCTAATCCGGGGTTTTTTCGTTAGATTTCAAAGCGGAAACCACAAAGCCGAATACACTTTTTTCCCCTTCGTTCCGAAGCTTTTTCCGTTCAAATTTTTCAATGCGGAATCCGTTTTTTTCCAACATGTTTTTTACATAATTCCGACCATGCAGGAATCTTCCCGAAGCATGCAAAACATAGTCGTTTTCATCTTCCGGATTTTCAGAAACCGTAAAGATTAAACGTCCGTTTTTTTTCAGCGAATCAAACAAATTCCGAAACAAAATTTCCAGATTTCCGATATAGGTAAAAACATCGGAAGAAACGATTAAATCATATTTGTTTTTCTGCTCCCGAACAAAGGAAATCAGCTCCCGGTTATATAGGCGGTCATACACTTTTTTCTTTTTGGCAATTTCAAGCATTTTTTCAGATAAATCAACGCCTTGCAATCCCCAAAACGCCGCATATTTTTTTAAGAATCTGCCGCATAATCCGGTGCCGCATCCGGCATCCAGAATCCGCATTTTATGCCGAGGGGAATCCCCGTAAATCTCCTTCATAAATTCAGAAACATATTCCGGTGCTTTATACTCCAAAGAATCCAAAACATTTTCAAAATCCTCGGCAAAAATATCAAAAATATTTTTAATATACGCATCATTGGCACGGTCTAATTTTAAGCCGTTTTTCACCGCATTTCCCATATGCAGAACAATCGGATTATCATGATATTCGGACAACCATTTATCCGCATATTTTTCATAACTTACACATTGATTTTCCATTGAACATTCATACAGAAGGTAGCCAAAATTAATATGGTGGGAATCCTTGTCCGAACTTTTTTCCACAGCCATCCATCCGGCTTTCAAAGCATCTTCCCATTCGCCTTTTTTCTGACAAACCTGACTGACGGAATTAAACAACCACGCATCTTCGGAATCCAATTTTAACGCCTGAGAAAAAGCCTTAAGAGCCTCGTCATATTGTTCCAATTCCAAAAAAGAATTGCCGATAATACTCAAAGCCATAACACTGTCAGAATCCAGACGCAAAGCTCGACGGGCATAGATGACGGCTTCTTTGTATTTTTTCAAATCATAATAAGTATTGGCGATATTTATTTCGGCAATATAATAATCCTTTCTGACGGAAGACGCTGTCAGATAATCTTTCAGAGCCTCATACAAATTTCCGTTCCGATAATTTATGTTGCCGAGGTTTACCCAGGACGAAGCATTGGAAGAATCGATTTTTAAACTTTTCAGGCAATATTTTTCAGCGTTTTTAAAGTCATTTATTTCATAATAGGACGTGGCCAGATTAGACAAGGCCGGTAATGAATTTTTGTTTATTTTTAATGCTTTGCGATACAAATCCATTGACTTTTTTTTATTACCGGCAAGGTCATAACTGTTGGCACAGGCAATATAAAAAAATTCATTTTTCGGATTTTTTTTTATTAAAGCTTCATACAGTTTTGCCGCTTCGGCATATTGCTTGTTCTGATAAAAATTTTTGGCTGCTGTTTCTTGATTTTCCACGACAAATATCCTGTTTTTGTAAAATTTTAAATAAAATACTCCCGTATAGTAAAAAAAATATTGACGTTATCAATTAAATATTATATTTATGTGTTCACGTTATGGGGATATGGCGGAACTGGTAGACGCGCTAGACTCAAAATCTTGTTGCCTCAGGCAGTGTGAGTTCAAGTCTCACTATCCCTACCAATCAAAAAAAACTCCTGCTTTAAGCGGGAGTTTTTTTATATCCTCAATAACTGTAACGTTTATAATCAAAACGATTGTCCCTTTCGCTGCGGGAATAGACAAACGGTTCTTCGCTGTTCATCTCCCGTAAGTCGTTATACAGGGCTTCATTATCGGGAGCCACGCCGTAAGACGCAATATATTCCAAATCCATTTGATAATCATCATAAGCTTTCTGATATGCCGGTTTATCCATATTCTCAAAATATTTCCGCATGAGTTCGGCATCTTCCCTGCCCGCCTGAAGATATTCTTCCGTTTGTTGTGCCGTCTCGTCCGCAGCTTTTATTTCTCCCGCAAACAAAAGCAATAAAAATATCAACGCTGTTTTTTTCATATTTCACCTCTTGTGATACTGCTGTGTTATTTTAGTAAATATTTTTTAATTAAATGATAATATTTTGAGGTTGGGGTTTTATGAGGCAGATATGAATACAAAAATTTTCTTTTCCGGCCTAGCGGCTTTTTTCGCATCTTTCAACGCTCATGCTTGGAGTTTGGGTGAGTTTGTTTCATGTAACGACATTAACCCTCAACCTGCCGTTATTTTCAAATCCTCTTACGGGAAACTCATTCACGATATTTCCCAATCTCCGGAGTTTGTTAACAATCTGGGAAAAAACAGTCCCGTCATTCAAGAAAACGGATTATTGACGGCCGGCGTCGCCCCGATTACGACTTCAACCTCCTTTCATATCAAAAAAGCAATTTTGAAACGGCTTGATAACGAATATTCCTGTATTATGCCGGAAGAAATCGAAATTTTTATCGGTTATAAAAACCCATTGATTTATGTTTCAAACAAATATTCTCCTCAGAGCTGCGAGTTTTCCCAAATTATCCGGCACGAGCAGGTTCATCAGAGAATCAACAAATTAACTTTGGAGTATTATCTGCCGATTTTGGATAAGACGCTTCGCAAAGCCATTGACGAAGTTAAAGCCGTGAAAATCCGCACCAATGACGAAGCAGATAAAAAAAGAGGCTTTGAAGAACTTTATTCTTATTATCATTCCAGAATCGACCCGATATTAAACGAATTCAAACAAGCACGGGACAATGAACAGAAAAAACTCGACAATCTGAACAGTTACCAGCACGACTGGAGCATTTGTACGCGTTATAAAGAACGTGTTGAAATTGAAGAGAAGCTTAAACTCTACCAAGACGA
The DNA here is from genome assembly GCA_017626035.1 of Alphaproteobacteria bacterium. Lineage (GTDB taxonomy): Bacteria > Pseudomonadota > Alphaproteobacteria > RF32 > CAG-239 > JAGAJR01. The sequence continues at coordinate 24,731 of JAGAJR010000018.1, read as the reverse complement.
GACACCTTCCTCCGAAGAAAAATAAAAAAGTTCTTTACTTTAAAGATTTTTTGTTTTACTGTACCACTACAGTAAAACAATGTTGCAATATCGGGATATTGTTGTCATGGATAATTACAAACAGTTATATAAGGCCTTTCTGCTTTTGAAAACCAGCAAAGACGTGGAGAATTTTCTCAAAGATCTCTGCACGCCCAAGGAAGTGAAAGACTTTACCGACCGTTTGCAAATTGCCCGCCTGCTTGATGAGACGGATTTGTCCTACAGAGACATTGCCGAACAGACGCAAGCCAGTCTGACCACAGTTACCCGTGTTGCCAGATTTTTAAAAGACGAAAATAACGGCGGTTACAAAACCGTCTTAAAGAGAATGAAAAAATAAAATGTTAAATATGATTATTACATTTCTGCATCATCGACATTGATACTTGAGCATACCTTTTAAGTACCAATTTTTTTATATTTTAAACGATGAACAGGAGATGTAATAATGATGACCTCATTTGATAATATTGTTATCCGCAAAGCAACAAGAGAAGATGAAAAAGAACTGGCCGAACTGGCATACAGGGCTTACTACGACCGTTTTTTCAACCGAGAAGTTACCGCCCGTTACGGAGCATCGCTGAGAGTTTATCCGGAGTTGGTTCCCGATGAAGAAAAAGACACGGGACAAAGCCTCAGCACTTTTCGCGACTACTGGAAAAAAGCCATGCAAAATCTGGATAATCCCGAAAAAAGATTTATCTGTTTTGTGGCGGAAATTAATACGCCGAGCGGCAAAAAAATCATCGGTTTCCGCAAAGGATACGCTCTGCCATTGGAAGACGTCGAGTATGAACGTTATGCCAAAGAAAACAAAAAACGTGCTTTAATCCGCAAAAAAGAAAATTATTTCGGGATTAACACTTATAACGATACCAGAGAAATTCCGCTGCCGCCGAAAGAAAAAATTGCCGGTTCCAGTTCTTTATATACCGATCCGGCTTTTAAGCGTTCCGGAATCGGGAAAAAGCTCATTACCCGATATGCTCAGGAAGTTTGGAAACTCGGCTTTAGAGGAATGATGACCAGCTGTTATGTTTACAATGATTCCCAAAAATTTCTTCGAGCCATGGGCGGCGACTTTTTCATTAAATGCGATATTCCATGCACTTATCGGAAAGAAGACAAATCTCTGGACGTTTGCAACATAAACGGCTTAATGTGCCTATGGGGAGAAGAAGCCTTAAAACGGCTGGCATTTGGCGGAAACCAAGCTTCCAACACGCTTACCGCAGCCCTTTGTCAATCAAAAAATCAACGTTTTTAATATAGACATTAGATTTATGCCTATTCATTCCCTGTCATAAAATGATTATATCGTAAATTGGATCAACATTTTTAAAGGGGAATAAAAATGTTAAAAGTAACCATAGCAAACTACTTGATTCATAATCTTGCCAACCGCCTGTTCATAAGAGAAGGGCTGGTTTCCGAACCGGAACTGATTGCCGCCGTCGTTGACCAATGGTCTGCCAAACAATATCTTTCCGAACCGGTTCACCATATTTTTGTAAATGATACGGTCAATTCTCAAAAAACAACCATCCATTAAAAAAAAGCCTCGGGAAAATTCCCGGGGCTTTTTGATGAGTAATGATTTTATATCGGCAAAATCATCAAGGCTTAATCACGGTTTCAATGTGCGTAAGCGTTCTTTGGATATCGGTTTCCAGTTCGTCTTCCATCAATTGCCGGTTACGGATAATGGCAAAATACAGTTTGAGGAACTGGGGAATCGCCCGCAGGTTCTGAAGCAGGTTCCTCGGCATCTTCAGGCGATAACGAGAAGCAAGATAATCCGCCGCGGCTCGCACATCCGGTGTAATCTCGAAAGGAATCGGCTCTTGGAACGTTCCGGCATAAGCTTCACAACGGTCGAGAATCGATGCCAACTCGTGATACATCATTTCACATCCGCCAAGGCGTTTTCCGTTATACCACTTACAGGCAGCATCCATACTTTCAGGGAGGACATAGTAGCAAGCGTCCATTTTGGGAGCCTGTTTTTGCTGTGTCAGCTTCAAACGAAGCGACAGGCGTTTGGTACAGGCAAACAGAACTCTGTTTCCTTCCCCCAGCTTCAAAACCGCATTCCAGATTTCCTGAATGTTGGCACCGGTATTGGTTCCTTTGTCCAGTACAACAATTCTCCCCTTTGGAATGCCGCAGCGTTTGCAAACCTCTGCCAAATGGCGGCCTTCGGTGGTTTTATGCGTCCATCTTGACATCAGTCCTTTTCCGCCGACACACAACATTGTCGGGAAAATTTTGTGGACTTTCTTGTGCCGCCATGCGAGTGCCGATGCACAAAGTGCCGAAGTAGCGTCATCGTCAATACAGATAATGTAATCAACTTTTTTTAACCCTGTTCCGGCTCCGCAATCGGAGGTAATGCATAACTTTTCATGAATGAGAGTTGCACATACTTGATCGTTTTTACTCATAACTTTGTAATTTATAATGATACATTCAGATAATTCACTCATTTGTTTAGACAAAATATCATATTTCCATTGTTTGGTCAATGTGTTTTTGGACAAAATCAGCTTTTCTACTTCCCAATGACGGGTGTTCGACTTTTTCTATACCAGGAATGGAATTTTATCATATACACAATTTCTAATATTAAAATTATTATTCTTTATAGAACGAACTACAGATATTTTTACAGATTACTGTTTAGAAAAGGAGATATTAATGAAAAAAGAAGCCGCACTTTACAATGATGTTATTGAAAGCAACATTACTTTAATCAGCAAGATTTACCAGAGTTTTGAAGCTTTGGAAGAGACACTCGGGAAGTTAAAACTTGAGGAACCGCTTTTTATTACTTATGTTGCAAAAAAATCTTTTGCCGAAGTAATTTTCAAAAACATTCAAAATAATCAGATAACTTCCAATCTGAAAAACTAAAAAAAGATTTTACTGCGACACCATACTCAACGGCAGTAAATATCTCTACTAAAACAGCAGTGAGTATAATTTGTAAATATGTATTTCGGATATGATTTATGTCTCAGCATAAAATTATATCACTCTTATAATAATCTCAGTTGTTATAAGTGCTTTTATAAAATCGTTACATTTATTTTTGTGTTTCCATTCAACGAACAAGTAAAAAAGCCCGCTTTTCAGCGGGCTTTTTTTGTAACAGAAATATTAAAGTTTCGGGTATATACACTTTTTTGTTGCAAAAAAAAAAAAAGACTTAGTATGGATAGTATAGGCTTTGGTTCTATAACTGTGTGAGGTGTACTATGATTAATACTAAGTATTTGTTATATATTTCAACCTGTCTGCTGATTTCAGGCAATGTGCAGGCTTCTGACTTCAAACTAACTTATGATTCGTCTGATATATTCTCACACGGTTCAGCATTACACACACAACTACACACACCCAACGAGCTGAAGCCTATACCCCTTTTTAATACGGATAACGCTGTTAAGCTTGCCGCTGTTTGTGCTGTCGGCGGCGGCGGATGTGCTGGGTTAACTTTTGGAGAAGGCAATAACTCCATGAGCTTGGACGAAGACTCCCTATGTACTGACGATGGATATGTCCGTTCCTGCCCTCCCGGACAAATCAAAGATACCAATAACCTTTGCCCGCACAATAAGTCTTATTTCAAATGCAGAACAGCTGACGATTCTTGCGAGGACGGCTATACTCTTAGTACCACTTGCGGAGCGGAACAAACATCCGAAAACTCCTATACCAACGAAGCAGGAAACATTTGCACTCTCTGTCGGGACAAGACTTGTGCCGAGGGGGGATATTCTGATTCCATGACATCCTGCCAAAACGGTACAGCAGTTTTCTTTGCTAACAAAACCTGTTATCAGGATGTTTCCCCAAAAGATTGCGAATCAGAAGGCTTGCTGTCTACTGTTCCTGAAAATTATACCTGCACGCCTTTTTCTTTTTGCGACATGACCTGTCAAACGGATTGTCGTCCTTTGGAATGTGAAGACAAAGACGGATACATGTCCGCTTGCCCGGAGAATCACGATTGTGAAACAAAAACAGATTTTGCTGGCAAGACCTGTTACAAAGACAACGGACAGCCAAGCTGTTCCGACGGAGGATATAAAACAGACATTCCGACCAACAATGTTTGTACTCAAGTAAATTATTTCGGCAACAAATGCTTTGACAACTGTTATCTGCCAACTTGTGACAACGGCGGATATTTGGGTGCACAACCTACCGGACAAACCTGTACCCCGATTACCTACTATGGCAGAACCTGTTATCAAAACGACTGTAAAAACGTTACAGCCGGTTTACCAATCCTTTATTCAGATATGACTGTGGATGATAAAATTATTAAAGGGAAAACCCCTATCGGCATTGTGTTGGATACCAATAAGCGGCTGGCTGTTGCCTTAGACCAATCATCAAGCAGATTAGAATGGGGAGGCTACCTGACAGATATTCCAAGCTTGAAAAATTGTAGCAGTGAACCATTTTCTTGCGGTACAGATGGCAAGGCGAATACTGCGGCGATTATCGCTTTCGGAAAGGCAAATAATATTTCTTACCCAGCAGCAGAATACTGTAACAAGTATACAACCCCTGGTACAAAAGCTGGGGATTGGCATTTGCCAAGCTACGCCGAGCAGCGAAGCATTTATAAAGCAAGAAATATGGTCGATGCAACTTTGAAACTGCTTGGTAAACCGTTATTGAGTGAAATGGATGGGCCGTATTGGTCGTCTACTGAGTACGATAGCATCTTTACTTGGGAATATCTCAATGATGATTATTATAATGCCTATGCCACTAAAAAGCTCACTTTCTACGTCTGGCCGATGATTACTTATGAAGCAATAGATGAAACGATAGAATGTGACGAATGGGAAAGCAGTTTCAGTATTGTTTACACAGACGGTTCTATCTGTGCTAACATCGTTCCGAGCAAAACTCCTTATGCCATTATTATCTCTGATGACGATGTCAACTCTACCAACATTCAAGACCGGGCTTTTGCTCTTGTTATTTACAATTCTGCCTTAAAAGGTTACAGCCAATTTACTTCTTTAGGGTTGCACAATTGTACAAAAGACGAAGACGGAAACTGCAAGTTGGGAACTTATGAGACGTTTACCCCTTATATTCAAAGTATTTCTCCGGGATGTTATAATAATCTTTGCGAATGCAGAACACGCAATGGTATGGTTTTGAATGACGGCGAAATAAACACCAAAAACGCCAAGAAAGCCCATGCCACAGGTTTCTATGAATGGATTTTGACGTATACCAGTGCACATCACAGAGAAATCTTCGGACAAACAAAAGGCTATACGCTTGATCAAATTGATGACGTAAAAGGCCTGTTATATGTTCCGGGATATTATGAAGCAGATACCACTTTCTCCTATAGAAACGAACTTAATGATATTATAACCGAACTGAACAAATATTACGGAGAGTACACATATCCTTTAATTGAAAAAGAACCAATCTGGATGTCTACTCAGGGAATGGACGGCTCCCAGTGTTACTACAGTAACGGAAACATTTACGGGGCTAATCCTGAAACCCAATATAACACTTATCTCTTTGTTCATTATCGGGATTTTGTTGAAAAGGCATTAAACGCCAATTACACCGAACAAAACCTGCAGTGATTACGGATTTTTCACGAAAGAAAACTGCAACTGTGAATATGGTTACAAACCTGTCGATACGGGCAATACCGGAGGACTTTCCTGTGTTGAATGCGGTTTTAAAACCGAGTGTGTCGGCGGAGTATGCAAAAAATGTCCAGCCTCCTCAAACACAGAGCGTTGTGAAAGAGGTGCCAGAGGCAGTGCCTGTGCCTGCGGCGGCACTCATACCGGCAACGACATTACCGCAGCCCATTTCTGCACCGAAACCGCTATCCTTGGTGAAAATCTCTTGTAAAATGGTAAAAATTAAAAGCCCTCTCGTTTTGAGAGGGCTTTATCATTAAGCTCTTTTCCAAGTTGTTCCGGACGGACCGTCTTCCAAAATAATGCCCTGCTCTTTCAGTTCATTACGGATAGCATCCGCCGTCGCCCAATCCTTATTCTTTTTGGCTTCCAGACGAGCCTGAATTTTTGCTTCGATTTCAGCGTCATCTCCGCCGGCATCGCCCTTGAACCATGTTTCCGGATCCTGCCACAGCAGTCCCAGCATGTAGGCATTAGCCAAAAGCTGAGATTTATATTTGATTTTATCTTCCAAACTTTCGGCCTTGTTCAGATTATTGACGTTTTCATGCAGATAACTGATTGCCAGAGGCGTATTCAAGTCATCTGCCAAAGCCTTGATTAATTCTTCACTTGGCTCGACATCTTCAACTTTTACATCAATATTTTTAAGCAAAGCGTTATAGAATTTATCCAGTGTCTGTTTGGCTTGATTTAATCCCTCAAACGTAAAATTAAACGGCTGATGATAATGTGCGGAAAGGAACAGCAGGCGAAGAGCTTCCGCCGGAGCTTTTTCCAAAATCTCATCCAGGGTATAGAAATTGCCCAAAGATTTGGACATTTTCACGCCGTCCACCATCAACATTCCCGCATGCACCCAATAACGGGCAAAACGAGATCCTTCAAACGCACAGCAAGACTGGGCACATTCATTTTCGTGGTGAGGGAAAATCAGGTCATTGCCGCCGCCGTGGATGTCAAAATCATTACCCAGCAATTTGGAACTCATAGCAGAACATTCCAAATGCCACCCCGGACGGCCGTATCCCCAAGGGCTGTCCCACCCCGGTTCGTCAGCGTCGGAAGGCTTCCACAACACAAAGTCCGCCGGATTTTTCTTGTAATCGGCAACTTCAATGCGGGCTCCGGCCAGCATTTCTTTCATGGAACGGCCGGAAAGGCTGCCGTAAGACGGCATGGAATCAACATCAAACAAAACATGTCCCTGAGCCTCGTAAGCGTGGCCGTTAGCCAAAAGACGCTTTACCAGTTCAATCATGTCAGCAATGTAGTCCGTCGCTCTCGGACGAGCATTCGGCTCCAGATTGCCCAGTTTTTTCATATCGGCAATATACCAGTTATAAGTTTCTTCCGTAATCTCGCGAATTGGTTTTCCGGTTTCCTTATGTTTGTTTAAAATCTTGTCGTCCACATCGGTAATGTTAGAAACATAAGTAACGTGTTCCGCCCCGTAAACATAGCGAAGCAGACGGAACAATACGTCATAAGACACCGGGGTTTTGCCGTTGCCCAGATGAGCCCGGTCGTAAACCGTCGGACCGCAGACATACATTCTCACATTACAGCAATCAATCGGCTCGAATTTTTCTTTTCTGCGAGTCAGCGTATTGCTTAAATATATGTCCTGCATTTTTATTTCCTTTCCTTAAGTGATATTATCAGGCAGCAATGCCTTTTAGTCTTTTATATGCTTTTTCCCGGCCGATAAGCGGCAGAAGAATTTTTAATTCCGGTCCGTTTTCCTGTGCAGTCAAGGCTTTGCGGAGCGGATGAAAAAGCTCTTTTCCCTTCTTTCCACTTTTGGCTTTGACCTCGTTCAACCAAACATTAAAGGTGTTTTCATCAAACGGCTCTTGCGGCAAAACATCAGCAGCCATTTGCGTTAACGTCTCATCTTCAAGTAAAGGTTCAACTTTTTGATGACAGATTTCCGCCCATGTTTTTACGTCATCCACGATATTTAAATTCGGCTTAACCGCCTGCCAAAAATTTTCATCCACGTCAATCCGGTCTTTTACATTTTCATACGGCATACCATGGACAAGTTTGGTGTTGAAATGTTTCAATTCCTCTTCGTCAAACTTCGGCTGGGCTCTTCCGATTTTGCTTAAATCCAGAGAAGCGGCCAAATCTTCCAGAGAATAGAAAGGTTCTATGGCTTCCGAAGTTCCGAGTTTGGCCAGGAATGAACAAATTGCCATGGCTTCCACTCCTTCGGCCCGCAATTCTCTTACCCCGAGGCTGCCCAGACGTTTGGAGAGTTTACCCTCTTTTCCGGTCAACAACGGCAGGTGGGCAAAGGTCGGAACTTTACCGCCGATGGCTTCAAACATCTGCACTTGGGACGCCGTGTTCGTAACATGGTCTTCGCCGCGGACAATATGGGTAATGCCGAAATCAACATCGTCAATAACCGACGGCAGATGATACAGAAAACTTCCGTCTTCACGAATAATAATCGGGTCGCTCAGGTTTTGTGCGGTATATTTGCACTCGCCCCGCACCATATCGTTCCAGACAATATCGCCGTCAACCAATTTAAAACGGTAGTGAGGTTTACGCCCTTCCGCCTCGTATTTTTTTATCTGTTCCTCACTCAAATTCAGCGAAGCACGATCATAAATCGGCGGCAAGCCTTTGTTCATAAGGCGTTTACGCATAAACTCCAACTCTTCCGGCGTTTCATAACAAGCATAAATCCGGCCTTCTTTTTTGAGCTTTTCGGTAACTTCGTTATAACGGTCAAAACGAGCCGTCTGTCTGGCTTCTTCCGTCCAATCCAAACCAAGCCAGGTTAGAATGTCGCGGATAGCATCTTCATATTCTTTTTTGGAACGCAATAAATCAGTATCATCAATCCGGAGCATAAATTTTCCGCCGAGTTTTTTAGCCAAAAGCCAGTTAAACAGTGCGGTTCTGGTATTGCCGATATGCATAAACCCGGTCGGGCTCGGAGCAAATCTCACTTTAATTTCACTCATAACAAAAATCCACGTTAATTTTAAACAAACTAACGTGGATAATATAAGTTTATCTCCATAAATTCAAGGAGTTTTTATAATATTTTCAGTATTCCTCATCCTGCAGTTTTTCTGCGTTTGACTGCTCTGCCGAAGAGGTTATCATCTCCAAATCTTCAAGGAACCAGCCAATATCTCCGTCGTTCTTCATTATCATCTCGGCAAAACGGCCGCGATAAGAAAGAATCAGGCTGCTTTCCGCCAATTTCAGGTCAATCAGGCGAATCTCCCCGTTTACCCGATGAAGACGGAATTCGATCAAAATACTTTCAACTTCCGTTTGGCCTTTTTTCATTCCCATATCAAAGCGGATGTTTGCGGTTACGTCCGTATATGACGGTCCCGGGCGGGCTCCGCCTAATTCATATTTGATTTTCGAGGCGTCAAAATTCAGCGGAAACCCTTTATATATTGCCAAAGCATAGCGGCGGAAAAGGTCTTGATACAACTCTTGCTGTTCCGGGGTCATCTGCCGCCAATATTTTCCCATGACAAATTTGCCGATATATTCCAAATCAACATAATTCAGAAACAGTTCATCCAATTTTTCATAGCGTTTTCCGAGATCCGGCTCAGAGAAAGTTTCCAAAAGCATCTGGCCTTTTTCATCCGCCCAGCTTTTGGCTTCGGCACCGCTTATCTGAGCGGCGGAAGCACTACCGGCAGACAACAGCATAAAACACCCGATGATAAGTCGCAAAAAATAGTTACTTTTCATAAAAATTGCCCTATATTGTAGAAAAACTTTCAGTTATTATAATACAAAATTGGTTAATAAAATGAAACTTAAATTTTCTATCTGCTGCTTTTTATCTTTGCTTGCTGCTCAAAACACTTTTGCCGCCGATGCCGGATTGCGTTATATCACTACCCGGGGGATTGTCCGTTGCGGAACGGATTTGTCTTCCGATACTTATGCCAAAAAAGACGAGGACGGAATCTGGAGCGGAATTGACGTTGATTTCTGTAAAGCTTTTTCTCTTGCGGTATTCGGCAGAAGCGACAGATTTGAAATGGTTAACGTTTCATCCGCCAATGCCGACAAAGCCTTAAAAACCAACAAAATTGACATTATGTTCGGCGGCATGCCTTATTCCGCAAGCACTGAACTCTCCGGCAAAGCTTCGCCGGCCGATGTCCTTTATTATGACCGGCAAATGTTTCTGGCTAAAAAAATTGACGATGCAGATTCCATGGAAGCTTACAAAGGAAGCAAAGTCTGCACGGTTACAAATTCCGAAGACTTGAGCCGCCTTCAGGAATACAGCGAAAAATACAAGCTTGATTTCAATCCTCTGCTGTTTCGTTCCGAAAACAAGGCCAGAGAAGCTTTCCTGCTTAACCGCTGTCAGCTTCTTACCGGAAATGCCGTTTATCTGAAAAGTATTCTCACTAAAAATTACGCCGGTAAAGACGATGTTGCCCTTTTGCCGGAAACAATTGCCGTTAATCCTGTTTACGCCTATGTTGCCAAAGACAACATTACGCTGAGAATCATCAGCAAATGGATTATTAACGCTCTTAAACTCGCCGAAGAAAAAGAAGCGACTTCTCAGAACATTAAAGTTTTTATCGGCACAAAAGAGACTTCTACCCGAAATCTCTTAGGCGACAATCCGGAATTGTGGCAAAAATTCGGGCTTAAGCCGGATTGGGTCAGAAAAGCTATTGCCGAAATCGGAAACTTCGGAGAAATTTATGAAAAGAATCTCGGTAAAGATTCCGAACTGGCTATGGAACGCAAAGAAAACCAACTTATGAAAAACGGCGGGCTTATCAGACCGCAATCTTTCTTATAGAATGTTGTTTAATGTAATCCACGGCTTGTTTTAGCCCGTCTTCACTGATTGTATGCTGTCCGCCGGAAACCGTGAAAGTTGTCGTCCGGCAGCCCATCTGCTCCAAGCGGGAACGACTGAACTCCAAAGCTTCATACCGAACCAGCGTATCGGCATCACCATGGATTAACAACATATCCGGCGTGGCGTTGTGATTTTTCATCAGATAACCGTGCGGAGCCAAAATGCCGCTGAAACTGATACAGCCGCCTATTGTTTCCTCACGCATCAAAGAAGTATAAACCGCCAGCATCGCCCCTTGAGAAAAACCACAGATATACAAGTCTTTATCTTCCAGCTGATATTCGTTCAAACACTGGTCGATATAAGGATTCAAATACATAAACGCTTCATTAAAACCATCGCCCATGCGATTATAAAAAACGGCACATTCTTCCATTGTGGCAACGGTTTTTCGGGCATCATCAGGATCAAAACGGTGCATGGAATACCATTGACGTTTCCGTTCGTGGATTTCGCACTGCAACGGAGCCTGCGGAATATGAATCGCCGTATTGTCAAGATTATCAATTAAATAAGACAGCCGCTTATCAACCGAGGTATCACTGTCGATATACCCGTGCAGAAATATTACCAGTTTCTCCGGATGACCGTTAATATGGGCGACTTCTTCGCTGATTTCGTATTTCATCACACATACTTTCTTAGCTGTTTTCGCTTATACTCATAAACAAAAAAAATTAACATGAAGTTAAGTTCTGCTTGAATAAATTTTGATAATTCATCCATTTAAAACAAAAAAAATTAACTCCCCCTGTCTGCACAGGGGGAGCCTCTTATTTCGGATAACGAAATTTTATTTCCTGCCATTTTTCAATGATATTTATCAAGTCGTAAGGAAGTTCTCCGCCTTCCTGCAAAACCATGTCAAAAGCTTTCAGAATCGCATCCAGCTGTTCCGCAACAGGAAGTTCCTTTTCAAAATCCCGACGCCGTTTTTCCGCATAAGTCAGTTTTAATCTCGGCATTTTTTTCTCCTTTATTTAATAACCTTGGACGCCGTATCAACCGTGCTTAACAATTGTTGACGCAGCCGTTTTTGATAGTCGTTGTAAATATCGGAATAACGTTCGTCATATCGGGTATCATCCTGAGCAATGTCTTCATAAATTTTTCGGGACAATCCCTGCTGTCCGGCCACCGCAGAACCGCCGACGGATATGCCCATACTGCCCAATCTGGCTCTTCTTGATGCAAGCTGTTCTTCAAGAATGTTCTTTTTGTTCCTGCGGTTTATTTCCTGACTGTTTTTTAACGATATTAACTGCTTATTCAGTTGATTTTTATTATCGGACAACTGTGTCAGCTGTTTGCCGACAAAGGCCGTCGGAATTAACGGAGCGGCCATTCCGCCCGTTTTTATCGTCTTTTTTACGGCATCTCCGACACTGCTTGACGCTATTGATGACAATCCTCCCATTTTAGTCTCCTTTTATCCTTTAACTTTAATTTCCAACGCCGCCGAAAGTAATGTGAACGCCAAAGGTTCATCGCTTTTTATACTCCACAACGGCTTTTTCATTTCTCTTTTCCACCCTAACGACCGTAAACACACATCCCCCGAATAATATGACGGCGGCGAATCAAGTATAACATCCCGATGAACACGTTTGAGCGGAACCTGAAAATACCCGCAGCCGATATCTATGCAAAACGCCCTGGTATTAATAAGGCGAAACATTCCCCACACAATCCGCAGAGCCGAAGGAGCATACGGACGCACCGCATCCACCATAAACGGCAGAGGCTCGATGACGTGAAGATAGGGTATTCCGACAATGATTTCTTTTGCGGCATCCAGCAAAACAATTCCGCCACCGGTTACAACCTGTTTGCCGACGCTGAAACCATCCGCGATAACCGTAACTTCGTTTCCTTCCAAAACGTCTAATCCCGACCATTCTTTTTTCGGGGTTTCCGAACTTAGAAAAAGAGTGCAATCAGAATAGGTTTCCTTGTCAAATTTCTCCAAAAAATACCGGCCGTTTCTGAGTGTGCAAACATAGACGTCCGCTCCGATAACCGTCATAAACAAGAAGTGCCCGTTTGTTTTAATCCTGCTCCAGGCATTTACCTCTTCCGAACGATAACTGGTCAGGCAAGAAGCTGTTCCGTCTTCCTGCAAGATATACAAAACGGCTTCATCCGGATTAAAAACAATATCCGTCGGAAAACTGAGCATATCGGAACTCATCAACGTCAAATCCTTTGCCTGATAAGCCTGTTCCAAATCCGTATACAAAAATTCACGCAATTGTTTTCCGTTGGATGAGATAAAAACCGTCGCTCCGCCAATCGGCTGCGGAGGAAGATTTTTTCCGGAATAAATACCGATACTGGTCTGGCGGTGCAGCTGAATACTTGACGGCGTCAAAGGATCGCCGCTGACCATCCATTCCGCCCCGGTGGTAAATACCTGAAGATGGCGGCTGGAAACAACAGCTTTAATCGCATTTACCTGATCTGACAAAATGGCAAATTCTATTGCCTCGTCATCTTTGCCCTCGCCTAAATCAAAATTAAACAAATCAGAAGATTTTGACAACCATAAGCGATTGGGCAGACTTTTTGAACCGCCGATAACCATTCTGTCCTGATGAAACGTTACCGAAGACGGATATCCTCTTCTCTTTGAAAAGGAACTTTCTTCCCAATCGTCGGTTTCCTTCACGGACGTAAGCGTTTTCTGCACAACGCCTTTTAACGTTTTGGCATTGACATACTCGCTTACCTCCACCAGCCCGCCGTTAATTTTTATCAGGCTGCCGACATAATTCTCGTCAAAAATATCATTAGCCGCCGTGATGTTTATCGTTCCCGAAGAACCGGTCGTGTTTATTTTTTCCTTATATTTGAAAAAGTTATAGTAAGGGCAATAAACAAACCCGTCTGCCGTATAAAACTTCCATTCGCCAATTTCCCATACCTCTCCGTTATTCCTGCTTATCTGCTGAGGCGGAACATCCGGCGTTACAATCAGCAACGTATCGGCACTCTGTGTCCAATTCAGGTTGTGAAGGTGTTCTTCTTTCCAAGGAGCTTCCAAATCGGCAATACACTCGTCGTTTTTATAAACTTTCACTTCACTGTCCATGATACATATGAGGTAAATTTGTTCCGTATTAAACTCAAAAGGAATTAACTTTGCCGGTTTGGACAACTCCTCCACAAATCTGGTTCCATACCTTCTTGAAACGCCGCCGGTCGGTTGAATAAGCACATTTTCCAAACAAGAAGCTCCGTTTTCAAAAATTTTCAAATCACCCCGTCCGAACAGATTTTCCGACACCTGCCCCGACGTGAAATTTGTTTTTACCGAAATCATATTGCTCATTTTCTTGCCTCCACCAATGTATAATCTTCAAAGCATGACGGTGTTGCCTGCTGGGCATCAATCAGACGGGCTTTAGCTACCAAATCATCGCTGATTTTGGCAAGCATTTCCGCACGGCTGGTGCTTTCCGTCAACGGCAGGCAAAATTCCGCGGCAAGTTTGGCTACCAACGCCTCACAGAAAAAAGCAGGAAACAAACTTTCCGGAGGTCGGAAAATATAAGTCAACGTAACTTCGCTTTTATCGGTATGCAGGCGGTTTTCATTAATCGCATAGGTTATTCCCTGCCCGCGTCCGCCTTCGCCGGCGGAAATTACCCGTAAAAAATTATTCGGCAGAAGATAGGCATAACGGTAATCCGCAATAGGAGAATCCGCCAAACGCTGCAATTTTTTTTGAGCGACGGCAAACTTCCACGGATAAGAGGACAAAAGGCTGTCCCTTATCAACGGATACAGCGAAGAGGCGATTTCCGCTTCCGCCGTCCCGTCTTTGTAAGACGTTATGCTTTCCGCTCCGAGTTTGAGCAGTGCATTGGAGCAAATGCTTAAGTCGGTGTAATTCATTTAATTATTCCAATCATAAAAAACGGGGCTGTCCGAAAACAGCCCCCAGCCAAATTCCAGTATGTAAAAATAAAATTATTAAGAAGCAGGCGTCGACACTGCCGCTGTCGTCATATCACTGACGGAAACGCTTCCGTCGCCGACATTTTCGACACTGAGGATTGCACTTTCAATTGCCGCCTCCTTATTGGCAACGGTCAAAATCATATCTCCTTTGCAAACAAACGGAGCCGTTTCATTGAAATATCCGGTTCCCTTTACTGCCGCCAATTTATCCGCCGAAGCATAGTTCCATAATGTGAAACCGTTGGCATAAGCCATGACGCTGAAATCTTTACTGTTAAAAGCCATTGTTTTCTCCTTTCAAAAAATTATGCGGTTACAGCAGCCGCTTCTTTACACTTAATCCGGACAACGCCGCTCTCATCAATCAGACAAGCTCCCTGGCTCATCATATTATTAATGAAGTGGGCGGCATGATCGCCGTGCCAGGTAATATCGGTTTTGACATCCTGCCCGGAAGCATGTCCGACCGCGGTTTTATGGAAAATGAAGCAATCACGCTGCGTTCCATCCAAAGGCAATCCGGTGTGCATAATCCAGTTAATGCCAAGCCATTTGCGACATTCCGTCCCTTTTAAAAACGGCAGATTGTCTCCGGCATAGTCAGAGCTGGAAAACTCCGGAATATTCAACAAGGCATTCCACTGGTGAGGACCTACCAGGCCAAAACGCTGCCCGTCGTCAGGCACATTGTTTTCGTTTAATTTGGCAAACGCATCCAAAATGTCTTTTTTAGACATGACTTTGGTATAATCGCCGACATCATTGCCTGAAGAAGCTTTAGCCAATGCCCCGATAATCAACTCATCGGTTTTTCTGCCCAAAGCATAAGCTCCGGAATTGGCAATCACTCTTCTTTCGTCAATGCTGATTTTCAACTCATCCAGAGCATCAACCCAATCACCGGCGTAATAATCCTGCAATTCACATTCCACCGGCGTATGATCCAAACTCATCACCGGAACCAAACCGTGGCGGGCTTTTTGCGAAGCAATGCCTTTTCCCACTTTTTGAAAAACGGTGGACGAGCCTTTCACATCATTCTTATAACGAACGGTATCTCTCAGTTTGGAGCCTGACTGCTGATAAGCCAAATGAACATCGGCTTCAAACTGCTTGATAAAAGATTCACTTACTTTCGTAGACATATATTTTTCTCCATTGATAAAATTTTATAATAAAAAACCCCAAGGATTTATTTCTCAGGGTATAACTTCTCAAAGCCATTGGTGATTTTGGCAATATAGGACTTGTCCTTATCCCGCCAATACCGAGGATCCTCCATCATCTTACGAAGTTTATCCTCGCTTAACTCTTCTTCCGTAAAACCGTCTTTTCCCAATCCCGGTTCATTGGACGACATCATTTTGTAAAGAGCAATCACGCCTTCGGAAGTCGTTCCCAAAGCATCATAAATTTCAGGACGCAGATTGCCTTTTGCCCAAGTTGAAATCTGGCGTGAAATTTCATTGAAACGTTCTTGTCCGCCGAAATATCTCACCAGTTTTTCCAACTGTTTCTGAGCTTCAAAATTAACCGTCAATTGGTCGATTACCGGAATAACGCGTTCATTGGCAAGGTCATAAACCAATTGTGCCTGTTCGTTGCTGAAACCGCATTGATGAAATCTTTTTAAAACCTCATCATCCCTTTCCAAAAGCGGATTGGGAATTTTAATCTCGTATTTGTCATAGCTGGACGGAATGTTTCTGATATTTCCCTCCACCAGATTACTGTCCCTTGCGGCCAGTTCGTTATAAGCGGCGGCCAATTCCTCCACCTTTATTTCTCCGGTGCCGGCATCGTAAAATTTCTCCGGCAGATTATATCTGCGGAGAGAAGAAGACATTTTGCCTTCCGGTTGTTCCAACAGATTTTCCGTTTTGTTTTCGTTCATAAATTTTCCTTTCTAAAAAAATCAGCAATGATTATTAAGGAGCGAAAAAATATAACCTATTAAGCTCCGCTGCCCTTCCAAATGACGTAATTCGTCCGAGGTGCAATCCGGCCCGAGATACCGCTCCATGGTTATTCGTTTTAAAAATGAAAGGACAATACGTCCTTCCCGGCTGCCAAAACATTTGGCAAATGACATCCTGATTTCCTCATCGGTCATTTTTGCCGTGTCATACAGCCCCTGCATCAGCTGCCTCCGGTTTTGTTTCAACAATCAAGTTTGCGGGAACGCTTAAAGTCTTGCCGAGCCATTTTGCCGCTTCAAAAAAATTGACGGCGGACATTCCCTGCTCACCAAGCGTTGCCACTAAGTTTATCCACTCTGATATGTTTCCCACATCCTTGCGTGCCTGCACCAAAGCCAAAGGCGACTTATACTGCAAATCAACAATTTTGCCGTCAAGGTCAAAATTCCTGATGTCTCCCCGCCTTCTCAAAATATGAAAAGCCCTTTTCAAAAGCGGGGTTAAAAGCTCAGTTTGAAGCCTTCCGAAACTGGCTCCCAAAATCCGGGCCATTTCCGCCGAACGTTCCAACACCTCGGTTGCCGTCATTGAAGGGCTGTCCACCTGAGCAAGCCTGTCCGCCAGCAAAGCATGGTTGATGCGTTTCCGCAAATCTTCCAATACCAGCTGGGAGATGTCAAATTTTCCCGGAGCTTCCAAAGGAGTCAGCCCTTTAGACCCCACCGCTTTGGGAATAATCGCTCCCGGAACAAGTTTTATGTTTGACGGATTTAAAATGCCGTCATCATCCGCCTGCCAAATTCCGGTTACTGAAATTGACGCATTTTTCAAAATCAGTTCCACAACCTTATTGGCGGTTTTAATATCCGGCAAAGCTTTCATTACCGGAGAACGCCCGTAGATTTCTCCCGGTGCTTTCAACCAGCGGAAATTGATAAAAGGCGACGTCTCAAAAATCCCTTCTTTCAAAATCCAGCTTTCCGTTCCCGGATTGTCTTCATTCAAAATAAAAGCCGTATAGTCATATCCCATGGCACCGCCTGCATAATTGCGAGGCTGAACGGCTTCTATCAAATTAAACTTGAAGTTTCTGTCTTCTTGGCTGCGTTCCAAAACTTCGGGCGGAATTTCCGTTTCCGGAAAACGCATTCTTATCCCGTCCAGCGTTATTTGCGACCGGCGGAATGTCGTATCTATTCTTCCGTCGGCACTTTCCTCAATGGCAATCTCCCGCAAAGGAACCGCATAAAAATGAAACGCCGTCGCTTCTCCCAGAGGGGCTTCCTCAAACATCAGGCAAGCTGTTCCGGCGATTATCAAATCCAAATAACACTGGTGAATTTCCACTGCAAAATTAGAATGTTCAAAGTTTTGCAGCATAATATCCGAAGTTTGTTCCAGCAACCCGGAAATTTGTTCTTTTTCAATATCTCCCAGTTCGTTTCCGGCACGCAGTCCAAACCATTTGGCCCAAGACGGCGTCAGTTCCGCCAACAGGGACGAAGCCAGCTGGTCAACCGCATCGGGAGCCGTTCCGTCAAACAAATGTGCGTTCTTTTTCGCTCCGTAATCATTTTGTGCCGAAGAAAAACTAACGTTTTCTCTCTGCGGAAATGCGTATTCATAACATTCCTGCCAATGAGGTTCCCAATTTTGTTTTCGTTCCGCCGCTTTTTTATAGCGTTCGACCAGTTTTTCCAGTCTGTTTTCCATGGTTATTCTCCAAGCAGTTTTTTACGCTGAAGGTTGTTTTCCTTCTCGCCCAACAATCCGGCATAAGATGTTTTAATATTGCTTTCCCAGCCTCTTCTTTGGCGTTCCAAGGCCTTTTTGCGTTCTTCTTCCGCCTGCTGTTTGGCAATTTCCGCTGAATTATCGACAATGACCGGTGCCGACGACGGGGCACTGAATCTAAATACTCCTCCCATATTTTTTCCTTTCTTAAAGTTTATGTTGTTGCTTCATATCCGTTTCTTGTTTTGAAACCGACTTCTGTTTTGCCGAACTGCTTTTTACGACCGATACGCCCAAAACGCCCAGTGCCATGCTCCATAAAGACACGGCTTCCAGCAGGGCATTGATTATTTCGGCCGTGTGCTCTCCTCTGCTCAAAGCTGTCCAACAGATTGTTAAAATGTAGGCGACCCAGGTTAATGAAACGCAATATCCGAACAGCGGCCGCCAAAACCTCTCCAAAAGGCTTCGGCCTTCTTCGCCTGCCGGAGAAAATTTTATTCCGCCAAGCAAATTTCGAAAAAATTTTAACCGTTTTAACCGCATGGCTGTTTCTCAATATCGTTATAAAAGACATGGCGTCCGATTTCCGCACAGGGGATTTTTCCGACTGACCAGCGGGGACGAAGATTTTTTACATGATAATGTGTCGCCCCTCCGGTTTTATCTTCCAGAAGTCCTGAAACCGCACGCAAGGCAATTCGTTTGCAAATACAAAAATTTATATCCGTCTCATCTACCTTGTTAAGCCGCTCAAAATTCGGGTCATTTTTGTTCCAACAAGAAAACTGATAAGGAGATTTGCACACGTCCGATATGCTGTTTCCCCACCAGTAACGCCCCTTTTGCAAAGAGAAATTTACCCGGTTTAAAACAACAGAGGCGATTGCCTCCTGTCCGGAAATGCTCTCGCCTCTTGCTTCCCCGTAAATTGTCCGGGCCAAAATATCCGCATCTTTATTTGTCATCTCGGCCTCCCCACGTCATCAAGTTTCTTCTCTATCCGCAGCAAATGGTTGGTCAGACGATTTTCTACATCCTTCAAATAATTGACGGATACATAATTTCGGGCAACGTGAAGTTTGAATTCAGACAATGCCTCCCGGCAGCGTCCGATATCCGTTTCACATTCCTTTTTCTGTTTTACCAACATTCGAAATAAAGCGGCAAAGACCGGAATTTCAATCATTGCCGCCCACGTATAATATTCATTAAACATTGTTGTTTCCTTCTTAAATTTCAAAATCGGACTTGGCATAAAAAGCTTGTCCGCCGCCTTGCCAATCCGCTCCCTTTAATATCTCCCCCGATACACCTGCAGATGCAAAACGAAGCGGTTCGGAACGCAGGCATCCGGCAACGGCATCCAAAGCATCATCTTTAACCGAACCGAGCGGCGACCATTCCCGCATTTCCTTAATAAACGGCGTTTGCCAAATGCGGCCGTGAACATTCAATGCCCGCTCGGCCAACAACACCTCAAAAGCCTCCTGTATCCGCTTTTCTTTATTACTGCTGGAATAAACTTCCAAAACAGCCGCCCGTATTTTTCGATTTTTTAGCGTTTGTTTCAAAATTCCGGGCAGAAATCTGCCGATGCCGTTAACTTCTATCCGCAGCGACGGCAAATGGTTTCTTTCAATGAAGTCCGCAATCTTTTCACATTGAAGCGTGGCGGCTTTATCCTCGTCTTTTTTATCAATCCGGATATATTCCAAATCATGAAGCCAATATTGCCCATCCTCATCAGTGAAAACGCAGGCAACAACGCTGTTGTCGCTTTTCTCCGCTGCAAAGGACGGATCCCACCAAGCCGATGCCGAGAGCATTTTTCGTTCTCCGATTTTCAGAATTGTTTTTCCGTTGGCGAAAGTCAGAGACAACTCTTGCCGATACGGTTTCAGGCGATCGGGATTAAGAAGGCTGTTTTTGAGGTTTAGCGGTTTCAGCATCATCTGCGACATAAATTTATTTTCGCCGGAGCGTTGCCGGATTGAGGCGATTTTTTCTTCAGAAAAACGTTCCGGCCAACTGCTTTTCCCCTCATTATTCAAAATCGGAATTTCCAATTTTGCAAAATTCAAAAGAAAAGGTTCTGTTTCTTGTTTTTCCTCTTTTCTCTCCGTCTGATAAATCGTATAAAACGTATGCGGCGTGCCGATATAGAGTTGAATGCCGCCCGGGGTCAGAATATAATCCAATTCCTTGAGCTTTTCCCTCATCTCCCGACGTTTGAGCGGCGTATCGCAATTCCTGGGAACCTCCACATCATCACAAATAATCAAATCCGCCCGCAAACCGGTAATATTGGCATCCAGACCTTTGGCAAGCATGGACGGATCCCTGAGTTCCAGTTTCCTTTTAATCGTAAACTGATCCGAAGCCCATTGTTCCAATTTGGAAGGCTTTAGATTTCCGGTTAAAGGATGCTGCTCAATAATCCGCTTTACGTTCCGCACCATTTTTTTTGCCAAAGCATAATCGGCGGCAATCACCAAAATCCGGCAGGCATTGTCCCGATATAACGCCCAGGCACAAAACAAACCGACAACCGTTGATTTTCCCGAGTTGCGGAAAGCCATCAGAAGAGCCTGCCTTCCGCTGTCTTCGGCATAAAGCTTTGAGAGCCATTTCGCCATTTTCCGCTGATGTTTCGGAACGCTTAGTCCCTGCAGCCGGAACCAGACATAAACAAACTCAAAAAAGTCAATCGTCATCATCGTCTCGGCTCAACTCGTTTCGGGCTTGTGCTATCATCTCCAAAATATCTTCATTCGTTTTTGTTTCCGCCATTTCCTTGTCATCCGTCCATTTAGCCAGTTTCAAAAGGGTTTCGGCATGAACGACCGCAGCTTTGCAAGCGGTGTGATGGGCTCCGAAACCTTTGGCGTCTTCGGGAACAGGATGCTCCGAAAACACTTCGTAACTGGCGATGACTTCAGATATTTTTTCCGGCAGTGTTTTTTTCAAACGATTTTTGAGAGCTTTCAGAGTTTTTACTTTTTTTACCGTCATAAAAAACTCCATAAAAAAAAGACCCTGTCCGGGTCCTTGTTCAATCAATTTCGTTAAGATTAATTTTATTTATTTTAGATACACTACTGGCAAGTGGCATGTGAGAATACGTAACACAAAAAAAATCATTTGTCAAGACTTTTTTCCTACAACTTGTATTTTTTTATACAATTGATGAGGAGTAAATACCTTTCGGCTGTGCAGGCCGATAATTCTTTTGACAAACTCGACGCAGGTGAATGCCATTATGGGAGCCGGTTTTAAGGG
This sequence comes from Alphaproteobacteria bacterium, assembly GCA_017626035.1. Classification (GTDB taxonomy): domain Bacteria; phylum Pseudomonadota; class Alphaproteobacteria; order RF32; family CAG-239; genus JAGAJR01. The sequence goes on along the minus strand of JAGAJR010000018.1, from coordinate 3,204 downwards.
AGAAGACACAACATTCGTCCGGACGCAAACGGCATTTTGAGAATCTTCCAGATAGGAAATATAATCAAAATCAGGACTATATTCATATAAATTTATTATCGTTTGATTTGACATAGGATTCAATTCCAACCAGGTTCCCTGCCCATCCACCTGAAACAAAACATAACAATGGCGAAAATTTCTTTTCAACAATTTCAGCCACCAAAGGCTTGTATTGTCAACAAAAACCACATATACGGCTTTGAAATGCTTTAATCCGGAAAGCTCAACATTCATAAAATAATCCTCTTTTCTTTCAGATGTGCTTCCAAAACCTTCATTCCCTCGTCCCAAAGGCGGATTTCGCTACGTTTGGCTCGTTTGTCATAATACGGCGGACAATATAAATTTCCCCATTTTGCCATGATTCTCAGATGACGATTGGTTATCTGATGCAGAAACTTCATTCTTTTGATTATCCGGTAAATATCCCCAATCTCACAATTTCTGAGTTTACCAACATAATCCTGACAGCCGCGGACACCGTCTCCCCGCACAATCAGACAGCCGCAAAACCAAAACCAGACCTGTTCCACATTGTCAAACGGCTCATATTCTTCATTCATATTTCTTCTCCATAAAGTTGCAATAAACTGCTTTAACTATTTGTTAATAATTTGAACTTATACATAAGGTTGTAGGAATTTCAATATAAAAAAAGAATTGATTCCTAACAAAGAATGATTTATGATGAAGTTATCGCCAAAATTCAAGCCATAGAGAGGGAATATGAAGTACGAAAATGTATGGGGAGCTGTTGATAAGTTGGCAAAAATTAACGGCCTGTCCCCTTCCGGACTCGCTAAAAAAGCCGGCTTAGATTCCACAACTTTTAACAAAAGCAAACGAATCCGTCCGGACGGAAAAAAAAGATGGCCTTCTCTGGACAGCCTCAATAAAATTTTGGAAGTCTGCAATATGACTTTTGATCAGTTCTACAATCTGATGAACGAAAACAATGCTATTTCGGAGACACAAAATTTTGTTCCTTATGTAAAATTCTCAAAAATAGCCAACAACCCGATTGAAGACGCCAAAGTCATTACCGACCAATGGGGTAAAATCCGGTTTCCAGATACTGTCTGCAACATCTATTCCGTTGAGGTGGATGTTGACTTTTTTGAGCCTTTTTATCGCAGAAATACAACGCTTATTATCAGCCAGAACTCAGAAATACGCCAAGGAGACCGAATCGTTGTTTTGCTTAAAGACGGACGGGTTCTTATCAACGAATTTATCCGCCGGACATCTTCCTCGTTGGAAGTCTGCGATTTGTTAAATAAAGATATTGAAAGCACCATAACCATTCAAAATATTGCTCTGGTCAACAGAATTGTCTGGGCAAGCCAATAAATAAGGAAAAAACATGCAAAAATTCTATTTGGAAAATTCTTTTGCCGCGATTAAAGACACTGAAAACAAATACGACACTCTGCCGCCTTTTTCGACCGATGAAGTGCAGCGGAAATCTGTTGACAAGCTTTGTTATAACCGGACAAAAGCAATTGCCCAAGCCCACCAGAAAAAATTAAGCACTTATTTTCTGGAGGAAGAATTAAAAACTTATCGGGATTATGCAATTAGACAAAAATAGCCTCACATCAACTTGACGAAATACGGAAAATATGCTATTCTAAAAATGTATTAATATAAAAATAGATTTATTATGAAAATACATGAATTAGGAAATGGCTTTGTTGCTATTTCAAACTTTAGAGAATTGGTATTGAAACATATCGATGAAAAAACTCTGGAAATCACTGATATTCCGGTGTGTAATTCAAAAGATATAGTTATTCCCGGAGATGAACATTCCTCAACCATTTACGCAACAGAATACCAGAACAAAATATTCTGCTATTATAGTGAGGGAGGAGGCTTGTGGAAAGTAAGAGTCTTTGCAAAGCTCATGTGTAAAAGTTCTCGACAGGCAATTTTCATGGATTTTGAAGGAAAAAACTGGAAGATAGAATATTATCAGGACGACCCTTACCTCCATGAGCAATTCATCAGAGTTGTTCCTGTTCAGTAATTCCCTTCAACCACTAACAAAAAAGGCTTGTTTCATTTGAAACAAGCCTTTTTTGTTATGGAGCTAAAGCCTATATTCCATTTCAATCCGGATTATGCCGTCAAATATAAGTAAAAAATCTTCCATTATTTTTGCTTAATAACGATTTTTTATGATTATCGGCAAGGTGCCTTTTCGGGCATCTTGTTTTTTATGTGCAAATGTAACGAAATTATGACAATCATTCCGCCGTGCTCTTTTCTGTTGTAAATAAATAAAAAATAAATTATCATAATTGTAGTGGGCTGTGGGCCCGTATATTACTAGGGGTGTGTGTGATGAAAAATATATATGTCGGCCTTTTGGCCGCGGTTGCTTGTACGTATTCGCTACAGGCCGCCGCAAATCTTGTTAACGATAATAATCTTAATTTGGTATTTACGGGAGAAAATTCTTCTTTCTCCGAATCTGTTGTTTCTCCGGAAATTTCCCTAAACAAACTGTCTGCCTTTAATCCGAATAATGCCGTCAAACTTGCGGCGGTTTGTTCTGTCGGTGGCGGCGGGTGTGCCGGATTAAAATTTGGAGAAGGAAACAACTCAATGAATTTGGATGATGACAGTCAATGCTCCGATGAAGGATATGTTAAATCTTGTCCTGAAGGAAAAGTACCGGACGAAAACAACCGTTGTCCGCACAATAAGTCTTATTTCAAGTGTCGCGATGCGAATACTTCCTGTGATGACGGTTATTCAAAATCCGCCTGTAATTCGACAACTCAGGTGCAGACCGCCTCTTATACCAACGAAGCCGGAAGCACCTGTTACCAATGTCGGGACAAAACCTGTTCCGAAGGCGGATACACTGCTTCCTTAACTTCTTGTCAGAACGGTACCGCTGTTTCTTTTGCCAACAAAACCTGTTACAAAGATGTTTCCAACAAAACCTGTGAAAACGGCGGTTACAAGTCTTCTATCCCAACTAACAACAAATGTGATTCAACGACTTACTGTAGCAATACTTGTTATACCAACTGTAAACAACCAACTTGTGAAGAAAGCGGATTTCTTTCGACCTGTCCGACTAACCATGATTGCGATACTGTAACTTCCGGTACTTACGGAAGAACTTGTTATAAAGACAAAGGACAGCCT